>BBZO01000001.1 GCA_001304875.1 Clostridia bacterium UC5.1-2E3
AGCGAGGCCGCGGCGGAGACGGCGGCTGTTGAAACAGGGGGCGGAGACTGACACGGAAACCGCGGCGGATGCGGACGGAGAGAGCGAGGAGGCAGCCGGCGGGCTTAAGGATGTGACCGTCATTCTCGACTACGTGGCCAACACCAACCACACCGGCATGTATGTGGCGCTGGATCAGGCTACTACGAGGAGCAGGGACTGAATGTGAACATCGTGGAGCCCACGGAGGGAGCCACGGCCACCCTGGTCGCCGTGGGAAAAGGCGATTTTGGCATCAGCTACCAGGAGGATGTGACCATCGCCCTGGCCTCCCAGGATCCGCTGCCCGTCAAGGCCATCGCGGCGATCATCCAGCACAACACCTCCGGCTTTGCCACCTACGCGGACAAGAATATTACCTCCGTCAAGGATTTTGAGGGCAAGACCTATGCAGGCTGGGGCGGCCCCGGCGAGTCCGCGGTTCTGGAGGCCCTGATGACCCAGAACGGGGCAGATTTCTCCAAACTCAACATGGTGATCTCCGACGGCTCCGGGTTTGCGGCGCTTAAGGACAAGGTGGATATCATGTGGTTTTATGAGGCCTGGGACAACGTGAAATGTGAGCTGGCCGGCTTCCCCATCAACTACATGGAGGTCCGTCAGCTGGACGAGCGCCTGGACTACTACACGCCGGTGATCATCACCAACAACGAACTCATCGAGAGCGATCCGGAGATGATAAAGAGCTTCTTAGCGGCCACGGCCAGAGGCTATGAGTACGCCATCGAAAACCCCGATGCCGCCGCTGAGATTCTCCAGAATTATGCCCCGGACTACGACATCGAGATGCTCAAGATGTCCCAGAACTACCTGTCCGAAAAGTACATGGAGGACGCGGACCGCTGGGGTGAGATGAAGGAGTCCGTCTGGGAGAACTACACGGATTTCATGGTGGAGTACGGCGTCATCGGGGAGGCCGTGCCCACGGACATCTGCTTCACCAACGAATTTTTACCGGAATAGCGGAGGAACGATATGAAGCTGTCGGTTTCCGACCTCTCATTTACCTATGAAAACAAACCGATTGTGGAAAACGTAAACTTCCAGCTCCGGGAGGGGGAGTTTGTAAGCCTGCTCGGCCCCTCCGGCAGCGGAAAGTCCACGATCTTAAACATGCTGGCCGGAATCCTTGCGCCGGAGCGCGGGCGCATCCAGGTGGACGGCGGGGAGATCCGGGGCGTGTCCGGGCATTTCGCCTACATGCCCCAGGACGATCTGCTGTTCTCCTGGAAGACGATCCTGGAAAATGTCTGCCTCTACGGAAGCATTCACGGCCATCTGAAGGAGGCGAAGGAGGAGGCCCTGAAGAATTTTGAGGCCTTCGGCCTGGCGGGTTACGAGAACGCCTACCCGGCAAGCCTCTCCGGCGGAATGCGCCAGCGGGCGGCGTTTTTAAGGACCGCGCTGTGTCAGGCGGACATCCTGCTGTTAGATGAGCCTTCGGCGCGCTGGATGTGATTTCCCGGGGCGACATGCAGGACTGGCTTCTGTCGGTCCGCGAGCGGCTGAACCGCACCGTGCTCCTGGTGACCCACGATATGGACGAGGCCATCTACCTGTCCGACCGGATTCTGATTCTGGGCGGCAGCCCCGCCTCCATCACCTGCGAGATCGCCGTGGAGGAGAAGCACAGGGACCGCCAGTGGCTCTACGGACAGGGGGCCCTGCGCCAGCAGATTTATGAGGAGATCATGAGAAAATGACAAGAATTTACGACGCCCACGCCCATCTGGGCTCCGAGGCGGAGCGGCGGGTGCGAAGGGAGCAGGACATCGTGACCATGGTCTGTGCCGGCACGCTGGCGCAGGCAGAGAGGCTGTCTGAGGAGGCGGCTAGGAATGCGAATATTCTTCCCGCCGCCGGCCTGCACCCCTGGCACTGCGATAAATGTTCGGTGGGAGAAATGCGCCCGTTTCTGGAACGGGTCCCGGTGATCGGCGAGATCGGCCTGGATTCGGTCTGGTGCCAGGTGCCCATGGAGATCCAGCGGCGGGCCTTTGAGGCCCAGCTTGACCTGGCTGCGCAGATGGGAAAACCGGTGGTTCTCCACACCAAGGGCATGGAGGCGGAGATCGCCCGCACCATAAAAAATACGAGAACACCTACCTGGTTCACTGGTACTCGTCCATGGAACATCTGGAGGATTACCTTGCGCTGGACTGCTACTTCACCCTGGGACCGGATCTGGCCAGCAATCCGGCGGTCCGGCAGGTGGCGGAGCGGGCGGGCGCGGACCGGCTGATGGTGGAGACCGACGGATTTTCCGCCGCGGTCTGGGCGCTGGGAGAGATGGAGCTTTCTGACCTTCCCGGCCTTCTTCGGGGGAACATGGAGCTGGCCGCGCAGATCAAGGGCCTCCCGCCGGAGGAGATGGCCCTCCGCATGGAGAAAAATTTCCTCGCATTTACAAAAACATCTTTACAATAAAAGATGCATCTGCTATACTGAACGGGTATGAATTGACGCCGGTACGCAGTCTTTTGAAGGCTCCTCCAGCCGGAGACTTGGTACACGGTAAGTAATGTATTTTATAAGGAGGAATCATCATGATTTCAAAGGAAAAGAAGGCAGCTATCATTGCCGAGTATGGCAGAAAGCCGGGCGACACAGGTTCACCGGAGGTTCAGATCGCGATCCTTACCGCGAGAATCACCGAGCTCACCGAGCACTTAAAGGTAAACCAGAAGGACCATCATTCCAGACGCGGACTTCTCAAGATGGTAGGTCAGAGACGTGGTCTCCTTGACTACTTAAAGAAGACGGATCTGGAGGGATACCGCGCGCTTATCGAGAAGTTAGGCATCAGAAAGTAATGATAAACAGTAGGGTGGAGCAATCCACCTAGTTGTTTATGTAAACCTGTTATGTGCAGAACGATCCATCCGAGACCGCTGAAAAGCCGGCGAACCCATCGCCGTTTTTCAGTAGTTTCGGTGTCTTCTGCACCTGGCGGGGCATTTTTTGAAGAGAAAAGGAGAAAGAAGACATGTACAAGAGTTTCACCATGGAACTGGCCGGCCGGACACTGACCGTTGATATCGGCCGCGTGGCGGCACAGGCAAACGGCGCCGCATTTATGCACTACGGCGACACAGTGGTTCTTTCCACGGCCACCGCATCCGACAAACCGAGGGAGGGAATCGATTTCTTCCCCTTGAGCGTGGAGTATGAGGAGAAGCTGTACTCCGTGGGCAAGATCCCCGGCGGCTTCAACAAGAGAGAGGGCAAGGCCTCCGAGAACGCGGTGCTCACCTCCCGCGTCATCGACCGCCCCATGAGACCCCTGTTCCCGAAGGACTACAGAAATGACGTTACCTTATACAACCTGGTGATGTCCGTGGATCCGGAGTGCAGCCCCGAGCTGACTGCCATGCTGGGTTCCGCCATCGCCACGGCGATTTCCGATATCCCCTTCGACGGCCCCTGCGCCATGACGCAGATCGGCCTCATCGACGGCGAGTTCATCGTGAACCCCACCTCCGCACAGAGAAAGGTGTCCGAGATGGCTCTGACCGTTGCCTCCACCCGTGAGAAGGTGATCATGATCGAGGCGGGCGCGAAAGAGGTGCCGGAGCAGACCATGATCGACGCTATCTTCAAGGCGCACGAGGTGAACCAGGAGGTTATCAAGTTCATCGACACCATCGTGGCCGAGTGCGGCAAGCCGAAGCACTCCTACACCAGCTGCGCGGTTCCGGAGGAGCTGTTCGCGGCGATTAAGGAGATCGTGACGCCCGAGGAGATGGAGACGGCCGTATTTACTGACGACAAGCAGACCCGCGAGGAGAACATCCGCCAGATCACCGAGAAGCTGGAGGAGGCGTTCGCGGACAATGAGGAATGGCTGGCTGTTCTGGGCGAGGCCATTTACCAGTACCAGAAAAAGACGGTCCGCAAGATGATCCTCAAGGATCACAAGCGTCCGGACGGCCGCGGCATCACCGAGATCCGCCCGCTGGCTGCTGAGATCGATATTTTACCGAGAGTGCACGGCTCCGGCATGTTCACCAGAGGACAGACCCAGATCCTGAACGTCTGCACCCTGGCGCCGCTGTCTGAGGCGCAGAGACTGGACGGCCTCGACGAGAACGAGACGGCCAAGCGCTATATGCACCATTACAATTTCCCGTCCTACTCTGTGGGCGAGACTAAGCCGTCCAGAGGTCCGGGACGCCGCGAGATCGGTCACGGCGCGCTGGCGGAGAGAGCGCTGCTTCCGGTGCTTCCCTCCGAGGAGGAGTTCCCCTACGCGATCCGCACCGTGTCTGAGACCATGGAATCCAACGGTTCCACCTCCCAGGCCAGCATCTGTGCGTCCACCCTGTCCTTAATGGCGGCGGGCGTTCCGATCAAGACGGCGGTTGCAGGCATCTCCTGCGGACTGGTGACCGGCGAAACCGACGACGATTACATCGTGCTCACCGATATCCAGGGACTTGAGGACTTCTTCGGCGATATGGATTTCAAGGTGGGCGGTACCCACAAAGGTATCACCGCGATCCAGATGGATATTAAGATTCACGGTCTCACCCGGCCGATCATCGAGGAGGCCATCGCGAAGACCAGAGAGGCCAGACTCTACATCTTAGATGAGATCATGGCTCCCGTCATCGCCGAGCCGCGCAAGGAGGTTGGCAAGTACGCTCCGAAGATCGAGCAGATCACCATCGATCCCGCGAAGATCGGCGACGTGGTCGGCAAGCAGGGCAAGGTGATCAACAAGATCATCGAGCAGACCGGCGTGAAGATCGACATTTCCGACGACGGCAGCGTTTCCGTCTGCGGTACCGATAAAGAGATGATCCAGAAGGCCATCAAGATCATCGAGAGCATTGTCACCGACATCGAGCCCGGCCAGATCTTTACGGGCACCGTGGTGCGCATCATGAACTTCGGCGCGTTCGTGGAGCTGGCTCCCAACAAGGACGGCATGATCCACATTTCCAAGCTGTCCGACAAGCGCGTGGCCAAGGTTGAGGATGTGGTGAACATCGGCGACGAGGTGACGGTAAAGGTCATCGAGGTGGATAAGATGGGCAGAATCAACCTGAGCATGAAGCCTGGCGACCTGGCTCCGAAGGCGGAGAAGAACAGAGACAGAAGAGAAAAGAAAGAGCAGAAAGAACAGTAAGGTAGACTCTCATGGTAAGACAAGGCGTTGTGTCTGAATCGTTCCGCCTGGCCACTATCCTGGCGCTGACCGGCGGTTTCATGGATGCCTACTCGTACCTGATGCGCGGCGGCGTGTTTGCCAATGCGGAGACGGGAAATATCGTTCTCATGGGCATCAGCCTGGCGCAGGGAGAGTGGCAGAGGGCGTTCTACTATCTGATCCCCATTGTGGCATTCGCGCTGGGCATCTATGCCACGGAGAAGGTGCGCATTCACGTGGGCGAGCGGACGATGCTTCACTGGCGGGAGGCGGTTCTCTGGGTGGAGGTTTTTCTGGTGTTTATCGCCGGATTTATCCCCCAGGAGGGCAATCCGGCGGTCAATTCCATGATTGCCTTCATCTGCGCCATGCAGATCGAGGCGTTTAAAAAGATAAGGGGCAAGGCGTATTCCAGCACCATGTGCACCGGGAATCTGAAGAGCGGTACGGAGCTTTTATGCTCCGCGGAGCACAAGGGGAACTGGAAGAAGCGCAGAGAGGGGCTCCACTACTACTGGATCGACCTGGTATTCCTCGGCGGCGCGCCTGGGAGTGCTGTGCTGCAGCCTGTTTGCGGAGCGGGCCATCTGGTTCTGTATGGCGTCGCTTCTGGCGGCCATCCTCTTTATCATGTACCATAAGAGAGAGTCAGATATGTAGAATATAGCTTGTATATCCGGGCCGGCGGGCGGGAAGGGATTCCTGCCTGCCGGCTTTTTCTTCGGTTGGTCCTTGTCACCGGGCAGGACCTGTGCTATAGTGAAAATATAGATCATTTGCGGATGTCTTTCTGCAGAGTTCTGGGCCGTTCGGCCAAAATTTCCAATTCTAAAATCCATATCTTGTAAAGGAGGTCATCTATGTCGATGAAAAGAAGCGGGCTGCCAGAGCTTGTCCGCGGGCCGTTTGAGAACCGGACGGAGGTTCTTCGCGCACTCCAGGCGGATCCGGAGGCGTTTGACGGGTATGCGGGACTGGGGCGGGAGCTGCAGGAAAATTTCATGCAGTTCTGTCTGGGGGAACGGGGATTAAATATCACCTGTGACCCGGTGTTTAAAAAGGTGTTTGATCCGGAGGCACATCCGGAACGGCTGGAGGATTTTTTAAGCCTCTGTCTGGGAGAGGAGCTGAAAATCCTGCGTGTGATGCCCAACGAATCCAGCCGGCTTACGGAGGACAGCTCTCTGCTGGTGATGGATATTCTGGTCCGTCTGTCCTCCGGGGCACTGGTAAACGTGGAAATCCAGCGGATGGGGTACTATTTTCCCGGATCACGCTGCGCCTGCTATTCCAGCGATCTGGTGATGCGCCAATATGTGCAGGCAAAGAAGGAGCGGGAGAGGGAGGGAAAACGATTCTCCTACAAGGACGTGAAAAAGGTCTATACCGTCGTGCTCATCGAGGAGAGCACGAAAGAGTTCAAGGAGATTCCGGACCAGTATCTCCACTATTCAAAACAGGTCTTCAGCACCGGGCTCAAGCTGGATCTGCTGCAGGAGTACCTGATAATTCCGCTTGACATCTTTCGCAAATGTTGCGACAATACTGGTATAAGGGGAAAGCTGGACGCCTGGCTTTATTTTATATCCTCCGACCGCATCGGGGACATAAAGCGGGTGGTGTCGGCGTACCCGGAATTTGAGACGCTGTACCGGGAGGTGTTCGAGTTCCGGTACCATGTGAAGGAGCTGGTGAGCGTGTATTCGAAGATACTGAGGGAGTATGATGCCAACACAGTGAAGCTGATGATCGAGGAATGCCGGGAGGAGGCGGAGCTGATGCGGGCGGAGAGGGATAAGGCGGTGAAGGAGCTGCACGAGGAGACAGCCGGATGAAGCGGGAGAACGAGGAAGCCCAGGCAGAGGTCGCCCGCCTGAAAGCTCTTTTGGAACAGTCGCAGGCACAGCAGAAATAGGAACAGAGAAAAGGATTTCGGCAGAGTTACCGGAATCCTTTTTGAGAATCAATGTTTGGGAGAGGAAGATGCATATGCAAAGGACAGCAGACTGCGCGGCGCTTCTGCAGCGCGAGACGGAGAAGATTATCGTGGGGAAAAGGAGGCAGATCGATCTGATACTGATGGCGGTGCTCTCGGGCGGCCACGTGCTTTTAAACGACCTGCCGGGCAGCGGGAAGACGACACTCATAAAGACGCTTTCGCTGGCTCTTGGGTGTGAGTTTAAACGGCTCCAGTTCACGCCGGATCTTCTGCCGTCTGACATTGTGGGCATGACGGTGTTCAACCAGAAGACCGGGGAGTTCCAGATGGTGAAGGGGCCGGTGCACACCAACATTCTGCTGGCGGATGAGATCAACCGCGCGATTCCCCGGACCCAGTCGGCGCTTCTGGAGGCCATGGAGGAGGGGCAGACCACCATCGACGGCGTGACGATGGAGCTGCCGCGGCCGTTTCTTGTGATGGCCACCCAGAACCCGGTGGAGCGGGAGAGCACGTTCATGCTCCCGGCGGCGCAGATGGACCGCTTCTTTATCTGCCTGTCCATGGGATATCCGGACGCGGAGGAGGAAGTGCGTATTCTGGAGACCCTGGGCGACGGTACGGACTACGGCTGCGTGCAGGCGGTCACTGCGCCAGAGGTTCTCATGGGCCTTCGTGAGGAGATAAAACAGGTGAAGGTATCGGAGTTCTGCAGCCGCTACATGGTGGAGCTGGTGCAGAAAACGAGGGAGAATCCGTGGCTCAAGCAGGGCGGCAGTCCCCGGGCCTCCAGAAGCCTCTACCAGGGAAGCAAGGCATGGGCCGCCATGCGGGGCCGCGATTACGTGGTGCCGGAGGACGTGAAGGACATCTGGATGGCGGTGATGGTCCACCGGGTGGTCCTCTCCGGGGAGGCCAGATACCAGAAGAAGACGGCGGAGATGATTCTTGAGGAGATACTGAACGGGACGGAGGTTCCTCCGCGGGGAAAGGACTTGTTCGATGGAAACAAAGCAGAGTAGAAACAGTCTCCTGGTCAGCATCCCCGGACTGTTCTGCCTGCTGGCGCTTGCCCTGGCGGCCAACTATTTCCGGCTGTTTGTGGTCAGCGCCTTTCTGATCGTGGTGTTTCTGCTGGCGTTAAGCTCCTACGTGTGGAGCCGCGGCATCTGCCGGAAGCTGGAGGCGGAGGTGATGATGCCGGTGACTGCCTGCCATGCCGGGGACCGGGTAACCGTGCGGATCCGGGTGAAGAACAGGAGTATTTTCCCCATGGTCTGGCTGGACGTGATTCTGCCCGTGGGGGAGCGGGAGCTGGTGCGGATCGATGAAACCGGGCCTGCGATCAGTTTGAGATACAGGGCGGGCTGGAGCCGGTCTATGGGATCCGCCAGCGGTTCGTGTGGCTTCTCTGGCAGCAGGAGATCACCTGGGAACAGGAGGTTACCGCGGTGCGGCGTGGCATATGGAGCCTGCCCGGCGTGGGCCTGCAGGCCGGGGACGGCTTCGGGCTGTCGGCCACGGAGGACTGGAAGGCGTTTGAAGTGCCGGTCCGCCTGGTCATCGCACCGAGGCTGGAACAGAGGGATGTGAGCCCGTTTCTCAAGGTCAGCCAGGAGGCCATCGCGGGAAACAGAGGGCAGATGGAGGATATTACCATATTGAAGAGCAGCCGGCCCTATCAGCCGGGGGATCCGGTGAAGCGGATCAACTGGCGGATGTTAGCCAGAAGCGGGCAGGTGCTGGTGAATCAGTACGAGCAGGTGATGCCCGGGTGCACGGCCTCGTGCTGGATCTGGATACCTTTCATTACATAAGGAAACAGAAGGATGACTGCGGAACCGTGACCGAGGAGGCGGTTTTGAGGAGGACAGCCTGGAGCGGATGCTGAGCCGCGTGGCCTCCTGTATGTGGGAGCTTTCCGGACGCGGGATTCAGACGGCGCTCATCCTTCCGGCCTACGGGAAGGCGGAGGCGTTTTTCTGTATTCCGGGAAGGGACGACGAGCGGGAGCAGACGTTAAAGGAGGCCATGGAGGGGCTGGCGGCCCTGTCCTACCGTGGAGAAACGGTGAAATTTCCCTACGAGGACTTCTGGCATTTTGCCCACCGGGTGGGAAATTTCTGTATCTGTACCAGGACCGACGAGGGAACCAGCCTGGAGGAGCTGGCGGAGGAGCTGGGACGCGGCAGGGTGCGGTTTATGACGCTTGAGGGAAAGACGGGAGGGGGCGGCGACTATGAGTGGATTGCGTGATTATCTGCGCTGTCTCGGCGCGGTGCTGTCGGATGTGGCCCTGTGCCTTCTGCTTCTCTCCCTGCGGCCGGTGTTTCCGCCGGCGGGGTGCCAGGTGTATTTCCCGGCGGCGGCCTGGATTCTCGTGCTGGCCGTGCAGGGTGCGGTGAGCCTTTTTCTGGTGCGAAAGGGCGCGCCGGTCAATCTGTATATTGTATGGAATGTGGCGGCGGTGACGCTTCTGACGGTTCTGGTGTTCTGGGGGACGGGGCAGACTCTTTCCGGCGTGCCGGATGTGCCGGGGAGCCGGGATCTGGCGGTGGTGACGGCCTTTCTGGCGGTGCTTACAGGGATCCACGCGGCGGCCTCGGCCTGGTATCTGCCGAAGGCCAACTGGCTTCTGGTCTATGTGGACGCGCTGATCCTCATGCTGGCGTTCTACCTGTGGGCCGTGTCCATGGCCGAGATCGGCGGGGAGAACGGCGCGGCGCTGGCGGCGGTGTCCGCCATTGCCCTGGACCTGTTTGCGGTGAATCAGATCCGCACCAGGGAGGAGGGGGAGGCGGGTAATCCGGGGATCCGGGACCGGCGGAAAGCTGGCGCTTCTTGGCATCGCGGCGTTTATTGCCGGCATCACCGCGGTCTGCGTGGGAGCGGGAGCCGGGCAGATCCACAGTGCAGTGGACGTGATTTTAGTGATCCTGCGATTTGCCGGAATGGTGCTGGCCTTCCTTCTGCAGGTGTTCACGGTGGCGGTGAGCGCGGTGATTCTCCTGCTCATGCTTCTTTTTCCCGGCGGATCTCCCCGGGTGGAGGAGCGGGTGATGACCAACGTGCAGGAGACCATCGAGGAAGTCACCGGCGTCGCCAGATTCCAGGTGCCGGAGTGGTTCTGGCCGGCGGTTCTGACGGCGGCCGGCCTCGTCTGTCTGGCGTTCGTGCTGATGAAGTTTAAGGGCGTCCGGTTCCGGCGGCCGGAGCGAAAGAAGACGGTGCACCGCGTGACGAGGAAAAATCACGCGTTTTCGGCGCTTAAGCAGATGGCGAAGGCGCTCATATCCAGACTTTCGTCTGAGCTGCGGTACCGGAAGAATAAAAATACCCTGGCCGGCTTCTGGTCTTCGCCGAGCGGGCCGGAAAAGGGAGAAAGCTGGGGCGTCTGGCGGCGGAGAGTCCGGGGGAATATCTTCGCAGGCTGGCGGCCCAGGGGACGGAAGAAGAGAGGGAGAAAAAGAATGACGCGCTCCTGTCTCTGGCGGACCGCTTCGACCAGGTGTACTACGCGGGAGGGGACAGCCCTTCGCGGGAGGAGTGCCGGGAGTACAGGAGGGAGCTGGAAAAATATTTTGAGATTCAAAGCGTTTGAATTTCTTTACAGGCAAAAGGTTGAAAAAGAGTGTGACGAATGGTACAATGAACTGTAATGCACAAGCAAGACAGGAGTGAAATTTTGTGAGGATTGGACTGGATGTAGGGTCCACTACAATAAAAAGTATCGTTCTCGACGATCTTGGACATATTATTTACTCCGCCTACGAGAGACATTTCTCCCAGATCACGGCCAAGACCGTGGAGGCGCTGGAGAAAATACGCGACCGGTTCGCGGGCACGGACGAGTTCGGCCTGGTGATTTCAGGCTCAGCCGGAATGGGGATGGCTGAGAGCAATTCCATCGACTTCGTCCAGGAGGTGTACGCGACCAAGGTATCGGCGGAGAAGAACGCGCCGGCCACCGATGTGATCATCGAGCTGGGCGGCGAGGATGCAAAGATACTGTTTTTACAGGGGGCCATGGAGGCCCGCATGAACGGTTCCTGCGCCGGGGGCACGGGGGCGTTCATCGACCAGATGGCGACGCTTTTAAGCATCACCCCCGACGAGATGAACGACTACGCCAGGGAGAGCACGAAGCAGTACACCATCGCCTCCCGCTGCGGCGTGTTCGCCAAGAGCGATATCCAGCCGCTGATCAATCAGGGGGCGGACAAGCGGGATATCTCCGCCAGCATTTTCAGCGCCGTGGTGAACCAGACCATCGGCGGCCTGGCCCAGGGACGGGCCATCGAGGGAAATGTGCTCTATCTGGGCGGCCCGCTGACCTTTATGCCGGAGCTCAGAAAGAGCTTTGACAAGGCCCTGGGGCTTACGGGCACCTGCCCGGAGAACTCCCTCTACTATGTGGCCCTGGGAGCGGCGCTCTGCGCGAAAAATAAGGTAAACATCCACAAGGTGATCGGGGATCTGTCCCGCTACGAGTCGGTCAGCGACTTCGACACCCTTCCGGCCCTGTTTGAGAGCCCGAGGAGTACGAGGAGTTCAAGGCCCGGCACGCGAAGGCGGATGTGACCTACGGCCAGCTTGCGGGCTATAAGGGGAAGGCCTACATAGGCATCGACGCCGGCTCCACCACGGTGAAGGCGGTGGTCATGGGGGAGGACAAGGAGATCCTGGACAGCACCTACCTCTCCAACAGCGGAAACCCGGTCCCCATCGTGAGGGACTATCTGGCCAGCGTCTACGAGCGCTGCCCCGATCTGAGGATTGCAGGCTCCTGCGTCACCGGCTACGGGGAGGACATCATAAAGAACGCATTCTCCATCGACAGCGGCCTGGTAGAGACCATGGCCCACTTAAAGGCAGCCCAGGAGTTCATGCCCGACGTGGAGTTCATCATCGACATCGGCGGGCAGGACATGAAGTGCTTTAAGATCCACAACTCCGCCATCGATAACATCTATCTGAACGAGGCCTGCTCCTCCGGGTGCGGTTCCTTCCTTCAGACCTTCGCGGGGGCGTTAAACTACTCGGCGGAGGAGTTCTCGAAGCTGGGATTATTTTCAAAAAACGCGGTGGATTTAGGTTCCCGGTGCACGGTGTTTATGAACTCGTCGGTGAAGCAGGCGCAGAAGGACGGCGTCAGCACCGAGGATATTTCCGCGGGGCTTTCCATCAGTGTGGTGAAAAATGCCATCTATAAGGTGATCCGTCCCGCCAGCGTGGACCAGCTGGGCAAGAAAATCGTGGTCCAGGGCGGCACGTTCTTAAACGATGCGGTGCTCAGGGCCTTTGAGCGGGAGCTGGGCATCCAGGTGGTGCGCCCGGTCATCGCGGGGCTCATGGGAGCCTACGGCTGCGCCTTGCACGCCATGGAGCGGGGAAAAGAGACGAGCGGCATTCTGACCGCGGCGGAGCTCAAGGTGTTCACCCACCAGGTGAAGAACATAAACTGCGGCCTCTGCAGCAACAACTGCCGTCTGAGCGTCAACACATTTTCCGGCGGGAGAAAGTACATCGCGGGGAACAAGTGCGAGCGCCCGGTGACGAAGAGAGTGACAAACTCCAACCAGAATATCTACAAGTACAAGCAGGAGCTTCTGGCGGAGTATGAGGATATAGAGGGAACCAGGCCCGAGACCATCGGGATCCCGCTGGGGCTCAACATGTACGAGCTGGTCCCGTTCTGGCATAAATTTTTCGAGACGCTGGGATTCGGCGTCAAGGTGTCGCCGTTTTCTGACAGAGAGCTTTACCTGTCGGGGCAGAACTCCATTCCCAGCGACACGGTCTGTTTCCCGGCGAAGATGCTTCACGGCCATGTGGAGTACCTGGCAAGTCAGGGCGTGGACGCCATTTTCTACCCCTGCATGAGCTTCAACTTCGACGAGGGGCTGGGGGACAACAGCTACAACTGTCCGGTGGTGGCCTACTACCCGGAGGTCATCGCGGCCAACATGAAGCTTAAAGGGCGCACGGTGCTCATTTCCGATTACGTGGGCCCGCACAAGAAGAAATTCTTCCCGCAGAAGATGACGGAGCTTCTGGGCAAATACTTCGACGGCATCACGCTTAAGGACGTGAAGCGGGCCAGCGATCTGGCGTTTAAGGAGCGGGATCTGTTCCTCTCCCGGGTGCGCGACCGCGCCCAGGTCATCGTGGACACCGCGAGACGGGAAGGAAAGCGGATCATCGTCCTGGCCGGCCGGCCCTACCATGTGGATCCGGAGATCAACCACGGCATCGACATGCTGATCAACGGCTTCGGCGTAGCGGTCATTTCCGAGGATTCGGTGAGCCACAAGGTGAACAAATTCCCCGTCCGCGTGCTGAACCAGTGGATGTACCACTCCAGGCTCTACGCGGCGGCGAAGTACGTCTTAACCCAGCCCGACATGGAGCTGGTGCAGCTGGTGAGCTTCGGCTGCGGGCTGGACGCCATCACCACCGACGAGGTGCGCCGCATCATCGAGGGCGGCGGCAAGATCTACACCCAGATCAAGATCGATGAGATAACCAATCTAGGCGCTGTGAAGGTGCGTTTGAGAAGCCTGTTGGCGGCACTGGAGCAGCAGGAGAGAGAAGCAATATGACAAAACTGAAACGAGCGAAAAATGGAAGGATCATTTTCACCAAGGAGATGAAGAAGGACTACACGATTCTCGTCCCTGATATGCTTCCCATCCATTTTGAGATAATGAAATATGTGTTTTTAAATGAGGGCTACAAGATGGAGCTTCTCAGGACCGCGAAGCCGGAGATCAAGCAGCTGGGCCTGCGCTACGTGCACAATGACACCTGCTACCCGGCGCTTTTGGTCATCGGCCAGTTCTTAGACGCCCTGGAGAGCGGAAACTACGACGTCAACAAGACGGCGCTTATGATCATGCAGTCCGGCGGCGGCTGCCGCGCCTCCAACTACATTCACCTTCTGAGAAAGGCGCTGGAGAAGGCGGGCTACGGACAGATTCCGGTTATCTCCTTCAACCTCTCCGGCATGGAGTTAAACAGCGGCTTTGCACTCACTGTGCCCATCGTGCGCCGCTGTACGGCGGCGGTCATTTACGGGGACCTCTTAATGCTCCTCAGCAACCAGACCAGGGCCTATGAGGTCAACAATGGCGACAGCGCCCGCATGATCGAGCACTGGGTGCGGGAGATCACGGAGCAGTTCAAGCGCTCCAAAGGCTTCAGCTTTAAGAACATGAAGGAGAACTTCGAGAAGATCATCGCCTCCTTCGCCTCCATCCCCATCAACAAGGTCCCGAAGGTGAAGGTGGGTATCGTGGGCGAGATCTATGTAAAATATGCCAGCTTTGCCAACAACAACCTGGAGGATTTCCTGCACGAGCAGGACTGCGAGGTGATGGTGCCGGGACTCTTAGGATTTCTCATGTTCAAGGTGGACGCCCGCATCCAGGACGTGCACCTCTACGGGGGAAGCAAAATCAAGCTGGGCATCGCCACGCTGCTCTTAAATTACTTTAAGAAGGTGGAGAAGGCGTTCATGGACTGTGTGGACCGCTATCCGGTGTTCACCCAGCTCTCCAGCTACGAGGACACGAAGCCCCTGGTGGAAGGGCTCATCGGCATCGGAAACCGCATGGGCGAGGGGTGGTTCCTCCCCGCGGAGATGATCGAGCTGGTGAAGCACGGCTATGAAAATATCGTCTGCACCCAGCCCTTCGGCTGCCTGCCCACCCACGTGTGCGGCAAGGGCATGATCCACAAGATCAAGGAAATGTATCCCAGGGCCAACATCGTTCCCATCGACTACGATCCGGGAGCCACCAAGGTGAACCAGGAGAACCGCATCAAGCTGATGCTGTCGGTGGCCAGGGAGGCCATGGTGTAAACCATATGCGGAAAGATTTGAAGTAAAACGCATCCGCCGTTCGTTATACATAATATCAATGTCGAGAATCGATTTCGGAAAGGCAGGAATATTATGGATAAGGAATTTGATACGAAGCTGGCGGAGCTTATGACTGTGGAGGAGCCCGGAAAGAAAAAACGGAAGTTCCTCACGAAGAAAAAGATCATCGTCGGCGCGTCTGCGGCGGCGGTGATCTTATTTGCTGGAAAGGTTCTTTTCGGCGGGGGCGGCGGCGCTCCCTACGTCCAGACCGGCACCGTGAGCCGGGGCTACATTGAGCAGAGTCTCTCCATCAACGGCCCCATCTCCGGCACGGACAGCGTGGATGTGGTTTCCAACCTTCACGCGGAGATCCTGACGATTCCCGTGAAGCTGGGAGACCAGGTGACGAAGGGGCAGATCATCGCGACGCTGGACGCCTCCGACCTGACGCGGGAGGTGGAGATCGCCCAGAATGCCTACGATCTGGCCGTGGCCAACTACGAGGAGCAGCAGGTGGCTGCGAGGAACGGCTATGCCAAGGCGCAGCAGGCCTACAGCCTGGCCAGGGCGGCCTACGAGAGAAATTCCGTGCTGTTTGCGGCCGGGGACATTTCCCAGGTGGAGATGGAAAACGCGAAGAGCGCCATGGACAGCGCGGCCCTGGACGTGAGCGGATATACGGTGGAAAACGGACAGGCCGTGCCGCCGGACTCCTACCGCCTGCAGATTGAGAGCGCCCGCTTCGAGCTGGAAAAAAAGAAGGAGCAGCTGGAGAATGCGAGATAAAAAGCCCCATCGACGGACCGTGGTCCGCGTGAACACCAAGGTGGGGCGCTTCGCTGACACCACGGAGAACGACGTGCCGCTGTTCGTGATCGAGAACCTGGACGTGCTGGAGATGAAGATAAATGTCAGCGAATACTCCATCGGGCAGATTAAAAAAGGCCAGGAGCGGTCATCACCGCCGACATTTTAAACGGACGCGAGGTGAAGGGCGTGGTCACGGACATTTCCCCCACCGGAGAGGAGAAAGGGGGCGGCTCCACCGAGCGTGTGATCCCCACCACCATCCGGATTCTGGAAAATGACACGGCCCTCATTGCCGGCATTACAGCCAGGGCAGAGCTGGTGTTTGCTTCCGCCGGGGATGCCCTGCAGGTTCCCATGTCCTGCGTCTATCAGACGGCGGAGGGGCAGACGGCGGTGGCTGCGGTGGAGAACGGAAAAGTGCGCATCGTGCCGGTGGAGACCGGGGTGGAGAGCGATTTAAATATCGAGGTGAAGCCGGCGGACGGGGCGGAGCTTAATGAGGGCACAGCGGTCATCCTCTCCCCGTCTCCGGAGCTCTATGACGGCATGGCGGCGGCGCCCACAGTATAGGAGGGCCGGCCATGAAGAAACCTTTGGATTTTTACAGAAACGTCTGGCCAGGCAGCCGCTGAGCGTGCCGGAAAACGGCCGCGAGGAGCTGATACGGATAGAGGATCTGGTGAAGATTTACGATACCGGGGCGCTGAAGGTCCTGGGGTTAAAGCGCATCAATCTGACCATAAAGAGGGGAGAGTTTGTGGCCATCATGGGCCAGTCCGGCTCGGGAAAGTCCACGCTCATGAATATATTGGGGTGTCTGGACCGCCCGACGATGGGGAAATACTGCCTGGACGGCATCGATATCGCAGACCTGGAATCTGACGAGCTGTCCGACATCCGCAACCGCAAGATCGGGTTCGTGTTCCAGTCCTTCAACCTGATTTCCCGCACCTCGGCGCTTAAAAATGTGGAGCTTCCCATGACCTATGCCCGGACACCTAAGCGGGAGCGGCGGGAGCGGGCCCTCGCGCTTCTGGAGCGGGTGGGCCTGGGCGCCCGGTATGAGCACATGCCCAACGAGCTTTCCGGCGGCCAGAGGCAGAGGGTCGCCATCGCCCGGGCGCTGGCCAACCGGCCGCCGCTTCTGCTGGCCGACGAGCCCACGGGAAACCTGGACACCGCCTCCTCGGTGGAGATCATGGAGCTGTTCTCCAGGCTTCACGACGAGGGCACCACGGTGGTGGTGGTCACCCATGAGGAGGATATCGCGGCCTTCACCGAGCGGATCATCCGCTTTAAGGACGGGCAGATCATAAGCGATGAGAAAAATATCCCCGTGCGTGCGGGAGGAAAGGAGGAGACGTCATGCTAGTGGAAAATATGGTCATGGCCTTAAACGCCATCCGCGTCAACAAGATGCGCTCATTTCTCACCATGCTGGGAATTATCATCGGCATCGGCTCCGTCATCTCTATCGTCTCCATCGGCGACAGCATGAGGGCGCTGTTTGTCAGCATCTACGAGGACATCGGGGTGACGCAGGGGTATCTCTCGGTCAGCTACACGGTGGAGGACGTGCGCGATTCCGACTATTTCACGCTGGATGAGATGGAGCGCATCAAGGAGGTTTTCGGCGACGATATCGCCTATGTGGACAGCGGAGCCTCCATAACGGCGGACGCCGTGCAGGGCCGGACGCGGATGAAATTTGATTTCCAGGGCATCGATTATAATTACCAGGACGTGCAGCCGGTGGATATAATATACGGACGTTATCTGAACGAGGGAGATATCCTGGGACGCAGGAAAAATGTGGTCATGGAGGCGAAGAGCGCGAAGAAATTCTTCGGCACGGAAAACGCTGTGGGGCGTACCTTCCGCACCACGGTATACGGAACCACCGAGGACTACACCGTGGTGGGCGTTTACAAAAAAGAGGTGAATGCCTTCCAGGCCATGATGATGGGTTCCGGCGGGGAGAAGGGGAGCGCATTTATTCCCTACACCATACTCACCTGGCCCAACGACCGCTTTTATTCTTTGCATGTGTTCGCATCGAAGGAGGTGGATCTGGACGCGTTTTTCGGACAGCTGACGGAGTATGCGGCCAGGAAGCGGGGCCGGACGGCGGATGAGATGTACTGCTACACCGCAGTGCAGGAAATGTCCTCCATGGACAGCATCATGGGAGGCATCTCAGCGGGCGTGGGAGCCATCGCAGCCATCTCCCTGGTGGTGGGAGGCATCGGAATCATGAACATCATGCTGGTGAGCGTGACGGAGCGGACCAGAGAGATCGGCATCCGCAAGGCCCTGGGCGCCAGGACCAGGGATGTGCTCATCCAGTTTCTCACCGAGTCGGCGATTCTCTCCGCCATGGGGGGAATCATCGGGGTTTTTCTGGGCGTGGGCATCGTGCTGATCGGCGGAGCGGCGCTCTCCGTGTCCGTGGTGATCCGGCCCTTTGTGGTGGTTCTGGCCGTGGGATTTTCTGCTCTGGTGGGAATCTTTTTTGGAATGTATCCCGCCTCCCGGGCCGCAAAAGCCGATCCGATCAACGCCTTGCGCTACGAATAAATATATGGTATAATATCTAGAATATTGTTTGTAGTGGGAGCGATGCTATGATCAGCGAAGATAAAGTAAAATTAATGACCTCCATCGCCATCCTGGAAAAGCGGGAGGGAAAGCACTGTTTTTCCATCAACCGCTATTTCAGAAGCGACTATATCAGCAAACACATGATCCGTGCGTTTGTGATCTATACGATTGCCGTCTGCTTCTGCCTGCTTCTGTGGCTCATCTGCAACGTGGAAGCGGTCATGGAAGCGTTCAGCTCCGACGGGCTCATCGCACTGGGAAAGACGTTGGGATTTTACTATACTCTGGGCCTGGTCCTCTATCTGTTTGTGGCCTACTGGGTTTACTACCGCAGATACGAGTACGCTTCCAGGAAACTCAAGGTCTACGCGGCCAGGCTTAAAACGCTTGACAAGCGGTACGAGTTCCAGGATAAGACAAAGAGACTTGCGAGGGAGGGACATAAGCTATGATGGAACTTCTTGAGTTTAAGGAGAAGCTCAAGGCGTTTTATGCCAGGTTCGGAGCATTCGCCGGGCCTGCCATAAAGTTCCTTTTAGGATTTCTTTCTATGGTCATGCTGAACCAGAATCTGGGGTTCATGGCCAGAATCGACAATATGCCGGCGGCGCTGTTTCTGGGCATCGTGTGCATGGCGCTCCCCTACGGAGGCATGGCACTGTTGGCCGGTATTGTGATGCTCGCGCATATCACGGCGGTATCGCTGGAGCTGGCGGCCATTGTGCTGGCGCTGCTTCTGGCGGTGCTTCTTCTGTACTACGGCTTCCAGCCGGGCGACAGCTATCTTCTGGTGGTTACGCCGCTGTTATTCATGCTTAAAATTCCCTACGCGGTTCCGCTGGTGGTGGGACTGGCTGGAGGCATCATCTCCATTATTCCCGTGAGCTGCGGCATATTTATCTACTACATAATCAGTTATGTAAAGCAGAATGCCGGAACCCTGACGGGGGAGAGCGCGGCTTCCGAGATGGTCCAGAAGTACACCCAGATTGTCAAGGATATGCTGTTCAACCAGGATATGCTCCTAATGATTGCGGCCTTTGCCTGTGCATTCTCGTAGTGTTCGTGGTGAAGAATCTGTCCATCGATTACGCGTGGCCGGTGGCCATCGCGGCGGGGACCGTGACGCAGCTTCTGGTGTTCCTCATGGGAGATTTCATGTTCAGCGTGTCGGTTGACATGCTGCAGCTTCTCCTGGGCGTGCTGGCGGGCTGTGCGGTGGCAGGAATCTACAACTTTTTTGTCCTGGCGCTGGATTACTCGCGGACCGAGTACGTCCAGTTTGAGGACGACGATTATTACTATTATGTGAAGGCCGTTCCCAAAATAACGGTGAGCACCACGGATGTGACGGTAAAGCACATCAATGCGAGGCGCAGCCCGCGCAGGTAACAGGATGAAATATAAGAGGGAGTGAATGGTGTGGCGGAGATCATAAGCGAACTGTATTCGTGGATTGCATTTGTCCCGAAGATAACCCTGACCAACATTTTAGAGATCATAATTATCGCGTTTCTGGTGTACGAGCTTCTGCTGTGGATCAAAAACACGAGGGCCTGGACGCTTCTTAAGGGCATCCTGGTTATTATGCTGTTTTATATCGGCGCTGCCATCCTGGAGCTGGATACCATTCTGTGGATTTTCCGGAATGTGGCGGCTCTCGCCATCACCGCGCTGGTCATCATCTTCCAGCCGGAGCTCAGAAAGGCGCTGGAGCAGCTGGGAAGCAGAAACATTCTCACGGGCATCTTTTCCATGGAGGATGAGAAGGCGGAGGACGGCTTCACCGACCGGACCGTGAACGAGATCGTGCGGGGAACCTTCGAGATGGCGAAGGTGAAAACGGGCGCGCTCATGGTGATCGAGCAGAACATGTCCTTAAGCGAGATCGAGAGGACCGGCATCGAGGTGGACGGAATCGTCTCCAGCCAGCTTCTCATCAATATATTCGAGCACAATACGCCGCTCCACGACGGCGCCATCGTCATCCATGGCAACCGGGTGACCGCAGCCACCTGCTATCTGCCGCTGTCTGACAACATGGCGATCAGCAAGGATCTGGGAACCAGGCACCGCGCAGCCGTGGGCATCAGCGAGGTGACGGACAGCATCACCGTGGTGGTCTCCGAGGAGACCGGGCGCGTGTCCGTGGCCATGGGCGGAGGACTTCGCCGGATTGCCGACGCGGATGAGTTACGAGAGCTGTTAAGGGGTGCGAAGCCGGAGGCGTCCACCGGAGCCAGATTCAAGATTTGGAAGGGAAGGCGGAAGAATGAAAGAAAAGATAGCTAAAAATTTCAGCCTTAAGATGGCTTCCGTCGTTTTCGCGTTCTTAGCATGGCTGTCAGTCACCAATATCGCAAATCCCTGGAAGACGGAGACCCAGGATGTGGTGGTGGAGATTGTCGGGGCGGATGTTCTGGAGGCCTCCAATCTCACCTATGAGATCGACGGCAAGAGGACGGCGACAGTAAGTTATAAGGTCAGGACAAAGGATGCCTATAAGATCAAGGCATCGGATTTCAGGGCCTATGCGGATTTATCGGAGCTGTGGGATGTGACCGGAGCCATTCCCGTCAATGTGGAGGTGCTTAACAACAGCGAGCTTCTGCAGGCGGCGCCCACCGTGCGCGCGCCGGGAGTTATAAAGATTGCCACGGAGCCGCTGCAGACCAAGTCCTTCGAGATCGCCTACAGGATTATCGGCAATACCGAGGACGCTACACGCCGGGAGATATGACGCTCTCGCCGCAGTACGTCTACGTGAAGGGCCCCACCTCCGAGGTGGGACAGATCAGCCAGGTGGGCATCGAGGTGAACGTGGAGGGCGCCGTCGCGGACGTGACCGGGGCGGCAGAGCCGGTTCTCTACGACGCCAACGGAAACCAGCTGACCCTGGACGACAGCGTGGAGATATTGACGGACAGCGTCACATATGATTTAGTGATACTTAAGACAAAGCTTTTAGGACTGGATTTCGTGGTTACCGGCGAGGTGGCCGACGGCTACCGCTACACCGGCATCGAGTGTGATGTGACCAGCGTGCCGGTGGAGGGACTCAAATCCACACTGGCCTCCCTGAACACCATCCTGGTGCAGGATCCCTCTCTGAATGTGGAGGGGGCGACCCGGGATAAGCTGTGCACCATCGACTTAAATTCCTACCTGCCGCCCAACGTGAACATCGTCGGGATGGACGAGGAGAGGATCGAGGTGACCCTCAAAGTGGAGGCGCTGGAGACGGAAAATATTTCCGTGGATGCGGACACCGTGATTCTGGAGGGGATGAACAGCAGATATGAGTACGAGTTAGGCAGCGATTCCGTGGAGATCACGGTCCGCGGGCTTGCGGAGGATCTGGACAGACTGAGGACGGAGGGCGTGGAGGCCTACGCCAATGTGAGCGGCCTCGCCCCCGGTGAGCACGCAGTCGGCCTGGATTTCAACCTGGATGATTCCTACGAGCTGGTGGACAGCGAAGCGCTGATGATAAATGTTTCAGAAGGAGACGGAACTGCCGGCGGAAATACCAACGGCGGGGACGCAGCGGAGGCGGCAGATCTGAATGCCGGTGCCGGCAATGCGTCCGGACAGACAGAAGATGCGACAGATTAAAATTGACAGGAGAAGAAAGAAAACCATGGTAAGAGCAAAGACGAGGATAAGAAATTCCAGCGGGCTTCATCTGGAGCCCGCCGGAGTCCTCTGCAGGGAGGCATCCAGATTCACCTCTTCGGTGATGTTTGAGTATAAGCAGTCCATGACCAACGCGAAGAGCGTCCTGGGGGTCCTGGGCGCTTGCGTAAAATGCGGTGAGGAGATTGAACTGATCTGCGACGGCCCCGATGAACAGGAGGCGCTGGCGGCAGTTCTGAAGGTTATCGAAGATGGTTTGGGAGAATAAAAGATTTATAACATTAGAAGGAGCCGGTACGTCTGACGGAATCGGTATCGGAAGGGCTGTTCCAGTGGAGAACGCCCTTCCTGTCGTTAAGAGGGAGTATGTGGAGGACACGGCGGCGGAGCTTTTGAGACTCCAGGCGGCCCAGGAGACCTGCATCCATGAGATCGAGCTTCTGGCCGAGGAGACCGAGGTGAAGGCCGGCCGCCAGGTGGCCGCCATCGTGCGCAGCCACAAGGCGCTTCTGGCGGACCCGGCCTTAAACGGCGAGATCACCCGCATGATCAGCACGGAGAAATGCAGCTGCGAGTGGGCTGTGGAGACGGTGTGCGTCCGCTACCGGCAGATGTTCGAGATGATGGAGGACGAGCTGATGCGCCAGCGGGCGGCGGATCTGGACGATATACGGATCCGCCTCTTAATGGCACTCACCGGCTCCACGGCGCGGGGACTCTCCCTTCTTCCCGAGGCAGCGTCATCGTGGCGAAGGAGCTGACGCCCTCCATGACGGCCTCCATGGATTCCTCCAAGGTGGTCGGGATTCTGACGGAGGTGGGCGGAGTCAACTCCCATGCGGCCATTCTGGCCCGTGCCCTGGAGATTCCGGCGGTAAGCGGGGTTCCTGATATCATGGATCACATAAAGACCGGTGAGGAGATTATCGTGGACGGGTTCGGGGGGAAGGCCTACGTGTCGCCGGACGGGCCGACCAGGGAGCGGTTTGAGCGCCGCAGGGATGAGCTTCAACAGGAAAAACAGGCGCTTTTCGAGTACAGGAACCGCCGTGCGGTCACCCGGGACGGCCGGGAGGTCTCCCTCATGATCAACATGGAACGGCCCGGGGACATCGCCAATATGCAGCGGGTGGGAGCCTGCGGCGTGGGCCTGTTCCGCACGGAGTTTCTGTTTATGAACCGGGAGACGGCGCCGGACGAGGAGGAGCAGTACAGGATCTACAGCCGGGTGGCCGGCTCCATGGGCGGAAGGCCTCTGACCATACGGACGCTGGACATCGGCGGCGACAAGAGCGCCCCCTGCGTGAAGATTCCGGAGGAGGAGAATCCGTTTCTCGGATACCGCGCCATCCGTCTGTGCCTGGACCGCAGGGAGGAGCTTCTGCTCCCGCAGCTGAGGGCCATCCTGAGGGCCGGAGTGAATAAAAATGTGAGAATCATGCTTCCGATGATTACGTCCCTGGAGGAGTTTCAGGCCGGAAAGGCGGCTGTGGAGGAGGCGGGGAGGGCTCTGGAAGCAGAGAATATCCCCTGTGCCGGGAAGATACCGGTGGGCATGATGGTGGAGACCCCGGCGGCCGCGCTCATGGCGGACGTCTTCGCCCGGGAGGCGGATTTCTTCAGCATCGGAACCAATGACCTGATCCAGTACACCATGGCTGTGGACCGGGGAAATGAGCTGGTGGCGTCTCTCTACTCCCCGTTCCAGCCCGCGGTGCTTAGGAGTATCCGGCGCATTGCCGCCGAGGGCGGAAGGGCCGGGATCCTGTGGGAATGTGCGGCGAGGCCGCCTCGGACCCGCGTCTGGCGCCGCTGTTTCTCGCCTTCGGCATCACGGAGCTCAGCATGGCTCCCGCGCAGGTTCTGCGCATGAAGGAGGCCATCACACGGCTGGATCTGGGCAAGGCGGAGGAATGCATAAAACGGGTTCTCTCGGCAGCCACGGCTGCGGAGGTCCTTAAGATCATGGAGGAGTGCTGGTAAACATGGCAGTATATCTGATTTGTTATGCGGCGGGCTTTCTGCTGGCCCATTTTGGACACTTCCTTTTGTCGGGGGCGGTTCTCATGGGGGCGCAGTCTGGCTCTATATAAGCGATTACAGAAAAAGCGGGAGCCTCATCCACCTGCGGGGGATTTTCTCCCTGGCCTGGGTGGGAGGACAGGGAATCTCCTGTTTAAAGCTCAGCCGGCTGCAGGGGCCGTGGAGCGTCATGACCTGGCTCTGTTTCCTGGCGGCATTCGCAGGCTTTTATCTGACCTTCGAGTACCTGACCTGGAGATATCCCGGCCGCCGCGGGCCCCGGAGAGAGGGGCCCAGGTGGAACTATTTCCGCGATGCGGAGGGACGTATTTTTATCTCCATGGCGGTTATACTGACGGTGTCGGTGCTCTGCTTTATCCTGGAGGCCGCTGTTTTAGGCTACGTGCCGTTTTTCCTCCGCGGTGTGCCCCACGCCTACTCGGAGTTCCACATCACCGGCGTCCACTATTTTACGGTGTCCTGCGTGCTGGTACCGGCCCTGTCGGTGATCTATCTCTACTCCAACCAGGGCAGGAGTCCGGGGAAATGCCGGGCGGTCCTCGCCATGGATGTGGTAGCGGTTCTGATTCCCATCCTCTGTGTGTCCCGGTTCCAGCTGATTCTGGGCGTGGCGCTGGCGGTGCTCACCTACATGGCCATGGACAGCCGCGTGCCGGTCTGGTACGGTCTGGCGGCTGCTGCGGCGCTGGTGCGTTTTACATCATACTCACGATTGCCAGGAGCCACGACGTGGAGTATTTAAACGGGATTTTCGAGATGAAAAAATGCGGCGATGCCCATTTTCATCACCCAGCCCTACATGTACGTGGCCAACAACTATGATAATTTCAACTGTCTGGTGGAAAATCTTGCCGGGCACACCTTCGCTTAAGATGCTGTTTCCGCTCTGGGCGCTGACGGGGCTTAAATTTTTAAAGCCGGAGCTGGTCAATTTCCAGATCTTTGTCAACAAGGAGGAGCTCACCACGCTGACGCTTTTCTATGACGCGTACTACGATTTCGGGATTGCCGGCGTGCTTCTGCTTTCCTGTGTCCTGGGCGCGCTGGCCTGGTATCTTATGGGGCTTCTTAAGAAGATGAGAAATCCTGTCGGCTACCTGTTTTACGCCAGATCGCCATGTATTTTGCGCTGTCGTTTTTTACCACCTGGTTCAGCAATCCCACCACCTGGTTCTGGTTTGTGCTGACGGGAATTGCGGCTCTGTTTGTGGGGCGGTATCTGTAAGAGGATGATGGGATGGAAGATCGGAGAAAATATATCCGGATAGTTTTGAATATTCTCATTCCCCTGCTGGGGATTTATGTGGTCTTTTTCTGGGGGCCGAGGCTGCTTGTGTTTTTCATGCCCTTTGTCATCGGCTGGATTCTGGCGCTCATCGCCAATCCGCTGGTGCGCTTCCTGGAGAAGCGGGCCAGCATCGTCCGGAAACACAGCTCCGTGGCGCTGATTTTTCTGGTGGTGGGCGGCCTCATTGCCCTCATCTACCTGGCGGCGGCGAGGCTGATTCTGGAGATCCGGGGATTCGTGGAGACGCTGCCGCAGCTGTTTGCGAGCATCCGCGGCGACCTGGAGCAGGCGGTGGAGAATCTCACGCGCCTCATCGCGTTTCTGCCGGACGATATTGAAAACACTTTGCTGGAGATCGGCCAGAATCTGGGAGATTACGTGACCTCCCTGTTCCAGACGGCCGCCGCGCCCACGGTGGAGATGGCCGGTCATGTGGCCATGGGGATTCCTAATGTGCTGGTCTACACGGTGGTGACGATCCTGTCGGCCTACTTCTTTATCGTCGAGCAGGATTCCCTGCGCCAGCAGTTTAAGCGTCTGGCGCCGCAGCCGGTGCTGCTGTACTGCGGGTATGTGAAGCGGGATATCAAGCGGCTGATCGGCGGATATTTCCTGGCGCAGTTCAGGATCATGTTCGTGGTGGCTTTCATACTTCTGGCGGGGTTTGTGATTCTCGGGGTGCCCTACGGCTTTCTGCTGGCCATCCTGATCGCCATGCTGGACTTCCTGCCCATCTTCGGCACCGGCACAGTGCTGATCCCCTGGGCGGTGTTCCGCCTGTTTACGGGGAATTACGCTTACGCCGTGGGACTGATTCTGATTTATGTGACCACCAGGTGGTGCGGCAGATCATCCAGCCGAAGATCGTCGGAGATTCCATGGGCCTGCCGCCGCTCACGACGCTGTTTCTTCTGTATCTGGGATTCAAGGTGCGGGGGATCGCCGGAATGATCATGGCTGTGCCCATCGGGCTGATTGTGATTAATTTTTATAAATATGGGGCGTTTGATTCGCTGATTGAGAATGTGAAACTGCTGATTAAGGAGATTCATGAGATGAGGAGAGGGGAGTAGAGGTCGGGGGATCATAGAGAATAGAAGGAGGAAGCGGAGCTGATGCTTAAGGCTCCGCTTCCTCCTTCTATGTCGTTTGGGTGTTATTTTGAGTTATTATCAATAGTCGCGTTTTTTTGATCATCGCTGTTTTTTATTTTGCTTTTTAAACTTCCTCCCGAACCATCCGCCGCGATGCTCCCGGCCGGACCCGTTGTTTTGCAGGAATCTCCTCACAATCATCCACGCAGCCGCCAGCAGAATCAGATACGGGCTGTTGGACACCACCCACACAAACAGCGAAATCGTGTTGTCCGCCAGCCGGGAGAGACTGCGGTCAAAGCCTTTGCTGATCCTGGTTCCCAGGTTGTCCGGGGCGGTGGGGGTTAAGGACTGTACCTCGCTGATATGTAATTCCACGGTGCTGTAGTCCACCTGGTTGTCGTACAGGCGGAGCTGGGACTCGAAGGACTCCAGCTGGTAACGGATCTCCGACAGCCTCGATTCCAGCGCGATGACCGCGTCCAGGCTCTCCGCGGTTTCCAGAAGCTCCCAGAGGCGCTCCTGCTCGGTTTCCAGGGTCCGTTTGCGGCTCTCGATGTCCGAGTATTCCAGGGTCACGTCGGTGGTCTGCTCGGATTTGTTGGTCACGTTGCTGTTTGACTCCACATCCCCCACGAACTGATAAAGATGATCGCTGGGTATGCGTGCCTTCAAATAGGTGTAGCGGCTGGAGACGCCGTAATAGGTCAGGCTGGCGCCGCTGGTGTCCGAGGACTCAATGTAGCCGCCCAGTTCCGCCACCTTCTCCTGTACGTGCTTTGTCAGCCCGTCGAAATCCACGGTCTCCACGCTCATGGACACGCTGCGGATCAGCTTCCGGCTCTCGTCGGCGACGGCGGGGGACAGGCTGGCGGAAATCTCCCCTCGAAGGAGCCTGAGGCGGAAGACGTATTTCCGGAGCCCTTCATGATGCCGGTTTCCTCTGCGGTCTCCGCCGCAAACTGGGGAGCCATAGCCGCCGCGGGGGAGGCCGCCGTGGTCTCATAGACGGCGGAGTCTGAGGCTGTGCCTGCGCCTGCGCCGCACCCCATAAGGGCAACCCCCGACAGGAGGAGAAGTCCGGCCAGGGAAACTGCTGCAATCTTTTTTTCATAATCCTTCCTCCCTTCTCTGGCTTCATCATAGCACGGGCGGAAGGGACGTTCAATATGCGGCAGAAAGACGTAAGAAACAGATGGAAATATTAAGAAATTCCGGCATGTTTTGCCGCTGCCGGCGTGGTCCCGAAGGCCTTTTTCCAGGCCCGCAGGAAGGCCGGGTAATTCTTAAACCCGCAGTCAAAGGCCAGCCGGGTGAGCGGGACTCCCTGTGCCAGGAGCTCCCTGGCCAGAAGCAGCCGTTTCTCGTTCAGGTACCCGCCGATGGTGTAGCCCGTCTCCTGCCGGAAAAGCCGCATCATATGGTATCGGCTTATGAAAAAATGCTCAGCCAGCAGGTCCACGGAAATATCCCCGGTGAGATGGCTGTGAATGTATTCCATGATCTCCAGCACCTTCTGGTTGTGGGGCTGGGGGCGTACGTACTCCACGTGCCGGTTGAGCGCTGCCCGGTTTAAATGGACCATAAATTCCAGAAACAGAAGCCGGCGGTAGAGATCCTCGGCGTAGCCGTTCTGCCGGCAGGCCTCCTCCAGCCGCTCGATGGCCTGGAACATGCGGCTGTTTTTGAGGCCGCGGATGCGCAGGACGCCGCCGCCGAACTCCCCGGCGCGCAGAAAGCAGGCGTTTAAATCATACCCCTCCCCCGACCAGGAGGAGATAAAGCTGGGGGACAGGTAGACGATGATGCGCTCGTAGGGCATCGCCGGATTAATTTTGGGCTGGTGGATGTCGTGGTGGTTCACGAGAACGATATCATAGGGCTCCAGCCGGTACGACCGCCCCTCGATGATATACTCCACGCTGCCTTTTATAAAAAGAATGATTTTGTCGAACTCATGGTAGTGGTAGCCGATGGGCTCCCCCGCCGTGTCCTCCAGGTGGAAGAGGCGGAAATCGCCCTCCAGATAGCCGCGCTTTTCACAGTCCGGCGCGGTGTCCGGGGTTGCGTTCGCGCCTGCTCTTTCGTATGCACCGGGATGTTCATTTGTGTCTGCATGCAGTCTGTCACCTCCTGCCTGCATTATACAGCACGAAATGAAAGAAATGAAGCATATAACTTATATTTTTTTAAAATAATGCGGAATATAATGGGAATATAACATGGAAGACTGCGCAAGAATACGGGAGGTTTGCACGATGAAGCTGGTTCTGAGAAAATATCACTGCATGGGAAACGATTATCTGGTTTACGACACAGGAAAGAACGCGATGGAGCTGACGGAGAGCCGCATCAGGAGGCTGTGCCACAGGAATTTCGGCATCGGGTCCGACGGGATTCTGGCCGGCCCGTTCACGGACGGCGGGAAACGCTATATGCGCATTTTAAATCCCGACGGCAGCGAGGTGGGAAAGAGCGGAAACGGAGCCGCCATTTTTGCCAGATACCTGCTGGATGCGGCTACATAAACCGCGCCAGGGAGAAGGAGGCGGAGTTCACGGTTCTGGGCGGAAAGATGAGGGCTATCTATCTGGATGAGAGCGGCGCCAGACAGCAGATCGCCATGGGGCGCATGTCCTTCTGGAGCGATGAAATTCCCGTGACCGGGCCGCGCCGCGAGATGGTGGACGAGACCATGGTGTTCGGGAAGCTTCCTTATAAAACTACCTGTGTGGCGGTGGGAAATCCCCACTGTGTCATCTGGATGGAGGAGATTTCCAGGGAGGAGGTCTGCCGCATCGGCGCCGTCTCCGAGACGGCCGCCTGTTTCCCGGAGAAGGTGAACACCCTGCTGCTTCACGTGGTGGACCGGAAGAACATTGAGATCGAGATTTATGAGCGGGGAGCAGGCTACACTCTGGCTTCCGGAACCAGCGCCTGCGCGGCGGCCGGAGCCGCCCTCAAGATGGGCCTGGTGAACCGGAAAATGATGGTCCACATGCCCGGCGGCCAGCTGGAAGTGGAGATCGGGGAGGATGGAACTGCCTACATGACCGTCGAGGTGAAGAGCGTGGGGAGATCATTCTGGACGATGGGTTTGCGGAGGAGCTGGAGAGAATTTAAACGCGCGGCGCAGCAGGGGAAAACCGCCGGACGACCGCACACCTTTCGCCGGGGCCGTTCATATTCTGATAGAAAGAGCAAGCGAAAAGGTGCAAAATGGCGAGAATCGTTATCGATGCGGGCCACGGGGGCGTGGAGCCCGGCTCCATCTATGAGGGGCGGCGGGAGAAGGATGACAACCTCCGGCTGGCGCTGGCCGTTGGAGATATATTGGAGAAAAATGGGATCGAGGTGGTGTATACGCGCACCACGGACGTGTACGACAGTCCTCTGGAGAAGGCGGAGATCGGAAACCAGTCGGGAGCGGATTTCTTTATTTCCATTCACCGCAACGCGATGCCGGTGCCTGGGAGCGCCTCGGGGGTGGAGAGCCTTGTATACAGTCTGGAAGGCCCGGCGGTGCGCATGGCGGAGAACATTGACCGCGCGCTGGCGCGGGTGGGGTTTGCAGACCTGGGCGTCAAGGAACGGCCAAACCTGATTGTGCTGAAGCGTTCCGGGATGCCGGCGGTGCTGGTGGAGGCGGGATTTCTCGACAATGAGGCCGACAATCAGCTGTTTGACGAAAAATTTGACCAGATTGCCAGAGCTATCGCCGACGGCATTCTGGAGTCGCTGCAGCCAGTTCCGCTGTACTCGGTCCAGGTGGGGGCCTTCCGCGACCGGAGAGACGCCGATCAGATGGTACAGCAGCTGGAGCGGGAGGGATTCCCGGCGCATCTGGTCTACGAGGACGGATATTTCAAGGTGCGGGTCAGCGCGTTCGAGAAGCTTGACAATGCAGTGGCCACGGAGCAGCGCCTGAAGACGCGCGGTTATGACACCTATATGATTATTATTTGATAAATCCGGCGCAAATATTGTATAAATTATTCGCGTTTTATGTTTGAATATTTAGAAAAATATGCTATACTGAATCCATAAGAATGAAAACATATTTCTTTATGTGAGGAGGCGTTGGTATGGCAGATAAGAAATTGATCATCACCATTGGCCGCCAGTACGGGAGCGGCGGTGCGGAGGTCGGCAGGAAGCTGGCGGAAAAGCTGGGCATCAATGTGTACGACAAAAATATTCTCCGCATGAACTCCGATGAGAGCGGCATCGAGGAGAGCTATTTTCATTTGGCCGACGAGAAAGCGGGGAACCGTCTTCTCTACAAGATTATCAGCAGCCTGACGCCCGACAAGAGCGCACCCTCCTACGGGGCCGATCTTATTTCCGCCGACAACCTGTTCCGGTTCCAGTCGGAGGTGATACGGAAGCTGGCGGCCGCCGAGTCCTGCGTCATCATCGGCCGCTGCGCCGACTATATCCTGGAAGGGCAGGAGGGGCTGGTGCGCATTTTCATCTATTCTGACATGCAGAGCCGGATCGCCCGCATCACGGAGAAGAATCTCTACGAGCCGAAGGATGTCGTCAAGAATATTAAGCGCATCGACAAGGAGCGCCGCGACTATCACCGCTACTATACCGGCCGCGAGTGGGAGGCCCTGGAAAACTATGATCTGATTATCAATACTGGAACCATCGGCGTTGACGGCGCCGTGCAGGTGATCCAGGATTATCTGAAGGTCAGCGGGCAGGCGTGAGGTGTGCGGGAGCGTGGGGGTGCACGGAAGTCGTAGAATGCGCTGAAACCGTAAACTGTGGATGTGCACTGTGAGTGACGAAATATATCGATGATTGTGATGGGAGTGCCGAGCGGGCGGGAAGCCTGGCGGCACTCCCTTTTTGGGTGGGGACAGAGGGCGGAGGATTTTTGTTCCGGTGAATGCGTGACACGGGGGAGAAGGGGAAGGGCTGTTGTTTGGCGTTGATTTTAGGGCGGGAGGTGTTTATAATGGGAAAAGATACAGGGAAGTTATGGAAAAATGGCGATTGTGAGTGAGAGAAATACTTAGATATAAAAACTGGAGGCAGAGTGATGAGAGAGCTTGAGCAGGGAAGGAAGAAAGCGCCTGTAAAGAAAGACGTGAAAACGGAGAAGGAAAAGGCGAAGGAGACGGAGAAGGCGAAGGAGAAGGAGAAGGCGAAACGGCCGTATGCCGGCGGGGCGATGCCAGTGTGCCCGGTGAGCAAAACATGCGGCGGGTGCCAGCTCCTGCATATTCCATATGAGAAGCAGCTGGTGCAGAAGCGAAAGGAGTTAAACCGTCTCCTGGCGGGAATCCACACGGTGGATCATCCGGTTATCGGGATGGAGAACCCCTATCATTACAGAAATAAAGTGCATGCGGTATTTGACCACGACCGCAAGGGAAATCCCATTTCCGGCGTGTATAAGGAGGGGACCCACGAGGTGGTTCCGGTGGAGTCCTGTCTGATTGAGAATCAGAAGGCGGACGAGATTATTGCCACGATCCGCGGAATGCTCAAATCTTTTAAGATCAGGACCTACGATGAGGACACGGGGTACGGCCTCCTGCGCCATGTGCTGATCCGCTGCGGCGCAGCCACGGGACAGATCATGGTGGTTCTGGTGACGTCGTCGCCGGTATTTCCGTCGAGAAATAATTTCGTGAAGGCACTGCGGGAGAAGCACCCGGAGATCACCACGGTGGTGCAGAATATTAACGGGAAGGACACCAGCATGGTTCTGGGCGAGCGTGAGCAGGTGCTCTATGGAAAGGGATACATCGAGGACGAGCTCTGCGGCCTGCGCTTCAGAATTTCCCCGAAGTCATTTTACCAGGTCAATTCGGTGCAGACGGAGAAGCTCTACGGCAAGGCGATGGAGCTGGCGGGTCTCCGTGGGACGGAGACGGTGATCGATGCCTACTGCGGGATCGGCACCATCGGTCTGGTTGCCAGCCGCCGGGCGAAGCAGGTGATCGGCGTGGAGCTCAACCGCGACGCGGTGCGGGACGCTGTGAATAACGCGAAACTGAACGGCATAAAGAACGCCCGGTTTTACTGCGGCGACGCCGGCGAGTTCATGTCCGCCATGTCCGCCCGCGGCGAGACCGCGGACGTGGTTTTCATGGACCCGCCCCGGAGCGGCAGCACGAAGGAGTTTATCGATTCGGTGGCAAAGATGGGCCCCGGCCGGGTGGTCTACGTGCCTGCGGGCCGGAGACGCTGGCGAGGGATCTGCGGTATTTTATGAGGAAGGGGTATGCGGTGGAAGATGTGTGGGGGGTGGATATGTTTGGGTTTACCGGGCATGTCGAGACGGTGGTACTTCTGTCCCACAAATCACCGGATAGCGTTATCAACGTAAAGGTGGAATTTGGAGAAGACGATGATAAGATATCGATGGATGCGATTGCAGAACGGGCGAAAAAATATCAGCCGAAACCGAAAATCACATATAAAATGATACAGGAATATGTAAAGCAGAAGTATGGATTTAAAGTACATACTGCTTATATTGCAGAAGTGAAAAAGGCATTGGGAATAACAATGTATAGTGCGCCTAATGCGACAGAGGAATTGAAGCAGACGAGGAAACGTCCGCCGAAAGAAAAGGTAGAAGCGATAACGGAGGCACTTAAATATTTTGAGGTAATCTAATGGATGAAAATATTTACCGGATTGCCGGGCAGATAGTCAAATTACATCAGAAAGTATATGAGGTTTATCTGCCATCGGTTGAAGATGTGTGTAGCAGAACTGTATCAGAAGATGAATTGTCGAATTTGTTAGATTATTTGTTGGATTTTGCGTGTGATGAAAAAATGCTAGGATTGTATAAAAAAGTGTGTATAAGATATTTGTATGTATATCCTGACTGTATTAAGTTTTACATCGAAGCATATCGGGAAATGTGGGGGAGAGGGGAATAATTATGGCGAAAATTGTTAAGGAGACTATCCATGCAAAAGGTATTGATATTGGAATTTATACTACAAATTTTGAAAATGAATTTATTTCATTAACGGATATTGCAAAATATAGAAATGAAGATGACCCGAGATTTGTGATTCAAAACTGGATGCGAAATAGAAATACGATTGAGTTTTTAGGCGTTTGGGAGGAACTGCATAATCCAGATTTTAACCGTGTGCAATTCGAGGCGGTTAAAAATGAGGCAGGATTAAATCGTTTTGTCATGACGCCGACAAAGTGGATTACGCAGATGAATGCCATTGGTATTGTCTCAAAAGCAGGACGTTATGGCGGAACATATGCCCATAGTGATATTGCGATGTCTTTCGCAACATGGATTTCTCCAGAGTTCCAGTTATATATTATGAAAGACTATAGGAGATTAAAGACAGATGAGAACAGCCGGCTATCTCTAAATTGGAATTTGAACAGGGAGATTTCTAAGTTGAATTACAGGATACATACTGACGCGGTTAAGGATAATTTGATACCGCCAGAATTAACACCCGCACAGGTAGCGTATACCTATGCAAATGAAGCAGATATGCTAAATGTTGTTTTGTTTGGAAAGACGGCTAAGCAATGGAAAGATGAAAATCCGACTGTGAAAGGAAATATGAGAGATGCAGCAACGCTGAATCAGTTATTGGTACTTGCGAATTTGGAAAGCTATAATGCGGTTTTGATTAACCAAGGGAAAAATCAAAAGGAGCGGATGGAACTACTTCGGCAATTGGCGGTACAACAGTTACAGACATTGGAAACGGTAAGCTTGAATAATTTGCCGAAATTGGCTGTTGATATGAAAGAGAGTTAGACGGGGATAAAAAATGGATTTTTTGATACTAATATGAAAGAACTAGAGATGTTATTTGAAGATGATGATACAATTAGTGAGATGGAGAGCATTGTTGCTGAAATAAAAAAATATGATGTTTATGATATATTGGCAAGAATTTCAGGGTTAAATCTCATGCCACAAAATCAGAATAAGTCAATATTATTAGATGGACTTATTGCTGTCATTTTAAGAGATAAGGAAGAGGAGTATAGTTCAAACTACAAAATGAGCTCTGGAAAATTTAGAAGATTAATAGAGCAACTTAATAATACTAATTTAGCAATGTCTATAGACCCTAATGAAAATACTTTTGTCCAGAATATTATGCTGATGGATAATCATACAGTTTTTAATGGGATTGATAATACACCTGCATATAATTTACAGATGTTAATCGATATATTATTTAATTACCAAAATAATTTTCCAGAAGAATATCTTCAAAAAGTTGGAAAAGTAATTATGATGGTATTGGAAATGTCCGATGAATTGGCTTATAGGATAAATGTGAGAGGGACTGAGGGTGTTTCGGATGAGGGGAAAAGAGTTATATTACCTGACAGCAGTAGAATTAAAGAATTTGCCAGTTATGTTGCATTTGATGAACAAAGAGTACAGCGTTCATTGAAAGATTATAATGACTTGTTAGATGATATTATAATGCCTTTTGGAACAAAGGATATTGGTTCTATGAGTAATAGACCCTTTTATTGTCGCCCATTTATTAGGAATGCAAAAGAAAAAACAATAGTTTTATTGAATGTGTCACTATTACCTGTATTTGTGTTCTTTCAGTCTTTGAGAATAGCTGAGGAATTTGAAATAAAGGATAAGGTGGTTAGACGTTACAATGATTATATCTGGCGTGATTGTAATAAGTCTTTAAAAGCATTAGGGCATCATAAGATCAGAGAGAATTTGATAGGTGTCGAATTGCTGAATAATGATTATTATAAAGAACGAATTGTAACAGTATATAATGATCAATTGATGTTAGTAGTGTTTGTGTGTGATGATGCTTATAATTATACAAAAGATACAATGCATGATGAATATCCTGATGAAAGACATAGTTTGATTTTTGAAGAACGTGTGAAGTATTATTGCGAAAAGATGCAGGAAGCAGCAATCGGTATAGATGATTTTTATTGTATGGTTATATTGAGCGGTATAGGACGGGGGATTGGTCTAAAAGCGATAAATAAACTTTCGCTATTTGAGGTGATAAAGTTAAATCCATTTGAATTGCACTGTATAAGTGTTAATGAAAGAAAAGAAGGAAATTTCTTACCTAGATATATTCGGGCTAAAAGCAAGTTGAAAACGAATATGCCCAATTTATTTAGTGAATTAAATGCGGTTAGTATTTATACAAGTAACGAGCATTCTTTTTATTTGAGTGACGATTTTAATCCTAGTGAAACTATATTGTATATTGCGCCAGGAGATTCTGTTGATTATATTAATCAGGCAATAGAAAAAGAAAATGCTATTTTGGTCGAATCTTATGAGGATGGTTGGAAAACCAGAGTGGAGTCATGTGATAAGATTCGTAACATGTATACAGAATCAGAGTGGGGAGAAACCAAGAAAAGTTCTATTTGTATTTGTTTCAGTAATTGTAATATATGGATTACATCAGATGAAATTGTAGAAGAACTAGATATTAATTTATACTTTTCCATTATGGATACTTTGTCATATTGGTTAGCTGAATGTAAAGTAATTATTGAAAATATGGAGATGTATGATACATTGTATCATTTTAATGTGGTTCTTGACGGTGATAAGAAAACATATTATTATGCCCCAACTGAAGATATTGCATTATTTGATTTAGTAAGCATAGAGGGATGCGGCAGACATTATAATTTGATATGGAGCCCAAAGGCATTTGGACAAATGAGTTGCAAAACTAATGCAAAGGAAAAAGAATTATGCCAAATAGTGCTAGATGTTTTAAAGAAAAACACGTTTACACCATATGATTATACTGAAGATATAAAGAAAATATTTGGTAATCCAATGAAGAAAAAGTTCTTTTCATCGGATATAGAAGTTATACCTTATTTAAAGCCGATAGTATTTGGTAATAATAGAATAGTTCATGGAGAAGACGAAGATTATTTGTTAGATATAATTGGGAAAACAGTCTTAGAGACTGGTAAATGGGGTTATGGTATTATACCGGATTCCGATAGAACAAAGATCGCTAATGATGTTGTAGGTATGTTATTTGGAATGCTTCAAAATGAAATCCAGCAGTTGAGCCCGAATAATCTTGTTGAGATAATTTATTTTGATTTAGAAGAGACTCTATATAGAGTAATGATAGTCGAAAAACGATATGCTTGTGATTTGGCATGTTATCCAGAAAAAGAAGAACAGTATATGAAAGATTATAATGATTTGAATCGAACCTCATTGGCGCTAAAATTTATGATGGAATATGTAGCAGCTAAACCACCGAAAGGAAAAAAAGTTTTAGGTATCGGAAAGTATGAATATATATTAGCAATTTGTTCTTTAATTATTGATTGGGCATATAAAAATGATTTGTTCTATTATAATATTTTTAATACACCTATTGAAATATTAAAATCAGATAGAATTGGAATGAAACGGAATGAATTTGAAAATATGTACCAGTATGGTGACAAGTATAGAAGGGAACAATTGTACTATAATTCATCAGGAGATTTTAGAAAAAAATATGCTGTTTATCAGGAGGATTATTCAACGGCATTGGATGAGGCATTTTTGTCGGATTATGGCTATACATATGGTCAATTTTGTAATGTTATCATGGGTATGATTAATTATGGTAATGAAAGGGAACATGATGAAGTTTTTGTGGAAAATACAGATAGTCTTATAGAGTATTTGCTAAATTTGAATATAGATTTAACCTCAGAAGTTGTGACTCAAGTGATTGGAAATATTAGTTTAACTGAACGTAAGGATTTTTTGAAATTGCCATCTAAGTTTAGAAAAGAAGATGTATATCCATGGAGGTTTAATCGAGCGTATTCTTTTAATAGACGGCCTGTAATAATACGAGGAGATGATGCCATTTGGGGAAATCGTCAATTATATCACATGCTTCTTTATGTAACAGACCTGATATATGATGGCAGACTCTCAACAAAAGATAATAAAATGGCTACATTGATAGGGCGGATTAGCGATAATAGAGGTCGGCTTTTTAATCAATTAATTGTGGACATGCTTTTAGATATGGGGGTGTTTAGAGTCGAACCTAATGTTAAGAAAATTAATAAGAAGTTGATTGCCGATGAAAATGGAAATACACTTGGTGATATTGATGTGTTAATAATTGATAGAGAAATGCATCATGTATATGTTGCAGAAGTGAAGGATTTTAATTTTTCAAGGAATCCGTATGAGATTCAATCGGAATATCTGCGGATGTTTGTAGATGGTGAAAAGAAATGTTATGCAACGAAACATAATAGAAGAGTTAATTGGGCAAGAGAGCATATAGAAGATTTGAAGATGCAATATGGATTGGATAATGTAGCATGGAAGATTAGCGGTTTGTTTATAGTAAGTGAACCATTAATTAGTACACAGGTATATCGACAAGACATAGATGTTATTTCTAAAGCTGAATTAAGCGTTGAAAAAATTAGAAGTATACGTTGAGTTTCAATATAAGGTTCTTGAGCAGCGTAAAATCAATTTTGGGTGTTAGATAATATGATTTTTGTGGGAATCTGGTAATACCATTGAGACTATTGTGTTGCTACAAAAGAAAAACTCGTAGAAATCCTTTATTTTAGGCACTTTGCGAAGCATTTCATGTTCACTTCGGAGGGTGAAAAAATCCGAAATAAGCACTTCAAAAACTATTTTGATGTTTCAGTAATGGTAGACATCGGGTGTGGGAACACAAACGAGAAATAGGGACTTTTTAGAAGTCACATATCTATGTAGTGTCCACCCTGCTGCTAAAGTGCAGACGACAGATTTTTAGAAATTGAACAGGATAAGTGTATCATTAGAGATAGTGGTACGCTTATTTTTTTGCCAGACTTACACCTTTGAGCTGTTTTACGGATTTTCATATAATGAAGATAACAGAAAGGACGGTGCTGAATATGAGAGAAAAGAGAACCCATTTATATCTGGATAGCCAAGAAAGACGCCTGCTGTTACATAGCCTCGTGGAATTAAAAAATTAGCTCATACAGCAAGGCAGATATACAGATTGTGTTGATGAACTGATTTTTAAAGTAACAAGCGCACCATTAAAAAAGCTCAAAGTACAGTACGCTTGCGGGAGGTTATGATGGATGGCATAGAATTTAAAGAACTGTTTAAGGTGGCGACAGAAACACTAAGGGAAAAGACAACCCATCCTCTGTTAAAAGCAGACACCATTTATCAGCAGGACTCTGAGAATGAGGGAATTGCAGAAACGGACTATCTTCAGTTGGATTTGACGGAAGAACAGAGAAATATCTGTAACCGTCTGCTTGAGTGTCGGGATAAGCAGGATATTGAATATGCCACCCACGCATATATCGCAGGGCTATATGATGCTTTTTGGATTATGGCGGTGCTGTTTCCTAACAAATGGGATACAGAGGAAATACGCAAATTGTTTTCGGAGAAATAAAAATTGAATATAGAGGATACATAGAGCCGATTGGTTTAACAGCCAGTCGGCTTTTTGCGTTTTCCACCTTTTTTACATAGCCGCCTTGACAAAGCGGCTAAATCTATGCGAAAGGAGGACGCACAAATGTCAAATTGCAAAGTGATTGCTCTAACCAATCAAAAAGGCGGTGTCGGCAAGACCACCACGGCGGTCAATCTGGGTATCGGTCTGGCAAAGCAGGGCAACAAAGTCCTGCTGATAGACGCAGACGCACAGGCGAATTTAACAATGGCTCTGGGCTACAACAGACCCGATGATCTGCCCGTCACGCTCTCCACGATCATGCAGAACATCATAGACGATAAATCTGTCGATGGGAAGCAGGGTATTTTACACCACAACGAGGGCGTTGACTTAGTACCGTCCAACATTGAGTTATCTGGCTTTGAGGTAAGGCTTATCAACGCTATGAGCCGAGAGCGTGTTCTGAAAACCTATACGCTTTATCCACGAAGCAACCACCGATGCGCAGAAAAAGGAGCTGTTTGCAAAGGTACGAAGCGGCGAAGTCCGTGTGCTTTTAGGCTCTACCCCGAAAATGGGGGCAGGCACGAATGTGCAGGACAGGCTCATTGCCATCCACAATCTGGACTGTCCGTGGCGACCCTCTGATGTAGGACGGATTTTGCGGACATTCAAAATAAAAAAGAATGTGGAGGTAACAGACAATGGCAAAATCATTATTTGAGGAACTGGGCGGCAAATACGAAAGGCAAGGGGATTATTTGATACCGTGCTTAACTGTACCCGCCGAAGAAGAACAGGCAATAGGCATCTGGGGGCAACGGCATTTAGATTATCTAAAACAGTACCGTAAAGTTACATACACCAATCTTCTTACAAGCGGCAGGCTAAACGCCTACCTTGCCGACATCAACAGACAGGCACAGGAACGCTTTGAAAGGCTCATAGAGGGTATGAAACAGGCACAGGGCATAACGGAACAGCTAAAGGCAGAAAACGCCTTAGAATGGACAGGATGCCTCAATAACATAAGGGCTTGTGCGAGGGAGATTGTGGAAAAGGAAATTATTTTTGCATAAACAGATGATTAGTGGCAGGGGGAAATCCTGCCGCTTTTTCTGCTTTAGTTTGTCAGCTTGACAAATAAAGGGTTAAGGAATATAATTAGATTCAGTATTATACAAGGAGTTAATAAATATGCGGCAAGGTATTCTTAAATAAACTGTCAATTTGATAGTGGGAACAAAAAGTAGCAGTCCCGTTTCACTTTTAATATGGGGCTTAGTTTTTTGTACCCAGTTTAAGAATACTTTTATCATGTAATTTTATATGCCCGAAAACATATAAGTGTTTTGGGGCTATTGGAGTTATTTACCCAGTGATAGGAGTATTTATCACTGGGTATTTTTATGCCCTTTTTTGGGTGTTGATAGGAGGAAAATCACATGAAAATAATTAACTTAGGCATTCTGGCTCACGTTGACGCAGGAAAGACAACATTAACGGAAAGTTTATTGTATACCAGTGGTGCAATTGCAGAACTAGGGAGCGTAGATGAAGGCACAACAAGGACAGATACAATGAATTTGGAGCGTCAAAGGGGAATCACTATCCAGACAGCAGTGACATCTTTTCAGTGGGAGGATGTAAAAGTCAACATTATAGATACGCCAGGCCATATGGATTTTTTGGCGGAAGTATACCGTTCTTTATCCGTATTAGACGGAGCAGTATTATTAGTTTCTGCAAAGGATGGCATACAGGCACAGACCCGTATACTGTTTCATGCACTACAGATAATGAAGATTCCGACAATTTTTTTCATCAATAAAATTGACCAAGAGGGGATTGATTTGCCAATGGTATATCGGGAAATGAAAGCAAAGCTTTCTTCGGAAATTATAGTGAAGCAAAAGGTTGGGCAGCATCCCCATATAAATGTAACGGACAATGACGATATGGAACAGTGGGATGCGGTAATTATGGGAAACGATGAACTATTAGAGAAATATATGTCAGGGAAACCGTTTAAAATGTCAGAACTGGAACAGGAAGAAAACAGGAGATTCCAAAACGGAACGTTATTTCCCGTTTATCACGGAAGCGCTAAAAACAATCTGGGGATTCGGCAGCTTATAGAAGTAATTGCCAGTAAATTTTATTCATCAACGCCTGAAGGTCAATCTGAACTATGCGGGCAGGTTTTTAAGATTGAATATTCAGAGAAAAGGCGGCGTTTTGTTTATGTGCGTATATATAGCGGAACATTGCATTTGAGGGATGTTATTAGAATATCTGAAAAAGAGAAAATAAAAATCACAGAGATGTGTGTTCCGACAAACGGTGAATTATATTCATCCGATACAGCCTGCTCTGGTGATATTGTAATTTTACCAAATGATGTTTTGCAGCTAAACAGTATTTTGGGGAACGAAATACTGTTGCCGCAGAGAAAATTTATTGAAAATCCTCTCCCTATGCTCCAAACAACGATTGCAGTAAAGAAATCTGAACAGCGGGAAATATTGCTTGGGGCACTTACAGAAATTTCAGATGGCGACCCTCTTTTAAAATATTATGTGGATACTACAACGCATGAGATTATACTTTCTTTTTTGGGGAATGTGCAGATGGAAGTCATTTGTGCCATCCTTGAGGAAAAATATCATGTGGAGGCAGAAATAAAAGAGCCTACTGTTATATATATGGAAAGACCGCTTAGAAAAGCAGAATATACCATCCACATAGAAGTCCCGCCAAATCCTTTCTGGGCTTCTGTCGGGTTGTCCATAGAGCCGCTCCCTATTGGAAGCGGAGTGCAGTATGAAAGCAGAGTTTCACTTGGATATTTAAATCAATCGTTCCAAAATGCGGTTATGGAGGGGGTTCTTTATGGCTGCGAGCAGGGGCTGTATGGATGGAAAGTGACAGACTGTAAAATCTGTTTTGAATATGGATTGTATTATAGTCCTGTAAGTACCCCCGCAGACTTTCGGCTGCTTTCCCCTATCGTATTGGAGCAGGCTTTAAAAAAGCAGGGACAGAACTATTAGAGCCATATCTCCACTTTGAAATTTATGCACCGCAGGAATATCTCTCACGGGCGTATCATGATGCTCCAAGGTATTGTGCAGATATTGTAAGTACTCAGATAAAGAATGACGAGGTCATTCTGAAAGGAGAAATCCCTGCTAGATGTATTCAAGAATACAGGAACGATTTAACTTATTTCACAAATGGGCAGGGAGTCTGCTTGACAGAGTTAAAAGGATACCAGCCAGCTATTGGTAAATTTATTTGCCAACCCCGCCGCCCGAATAGCCGTATAGATAAGGTTCGGCATATGTTCCACAAGTTAGCTTAACAGCTTGCAAAAGTCATATAAAATGAGATTTGAAAGGATTAGAGACTAATTATGATGAAATGCGAATGGATATTGTGTCCTGTTTGTGGGAGCAAAACCCGTAATAAAATTAGGAAGGACACTGTTTTGGAGAATTATCCCCTTTATTGTCCAAAATGCAGACAAGAAAGATTGATTAAAGTTGACAACTTGAAGATAACTGTCATCAAAGAGCCAGACGCTTAAGACGCAGAGCCGATGAAATTGTGGAACAATTCACGAATCATCGGCTCTTTTTGTTTCGTATTTGAAAGAACAAACTCACCAAATAAAAAAACGATATTCGGGTGGGTTATTTTGTTATACCCTAAATTACCCTCTGAATTTGTTTTTAAATTTGGAGGGATTTTTTTATGTCCTTTTTTCGGGCAGTTATCTATCTGCTCATACGAAGCAAAATTTATCAATACATAGCATATCAGAGAACGGCAGGAAACCAGTTAAAAAAATTTCTGCCAGTGCAACGGTACTTCTCACCTTGAAAGTAGAAGTACAATCTCCATACAATAGAATTACTATTTCCTATAACCGTAAAGGTCACAGAGCCTTTGCGGTTTTTCTTTTGTCGATTTTTGTTGGAAAGTGCCGTAGGGCTGTTTCTGATATGCGGTGTCGTTCTCCGCCTCTCCATCTGGATTTTTACATTTCAAAAATTCAGATGGGAGGTATTTATGGTGAAATATGCACCAAGAAAGGTATATATCAGAGAAAGTGGCGGCTATGTGGAATTATCCTACACGGAGTTCTGCCGTTGCAGGGAATCCGACCAGACCTATATGGACAAGCTGTTTATCCCCATTCAAGGCTGTCTGCTTGAAGTCGTGAGGGAGCAATACACAGACTTCTACCGTGACAAGGAACGGTGGCGTTATCTGCAAAAATTAGATACAAAGAATAGACTGCTATCTCTCGACGGATTTACGGACAGCGAGGGGAATCCTCTGGACTTTATCACTGATGAAGCGGTGGACATTGCAGAAACCGTTGTCAATGCGGTCATGGTGGACAGGCTGAAAGCCGCCCTGCCTTTGCTGTCGGATAGTGAACAGGAGCTGATACAGGCAATCTTTTTTGACGGACTTTCCGAGCGTGAAGTCGGGGCGAGGTTGGGCATAACCCAGAGCGTTGTAAACAAACGCAAAGCCAGAATCCTAATAAAACTAAGAAAGATAATAGAAAATTAAAAATTTAAGGCGTTCAGCCCCCTTGTTTTTTCCTTTGGGAAGATGAGGGGGCTTTTCTCTGCCCTCTCAATCAATTCTGATTGGAGGAAGTAAGAATGGCATACAACCACGGACGGGAGGACAGGAAATGGCGTATCTGGAAAGAAGCGGAGGAAAAGCTGCTGCGTGAGTGCGGCGTTGATGAAGCGACCATTGAGCAGATACGCATGGCGGACAGGGCAGACTTCAATTCCAACAGGCGGTTTTACCGATGGACGAATGACGTTGCGGAATATCTTGAGGACATGGCAGGCAGGGAGCGGCAGGCGGAAGTGGGTACGGTTGCGGAGTTACTGGAAGAGATTGAGAGCGAAAATCTCTATCAAGTATTAGTCACGGTGGACGGGCGTACCTTGAAAATCGTCCTGCTGAAAATGCAGGGGTATTCCACAAAGGAGATTGCCCCGCTTGTGCATTTGACGACTGGTGCCATCTATGCGAGGTTAGACCATCTGCGGAAGAAGCTGCGGAAAATTTTATAGCTTCTAAAACAGCCTGCCATCCTGCGGGCTACTGGGTGAGGGATGGAAATCCCCTCACTCATTTTTGCAGGAGGACAACAGGATGGCATACAGGGTTAAGGCATACACGCTTCGGAGGAATCCACGGAAAGCGGCACAAGGTATTTTATCAGCTTTAAGGACGGGCAGGGCAAATCCCACGAGTTGGAAGTGTCGGAACAGTTCTTTATGGAGTTTCGGCAGATGGAGCGCAGGAACAGGAATCTTTTCTAATGGGACGAGCGGCACAGGGAGTTTAACGAGGTATGGGACGAAACCCTTTACAGACGGGCGTTGCGTGTGCCTAAGAGCCTTGATGAACGCATGGTTGAGGAAGAACGGAATGAAACGCTCTATAAGGCGGTTGGGAGCCTTCCAGAGATACAAAGGCGGCGTTTCCTGCTCTACTACGAGTATGAGTTCAATTTTTACCAAATCGCCGCTATGGAGCATTGCACCGCTTCGGCAATACAGAAATCTGTTGCGATTGCAAAGGAGAAAGTAAAGGCGGAAATTGAAGAAATATCTCCAACCGTGACCGACACCGCCCGAAAAAGAAATCTGTTTTTTATTTGTGTGGGATTGGCGGCATTACATACTCTCACTTTTTTCCGTGGGAGTAAATCTATTTTTAAGGAGGTCAACGCCTATGTGCAACGAAAACAAAGACACCGCCCGAAAGGAGGAAAGCCATGCAGAAGTTACAGACAGTCAACGCCGAAACGCTCCTTTATGAACCGCTTGAGAAACCATCCTTTGTGGTGGACAGCCTTATCCCGACAGGCTTATCGCTGTTCTGCGGCTCACAGAAGATAGGCAAAAGCTGGCTCATGCTGAAGCTATGCTTATGCGTGTCGCAGGGAATCCCTTTATGGGATATGCCGACAATGGAGGGCGATGTGCTTTACCTCTGCCTTGAGGACACGTTCTGCCGCATACAGGACAGGTTATTTCGTTTGACGGACGAAGCAAGCGGGCGGCTCCACTTTGCCGTGGCAAGCTGCAAGCTGTCAGACGGTCTTATCGTGCAGCTTGAAGATTATCTGAAAGATTACCCAGACAGCAGGCTCATTGTCATTGATACCTTGCAGAAAGTCCGTACAGCTTCAAAAGACAATGCCTATGCAAGCGACTATGGGGACATCTCCCTCATCAAAGACTTTGCCGACAGGCACTCTCTGGCGGTCATTGTCGTACACCACATCCGAAAGCAGAATGACAGCGACGTGTTCAACAAGGTGTCTGGGACGACAGGATTAACGGGGAGTGCGGACGCTACCTTTGTTCTGGAAAAGGAGAAACGTGCGTCTGACACCGCCAAGCTGTATGTGACGGGCAGGGACACGCCTTATCAGGAATACACGCTGCGTTTCCGTGATTGCCGTTGGGAGCTTGTGGAGCGGAAAACGCAGGAGCAGCTTGCGAAAGAAACGATACCAGATGTCCTTTTTCGGTTGGTGGATTTTATGAGGGATAAGGAAGAATGGATAGGCACGGCAACGGAACTGTTAGCCGCTATGGGGGAAACGGAAACCATACCCACGGTGATTACGAAATGGCTGAATGAATACCGCACCACATTTTTAAGCGAGAACCGTATCTGCTACCAGTACAGCCGCAGGAAAGACGGCAGGCGGATTGCCCTTGCAAGGAGGGCGGGTGACAGCGGTGATGGTGGTGACAGCGATATTAGGATACCCCCCTGTTACTGTCATTGACGCTTAAAGCCATGTAAAGCTGGCGGCTCTGCTGCGGGTGACAGCAGTGACGGTGGTGACAGTGATTTTAGGATACCCTGCCGCTGTCATCCCTACGGGAGAACACCCCGTAAACGCAAAATGCAGGCGTGAGATTTACTCGCCCTTTTCGGTCGTGTAAAACCACCCCTGCGGTCAGAAAAATCATTCCGATTTTTCCGACTGCGTTTACAGGGTGTAACACACTACACTTTGCCCTGCAAGTCGTGTGCCAGACGTTCCCTCTGGACTCCCTTAAGGCAGGGCTGTGCCCTGCTATCCTACGCCTTACGGCTTCGGATAAAAGAATGGCGGCATGACGGTGACGGCTCTTGCGAGGGGGGTATCCCAAAAACACCGTCATCATCGACATGACCGTCATGCAGGGGGTGAGGGTGACAGTTGCGGCAGTCGGCAGGGGGTATCCCAAAACTGCTGTCACCACCGTCACCGCTGTCACCCCAAAGGACGGTCACCCGCCGAAAGAAAGGAGGAATCCGCCTATGCCTTATGCAATCCTGCGTTTCCAGAAACGAAAAGCGGGCGGCGTTGCGGCTTGTGAACGCCACAACGAGCGGAAGAAAGAAGCCTACAAAAGCAACCCAGATATAGATATGGAACGCTCTAAAAACAATTACCATCTCATAGCACCACCAAAGTACACCTACAAGAAAGAGATTAACCGCATGGTAGCCGAAGCGGGGTGCAGGACAAGGAAAGACAGCGTGATGATGGTGGAAACGCTCATCACAGCTTCACCAGAATTTATGAACCAGTTACCGCCCGAAGAACAAAAAGCGTATTTCCAGACGGCTCTTGACTTCATTTCGGAGCGTGTTGGAAAGCAGAATATCCTCTCCGCTGTCGTCCATATGGACGAGAGAACGCCCCATATGCACCTCTGCTTTGTGCCGATTACGCCAGACAATAAGCTGTCAGCGAAAGCTATCTTAGGCAACCAGAAATCATTATCCGAGTGGCAGACCGCCTACCATGAGCGGATGTCCTCACGGTGGAATCAGCTTGAACGGGGGCAGTCCTCAATGGAAACCAAGCGGAAACACGTCCCCACATGGCTCTATAAATTAGGCGGCAGGCTTGATAAACAGTATGAAGAAATCGTGTCTGCCCTATCCGACATCAACGCCTTTAACGCAGGGAAGAAAAGGGATAAAGCGTTAGATTTACTCTCTGCATGGCTGCCAGACGTGGAGAAATTCTCTAAGGAAATCGGGAAACAGCAGGCGTATATCGACAGTTTGAAAGAGAGAATTGGGCAGGAATCAGACTATGCGGGGCGTATGCGTGATGAAAAGTACGAGCAGGAACTAAAGGTGCAGAAAGCGAATCAGAAGATATTTGAATTGCAGAGAACCAACGAGCAGATGGGGCGGCTGCTGTCAAAAATACCGCCCGAAGTGTTGGAAGAATTGCAGAAAAATCATAGAAGCAGAGCGAAAGAAAGGTAGATATGTGAATGAAGAAACAGGATTTTAAGGTGTTAAAGACCAAAGACTTGTACCCGTTCCCCGACAATCCGTTTCATGTGGCAGAAGATGAAACACTGTCAGAGTTAGCGGAAAGCATCAAGGAATTTGGCATTGTCACGCCGATAATCACACGCCCGAAAGAGGACGGGGACGGTTATGAAGTGATTGCAGGACAGCGGCGTGTCCGTGCTTCTGAACTTGCAGGGATAAATACCGTGCCTGCGTTTGTCCTGCCCTTAGACCGTGACCGAGCCATCATCACCCTTGTAGACAGCAATTTGCAGCGTGAGAATATCCTGCCATCGGAGCGGGCGTTTGCTTACAAGATGAAATCCGAAGCCATGAAGCGGCAGGGTTTCCGCACAGACTTAACCTCGTCACAAGTTGTGACGAAGTTGCGGACGGACGACAAGGTGGCACAGGGCTTCGGCGTGGGCAGGATGACCGTGCAGCGTTTTATCCGCCTGACGGAACTGATACCGCCGATTTTGCAGATGGTGGACGAGGGGAAAATCGCCCTCACGCCTGCGGTGGAACTGTCCTTCTTGAAGAAAGACGAGCAGGAAAACCTCTTTGCCACGATGGAGAGCGAAGAAGCAACGCCCTCACTCTCACAGGCACAGCGGATGAAACAGTTAAGCCAGAGCGGGCGGCTTGACATGGATACGATATTTGCGATTATGACGGAGGAAAAGGGCAACCAGAAAGAAACCTTGAAAATCAACACAAGCAAGCTGAAAAAATACTTTCCGAAGAACACAACGCCGAAGCAGATGGAGGAAACCATCATCAAACTTTTGGAGCGTGAGTTGCAGAGGAAACGCAACCGTGACAGCCGCTAATCTTCTTTTTCGGGAAGTAAATACAGAGAGTTGAGGTATGGAGAATGAGAGAAATCCAGTATGAAATCGTAAAGGAAATCGCAGTATTGTCTACGGGCGACAGTGGCTACACAAAGGAAATCAATCTCATTTCATGGAATGGGAAAGAGCCGAAGTATGACATCCGCAGCTTTTCCCCGAACCGTGAAAAGTGCGGCAAGGGAATCACGCTGAACGCTGATGAAGCGGCGGCACTCCTTAAAGCATTACAGAAAGAATTAAACAGCGAGGATTAATGGTATCTGATTGGCAGGGCGGGGACATTTCCAAACTCTTCCCTGCCCTGTCTGGAAAGGAAGATTTAAGTATGGGCGAGGATAAGAAAGCAGATAAAAAGAGAAAGCGTATCGTGCCAAAAGCACCAGTGCAGATGATAATCAGCCGTGAATATGTCGGCACACAGACCGTTACAGAAGCGTTTGTCCCGATTATCTCCGAGGATATTCGGAAGAAGATTGCCGAGGGCGACACCTTCGACAATGAGGGGCTGTCCGCTTAGAATGTACGCAATGGGACATGAAAACAGATAGGACAGATACGGAGGTTTTACAGTATGGCAGGAATCAAAGAAGAAAAGAAAATCTATTTAGTCGGCATTTATTGCCGCTTATCTAAAGACGATGGTACGGATAACGAGAGTGCGAGCATTGCGACACAGAAATCCATCCTCACGGATTATGTGAAAAAGCAGGGATGGCACATAGCAAAAACGTATGTGGACGATGGTTATTCTGGTACAAATTTCCAAAGACCAAGTTTCCAGAATATGATAAAAGACATTGAAAGCGGTCTGATAAACTGCGTGATTACGAAAGATTTATCCCGTCTGGGGAGAAACTATCTTGATTGTGGGTTATATCTGGAAGTTTTCTTCCCAGAGCATAACGTGAGGTATATAGCGGTCAATGACGGCGTAGATACCTTGAATAAATCTGCTATGGACATCACGCCTTTCCGCAACATTTTAAACGAAATGTATGCCGCTGACATATCTGTTAAGATAAAATCGGCATATCGGGCGAGGTTTCAACAGGGGAAATTCATGGGAACTACCGCCCCTTATGGCTATATCAAAGACCCTGCCGACCACAACCATCTGCTGATAGATGATAAAGTGGCACATGTTGTAAAAGAGATATTCGACCTTGCATTAAAAGGGAATGGAGTTGCCAAAATTTGCAGACATCTTAATAAACAGCATATCCTACGCCCTGCCGCTTATGCGGCGGAGCGTGGCGAAACAGGCTTTGAACGTCATTTTGAGGGGAACGAGGACAAACGCTATATTTGGAGTGGGAACAGCGTGAGGAGCATTTTAAGAAGCCCGATATATGCGGGAAATCTTGTAGGCTACAAACGGATTGCCGCCAATATGAAAAGCAAGAAACGCCCCTCTAAGCTGCCCGAAGAATGGGAAGTGATACCCAATACCCATGAGGGAATAGTCACGCAGGAGGAATTTGATATTGTCCAACAGCTTATTACAAGTCGTAGGCTTCCACAGAACAAGGGAGGATTTGTAAATATTTTTGCAGGCGTTATCAAGTGTGTGGACTGCGGATGTGCTCTGCGGGCAATGAACGTACACAGGAGGAAACGCCCAGAGATTATCGACTGTGTACAGTATTCATGTAATAATTATGCAAGAAACGGAAGAAGCGAGTGTAGTGCCCACAATATAGAAGCAAGGGATTTATTCAATGCCGTTCTTGCCGACATCAACTGTTTTGCGGATATGGCAGTGAATGATGAAAAGGCGGTCAGGGCCATAGAAAAGCGGCTCACGGAAACAGACCAGAGCAGGGCGAAAGCATTAGAGAAAGAACGTAAGAAGCTGAACAAACGCCTTGCGGAACTGGACAGGCTGTTTTCCTCTCTCTACGAGGATAAGGTCATGGAGCGTATTACCGAGCGGAATTTTGAGATGATGTCGGGGAAATACCAGAAAGAGCAGCTTGAAATTGAAGCAAGGCTGAAAGAGGTGACGGAAACTCTTAATGAAAGCTACGAGAAATCACGGGGAATCCGTGACTTCCTCGCCCTTATCCGAAATTATCAAGGCTTAAAAGAACTGGATGCAACAGTTATAAACGCACTCATAGACAAGATACTTGTTTCGGAGCGTGAGAAGATGGCAGACGGAACAGTGAAGCAGGAAATCAAGATTTACTATAAATTCATCGGCTTTGTCGATGAATTACATATCATACCTACAAAACGGTGGGCAGCAATGCCCGCTAAAAATTGTACGGTGTGCGGCGTTGAATATGTCCCGGGCTCTGGTGCATCAAGGTATTGTCCTGCTTGTGCCAAGAAGATACGGAGGGAGAAATCAAACGAGAGCAAACGCAGGAGCAGAGAACAGAAAAGGATAGCATGTATGAACTGTCCGCAAAAAATGACCGACTGACCTTGAACAAAGGCAGGGGCGTATCGAAAGGCAGGGAAATATGTTCCCAGAGGTTGAGGTTTACCGCTATGTGACCGAACAGACTTTTGACGCATACCTCTATCAGCTCGTGGAAAGCAAGCAGAAATTTATCAGCCAGATCATGACGAGCAAAAGCCCCGTCCGTTCCGCTGAAGATGTGGACGAGGTTGCCCTCTCCTTTGCGGAGGTCAAAATGCTTGCCACGGGCGATGAGCGTTTCAAGGAAAAAATGGATCTGGATATACAGGTATCCAAGCTCCGAGTGCTGAAGCAGAGCTATCTGTCCGAGCATTACGACCTTGAGGACAGGATTTTGCAGAAGTTTCCGAAGCTGATTAAGGAGTATGAGGAACGCATTATAGGCTATGAAGCGGATACCTTACTTGCCGAACAACACAAGCCGCAGGGCGATGACAAGTTCTGCCCGATGACCTTGCAGGGCGTAACCTACACTGAAAAAGCTGACGCAGGGCAAATGCTGCTTGCTATCTGCAAGGAGTATCCGCTGTCGCAGCCGTGTGAAATCGGCAGCTACCGTGGCTTTAAGTTAGAGGTTTATTATGACACGTTCAATTCAACCTACTGTCTAAACCTCTGCGGAAAGGCAAAGCACAAGGTTGAGTTAGGCTCGGACGCTCTCGGCAATCTGACCCGAATTGAAAACGAGCTTGCCAAGCTCCCCGCCCGACTGGAAGCCGCAAAGACCAAAAAGGCGGAAATCATTTCACAGTTTGAAAACGCAAAGGTGGAGGTCGAAAAGCCCTTTGCCTTTGAGGAAGAACTGAAAGAGAAAACCGACAGGCTGAACACTCTCAATATCGAGCTGAATCTGGACGAAAAAGCCCCCTCTGCCATTGACACCGAGCCAGAGCAGAGTGACGGACTACCCGAAAGAAAGAGCAGGGATATGGAACGGTAACACTGTTTGCACATTTGTATTGTGGAAATCTGGGTATTATAATAAGGTGCAGATAAATAAACAGCGGAGGTGGTAAAGGTGTCTGGCGAGTTCAGATTTGAAACATTTGTCGATGTCCACAGCAATATTTTTAACGAGTATCTCAGCTCTGTCATAGCGAAGCTCTCAAAGGAAAATGAGGAATACCGTGCCGTACAAGCCGAGATTGAGGCTTATATGAGAAATATCCAAAGGTGTTCAGCATGTTTGATACGGAGAAATCTGCGGAGCTGAGCGAGGAGGAATGTGCGGCCCTCATCGAAGTGTTGGAGCTGAAGAACAAGCTCACGGATTTGGAAATGCAGTCCGTCTATTTCCGTGGCTGCTATGATAGCGTAGGGTATCTGAAAAAAGCAGGGATTTTATAACGGACTGACCGAAGAAAAAGGCGGCGTTGGCGTGAAGCTGATGCCGTCTTTTGCATTGTCGAGAGGTGGAAAAATTTATTGTAAAATGATATAATTTAAAACAAGATTTTACGAAAGGATTGTAAGTGATGAAAGTTTATATTCTGGCTGCAACGAATAATACCTTATTTGCAGAAAAACTTTTAAGTAGTATCAGAAATATTAAGATTATTTCAAAACCTTCTACAGCAGAAATAAATTCAGATATTAACGAAACTCTTAAACGAAAAATGGAGAGTGCTGATGTTATTTTAGCAATGATTGATGGTACATTTTGTGAGAATCTAGTTCTTAATTTAGAATTGCAGTTGGCACAAGTATTAGTGCGAGAAAATAGAAATAAAGTGTTAATTCCAGTTGTTTTAGATAAAGCGAGTGTTCCTGCAAGTATAGAAAGAACTTTATATGTTACTTGTGCCTCTGATTCCGAGCAAGATTTACGTAACGCACAATTGAAGATTGAAAAGATGCTGACCCATAGACATTACAACGTGAAAAAGAGAAAATTGAAAGAAAACAATAGCAGAACATCCTATATGATAATTTTGACTCTTGCCATTGAAATATTTGCAATGCTTTTTGTTGTTTTGTTTTTTAAGGAACAACCTTTTAATATGGATGACATTAGAGATGAAGATGCTATTACTTTAGCATTAGGATTTACTTCTGTTATAATGGCTATTGGAACTCTTTTAACAAGTTATTTTTCAATTATGAAAAGGCGTTGGCAAGAAGATGATGATGAAGAATTAGAGTCCTATTCAAGACGATTAAAGCAGGCTATAGTTCCTGAAGAATTAAAGGAAGAAATAAAACAAGAGGGACGAAAGGTTTTTGTGAAAGAAGAAAAGAAGAAAGAAATTGATGCTTTGGGGCGTATGATGATTAACCTTGAAGATATAAAGGAATTTTATACTTGGAGCCAAAAACAGGCAAAGGCATCATTTATATTAGCTGTAGCAATGTGTATTTCTGGATTTATTTTAATGATAGGAGCTATTATGTTACCAGTCGTATTTAGATTGAGTTTTCAAATGTCAATTATTCCAGCTATAGGAGGGGTTATCACAGAACTAATTGCAGGGACAGCATTAGTTGTATATCGTAATTCTTTGTCACAACTTAATCATTATCATAAAGCTTTACATGAAGATGAGCGTTTTCTGTCAAGCGTAAATTTACTTGGAAAATTTAGTACTGTTGAAGCTCAAGATGATATGTTGCGGGAAATTATAAGAAGTGAGATACAAATGAATTTGGCAGGATTAAAGGAAACTGAAGATAAAAAATCTGCTCAAATAAAACAAAGAAGAAAATATAAAATAATCCGTACATAGCCGAGAGGTTTTCACTTAACGAAAGCCCCTCGGCTTATTTTATTTTCAAGGAGATGGAAAAGTGAATTATCAAGAGTACGAAGTCTACGACGATCTGACTCTGCCCAACCCGCCGGACACTACATCATCCCAGAAAACGTGACCGTGACCATCCCCAAAGGAGCCAGCTTGAAAATTCCCGAGGGCGTAACCATTAACAACCACGGAACCATCATCGTGCAGGAGGGCGGCAGCCTGTCGGGGGAAGTTACGGGCAAGCGCCCCACCTACCCCAGCCAGGTGACTGTGAGCTTCACGGATAAAGACGGCAACCCCCTGGATGATAACCTAGCCACTTTCGGAAGCATGATCAATATCACAGCCACCATGGAGAAAAAGGAGTCCCAGACTAGGACGTTGAGGGCTTCGGCTAATCAGGTGGACTTTTACTTAGAAGATGGGGAGAATAAGCAGAAAATTGGGAATTTCGTCATGGTAACAACGGACGATGATGGAAATTACACCGCCACAACCACGGTGGAACTGAAAAAGCCGGATGAAGGCGCCACAGACATCGACTGGAAGCCCAGCGAAAGCCCCTACACCATCACCGCCGACTTTGGCGGCGTGGCAGGTACAGACGATAAAGACGGCCTGTTATCCAGCACAGGAAGCGCCCAGCTGACTGTGGACAAGGGAGAGCAGGAGGCGCCGATAGAGACAAATTGTGATCTTTCAGTAACGACGTCGAAAGTAAATAGCCTTGAAGTGGCGGTGACCTACCTCAATGGTAATCAAGAACCCATTGAGTTGGCCTGCGTAAAAGGAACTGACGCTGCCGTGCCTGAAAGTGGATGGACTAGTCTAGAGGATGGAAACGCGACGTTCACGAATCTAGATTCCGGCACACCTTATACGTTTTTTGGCCGGTATCCCGAAAATGATTATTATTATGCGTCGACGGCATTAAATTTGGGCTACAAATATACCCTGCCCACCGTCAAAACAACTACCTTGCCTGCTGGATATGTGGGTGAATCATACACGGTTTAACTGGAAGCAAATGCAGACGCAGCATCGCCTGTAACTTGGAAACTTGATAACAGCAGCCTGCCTGCTGGTCTGAGCTTAAATGCTAATACCGGCAAGATCGAGGGCGTTCCGACTGTCACAGGAACGTTTGAGTGTAAGGTAAGAGCCATGATAGGGGATTACAAGAGTGATGCACAGACCCTAAGCATCACCATCAACAAACGGGACGCACAGCTTGGGAACTTGAGCGTCAACCAGAACGGGACTTTCCAGTATGGGGACACCATCCAGGTCAAATTTACGCCGGAGAAACAGACCGAGGGCAATGTGGCAGCCGCCAACGCGCTGGCGGAGGATACGGCACAGCTGACCTATACGGACGCCGAGGGAGGGACCAAAATCCTTGCTGAAGCGGATAAGAGCGCAGACGGCTCCTTCACCTTGCGCTACGATACGGCTGAAAAGAACCTGCCCTTGGGAATAATTTGGCCTTGAAGGTATCCTACGGCGGAAGCGCGGCCTTAAAGCCTGCGGACGAGACGATAACGGTCAACCTGGCCCGAAAGGAAGTCACCGCCCAGGTGGTAGGCAGCATCTCCAAGACCTATGACGGAACTACCGCGATTGAAAATGTGACCCTGGAAGTGCCGAAGGATGCTCTGGTAAACGGAGATGAGATCCAGGTCACCGCCACCGCAGTCTATGACAGCCCCAATGTGGGAACCAATATTCCGGTTCATCTGGAGAATGTAAAAGTAACCGGAGCGGACGCGGCGTTTTACCAGGTAACCGTGCCGGAGCAGATCACGGGAACTATTGTGAGGAAACCGGACGGAGGCTCCTCAGGAGGCTCCTCCAGTGATTCTTCCAGCGGATCTTCCTCATCTAAGCCCCAGACGCCGGACAAGGGCCAGACAGAGCCGAATCTGGGCATCGTCACCGGTCCTGGCCAGGACCAGAGCCAGTGGGTGCAAGATGAAAACGGCTGGTGGCTGCGCTACCCGGATGGGAACTATCCCAAGGGAAGCCGCAGTATTGTGACAGGCGGCCAGCAAAACGATGTTCGGATTTTCTATTACTGGGAGCGAATCAACGGTGCCTGGTTCGCCTTTGACGAGAAGGGCTACGCGGCAGTAGGCTGGATTTATGACAGTTCCTATCAAGGCTGGTTCTACTTAGATATAAACCGCGGCATGATGCGGACGGGCTGGCAGGAAATTGATGGGAAGTGGTACTACTTTGATCCCAGTGGCACCCTGGCAGTAAACACCGTTGTGGATGGCTATCCGGTAGGAGCGGACGGAGCCAGACTGGATTAGAGAAGATGATGGATGAAGATTGTCTTCTCGAACGGATAGACATAAGACAGACATAAAAAAACTCGATACCCTCAGACAGAATGTGAAATGACAGCAATTTGACTGAGGGTATTGTTGTGTTTGGAATCATTCTGTTTTTTCCGCTGCCTCCAGCATTGCTTCAATCATGGCGTGGATGACATGGAGCTGCTGTTTGTCACAGCGGGAAAGCAGCCGGCTGATTTTTCTGGCGTCATCTGACTCTGTATGAAAGACAAGATCATCCAGGGAAAGATTCAGCAATCGGCAGAGTTTTGACAAGATGGAAAAACTGGGGATGGTTCGTTTATTTTCAATTTCGGAAAGGTAAACCGTGGAGATACCAGCCATTTCGGCAAGTTGTTCCTGCGTCCATTTACGGTTTTCCCGGGCGGCTTTTATCCGGTAGCCCAATTTGTTATCAGAGCCTTTCAGCATATATCACCTCATCCTAAGTCTAAGGGCAAATAAAAAAGATGTAATATAAACAATAACCCCTAAAATATAAAGGTGTATAATATTAGCCCGCGAATGATAAAAAAGACGGCAGGCTCTCTTTTTGTTTACGACTAAACGCAATTATTTTGCAAACAACGGCTGGCGTGTTATTGCTATGGGGAGAAATCAGATCATTTTACAGTAAACTAAAAACCCCACACTATAACACCATACTTATAAAATATGCCATAATGGGGAATGGAGGTGCGTTGAGTGAATACATATAAGACAATAGACATAGCAAGGATAATCGGCATACATGTAAATACCGTACGTTTATATGAAAAATGCGGTTTAATTCCAAAACCAGAGCGACTAAGCAACGGTTATCGTGTATTTACTGATCTTCATATTGAGCAATTCAGATTGGCACGGGCGGCCCTCCAGGTGGAAGTCCTCCAGAATGGACTTCGCAGACAGGCAGTTGATATTATTAAGGTCTCTGCTTCAGGCGATTACGAGAAGACCATGGAATTAACCAGGCGGTACATTGCACAGATCGACATCGAAAAAGCCAATGCAGAAGAAGCGATACGTATTATCCACAGTATTTTATCGGGTATAAATGAAAGAACTGTTGGAATGCAGAGGACATATAGAAGAAAAGAAGCAGCAGATGTATTGGGGGTAACGATTGATACCTTGAGAAATTGGGAAATGAACGGCCTGTTTACCATCCGGCGAACTGAAAACAGATACCGGGTGTACACGGAGGAAGACATTCTCCGCTTGAAAATCATACGCTCTCTTCGCTGTGCCAACTATTCCCTCTCCGCCATTTTGAGAATGCTTCGGGCTCTATCGGATGATCCTGGGGCCAATATCAGGAAAGCTCTTGATACACCCAAGGAGGATGATGATATCATAAGGGCTTGCGATAAGCTATTAACCTCATTGAATGAGGCAAAAAGCAATGCTTTTTATGTGGCTTGCCAGATTGAAAAGATGAAAAAATTATCAGAATAAAACGCTACAGTTACCCACCACAGTTGGATTGGATGCTAATCTTTATTTCAGAATGAAAATAAGGAGGCAAGCAAAATGGAAAAAACAATCCAGATTTCCGGGCTGAGCAAATCTTATGACGGAAAGAAAGTGATTGAGAATCTCAGCTTCTCAGTCGCGGCAGGTGAAGTGTACGGTCTGCTTGGCGCAAACGGCGCAGGAAAGAGCACTGCAATAGAATGTATTCTTGGGACAAAAAAGGCGGATTCGGGAACGGTTCGTATTTTGGGGCTGGACCCGCGGACGGAGCGAAAGCAGCTCTTTGAGCAGGTCGGAGTACAGTTCCAGGAATCAAATTATCCAGACAGGATCAAGGTAAAAGAATTGTGTGAGGAAACGGCCTGCCTTTACAGGCATCCAATGGCATACAGAGAGCTGCTGCACAAATTTGGCCTGGCAGATAAGGGAAACGCTTTTGTAAACGAGCTATCTGGAGGACAGAAACAGAGATTGTTTATTGTGCTGTCCCTCATCCCGGATCCCAGGGTGGTCTTTCTGGATGAGCTTACCACAGGGCTTGATACAAAAGCGAGAAGAGGTGTCTGGAAAAGCCTGCAGGAGTTAAAGAAACGTGGCTTGACAATGGTTCTGTCTTCTCATTTCATGGATGAGGTGGAAATTCTGTGTGACCGGATTGGTATCCTGAAGGACGGCGGATTTGCCTTTGAAGGGACGGTGGAAGAAGCGGTGGCATTCAGTCCCTATGAGAAACTGGAAGATGCGTATTTGTGGTTTACTGGAGAGGGGGAAGAAGGCATTGAATAAATTTTTTACAATGTTGAAAACAGAACTGAAGCTATCCTTCCGGGGGATGGATATGGTTATTTTTGCTCTCTGTATGCCGGTAGTGGTTGCGCTGATTCTGGGAGTCATTTATGGAGCAAAAACAGCGGCTCCCGAAGTAAAATATACCTTTTTGGAGCAGTCCTTCGGGGCATTATCGGCCATTGCGATTTGTGCGGGCAGTGTGATGGGGCTTCCGCTGTTGATTTCCGATTACCGCCAGAAAAAGATATTAAAAAGATACAAAGTTACGCCTGCAGGTCCGGCATTTCTGCTCGCAGTGTGGGTGACGATTTATGCAGTCTACTCGCTGCTGTCCCTGGGCCTTGTTTTTGGAGTTTTTATCCATATTTTTTGGATGCAGGTTCAGCGGATCGGCAGGGATTTTCCTGCTCATGTATCTTCTGGTGATGTGTTCGATGTTCAGCATCGGACTTATGGTGGGAGGTGTTGCGCCTGACACGAAAACAGCCAGTGTGGCTGCCAGCCTCCTGTATTTTCCGATGCTCATTTTTCGGGGGCAACCTTACCTTATGAAGTAATGCCGTCTGCATTGCAGAAGATTGCAGATGTTCTGCCTTTGACGCAGGGGATTAAGCTGCTGAAAGCAGTTTCACTGGGGCTGCCATTGGAATCGGTCCGGCTTCCCATTGCCGTCATGGCGGCAGTGGCAGTTGTCTGCGGGGGCTTTGCCGTCCGTTTTTTCAAATGGGAATAGATGCCTGCTGCAGTCCGCGGCCTGCATGTGGGGAAACCGCGTTTATGGCTCAGACTTTCCGGCCGGTTTGTCCGGACGATATTCCAGGACATCCTCCATCCGGCATTCCAGAATATCGCAGAGCATCTCGATGGTGTGGGTGGAGACATACATGTTTTTCTTTAAGCGTCCCAGCTGGCTGGCGCTGACGCCGTAATAGCGGATCATCCGGTATTGGGAGAGCTGCCTCCGTTTCATTGTTTCCCACAGCTTGTCGTATGTGACCATAACTTTTACCTCCTGCCTCTATTAAAAAATCCCATAGTGAGAAAAATTCATCGTTTACGCGATTTACTTTCCATCACGAATATGTTAGAGTAAAAAAACAGTTAGGAAAAACTAACTAATATACAGATAAATCATGGGAACGCCTTCCGCCTCTCCCTCCAATTCCAGGCGGTAGGTACTCCTGTGGGAAAGGAAAAAGATATGTCACTGATTGGAAAAGAGATAAACGATTTTGCGGTTCAGGCCTATGTAAACGGCGAATTTAAGGAGATTAAAAAGGAGGATGTACTGGGAAAATGGTCTGTGTTCTTCTTCTACCCGGCAGATTTTACCTTCGTGTGCCCTACGGAGTTGGAGGACCTGGCCAACAAGTACGAGGAGTTTAAGGGCGTGGACTGCGAGATATACAGTGTGTCCTGCGACAGCCATTTCGTTCATAAGGCATGGCATGACGCATCCAAGACGATCCAGAAGATCAAATACCCGATGTTAGCGGATCCCACCGGGAAGCTGGCCAGGGATTTTAGCGTGATGATCGAGGCCGACGGCATGGCTGAGAGAGGCAGCTTTATCGTGAACCCGGAAGGAAAGATCGTGGCCTATGAGGTGATTGCCGGCAACGTGGGAAGGAACGCGGACGAGCTGTTCCGCCGCGTGCAGGCGTCACAGTTCGTCGCGGAGCACGGTGACCAGGTTTGCCCGGCGAAGTGGCAGCCCGGCGCGGACACTTTAAAGCCGAGCCTGGATCTGGTGGGACTGATCTAGGAATGCTGCCCTGCGGGCGGATTTTGTCAAGGCAGGAGGAGAGAATGGAGATTTCCAGAAATCTGTACGATGTAATTATTATCGGCGGCGGCCCGGCCGGCGGCGCGGGCGCAGGAGCCGGAGAAAACGGAGATGCCGGGCACGGCCAGGGATTCCTCTCTGGGGAAATCAAGGCCCAGCTCGCGGCCCTGTTTCCAAAATTCCAGAATCCGGTCATTGTCGAGGCCGAGCTGGACGAGAGCCCCTTATCGGGCGAGCTGGCTGGCTTCGTGGGCGAGCTGGACGGACTGACCGACAAGCTCATCTGCCGCGTCCGGGAGCTGGACGCGAAGGAGCGGGAGGAGCGGGCCGCCAGGGGAGAGCTTTCCCCGTCCCTGCGCCTTTACCGGAGCGACGGCAGCGGCGGGAACATCCTGTTTCACGGTGTCCCCGGCGGCCATGAGTTTAACTCCTTCGTTATCGCGCTCTACAACCTGGCGGGACCGGGACAGCCGGTGGACGAAGAAATCCGGAGCCGGGTTGAGAGGATAGAGAAGGACATCAACGTGAAAGTCATGGTCTCCTTATCCTGCACCATGTGCCCGGAGGTGGTCATGGCGGCCCAGCGGGCGGCGTCCTTGAACGGGCGCATCACCGCGGAGATGGCGGACCTTGCGCATTATCCGGAGTGGAAACAGAAATACCATATTATGAGTGTGCCATGTATGATTCTTGATGGAGAGAAGGTTTCTTTTGGGAAGAAAAATCTGGCAGAAGTGAGCCGGATTCTGGCGGAACACGTGGAGAATTAGCGTATGGAACTTAAGCAGCTGGAATTTTTCGCGGCGGTGTGCGACCGGGGGAGCTTCAACCAGGCGGCGGAGTGTCTCTACACCACCCAGCCCAACGTGAGCAAGGTGATAAACAGTCTGGAGCAGGAGCTGGGACGAAAGCTTTTTGAGCGCACCAGCCGCGGCATCCGCATTACGCCCTACGGTCAGACGGTGCGGGAGTACGCCGGCATCATTCTGCACAACGCGGGACTCATAAACTCCATGGCCGACCGCAACCAGGGAAAGAAATTTACCCTGTCCACCTACCCCAGCAACATGATCTCCCGGATGCTGACGGAGTTTTACTCTGAGCTGGGGGACGAGTATGTGCTGGAGCACCAGGAGGGCGAGATGGAGGCCATCTGCGACCGGGTGGCCGCCGGGATCTCCGAGATCGGCATTGTCTATGTGGCCCAGAAGCAGCTCAAGACCTTCGGGCACATTCTGTACCATAAGAAACTCCGCTTTGAGCCGCTGGCAGAGCGGGAGGCCTGCGTGTATGTTGGGCCGAACCATCCAGATACGGGGACGACAGCATCGATTTCTCCGAACTGCCGACGCTGAAATACGTCCGGGGGATGCGGGATTTCTTTTCCATGGAGCACCATCTGGATCATGTGAGCCTGGGCGCGGTGGGGATGGAGGAACTGGATTTCGCAGTGTGCACCAACAGCGACCACCTGACCATGAATCTTTTAAAATACACGGATATCGCCAGCTTTGGCATCAACCTGATGATCCCAAAGTACAGCCAGCACGACGTGAAGGTGCTGAAAATCAAAAACTGCGAGCCGTTTCTCACGGTGGGCTGGATCTATCCGGAAGGGTATAAGCCTGGACGGGCGGCCCGCTGGTTTCTGGATAAATTCAAAAGCAGCATATAACGAAACGTTATAGCTTACTGATTCTGAAAAGGAATTGGTAAGCTATAACTAACTTTGCTATAATTGTCCGCGTAGACAAAATAGGTTCGACGAGGAGGACAACTATGAGAAAGAGTAAACGCACGTTATTACTGGCAGGAGCCTGTGCATGGCTCTGCTTGCAGGCTGCGGCGGAGGTTCGGAGACATCCGGAACCGGTACGGCCGTGTCCGAGGAGCAGGGTACCCGGCCCCGGGAAGAGGCCGGGGCAAAGGACGAGCTGGTATTTGTCAACTATCGCGACATACGTGATTTAAACCCGCATCTCTACGCCGGCGAGATGTACGCCCAGGAGATGCTGTTTGAGACGCTGGTGAACATCACCGAGGACGGCTATGAGGGATGCCTGGCCGAGAGCTGGGATATCAGCGACGATGGAAGAATCTACACCTTCCACATCCGTGAGGGCGTCTATTTTACGGATGGAGAGGTGTGCGACGCCAACGCCATCAAGGCCAATTTCGACGCGATTCTGGAAAATAAGAGCCGCCACACCTGGCTGGAGATGATGAATCTCCTGGTGGGCGTCTCCGCGCCGGATGACCATACCTTTGTGATCGAGCTTTCCGAGCCCTACTATCCGCTGCTCACCGAGCTGGGAGTGACCCGTCCGTTTGCGATGATTTCCCCGGCCGCCATGAAGGACGGCAGCACCATGAACGGTGTGAATGAGTTCATTGGAACCGGTCCCTACAAGCTGACCGAGTTCGTCACCGACGAGTATGCGGTTTTCGAGGCCAATGAGAATTACTGGGGCGGCGAGCCCGACATCAAGAAGATCACGGTCAAGGTGATCCCCGACAACCAGACCAGGATTCTGGCTCTGGAAAAGGGGGAGATCGACATGATTTTCGGAAAGAATATGATCGACGCCGATGGAATCAACCAGTATCTGGACAATGATGATTTCGTGGTGGCGCTCTCTGAGCCCACGTCCACGAGACAGATCGTTCTGAATACCACCCGGGGCGTGCTGGCCGACAAGGCGGTGCGCCATGCCATCCAGCATGCCACCAACAAGGAAGCCATCTCCCAGGGGATTTTCTACGGGCTGGAGGAGCCGGCGGACACGCTGTTCTCCAGATCCATTCCTTACTGTGACATTGACCTGGAGCCCTATGCCTACGACATGGAGCTGGCGGCATCCATGCTGGATGAGGCGGGCTGGATCGCGGGCCGCGACGGCATCCGCGAAAAGGACGGCGTGCGTCTGGAGATGGGACTTCTCTACAACAGCGACAGCGTGACCGAGAAATCCATCGCCGAGTATCTGCAGAGCGAATATCTGAATCTGGGAATCGCCCTCAACATTGTCGGCGAGGAGGAGCAGTCCTACCGTGACAATATGAAGAACGGAAACTTCGACATGGTATTTAACATCTGCTGGGGCAGCCCCTATGACCCACAGTCTTCCCTGGCGGCCATGCGCGCGCCGGTGTACGGCGACTATGAGGCGCAGCAGGGCTTAGAGGACAAGGCGGAGATCGACGAGGCCATTACAAAGATCATGGTCTCCACCGACGAGAAGGAGCGCCAGGAGCTCTACACCTTCGTGCTCACCCGGCTCCACGAGGACGCGGTATATATTCCGCTGACCTACGAGTGCAACAAGGCCATTTACCGCGCCGACCTGCAGGCTTCCACTTCACCCAGACCCAGTACGAGGTTCCCTTCCAGGACTTCCACTACTAAGCGGAGAAAGCGTGTGTCTATGAAACAGTATGTGATACGGCGGCTTCTGTCGGCCATCCCGCTTCTGCTCATCATCTCGTTTGTGTGCTTTGTGTTCATCAACCTGATACCCTCAGACCCCGCCGAGGTGGCTCTGAGGGTTCGCCAGGTTCCCATCATCACGGACGAGATCATCGCGGAGATGCAGGCGGAGCTGGGGCTTGACAGGCCGTACTTTGAGAGATATTTTACCTGGCTGTCTGATTGCCTGCGGGGCAACTTCGGCATCAGCTACGTGAATCCCACGAGGACTGTGGCGGGCGAGCTGGCCCGGTGCCTCCCGGCGACGCTGCAGCTTGCGGGCGTTTCGTTTGTCATTGTAATCGTCCTGAGTCTGCCCATCGGATTTCTGTGCGCGGTGTTCAAGGACAGCTGGTTTGACCGCTTGATGCGCGGCATTGTTTTCGTGACCACGGCCATGCCCGCCTACTGGGTGGGGCTTCTGCTCATGTGGCTGGTGTCTATCAAGCTGGATCTTCTTCCCACCAGCGGAAACGGCACGTGGAGACATCTGATCCTGCCGTCCTTCACGGTGTCCTTAAGCTACATTTCCACCTACATCCGCCTCATACGGAACAACATGCTGGAAAATATGAAGCAGGACTACGTGCTCTACGCCAACGTGAGGGGGCTGCCGCAGAAAAACATCTACGTGAAGCATGTGCTGAAAAATTCCATGCACACCTGTATCGTGGCCATCGGGATGAGCATCCCGCAGCTGATTTCCGGAACCATCGTCGTGGAAAATGTGTTCGCCTGGCCTGGCCTCGGGACTCTCTGCATCAGCTCCATCTTCAACCGGGACTATCCGGTGATCCAGACCTACGTGCTCTTAATCGGCGTGCTGTTCGTCCTGTTCAATCTGCTGTTTGACATCCTGCAGACTGTGTCCGACCCGCGCCTCAGAAAGGGGGATGCGTAGAAATGCTTGAGCGGCTTTTACACAACAGGACGGCCATGATCACGCTGGGCATCGTCTTACTCACCGGGCTGGCGGGGATTTTCGCCCCGGTGCTGGCGCCCAACGACCCGTACAGGACGGACATTTTAAATAAATTTGCGGGCTTCACCGCCCAGTACCCGCTGGGGACTGACAACCTGGGAGGTGCATCCTGTCGAGAATGATATACGGCATCCGGCCCACGCTGGGGCTGGCGCTTCTGACCATGTTCGGGACCATCGGACTGGGTGCCTGATGGGGCTTTTAGCCGGATATTTCCGCGGGGCGGTGGAGGAGATTATCATGCGCACCGTGGACGTGATGCTCTCGTTCCCCAGCCAGATCATGGTGTTCGCGGTGGTGGCCCTCTTAGGCATCAATGTCCAGAACGTGATTCTGGCCAACGTGTTCATCAAATGGGCCTGGTACGCGCGGATGATCCGCACCGGCGTCATGCAGTACAGGGACCGGAATTTCGTCCGGTTTTCCCGCTGCATCGGCACGCCCGAGCGGTTCATCCTGGGGCGGCATCTGGTTCCGTCCATCGCCTCCGATCTGGCGGTGCTGGCGTCTTTAGATGTAGGCTGGGCCATCATCAATATTTCCACGCTGTCGTTTCTGGGACTGGGCGTGCAGGCGCCGACGCCGGAGTGGGGCGCCATGCTCAACGAGGCGAAGAACGTGCTGACCAGCAATCCCACCCAGATGATTGTTCCCGGCGCCGCCATCGTGGTTCTGGTCTCCGCGTTCAATCTGATGGGGGACGCACTGCGCGACGTGCTGGACCCGAAGGAGGTGGAGCGATGAACATTTTGGAGGTCAGAAACCTGTCTGTGGTTTTAAAGGCAGGAAAACAGAAAAAAACGCTGGTGGACGACGTGTCCTTCCAGGTGGCCCCGGGCGAGTGCGTCGGGGTGCTGGGCGAGTCCGGCAGCGGAAAGAGCATGACGTCCAAGGCGGTGCTGGGGCTTCTGGACCGGAATTTCAAGGTCAGCGGCCAGGCCGTGTTCGAGGGGCAGGATCTTCTTAAAAAGGGCAGGGAGGAGATGAGGCGCATCCGCGGACGGCGTATCGCCATGGTGCTGCAGAATCCCATGACCTGCTTCGACCCGCTCTACCGGGTGGGAAACCAGATGGGCGAGACCTTTAAAACCCACACGGATCTAAGCTCCGCCCAGATTCGGGACGCCTTACTGGCGGTGCTTGAGAAAATGCGGATCCGGGAGCCTGCGGAGGCGCTGGAGAAATATCCGCACCAGCTCTCCGGCGGAATGCTCCAGCGGATTATGATCGGGCTGGCCATGGCGCTAAAGCCCGCTCTCCTGATCGCCGACGAGCCGACCACGGCCATCGATTCCATCACCCAGTACGAGATTCTGGAGGAGTTTTGGCGCATCAAGAGCGAACACAACACGGCCATGCTGTTTATCACCCACGACCTGGGCGCGGCGTCGCGGGTGGCCGACCGGCTGGTGGTGATGAACCAGGGGCGCATCGTGGACGAGGGGGACTTCGGCCATATCATAAACGAGGCGAAGGATCCGTACACCCGCCTCCTGGTGGAAAAGCGCATCGCGGTCATGGACCAGTACCGCCGGCGCGTGAGAGGAGGAAACGCATGATCGAGCTGCATGATATCTGCGTCAGCTTCCGCAGCGAGCGGCAGGAGAAAATTTTCGGAAACACGAGGATACAGGTGCTCTTTGACGTCTCGTTGAAGATCGGGAGGGGCGTGTGCCTGGGGATTCTCGGCGAGTCCGGCAGCGGAAAATCCACCCTGGGAAATGTGCTCTGCGGACTTTTAAAGCCCGACCGCGGGAGCTATACGCTGGACGGCGTGCCCATCGACGGCCGGCGGGAGGGAAAACGTCTCCTGCAGAGCCGGATGAGCGTGGTGTTCCAGGACTACACCACCTCAGCCAACCCGCGGTTTCGCGTGCGGGATATTCTGACAGAGGGAATCCGGGCCTGGGAGAGACGAAGCGGCCAGCACACCGGCCGCCAGGAGGAGTGCAGGCGGCTCCTGGAGCTGGTGGGGCTTGACGAAAGCTTCACAGAGCGCTTTCCCCACGAGCTCTCCGGCGGGCAGCTTCAGCGCGTGTGCATCGCGCGGGCCATTGCCTGCCGTCCGGAGGTGATTCTGTTCGACGAGGCCATCTCTCTCTGGACGCCCACACCCAGGTGCAGGTCATGGATCTTTTGCGGGAGCTCAAGGAAAAACTGGGGCTGACTTACATTTCATCACCCACGACCTGACCTCGGTCACCTACCTCTGCGACGAGGTGCTGTTCCTCTACAAAGGGCGGGTGACGGAGCACATTCCGGTTGACAGGATCGCGGAGACGAAAGACACATATGCGAGGGAGCTTCTTGGCTCCATCATAGATTTTTAGACGGAGGAGAGAGAGCATGTTTGTGTGTGATACGGAAATAAAGCCGGGGGAGAAGAAGCGCCTTGCCATTCCCGTCCCCGGTGTGGGCGTGCTGGAGGGCTGCGCCGTGTGCGGAAAGACGGAGGGAGCGACTCTGACCGTCACCGCCGGCGTCCACGGCTGCGAGTTCGTGGGAATCGAGGCTGCCAGGCAGCTTATCGGGGAATTGAATCCGGAAAAAATGAGCGGGCAGGTGCTGGTTTTCCCGCTGATTAACCGCTCCGGATTTCACCATGGCCTAAAGCAGACCACAGCCGGGGACAGGGAAAATGTGAACCGGGCCTTCCCTGGCGATGAGAATGGAGGCGAGAGCCTGCGCATCGCGGCGGCGGTAGAAAAATGGATTTACCCGGCGACCGATTTTTCCTGGATCTTCACAGCGGGGACAGCAACGAGCTTGTCATCCCCTTTACCTTCTTCCCGGCGTATGTGGACGCGGAGACAACCCGCCGGGCGCGGGCGGCTTCCGACGCGCTGTCCCTGGAATACCGTGTGGCCTCATCGGCGAAGAATGGTCTCTACAGCTATGCGGCGTTAAACGGCATCCCCGCGCTCCTCCTGGAGCGCGGCGGCCTGGGCGCGTGGACTGCCGGAGAGGTGGAGGCGGACAAGAAAAATGTCTATGAGCTGATGCGGCATCTGGGAATTTTGACGGAGGAAGCGTTCCGGGAGCGGTATGCGGCTGCGGGAGCGGATGCTCCTGCGCAGCGGGAGATCACCCGCACGACCTATCTAGAAGCAGAACATGACGGGTTCTGGTATTCCAGGGTGAAGGCCGGCGACCGGGTGAAAAAGGGCCAGCTTCTGGGAGAGCTGGCTGATCTCTGGGGGAATCCGCTGGAGAGATATACGGCGGAGTATGACGGAATTGTTCTTTACTATACGGCTTATCTGGGTGTACGCGTGGGCGATCCATTGATCGCCTACGGGGAGCTGTGACGGCCGGGCGGAGAAAACAAAGCGGGGGAGAGCGGTGTGCTCTCTCCCGTGTCGTTTACTTCTTCGTCCCGAGAATATAATTCTTGATCGCCTGAAAGGATTCCGGGCTGATGTCGTGCTCGATCCGGCAGGCGTCCGCGGTGGCTATCTCCGGATCGACGCCCAGCTCGATGAGCCACTGGCTGATGAGGGTATGGCGCTCGTAGGTTGCGGAGGCCAGCGCCAGGCCGTCTCCGGTCAGATGAATATACCCCTCGTCCGAGATCACGATGTAGCCGCGGTTCTTTAAATTTTTCATGGCCACGCTGACGCTGGGCTTCGAGTAATTCAGTTCGTTGGCGATATCGATGGAGCGGACGTCTGCGAGCCGTCTGCTCAGAACGAGTATTGTCTCCAGATAATCTTCTACGGATTCTTCTGATTTGTGCTTGATGTATCCCATGTAACCCTCCTAAAGCCTTCTTCATATATTGAATATGTTATCATTTCGGGGAATAAAATGCAACATTTAGTATTGACATATATTGTCAGTTAGCATATACTAACTATGCTGAAAATTATTTTTGACTGCGATTCGTGAAAGAGGGAATGCCATATGCCGCGTGAGAGCGCCGGGGTTTCTGCCGATGTCTACAGGAGAAGCCGGATGCAGAGAGAGAGGATCATAAAAGAGCTGCGGGAACGCGGGTACAGGATCACCAGGCAGCGCCAGGTGCTGATCGATATCATTCTGGAAAATGAGTATTCCTGCTGCAAGGAGATATACTACAAGGCCGTGCAGAAGGATGAGAACATAGGAAGCGCCACGGTCTACCGCATGTTAAAGACGCTGGAGGAGATCGGGGCCATCGCCCGCAACAACATGTATAAAATAAGCTGCGGCGCAGGAAACGGCTGTGACCATAAATGCGTCGTGGAGCTGGACGACGACACGTCCATCGAGCTGACGCCCATGCAGTGGAAGCAGGTCGTGAAATGCGGGCTGGATGCCTGCGGCTACACGAAAAACCAGGAGATCCGCCGCGTGAACATAAGCGCCCACGAGCCGCAGAACGTGTAAATGATAAAGATTTTTCATTAGGCAAAAAAGTGCTGGAAAAATGTTTTGGCCGGATATAAGCATAAATAGGAGGTACAGCTTATGTTAAAATGTTTAAAATGCATCGATGCGAAGAAGACAGGTATTTTCGCCGCGGGCGTGCTGTTCGGAACGGCAGGCGTCAGGGTGCTGGCGAGCAGGGACGCGAAGAAATTTTATACCGGATGCACTGCGGCGGTGCTGCGCGCCAGGGAGTGCGTGCTGAAGACCGCGGCCACGATCCAGTCCAACGCCGAGGACATCTACGCGGAGGCGCAGCAGATCAACGAGGAGCGCGCAGCCGGAGAGCAGGTAATCGGAGACGAGGAGCAGGCTGACGGCGCGGAGACGGCTGAGGAGCCGGCGGAGACCTCCGGGGAGTAAGATTGCAGAGAAAAGAGTTCGCCGCGGCGGAGGGCCGGGCGGACTCTTATTTGTTTAAGCGATTGAATGAAAACGTTCCGCGGGTGTGTGCTAAGCACATATTTTATAAGCGGGAAACAGACGGGAGAGTAATACACATGAGGTTTGAGATAAAACATGAAATAAGAGGAAGGCTGCGGGTGCGCGTGGCGCAGGGGCGCATGTCGGCCAGACAGGCGGATATTCTGCAGTATTATCTGACCGCCCAGCCGCAGGTGACCTCGGTGAAGGTGCGGGAGCGGATCCAGGAAATCACGGTCTGCTATAAAGGCGGCCGCGAGGACATGATCGCGCTCTTAAAGGCGTTCCGCTACGAGGACGCAGACGTACCGGAGAGCTATCTGCAAAATTCCGGCAGAGAGTTAAACCGGGAATACTGGGACAGGCTGGTGACGAAGGTGGTGCTCCGGGCGGGAAATAAGCTGTTTGTCCCTGCGCCCGTCCGTGCCGGGGTGACTGCCCTCCGGTCGGTCCGGTACATCTGGCATGGGATCGACACTCTGAGGAAGGGAAAGATCGAGGTGCCTGTCCTGGATGCCACGGCCATCGGCGTTTCCGTGGCAAGGGGAAATTTCGACACCGCCGGTTCCGTCATGTTTCTTCTGGGAATCGGCGGGCTTCTGGAGGAGTGGACGCACAAGAAATCCGTTGAGGATCTGGCGAGAAGCATGTCGTTGAACGTAAGCAGGGTATGGCTGGTCAGCGGGGAGGCAGAAGTGCTGGTTCCCGCCGCCGGCGTGCGGGCGGGCGACCAGGTGCGTGTGCACGTGGGAAATGTGATTCCCTTCGACGGAACGGTGACCGATGGTGAGGCCATGGTAAACCAGGCATCGCTGACCGGCGAATCCATGCCGGTCAGAAAGGCGGAGGGAGCCACCGTCTACGCTGGCACCGTCGTGGAGGAGGGGAGTATCACCCTCTGCGTCCGGGAGGCGAACGGCTCCAGCAAATTTGAGAAGATCGTGACCATGATCGAGGAGTCGGAGAAGTTAAAGTCCTCCCTGGAGAGCAGGGCGGAGCATCTGGCCGACCGGCTGGTGCCCTGGACGCTGGCGGGGACGGCGGCGGTCTGGCTGCTCACGAGAAATGTGACCAGGGCGCTCTCTGTGCTCATGGTGGACTTTTCCTGCGCCCTCAAGCTGGCCATGCCCATTTCCGTGCTCTCGGCCATCCGCGAGGCCAGCCTTTACAATGTGACCGTCAAGGGAGGGAAGTATCTGGAGGCCATGGCGGAGGCAAAGACCATCGTCTTCGACAAGACCGGCACGCTGACGAAGGCGCAGCCGAAGGTGGTGGATGTGGTTCCGTTTACGGACAAGATGGGAGCGGACGAGCTTCTGAGGATCGCCGCCTGCCTGGAGGAGCATTTCCCCCACTCCATGGCGAAGGCCGTGGTGGATGCGGCGCGGGAGAGAAACCTGGTGCATGAGGAAATGCACACGCAGGTGGAGTATATCGTGGCTCACGGCATTTCCACCACTGTGGAGGGAAAACGGGCGGTTATCGGAAGCTACCACTTCGTGTTTGAGGATGAGAAATGCAGGGTGGAGGAGCATTTTAAAGAGCGGTTCGACGAGCTGCCCCAGGAGTATTCCCACCTGTATCTGGCCATCGACAATGAGCTGGCCGCCGTCATCTGCATCCAGGATCCCCTGCGGGAGGAGGCGTCCCAGGTCATCGCCGCGCTTAAGCGGGAGGGCATCGATAAGGTGGTCATGATGACCGGCGACAGCGAGCGCACGGCCCGGGCCATCGCGGCCTGGCGGGCGTGGACGAGTATTATTCCGAGGTGTTGCCCGAGGATAAGGCCCGTTTCGTGGAGCAGGAGAAGACGCTGGGCCGCCGGGTGATCATGATCGGCGACGGCATCAACGATTCGCCGGCCCTGTCCGCCTCCGACGTGGGCATCGCCATCAGCGACGGCGCCGAGCTGGCGCGGGAGATCGCGGACGTGACCGTGGGCTCCGACGATCTTTACGGCGTGGTGACCTTAAAGCGGCTGAGCAATCTTCTGATGAGGCGGATCCAGGGCAATTACAGGGCCATCGTGGGAATCAACGCCGGACTCATTGCCTGCGGGGTTCTGGGAGTCATCCAGCCCACGACCTCGGCGCTGGTTCACAACACATCGACGCTGGCGATCAGCTTAAGGAGCATGAAGGATCTGATGGGGCAGGTATGACTCGAGGGAGCCATGCCTGCCTTTCAGGCGCAGTGCGGAGCATCGTCAGGTAGTTCCCTGATAGAACCGTATGATCTGGTTCGCGATATCCTCATAACTAACGTATTTTGAGCAGTCAAAATATAAATGATAAGATGACATATCACCCCATTTCTTTCCGGTGTGGCTTTCGTAATAGTTTTTCCTGCGTTTGTCCAATTTTTTGATCAGCTTTTTCGCTTTGTCATGTTTCCATCCTTCCAGCAGCATGATCCGGTCGATCCGGTACTCAAGCGGCGCGTCGATAAAAACACTCAGAACCTCGTATCCTGCCTTCTCAAGGATCGCATCCGCACACCGCCCCACAATAACGGCCGGTCCCGTGCCCCCGATTTCCAGAATCGTTTTCTCCTGCAGATGGTACAGCGTATCTTCCATGGATTCTCCCGGGTTTACATGTTCATTTCCGGAATAATTGACCTGATACAGGAAAAATTTGTTGGTTTCTCATCAAATTTCAAAAATTTTTCCTCGGCGAGATTTCCCTTCCTCGCAGCTAAAAAAGCAGCTCTTTATCATAATAGGGAAGATCTAATTTCCTGGCCAGAAGCTTGCCCACGATATGACCGCCGCTTCCGTATTTTCTGCCGATTGTAATGATTCGTTTCTTCATTTCTGTTCCTCTCTTCCCAGAATCAGAAATTTCGTGTCCGGTTTGTAGTCGGCGTAGAAGCCGTCCGCCAGATGGACACGCACCTTATAATACTGGATCTGTTCCGCGGCATATCCCAGCGCGGAAAGCTGTGAAAATACAGTTTCCACATCCGTGATATCTTCGTCGAGCCCGCGCAGCGGCGGCTCGGCATCGTACTTGCAGTGCTTGGTCAGATATACGAAGCTGCCGTCGTCATCATAGTAGACTGTCAGCTTGCCGGGCATCATGTCGAACCGTTCAAATTCTTTTTCCGGAGGTGCCATGATCCGGTTGATCTCCCGGCTGCAGCGCGCCAGAGAGGAGAGCAGCGATGAAAGGCCCTCCTCCGTATACCGCGGATCCGGCGCTTTCTGGTACTGGATGACGTCGTTCTCCGTCCATGCGCCCTGGTCATTCACCCAGTATCCGTCCGGCGTGGTCTCACCGGAGTACATATATCCGCTGCTGTCAAAATAGTAGCACTCTGCAAAGCCATCCCCGTTTCCGTCCAGCCAGAGCCACTCCTCGGAAGGACGGGTTCCGTCATCGTTTTCATAGTACCACCGGCCGTCCTGGTTCTCCCACGTTCCGGCGTAGGACCTGCTGCAAAAGGCGGTCATCAGAACGAGAGCCGCTATGACAGTACGTTTTCTTCTCATTTTGTATCCTCCTCTGTGTGGTTTTTCCGGCGCCATCTTTGAAATCTGGCAATTCCCAGCGCAAGCACTCCGATAACGGCTGCCGCCAGAATAAACGGAAAGACGCTGCGCTTTTCTAACAGGACGATGCTGCCGGCCGCGTCCGCTGAAACGATCAGATACTCCCCGTCTTTTTCGGCCGGAAGCGGAAGAAGCTCATTTCCCGATATAAGTCCAGCCGCGTCGGCAGAACCGGCAAGAATGTGCAGGGTCACCGTGTCCGACGGGGATTCATTGTCCGGATCCGCGATGGTATAAGAATAACAGCCCGATTCCCGGTATCCGAAAGGGAGGGGAGCCGTTCCCTCCGGAAGTTCCATTTGCCTTAAGACGATAGATGCGCCGGGCATGAACTTCCCTTCGGCAATTAAGGCGGGTTTCGGGTCATCGGAGGAGGAGACCACATACAGCCAGGCCGGTAATCGGCCTTCACCTGGCGATCCCAGGTGATATCTGAGAGATCACCGGATTCCCATGTGCCAAAGCAATCTGGTTTTTCGGGAACATCCGGAATCTGGTTCTCTTCGATGCTCTCCCCATACCCACAGGCGAGCGTCTTATGATCTCGCCGTCCGCCAGGAAAGTGACCGTCATTTTCTGAAACTCCGCCGGCATATCCTGCAGCGCCATAAAGTCCTCGTAGCTGACTGCCGACGCCTGAGACTGCAGGGTAACGTTGTTCACTGCCCCGTATTCATTTTTAACATAATAATTTCCATGAACTGCGGCGTTCTCATACAGCGCTCCCGCCAGGTTTCCGATCTGCCTGCCGTCCTCAAAAAAGAGCTGCGACATGGAATAGTTTTCTGTGACAGTTTTTCCTTTTCCCACGATACCGCCCAGGAAACTGTTTCCGGTCAGTATGCTTTTATTATAGTTGTTCTGGACCACCGCCTGGCTTTCGCCCGCAATGCCGCCGCAGTAGTCGCCGTCCGTTGTCTCGATGTCCCCGTAGTTTTCATTTCCCTGCAGAATGCCGAACCAGGCTGTGCCTGCGATTCCGCCGGCATCGTCATTCTGTACGGTTACGCGGCCTTTGTTTTTGGAATTGAGCACGTGCGCGCTGACATAGCGGTTCATCCGGAGACTGTTTTCACCCAGAAATACGATATCGTCGTCCGGGTCAAAGCTTGATTCCAGCCCGATCGTTCCCACGATGCCGCCGCCCTGGAAATCGGCCTGTACGGCTCCCGAATTGTGGCACGACGCCACGATAGCGCTGGCGGGCGTTTCATTCTGTGCGGAAATATCCTCAAACAACGGCACATCCTCATCGGTCAGATCGTCAATTTCATCGGTCAGACGGCTGTGCCCTCATCCACGGCATCGTGAATATCATCCAGATGCGCTTCCAGCCTGTCTCTGTCGCTTTCCAGACGGTCCCGGTCTGTTTTCATGCTGTCGGATAAATCGTCCAGTTCCCGGGTGATCCGGTCTATCTGCGCGGAGATATCGTCCCCGGACTCATCCATCGCATCGAAGAGAGTGTCCTTATAATCTTCCACGATATCTTTAAGCTCCCCGGCCGCCGATTTGATTGAATCGAGCTGATCCTCAAATCGTCGAGCCCGTCCTGAACCCCATAATACGTGTCGTCCACCAGAGAGTCGGCGTCGTCGGCGATGTTCCCGGCGCAGTCGTCGAGCTCGGAGGCGATATCTTCCCAGTATGAAAAAAGGCTGTCCGGAGGAATATCTGCATCCGGCAGTTCTGCTCCGCTTTCCTTAAGCTGCTCCAGGAGTTTCCGTGCCTCCCTCACATTCTTCCGGAGACTTGCCGCCGAATCCTCGGCGTCGTCGTCCACCAGATCCAGTTCCAGATCGTCCATGAGCTCGTCGATCCGGTCGAGCTGTCGTCCGGCTTTTTCGTCAAACTCTTCCCTGTTTGCCCGCTGCTCCAGAGATTTGTCTCTGGTCAGGTCGCGGATTTCCTCTGCGATTGCCTGTATCTCGTCGAAGTGCTCTGTGACATTGTCCCCGGTGCTGTCCATGGTGTCGGACATGGAATCCATGGTGTCATCCAGCCGGTCCATAATGTCTGATACTTTGTCCAGGGCACTGTCTTCATATTCTACTGTCAGAGAAGGATCCAGCTGGCCGGCGATTCCGCCGATATCCTTCCGGCCGGTGACGGTGCCGTAATTGGAGCAGTTTAAAAGCTGCCCGCTCTGCCGCCCGGCAATTCCGCCTATGTTGTAGCCGATGCGCGGGTAACCGATCGCGCCCTCATTGCTGCAGCCCTCGACCACGCCGGAGGAGAGACCGGCGATTCCGCCCACATCCCGCACCTTCTCTGAGTCGAGATCAAGGGTTTCGTCGTCCCGGTCGCCGCCCAGCGAACGCCCCATGGCGATTTCCTTCCCGTCATCCATCATGGGGAGAGAAAACGATGGGAGAGTGTCGCGGTCCTCGTCCTCCTCTATTTTTTCCCCGAACCGTTGATTTCCCCGCGGTTGGTACAGAAGCGGATGCGTCCGCTGTTTTCGCCGGCGATGCCCCCGATTTTGCTGTTGCCGTTCAATATGGCCTCGTTGACACAGTTTTCAATGAGTCCGCTTTCCTCGTTGATTCCTGCGATTCCGCCCAGTGTCTCCAGCGCCTCGCCCGTTCCCTGGAACGAGCAGTTTTTAATTGTTCCGCGATTAATCCCGACGATTCCTCCGGCTTCCTCTTTGTCCCCGGAAGCATAACCTCAGCCTGCACATTCAGACCATCGATCACCGCGCCCGCTTCCAGAAAGCGAAACACTCCGGCCGGGATTCGCCTCCCTTTGCCGAGATTCCGCAGATCGTGTGCCCGTTTCCCTGGAATGTCCCGCAGAAAATGGAAACTGGGTAAAAAGAGACGCCGTTAAAATCCAGGTCGGTTTCCAGGCTGACGGTCAGTCCTGCGGAATACGTATCCTCCACACAGTTTTTCTGAAAGTCCTGGAAATCCTCCATGGTCTGGATAAAGAGCAGCTGTTCACCGGCGGCACCAGTCTCCGGCGCCGCCATTTCTGACGCGGCCATCGCCGCAGCCGGCGGCTGCGAGACGGCAAATACGCCGCAGAGAAAAATTGCCGTCATTCGTTTTACGAGAACCTTAGTTTTATTTTCACAGCAGGCTTCCTCCTTTCGCTCGTTTTCCCTGTCATGCGTTCCGAGATCCTTTCTCTGGATTTTGCTGAACGCGGTTTTTTCAATTATCTTGTCAAACGCGACCAGTATCTGCGGCAGTACAGTCATGACGAGGATAATGGAAATCAGAGTTCCGGTTCCCAGGGTCTTCCCAAGAGAGGCGATCACCGCGTTGGAAGTCTGATTCCCTACGGTGAAACCGGCCAGCGTCAGGATGCTTCCGGATGTCACAATCGTTGGAAACGCCTCATCCAGTGCCTGGATGACTGCCTGTTTCCGGTCCGGCATTGCTGCGCGCAGGGCCATATAGCGGCTGGTGATAACGATTGCATAATCGATGGTCGCGCCCATCTGGATGGCGCTGACGATCAGATAGCTTAAAAAATACATGGTCGTATGCTGCAGAGCCGGTATGGAAAAATTGATCCAGATACTGCTCTGGATCGTCGCAACCAGAAGAATGGGAAGCCCGGCTGACTGGAAGGTAAACAGCAGGATAATCCCCACAAACAATGCCGTCAGGACGCTGATCTTCACGTTGTCGGTGGTAAATGATTTCGCCATATCGTAGTCGCCGGTGGAGTCGCCGATGACATACGCCTCCTCGTAATATTTCAGCACGATATTCCGGATGCGGTCGATCAGATCGAACGTCTCTTTTCCTTCCACCGGCCCATTCATCGTAAAGACGATCCGCGTGTAATTGTCGCCCGACAGCTGCTCCCTTGCTTTTACCAGCTCCTCGTGCATGTCATCGATGTCGTCAGAGATATCATCGTCCAGATCAAGGCCGCCGCTTTCCTTCTGGTCGTACATGAAGTCTACCATATCGATAATCGGAATCCGGAACTCATCCAGATTCATCATAAATGCGCTGTATTTCTCCTGATCCAGCGCGTAATAGCGGTACAGCATCCGCACAAGATCCAGATCCACATCCGCAACTTCGGCGAACTCCCTCGGGGTCAGTTCATCGATGAGGATATAGTTTTTGTCATCCCCACCTCGATGTTGGCCAGTCCCGTAATATCATCCAGCTCCTCGATCTGCTCCAGCTCCGACATGATTTTCGCCTCATTCTGATAGCTGCCCTCGGGAATGATGATTGCCATTGGGTTAGGAAGTTCAAAGGAACTCTGGATCCTCAGCTTGGATGTCATGTATTCATTCATTCTGGCGCTGATGATGGAGTTGGTATCGTATATGTATTCACAGCGGCTGGAGAGTATAATGGCGGCTGCCATGACGGCGAAGAACACCGGAAGCACCAGAAACCGTGTCCTGACCACGAGCCGTCCCCAGCCCCGGATGGAAGGGACGAAATTTCTGTGGGCGGTGCGTGTAATTGCTTTTGCTGACATGATAATGAGTGCCGGCATCAGCAGAAATACGGTCAGAAGGCTGAAAAGAATCGCCTTTGTCAGCACCAGCCCCAGATCCGGTCCGATGCCGAACTGCATCAGCATCAGGGCCACCATCCCGGACACGGTTGTCAGGCTGCTGGAAGAGATCTCCGGAATCGCCTTGCTGAGCGCCACGATCACGGCCTCCATCACATCATATTTTTCATGCTCCTCCATAAAGCGGTGAAAAAAGATAATGGCGTAGTCAAGGGACAGTGCCAGCTGCAGCACGGCTGCGACTGCGTTGGAGATAAACGAAATCGATCCGAACCAGTAGTTCGTCCCCATGTTCAGCAGGATTGCCACTAAAAAGGTGACGGCAAAAATCAGGATTTCCATATAGGTTCCGGAGGTGAAAAGCAGTACGCCCAGAATGATAATTACCATCAGCACCATGATGACTTTCATGTCTTCCTGGAGATCTGCGGCATCGTCTTTATCCACGGTCGTGTAAAAATACACCTGATAGTCAGAGAGCTGTTTCCGCATTTTCTGCATGGCCTTCTGGGATAATTCGGTTTCTTCGGCTTCATCGAAGGAAACGTTCAGAAGCGCGGAGGCGTCTTTATAGTAATCTGAAAGCGTTTCATCCTCGTACAGATCGTCCTCGTCTATGTAATCGTAGAACAACACATCGGAGATTCCATCGATTTCTTCCAGGCTTTCCGCCGCTTTTCTGGCGTTCTCGTAGCTGATATTGGTAATCAGCACTTTGGCAGAGCCGTAGGTAATAAACTCCTCATCCTGAATATCCAGGCCCTGTCTGGTCTCCGTCGAGTCAGACAGATAATCGGTCAGATCGTCGATAACGGATACTTTGGAAATTGACAGCGCACTGTAGATGCAGGCGATCGCAAACAGCACCACGAACGCGTTTCGTTTATTGACGATAAATGTGGCAATATTTATCATCAGATTCTTTGACTTTTTCTCTTCCATAACAGTCACCAGTCACCTCTCTGTTTTTGCGTGTTTTCCTCTAAAATAAAAAGTCCTCTTGCTATTTTACTGTAGGATGGTATACAATAAAATGGTCAGTTTTATATGATTATCTATTTTTAGATATATGTCTGATTTTTGAAAAGGGGCGGGGGATATGAAACAGGAAAAGAAGGTACGGGCTACCCGGCTGATGCTTGCGCAGTCGTTAAAGAAATGTATGGGGAAAAAAGCATTTTCAAAAATAACGGTCAACGATATTGTGGAGGGCTGCGAGCTGAACCGCAATACATTTTATTATCATTTTCAAGATACGTTTGCCCTTTTGAAGTGGATGTTTGAAGAAGAGGCGATCAGCATTGTCAGGCAGTTTGATATGATTCCCCACCACAGAGAGGCGCTGCTTTTCATGTTTCAATATATTGACAGCAACAAACATATTATTAATTGCGCGCTTGATTCTGTGGGGCGCGAGGCGCTGAAAGATTTCTTCCACGATGATTTTCTCGCCATAACCCGTAAGGTGGTCGAGGATACGGAAAAGATGCTGGAGGCCAGCCTCGGGGAAGAGTATAAGCGCTTTATCTCGGAGCTTTACACCTTTGCTCTGGCTGAAATGCTGGTCGATTATGTGAAGTCTAAAGGGGGAGTGATCAGGAAAAGCTGATCCTCTATTACACCGCCACCATCCGCTCGTCCCTGTTTGGAATTATATCTGACTGCGTAAAATATGGCGGGCCCGTCGACCAGGTATTATGAATGTAACCGGGCAGTTCCCGGGTTTGCGAAGATTAGAGGGTGATCGTTGGGGGAGAGTGTGGTATACTGAAGAAAGTGGTCATGATGCCTGGCGGCAGCGGGCGCACGGCCTGGGCCAGCGGGCGCACGGCCCGGGCCATCGCGGAAAAGACGGACAGGGAACGGCGTATCACAGTTCGTTTAACAGAAATGCCATATATAGCGGAAGTGTGAGAAGCTGTTCCGTTCGTCCAACATTGTAATCCCCCTGTTTGATGGCGTGACTGACATGGTATTTTTCCGGATGGCGCAGGATTGTTTTTGTACTTTTCGTATTCCCGCTGGATGATTTAACCTCCACCAGAGTGCATTGTCCTTTGTAGCGAATCACGAAATCCACTTCTAAACCGCTGTCTTTATGGAAATAGTAGAGTTTCCGCCCCATTTTTCCAAATATATCTGCGATCAGATTTTCAAAAATTGCTTCCTTATAGCCATAAAGATTTCCCCGCAGGATGTCGAACTGTGTACCATCCTCCAACTTTTCCTTGCTGAGCTGCTTTGGAATAGACTGAAAGCACTCTTTGATTCGGGATTTGTCTTTTCGCTCTGCGTATTTTACCATGTCGTCCTCGTAGGAGCGTACAATGTCGCGCTGGATCTGCAGCACCGCATCCATCTGCTTTGTATCCACGAAAGTCTGAACGGCATCCGGCATACCGCCGACAACCACATATTGCAGAAGAAGCTGCCTCATGCGGTTGTGCAGAGCCTCCGGGACGGGCGTTTCATCATTTTCATAAAAATTTAGGTACACAATATGTTTGTAATTTTTCTTTGCGAAATCAAGGCCAGAAAAAGTTTTGCTGCACGGACGGCAGCCTTTGATAAGGATAAGAAGGATGGTAAATTTTTTCAAGGGAGTTTTTTTGAAAATAGCAACTTTTTCAAGCGACTTTTAAAAACAAGTATAAACTTTTTCGGTATTTTTGGCAGCATTAGGATTTTATAAATTCTCTGCTTTGTATAAATGGTTCCCGTCGGAGAGAATATTGCTTTTGGGGGAGAGTGTGGTATACTGAAGAAGGTGATGTAAATATGTATATAAATATCGAAGCCCAGAAATATTTCTTGAACGTCTAAAATACTGGGAGAATGAATATCATGGGTGATAAAAAATATATATTGTCGCGAAAATATTTGATCAGGCAGGATGTCTGGCATACCTCTGCAAAACGGTCAATGAAGCGCGCTGTCTTCCGGGAACGCTGGAGGCTCTGCGCGCCGATGGAGTTCAGATCGTCATTCTCGACGATCCGGATATCTATTCAGAGTATGCCCCCTATGAGTACGTGGAGGACATGAAAACCTTCATCGATAAAGTCACGCAGATGAACCGCGGCGCAGCATAAATAACCGCAGCGCGGCATAGATAACTGCGGTCAGACAAATCACACAGAATAAAAAAGAGGAGAGCATAAGATGAACAATTACGCAGGAAAATTTGTATCCCCGGAGACGGCGGCAAAGCTGGTCTGCCCCGGCGACTGGGTGGACTACGGCTTCGGCGGCGGGTTCCCGGAGCTTATGGACCGGGCGCTGGCGGCGCGAAAGGACGAGGTGAGGGACGTTAAAATCCGCGGCGGCCTGGTGATCCGCCCCCGCATCGAGGTGGTGGAGTGCGACCCGGAGATGGAGTCCTTCAGCTATTACAGCTGGCATATCGGAGACTACGAGCGCAAGCTGCAGAGCCGCGGCCTGTGCCAGTTTATGCCCATGATCCTCAGATACCTGCCGGATCTCTACCGCCGTCATATCCGCGTGGACGTGGCCTTTGTGCCCGTGTCACGGCCGGATGAGAACGGCTACTGCGGGCTGGGGATTTCCAACTACGCGTGGCGCGTGATTTTTGAGAACGCCAGAACCGTGATTTTCGAGATCAACGAGCATCTGCCAGACTGCAGGGGGTGGACGGTTCCCACCGGGTGCATCTGTCCGAGGCGGACTATATCGTGGAGGGCGAGCACGAGCCGCTGCCCGTGCGCACCTATAAGGAGCCGACGGCGGTGGAGATCGAGATCGCAAAGCACGTGGTGAAGGAGATTCCCGACGGCGCGGTGCTTTCCCTGGGCGTGGGCGGCGTGCCGTTCACCGTGGCCAATATGCTGGCGGAGTCGGACCTGACCGATCTGGGATGCCATACCGGGACCATCAGCGATGCGTTTCTGGCGCTCTACCGGGCGGGGAAGCTGACCAACAAAAAGAAGGAGATCGACAACGGCTACTCCACCTGGAATCTGGCCATGGGCTCCAAGGAGCTTTACGACTGGATCGATGCGGAGCCGCAGCTTTTCCATCCCGGCGACGTGGACTACGTGCACTCCCCGGAGCGTATGGGAAAGATGAAGAACTTTATCAGCATCAACGGCGGCGTTCAGCTGGATCTCATGGGCCAGGAGAACGCGGAGTCGGCGGGAAGCCGGCAGCTGTCCGGCACCGGCGGCCAGCTGGATTTCCTGGAAGGAGCCTACCGCTCTGAGGGCGGCAAGGGCTTCATCTGCATGACCTCCGCCAGAAAGGCGAAGGACGGCAGCCTCAAATCCAACATCGTCGCGGCGATCCCAGGCGGCAGCACGATCTCCGCGCCCCGCGGCATGGTCCAGTACGTGGCGACGGAGTACGGCGTGGCCAAGCTCTCCGGCCTGTCCCTGCGCGAGCGCGCGGCGGCCATGATTTCTGTGGCGCATCCGCAGTTCCGGGAGGAACTGGAGCGGTATGCGAAAGAGAATTTCGGGCTTTAAAAATATTTTTGGGCAGAAAACCGGGAGGCCGGCTGATCACTCAGCCGCCTCCCCTATTATTTTCACAATCATCCGGTGCGGCAGGCAGACGATGACGCTCCCGTCCCGGTTCTGCTTCCCCTGCCGGACACAGAGCGCGTCGGGGCAGTTGGCCTCCTCGCACCATACAGAGCCGTCCTCCACGACGAGCCGGTTGACGCCGCCGTCTGCGCTCTCCACCGTATATTCACGATCGACCGTCAGATCCAGTTTCTCCACGACCGTCCCGTCCACCGACACCTCCGCGTAAGCCGCGGGGCTTCGGTGCATCCCATAATAGGCGCCGCCGGTCACCAGCGCCAGGGCGAGCAGGACCGCCGCCAGTATCATATCATTTTTCTTCATGTTCTCCAGTATATCACACAATAAACCCAAAGAAAAGCAGATTCGGCCATGGAAATTCCGGGAAAAATATACTATAATGGGAGGAGAAAAGGGGTGTTGAGACAGAATGCAGACAGATGATATAAACGGAATCGGCACAAGGATCAAGGAGCAGCGCAGAAAACTGTCGCTGACGCTTTCCGATATGTCGGCCTACACAGGCCTTTCCAACGGCCATTTGAGCAACATCGAGAGAAACCAGACGTCGCCCACGCTTGCCAATCTGAAACGGATCTGCGAGGCGCTCGGCATGTCCGTATCAGACATGATAAAAGCCGCGCCCGGGGAGCGGACCGTCGTCCGCAAAAACGATATGTTCACCCGTGAATACCGCGACGGCAAAGAGATCATGAAAGTGATCGACTTCGGATTCGACCGCGACAGATACGAGTACGTGACCCTCTATCCCGACGCGGAAAAAGCGGGGAGCGGAAGCAAGCACCCCTACGACGAGATCGGAACCGTCCTCTCCGGCAGCCTGGTAGTAACCATCGACGGCGTGCGCCACGAGCTCCACGAAAACGACTCCATCTATATCCCCGCCAGAACCCTCCACTTCACAGAAAACGAAGGCTCCGAGATCAGCGAAAGCTTCTGGCACTGCCGAAAACCCGAAAAGTAAAAAGAAATATATAAAAAAGACCTCCAGCCCGCGAAGCAGCAGAAGGCCACGGGACGCAGCACGCGCCTAGAGGCCCCGATCCGGAATGACTTAGCCGGGCGGGCCGGTATGTGCCGGGGCTGCGTCTGGCCCACAAAGCCAGGCGCAGAGGGAACCTGGAGAGCAAAATTTTATCAAAAATTTTGATCGACTGTTCCCGGTACCCGAGTACATACCGGCCCGCCCGGCTTAGACATTCCCATCGAGACTCCCGGCGCGTGCTGCGTCCCGTGGCCTTCTGCTGCCCCCGCCCTCTGCGAACCCTTTCTATTCTTCCACCTTCGCCTTCCCAATCGCCATCTCAATCGCCTGCAAAAGCGCCCGCGACGTATACTGCGACTGCTCCGCGTAAGTCAGATTTTCTAACGACTGCGTGGCGCAGATCTGCTCCGCCAGCTGGTCGAGAGCCGGCTGCATCAGCGGATACATGGTTTCCACGGAATCGCTTAAAGGAACGTATGTAATGGACTGGATGTAATTCTCATCCACGGCTACCTCCACGTCCACGTTCTGGCTGCCCAGGACGATGGAGGCCGAGTAGACGCCGGGCACGTAGGCGGCAGCCGGCGCCGAGGCCGTCTCAGACGTATCCTTTCCAGGCCCGAACATGATGAAAAGCAGCGTGATGAGAAGGATTCCCAGTCCGATGAAAATAGCGGTGTAGATGATCTCCTTCATTCGGAGTACAACGATTTTCGTTCTGGAGCTCATAAAAGATCCTCCCTCAGAGTTTACTATAATCTATTAAAAAACAGGGGGAAATATGATATACTTCCAGACAGGAGGAGAAAAAATGTCACTTCAGTTTATCATCGGAGGCTCCGGCGCCGGAAAGACCAGGAGATTATACGAAAATCTGATCGAGAGGGCCATGGCGGAGCCGGAGCGGCGGTTCTTCGCCATTGTGCCGGAGCAGTTCTCCATGCAGACCCAGAAGGAGATCGTGAGCCTGCACCCCAGCCACGGCGTGGCCAACATCGATATCTTAAGCTTCCAGCGCCTGGCCTACCGGGTGTTCGAGGAGCTGGCCGTGGAGACCCGCACGGTCCTGGACGACATGGGAAAATCCCTGGTCATCCGCCGGGTGGTCTCGGAGCGGAAAAACGACCTGGGCCTCTACCAGAGCCATCTGGACAAGCCCGGATTTATAGAGAAGTTAAAATCCATGATTTCCGAGTTTTACCAGTACGGCGTGGACGCAGAGACCCTTAAAAAATGGAGGAGCAGGCCGGAACCCGCATCCTTAAGGAAAAGCTGCGCGACATGCAGGTGGTGTTTGCAGGCTTCCAGGAATTTATAGAGAAAAAATACATTACCGCCGAGGAGGTGCTGGACGTCTTAAGCCGCATGATCCCCCGGTCGGAGATTTTAAAGGACAGCGTGGTGACGCTGGACGGCTTCGTGGACTTCACGCCGGTCCAGTACCGGGTGCTGGAACAGCTCATGCTCTGCAGCCGCCAGGTGGTGGTGACCGCCATCGTGGACGCCGGGGAGAAGCCCTACGAGGCCGGGAAAGCGCAGGAGCTCTTTCACATGAGCCGCCGCACCATACGGAAACTGGATTCCCTGGCCGCCGCCTGCAATGTGCCGCGGGATAAGGACATTCTGTTAAACGCCGTCCCGGGATGGAGATTTCGAGAGAGCCCCGGCCTGGCCTACCTGGAACAGCATCTGTTCCGCACCCGCCCCGGGAACGGGTATCCGGGGAAGCCGGAGGATATTTTTATCCGCCGGGCGAAGAATCCCCAGGAGGAGGTGGAGGCGGTTCTGCAGGAGATCTGCCGCTGTGTCCGGGAGGAGGGCTACCGCTACCGGGAGATCGCGGTGGTCACCGGAGACCTGCCGGGCTACCAAAACGAGCTGGAGCGCCAGTTTGAGAGCCAGCAGATCCCGTTTTTCCTGGACGACAAGCGCCAGGTCATGGGCGATCCGCTGGTGGAGTTTATCCGCGCGGCCTTACAGGTCGTGGTGAAGGACTTTTCCTACGAGAGCGTGTTCCGTTACATAAAGACCGGGCTTCTTCCGGTGAATGAGCAGGTCTGGCGGCTGGAAAACTACGTGCGGGCGCTGGGAATCCGCGGCTTTAAGCGGTGGAGCGGCCCCTGGGAGCAGGTGTATGCCGGCGCGGAACATCTGAATCTGGAAACCTTAAACGCCTGCCGGGAGGAAATTTTCGCGCCGCTGGCAGCTTTCCGCGAGGAGCTGCGGGCGGAGCGGGGGAGCGTCAGAAGCATGGTGCTGGCGCTGGTGCATTTCCTCCAGTCCGTGGGCGCGCAGGAGAAAATGGCCCGGTTCGAGGCGGAGGTGAAGGCCGCTGGCGATCCGGTGCAGGCCATGGAGTACGGGCAGGTGTACGGCCTGGTGATGGAGCTTTTGGACCGCATGGAAGGGCTTCTGGGCGACGAAAACATGCCTTTAAAAGAGTTTGCCAAAGTCCTTGACGCGGGCTTTGAGGAGATCCGCGTGGGCTTTATCCCGGCCACCGTGGACCGGGTGGTCATCGGCGACATCACCAGAACCCGCTTAGACCATGTGAAGGTGCTTTTCCTGGTGGGGGCCAACGACGGCATCATCCCCCAGGCGAAGGAGAGAAATGGAATCCTCACCGACTTAGAGCGGACGTTTTTAAAGGAGCAGGACGTGGAGCTGGCGCCCACCGCCAGGGAGGACGGCTTCATGCAGCGGTTCTACCTGTATCTGATGATGACCAAGCCCTCGGACCGGCTGTGGATTTCCTATGCCGACATGTCGTCGGCGGGGAAGGGGATCAGGCCGTCCTCCCTCATCGGGCGGCTGCAGCGCATGTTCCCTCAGCTTGCGGTGGACGCCGTGGACGGGGGAAGCTTAAGCTTTTCCACGGCAAAAGCGGGAAAGAAGCGGCTGGTGGAGGGGCTGCGCGCCTTCGGGGGCCTGGCGGACGAGAAGGAATTTCTGGAGCTCTACCGCTGGTTCTTCGGCTCCGACGAGTACCGGGAGCAGGTGAAGGAGCTTTTAGAGGCCGCGTTTTACTCCTACGAGGAGAGAGGCATCGGGCGGCTGGCGGCGCGGGAGCTCTACGGGCAGTTCTTAAGGGGCAGCGTCACGCGGCTGGAGCGGTACGCGGCCTGCGCCTACGCACATTTCCTGGGCTTCGGCCTGGAGCTTAAGGAGCGGCGGGAGTACCGGCTGGAGGCCGTGGATCTGGGAAATCTCTTCCACGCTCCTTAGACCGGTTTTTCAGTGTGATGCGGGAGGAGAAAATTTCCTGGCGCGGGCTCGATGAGGAGACGAGAAAGAAGCTGGTCGCCCGCTGTGTGAGCGAGGTGACGGGCCAGTACGGGAACACCATCATGGAGAGCTCTAGCCGCAACGCCTATCTGGCGCGCCGGGTGGAGCGGATCACCGACCGCACCGTGTGGGCGCTGGCGGAGCAGCTTAAGAAGGGAGATTCGAGCCTGCGGGCTTCGAGGTGGAGTTCTCGGCGGCGGATCATCTGGAAGCCATGAAGATCCCGTTGGGCGGGGGAGAGGCCCTGCACCTTCGCGGGCGCATCGACCGGCTGGACACGCTGGACGACGGCGGGAGCATTTACGTGAAAATCATCGATTACAAGTCGGGCGCCACGAAATTCGACCTGACGGATCTCTACTATGGGCTGCAGCTGCAGCTGGTGGTCTACATGGACGCGGCCATGGAGCTGGAGCACAGGAACCAGCCGGAAAAGAAGATCGTGCCGGCGGGGTTATTTTACTATAATATCAAGGATCCGGTGGTGGAGAGAGACGAGGAGCAGGACGCGGATGCGCAGATTTTAAAGGCCCTGCGGATGAACGGGCTGGTCAACAGCCGTCTCGAGGTCATCCGGCACATGGACCGTGAGATCGAGAGCGAGTCCGACGTGATTCCCGTGGCCATGAAGAAGGGGCTGATCCAGGAGGCACGCTCATCGGTGGCCACGGAGGAGCGGTTTGCCTCCCTGCGGAAATTTGTGCGCGGGCGTCTTAAGGACTTCGGGCGGGAGATTTTAAGCGGAGAGACAGCGGTGCGGCCCTACAAAAGGGGAGAGCGGACGGCCTGCGACTACTGCCCGTACCACAGCGTCTGCGGCTTTGATCTGAAGACGGAGGGCTTTGGCTATAAACGATTAAAAGCGCTCAGATCCGAGACCATCTGGGAGGAGATTGAGGGCGGAAAGGAGGAGCAGGATGGCGATGACATGGACCGATGATCAGAGGCGGGTGATCGAGTCACAAAACCGCAATCTTTTGGTGGCGGCGGCGGCCGGCAGCGGAAAGACGGCGGTTTTAGTGGAACGGATCATCCGCATGGTGACGGATAAGGACGACCCCGTGGGGCTGGACCGGCTGCTGGTGATGACCTTCACCAACGCGGCGGCGGCGGAGATGCGGGAGCGGATCGGCGCGGCGGTGGAGCGGGAGCTTTCGCTGGACCCGGACAACGATCATTTACAGCAGCAGGCCGTGCTCCTTCCCCAGGCCCCCATCACCACCATCGACAGCTTTTGCTTAAAGCTCATACGGGAAAACTTCGACCGCCTTTCCATCGACCGCTGTTTCGCATCGGCGACGAGGGGGAGCTTCTGCTCCAGCAGGGAGAGGTGCTGGAGCAGCTCATCGAGGACGAGTACGGCGAGGGCGGGGAGGAGTTTCACCACTTCGTGGAGACCTACGCGCTGGGCAAGAGCGACGACGAGGTGAAGGACTACATCATGCAGGTCTACCGCTTCGCCCAGAGCAATCCCTGGCCGTCGGACTGGATTAAGAAATGCCAGCAGGAGCTCTCCGATCTTAAGGAGGAGAGTTTAAAGGACAGCCCATGGATGGAGTTTCTTCTGCACGACGTGCATCTGCAGGCGGGAGAGTGGGCAGAGCAGCTTCGGGAGGCGGAGGCGGTCTGGCGGGGAGGAAAACGGCCCCGCGCCCTACCTTCCATGGTGGCCGCTTCCCGGATGCGCATAGAGGCTCTCATGGAGGTGAAGGACTACGGGGAGCTGGCAAAATGGGCCCGGGTTCCCGCCTTCGACCGCCTGGCCGCGGTGCGGGGGAAGGACGTGGACCCGGAGAAAAAGGAGTTTGTGGCGGACACCAGAGGCCGGATCAAGAAGGCCGTGGAGAAGATGACGGAGCTCTACGTTTTAGGGGACGAGGCGGCGGTTCTCGAGGATCTGATCGGGAGCCGGCGGGCGCTTCTCACGCTTCTTTCGCTGGCGGAGAAGTTTGCCGGGCGCTATCAGGAGGCGAAGCGGGAGCGGAACATGGTGGATTTCAACGACCTCGAGCATTTCGCCCTGGAGGTGCTGACAGAGGAGGCGGAGGGAGGAAGGCGCCCCGGCCCGGTGGCAGACCAGCTGGCGGAACATTTTAGGGAAATCCTGGTGGACGAGTACCAGGACAGCAACATGGTGCAGGAGACGCTGATCCAGTGCGTCTGCGGCGAGCGCTTCGGCCGCCCCAACGTGTTCATGGTGGGCGACGTGAAGCAGAGCATCTATAAGTTCCGGCTGGCCTGCCCGGAGCTGTTTCTGAAAAAATATAAGACTTACACGGCAGAGGAGAGCAGCCATCAGAAGATCGAGCTGCATCAGAATTTCCGGAGCCGGGAGACGGTGCTTCAGAGCATCAATGATGTTTTCTATGGAATTATGACGGAGAAGCTGGGCGACGTGGAGTACACCGAGAAGGCCGCCCTGCACCCTGGTGCAAAATTCGCCGGGCGGGAGGACGAGGACGTACAGGACAACGGGACGGAGCTTCTTCTTTTAAACACGGGGACGGATGCGCTGCGGGCGCTGGATGAGGACGCCGCGGACTTCACCTCCCGGGAGCTGGAGGCGCGGCTGATCGGCGAGAGAATCCGGGCGCTGACCGACCCGGAGGAGGGCTTAAAGGTCTGGGACAAGGAGCGGGAGGAGTACCGCATCGCCCGGTACAGCGACATCGTGATTCTCCTGCGCAGCGTGGCGGGCTGGGCGGAGGTGTTCATACAGGAGCTGGGACACATGGGAATCCCGGCCTTCGCCGAGTCCAAAACCGGATATTTCACCACCATCGAGGTGGAGACGGTGCTCAACCTGCTGGCGGTGCTGGACAATCCCATGCAGGACATCCCGCTCACCGCCGTGCTCCGCTCGCCGGTGGGCGGCCTGGACGACCGGGAACTGGCGGTGATCGCCGCCGACTATAAGAAGGACCGGAGAAGGGCGAGGGCGGCGGGATGTATGCGGCGGTGAGGAGATTCCTGGAGAGGGGAGACGCCAGCCGGAAGCCAGCGCCCAGCCGCCCGCGCCGCAGCGTCTGCGTCCGGCCGCGAGGAGAGCCGCGCACAAGACAGCGCAGAGCCGGAACCGTCCGGCCGCGGCGAAATCCGCCGCAAGCTGCGCCGGTGTATCTCCCTCATCGACGGCCTCCGCGCGGAGGTGCCGTTTCTTCCCATGCATCAGCTCCTCTACCGGATCTACGATGTCACGGGCTACTACGACTACGTTTCCGCCATGCCTGCCGGCGAGGTGCGCCAGGCCAACCTGGACATGCTGGTGGAGAAGGCGTCGTCCTACGAGGCCACCAGCTTCCGCGGGCTGTTTCATTTTATAAAGTACATCGAGGAGCTGAAACGCTACAACTCCGATTTCGGTGAGGCGTCGGCCATCAGCGAGCAGGACAACACGGTGCGGATTGTCAGCATTCACAAGAGCAAGGGGCTGGAGTACCCGGTGGTCATCCTGGCCGGCATGGCGAAGAACTTCAACAAGCTGGACGTGCGCGGGAAAATCCTCATCCACAATGACCTGGGCATCGCCGCCGACTATCTGGACCCGGTGACCAGGCAGAAGGCCGTCACGCTGAAGAAAAATGTCTTAAAGCGCAGGATGGAGCTGGAGAGCCTGGGCGAGGAGCTGCGGGTTCTCTACGTGGCCATGACCCGGGCGAAGGAGAAGTTAATCATGACGGCCTCCGACCGCTACCTGGAAAACCGCCTGGCCCGGTGGCAGAACATTTCCGGGGAGGGACGTCAGCTCCCGTTCACGCTTCTGGCGGCGGCGGGCTCCTATCTGGACTGGGTGCTCATGGCGCTCACCAGGCCCGGCTGCCGCATCGCGGTGCGGGAAATCCCCCTGGAGGAGCTTCTGGGGCGGGAGATGGAGCACCAGGCGGGAAAGACCATCACGAAGGAGCTTCTTCTTCACATGGACACGGAACAGACCTTCGCGCCGGAATACAGGGAGCAGCTGGAGTACATTTTATCCTACCGCTACCCCCACGAGGCGGATCAGAGCCTCTATGCGAAAATGTCCGTCTCCGAGATCAAGCGGGCGGAGCAGACCGTGGACGAGGAGGAGAGCCGGAGACTCTTAGAACCGGAGCCGGCTCCCGTGCCGCTGGTTCCCTCCTTCATGGAAAAGAAGGAGCAGAGCCTCACGGCGGCCAGCCGCGGAACCGCCTACCACCGCGTCATGGAGCGGCTTCCTTTCGGGCGTCTTAAAACCGACGCGGACATCGGCTCTTATATAGAAGAAATGGCAGAGAGCGGCTATCTGGATCCGGAGATCGCGAAAACGATCCCGGCGCGGGTGATCCGCCGTTTCCTGGACTCCGGCGTGGGCCGCAGGATGGAGCGGGCTTTCCTGGCGGGAACGCTGCACCGCGAGCAGCAGTTCGTGGTGGGAATCCCGGCGCGGGAGATGGGAGACTGGGACTCGGACGAGCTCATTCTGATCCAGGGAATCGTGGACGCGTGGTTTGAGGAGGACGGCGGCATCGTGCTGGTGGATTACAAAACCGATTTTGTTTTGAAGGGGCAGGAGGGGCTTTTAAAGGAGCGCTACCGGGCGCAGTTTCATTACTACAGCCGGGCGTTGGAGCAGATGTTCGGGCGTCCGGTGAAGGAGCAGATTCTCTATTCCTTCCAGCTTGGCGAAATTCCGGTTGCGAGCGCCATTTCTTCCTCCAACTGACAGCCCGGTTCACAGTCCGGACACAGATTTTTAAATCTTTTTTCAAGGGTTTTCGTTACACTGAATCTCGTGACTGACAGAGAACAGGAGGTAACCATGAAAATTTTGTTGATTGAAGATGACAGAAATCTGTCCGATTCTATTTGCGAAGTTCTGAAGCGCCGCCGCATGGATGTGGATGCGGTCTATGACGGCGAGGACGGGCTTGCCTACGCTCTTTGTGATGTGTACGACGCGGTGATTCTGGATGTGGTGCTCCCGAAGCTGCACGGCTTAAAGGTGCTCGAAGGCATCCGAAAGGCAGGGGTTTCCGTCCCCGTCCTTATCCTCTCACAGAAAAATGACGCCGAGTCGAGGATTTTGGGCCTCGACAGCGGGGCCGACGACTATCTGGCGAAACCATTTATCATGGAAGAGCTTCTGGCAAGGCTCCGCGCCCTCACGCGGAGGAAGGGACCTACCTTGGCGACACCTTAAGCCAGGGAAATTTAAAGCTCAACCGGGACACCGGCGAGCTTCTGTGCTCCGATTCCAGTGTCAAATTGGGAAACAAGGAATATCAGGTCATGGAGATGCTGCTGGCCAACCCGAAGCAGACCATCGCCAAGGACCGCTTCGTGGAGAAGATCTGGGGCTACGACACGGAGGCGGAGTACAACTCCGTGGAGGTCTATATCTCATTCCTCAGAAAGAAAATGTCGAAACTAAACAGCGATATGGCCATCAAGACCGTCCGCGGCCGGGGCTATCTGCTGGATAAAGCTTCCTAGCGGAAATCTTAAAGCTTTCAAGGTTTTTTCAATGTTTGCACTGTATGATTAGCTTGTCACTGAGAGACAGGATAAAAAAAGGAGCGATAAATAAATGAGAAAACAGAGAGTTTTAGTAACCGTACTGAGTGCCGCAGCGATTCTCTCCGCAGGGCAGGCGTTCACTTCCATGGCGGCGGCCAGAGGCTGGGTGCAGCAGGAGAACGAGTGGGTATACCTCGATTCCAGCGGCGAGCCCGTGACCAACGAGTGGAAGAAGAAAGACGGCAAGTGGGTGTACCTGGACGACGACGGCTTCGTCAGCAGCAGCCAGTGGGTGGAGGACAGCCAGTATGTCGATGAGAAGGGCAACATGGTGGTGAACCAGTGGATTTACGCCGAGGAGGACGAGTCCCCCAGCGGTGAGGAAGGCTGGTTCTACCTGAACGCGAAGGGCAAGGCCGTGGCCGAGGGCTGGAAGAACATCGGCGATGACAGATACTATTTTGATTCCGACGGCCGCATGATGACGGGCTGGTTCTACGACGACAACGACACCTACTACCTGGGCGACGACGGAGCCATGCGGACCGGCTGGCTGGCGCTTGAGTTCATGGAGGACCGGATCCCCGAGGAGGGAGAGGTGTCCGACAGCCACGAGGCGGCTTCCGACGACATCAAATGGTTCTATTTCCAGGGCAACGGAAAGGCATTCAAGGGTACTGCGGACGAGCCGCTTCAGAGGAACATCGGCGGAAAGAAATACTACTTTGACGAGTACGGCGTGATGATGACCGGATGGGTGGCCGTGGCTTCCCCGGCCGAGGCAGACAAGACCGGCATCACCCGCTATAAATACCTGGGCGAGGCCGACGACGGCGTGATGGAGAAGGGCTGGAAGTATTTAGAGGAGCATCCGTCCAGCCTGGCAGACACGAAGATGGTGAAGGGCACCAAGGCACTGCCGGAGGACGGCGAGGGCTACTGGTACTACTTTGACAAGGACGGCACCCCCAAATTCATGGACCAGAACGCGGACAGCATGACCAGCCTGGCCCACAAGATCGACGGCGATTACTACTTCTTCGACGAGTACGGATGCCTGCAGACCGGCCTCATCGGCTTTGAGAAGGCCGACGGCACCATGATCGCCGGCTACTTCGGCGACGAGGATTCCAACGGCAAGATGTATACCGGCCGCCACACCAACGTGGAGGAGGAAGACGGCAGCAAGTACACCTATTTCTTTAACAACAGCGGCGCCTCCAGAGGCGCGGGCGTGAACGGCGAGAAGAACGGCTACCTCTACAGCAACGGCCGTCTGGTGACCGCCGACGATGACAGCGATTACCAGGTGTTCAAGGTGGACGGCAAGCTGTATCTCGTAAACGAGAGCGGCAAGGTGCAGACCTCCAACAAGCTCTACAAGTCCGAGGGCGAGTACGCCTACGAGTACGCGGACGGCGTGATCTACCGCGTGAACGAGGAGAAGGAGAGAGTCGAGGAGATCACCGAGGGCCGCGCACTTCCGGAGATCGCGTTTGATGCGGTGTATAAGATTGGGAAGTAATGGGTGAGAGATAAATAAAATCTGATCTGAGAGGAGGCCGCTGCTTCATAAATGAGGAATCATCTATGGAGCAGCGGTTTTCTCTCAATTCTGTTCTGTTAAGAGCCTTCTGTTTACACCCTGATAAAAACATGATATAATACGCATGTTAAATGGAGGAAAATGAAATGACAGACCAGAAAAAAAGTGGCTGCGGAAGGCCGGCAGGCCGGAGAAAGACAGCGAAAATAGAGATATCCATCGAGCCGGAGGTAAAGGACGAATTTATGCTGCTGCTGCGCGGCGAAGGGAAAACGGCCTCTGTGGAGATCGGATTATGGATCCGGGATTATATAAGGAATCACAGGCCGGAGGAGGAAAAGTAGATGAAAGCAGTTTCGTTCTTCAGCGGGCTTGGGGGGCTTGACAAGGGATTTTTAGACACAGGGTATGATATTATATGGGCAAATGATTTTGATAAATTTGCCGTGCAGACATATAAGACAAATTTTGGCGAGCATATTGTGCTGGGGGACATAAATGAAATTCCCCTGGAAGAAATTCCGGACTGCGATGTGCTGCTTGGGGGCTTCCCGTGCCAGCCATTCAGCATGATGGGACAGCAAAAAGGGTTTGAAGATACCAGGGGAACATTATTTTTCAGAATCGCGGAAATCGTGGATGATAAAATAAAACGGGGAAAAAAACCGAAAGCGATTATACTGGAGAATGTCAGATCTCTTAAAACGCATGATCAAGGCAGGACATATAAAGAAATCCACCGGATTTTGCAGGATGTGCTTGGCTACAAAGTGTTTTGCGACATACTAAATTCTGCCGATTACGGGGTACCGCAGACCAGAAACAGAACCTATATCATATGCTTTGACAACCAGAATGCAGAATACAGATTCCGGAAAAACAGGAGCTGGACCTGACGCTGCAGGATCTGCTGGAGCCGGAAGTGGATGATAAATATTTCTTATCCGACAGAATCCTGCCCACAATCTTATCGAATGGAACCGGCGGATATAAGGCAAAGTCGGAGATTGATTTAAAGGTGGCGAGACCGCTGTGTGCCACCATGGCAAAGATGCACAGGGCCTGCCAGGACAATTATGTGACACAGAAGGGAGAGTCAGAAGGCTTACACCGAGAGAATGTGCGAGACTGCAGGGATTTGAGGATTCATTTGTGATCCCGGTATCGGACTGCCAGGCATACAAACAATTTGGAAATGCAGTGACGGTCAATGTATCAAAGGCGATTGCCCAGTCTGTAAAGGATACATTAAAAGAACTCGGAGAGTGGGTAGATGACAATGGAGTATAAAAACGACAAAAGTGAATTTATAGCATTTATAAATGCCGGACTGGAGGACGAAGGACAGGGCTCCATCGAGAGCTGCCTTGCGCGCGTCACAAAAACGGTCGGCGAAGAGTTCCTCGATGCAAGGGCAGCATTATACAGAGCGGATGCCGGAAAAGACCCTGCGCTTAAGAATGCCTTCCAGAGATTAGCCTCTGTCTGCAATGAGAGAGAACAGAGATGCCCGGAATGTCCCGTGTGCAAATACTGCAATACATATATTGAACAGGCGAGAAAGCGCGTGAGGGATGATTCACTGAAGATGATCGATCTGTTCTGCGGAGCGGGCGGATTGTCCCTGGGATTCACGCAGGAGGGCTTTGTGACCAGTCTGGCAAATGACATCCAGGACTGCTGTGTGGACACCTATGCCCACAATCATCCAGAGACGCCGAGAGATCATATCGTACTGGGCGATATTAAAGATGTGGTCGGCAATCTGGATGAACTGCTGAACGGCCGGGAGGCTGACATTGTGGTGGGAGGCCCCCCGTGCCAGGGCTTCAGTATGGCGAACCGGCAGCGGCTGATCGACGACCCGAGAAATGAGCTGTATAAAAACTATGTTGAAGTGGTGGAAAAGGTCCGCCCCGAATTTTTTGTCATGGAAAACGTGAAGGGCATGCTGTCGGTGGCAGAGCAGGTGAAGGAAGACTTTCACGCCATTGGTTATTCGGTGGAATACCATGTTCTCAACGCAAAAGATTTCGGCGTGCCCCAGAACCGGGAACGGCTGATCTATATTGGCAACTGTATTGGTGTCGATAACGGACAGATTTTCAGGGAAATATTCGAGCTGGGTGAGAGTATCCCGGAGTATCATCTGAAAGATGCGCTGTACGGGCTCAGGCCCCTGGCGGCCTCCAGAGTGAAAAATGCGACGGAGGAAGGCTCGGAAGAAAGTGGGCACAAGATCGAAAAGAATGGGATTGCGGACACTAACGACTACGTTTCGTATATTAACCAGGGCAGAGCCATGCCGGTGGTATTGAATCATAAGGCGAGATATAATAATGACCGGGATATAGAAATCTTTGGCCGCATGGAGCAGGGGGACCGTTCGGACGATCCTAAAATTGCGGATATCATGCCATATGCCAGAAGAAATGGGATTTTTAAGGACAAGTATTTCAAACTGGAAAATGACAAAGTGTGCAAAACGATAACAGCACACATGAAGTTTGATTGTAATATGTATATCCATCCCACACAGGCCAGAGGGCTGACTCCGAGGGAGGCAGCCAGGGTGCAGTCATATCCGGATGACTATTTCTTCAGGGGTGCATATACAAAGACATACATGCAGATCGGAAACTCCGTTCCTCCGCTTTTGGGAAGAGCGGTCGCACAGGTGATAAAACGTTACATGAAAGGTGGCGATGTCAGATGAATTTTAGAGAAGCTCTGGAAATAATCCGGACGATTCTTCCGGGATGCGCCCAGGGAGAATATGATGGAATCATCGTAAAACGGCTGGAGGCATCCAATACACTGGATGAGGGAAGGACGACCAACCAGACCCACATAGCCATATCGGGGGAGCAGATGAACATGTTTCCGTATCTCATGGCGGACGGCTATTTTGCGTGTGATTATGAGAGCAGGGACGAGCAGCTGAAGAAATATTTCATTACACAGATTCCGCTTTATATTTACAGGACGAACCTTCTGTATCTGTCGGCGGATGAGGAGACGGGAATAGCCTTTGATGAAAAGGGAAGCCGCTGCGTCCGGGCCAGCATCATGAGGAGCCGCCGGAAAGAGCAGGCCGACCAGGTCCAGCTGTCTCTGACGAAGATCGATGACCAGGAATTTATCACATTCAGGAAACTGCTTCATACAGGGGATTATCTCGTGCTGCTGAAGCATAGAGAGAAGCTGTATTACGATTGCCTCGGCGTCAAGGCGGCGGATGAGACAAAAGGAGAATATCATCTCTCTTCGCTCAATAATAAATTTTATAAGCTGCCGACAAACACAACCGTTGATATAAGGCAGCTGATTGAAATTCCTCTGGTGCCCGAAGAGACAGCGGAAGACGCTGCTGTGCGGAAAACCGGAGCTGAGAACATCCTGCTGTACGGTGTGCCGGGAGCCGGCAAAAGCCATGAGATTAAAACAAAGTATTGTTCCGATGAAACATACATGGAGCGTGTCGTATTTTATCCGGAATACATGTATTCAGATTTTGTGGGACAGATTCTCCCGAGAGTGGAAAAAGATGAGTCCGGCAACGACAGGCTGAAATATGTATTTACTCCGGGGCCTTTTACCAGACTGTTAAAAAAGGCAGAGCAGGATCCGGGAAATTACTATTACCTTGTCATCGAGGAGTTAAACCGCGGCAATGCACCGGCCATATTCGGTGAAATATTCCAGCTGCTGGACCGCAAAGACGAGGAAGGATTTCCTGCCAGGGAGGTGGGGGAGAGCGAGTATGGCATCTCGAACTATGATGTTGCGAAAGAAGTCTACGGTGACGAAAACCATCTGGTGAGGATCCCGTCAAATATGTACGTCCTGGCAACCATGAACACAGCGGATCAGAATGTATTTACCCTGGACACCGCGTTCCAGAGACGGTGGACGATGCGGCAGATCGAGAACAACTTTGAGAAATCCTCCACGCGAAAGACATTATTCCCGGAACGAAGATAAGCTGGGGAGCGTTTGCCACAGTCATTAATGATATGGTGATTGACATTAACGTTGACATGGTCAGCTCTGAGGATAAGCGCCTTGGGGCGTACTTTGTGAAGAAAAAAGAACTGGAAGCCGGCAGGTTTCCGGAAAAGGTTCTCAAATATTTGTGGGATGATGCGTTTAAAATGGACAAGACCGCGATATTTAATGAGAGCTGCAGGTCCCTGGAAGACGTTATTGCTGTTTATGAGACGGCGGCAACAGATAAGCTGGCGGCAGTATTGAAATTCAGCGTATATGAAAAAATGCTTTCAGAAACACAGGCGGTGATTTTTTGAGGGAATCTGATCTTAGAAGCAAATGCAGGGTAAATTCAAATTATGAGATGGATACTTTTGTTGGCTTAAGATGCAGGGATGGGGATATCAGCATCAATTTTCCGATGGGTTATCACATATCGGAGGACAGTGAAGGGCTGCGGGGGATATTCTGCTGCTGTTTGCAGTTCTCGCTGCAAATACGGATAAGAAGGAGTCAGACCTGCCCGGACAGGGGATCCGCTTTGATGAAGTGGAATTTCCGCTGCAGTCCTATATTTATCTGATAAAGGACTTTCTGGGGAGCGGCTATTACAGAGAGCAGGAGGTTTCATACAGGACAGCGAAGTCGGGGAAGATAAACTGGAACAGGACGATAAAAACCCAACGGCCATACGTCCAGGGAACGGACGTGTTTTACCTGGATTTTGTCACCAGAAAAAACAGTTTAAAGGACAGTGAGTGGATTACATTAATACATGAATACTGCGTATATGAAAGCTTTGAACGGATGGGATGGCTTTTTACAGGAATGATGCCGAAGAAACCCAGGATTGCAAAGCGGGAAAGTGTTTTCAGGTCTGTCCTTAAGAAGAAGATCGCAGATACATATAATGATAAAACAGACTGCTGTTCCGACACATGCTGGCGATTGTAGAGTTTGAGGGCGACAGGGATTCTGAAAAAATTACCGCTATGGGACGTATCGGTTTGAATACGTCTGGGAAAAATGATTGATAAGGCGTTCGGCATCGGGCATAAAGCGGAGTATTTTCCCAGGACCGCCTGGCATATAAATGGATGCAGGCATGTCAATGCCTCCCTGGAGCCAGATACGATCATGTTATATGGAGGAAACGTATATATTCTCGATGCGAAGTATTATAAATATGGAATAACCGGGAACCCGAGGGACCTGCCGGAATCCGCATCGATTAATAAACAGATCACATATGGAGAATATGTGGCCTATGAAGAAAGGTTTAGGAAAAGGCACGGAAACCATATGAAGGTGTATAATGCGTTCCTTATGCCGTTTGATTCTCTGAAAAGCGGATGTCCCGATCATCCGGAAATGATGAAAATAGGTGAGGCTGTCAGCAGCTGGAAGGATAATTCTGAGGCCTATCAAAACGTCCAGGGGATTCTTATGGATGTCAGGACCCTGATGAGCACAGGCGTCCGGCAGGAAATGAAGGAGATAAAAAAACTGGCGGAACTGATTGAAAGCGGATGGCCGGGGTGATTTTGTGGCAGATGTATTGACGAGGGAACAGAGACATAAAAACATGAAAAATATCCGTGGAAAGGACACGAAGATAGAAGTCATACTGAGAAAAGCGCTATGGAATAAAGGGATCCGGTATCGCAAAAATTACAAAAAGCTTCCGGGCAGCCCGGATATTGCGCTCACAAAATATAAGATCGCTATTTTCTGTGACGGGGAATTTTTTCATGGCAAGGACTGGGAGGTGCTGAAGCCCAGACTGGAAAAAAGCAATAACAGTGAGTTCTGGATCAGTAAGATATCACGCAACAGAGAGAGGGACGACGAAATAAATAAGAGGCTGCTGTTTGAAGGCTGGACGGTTATCCGTTTCTGGGGCGATGATATAAAAAGGCATACGGACGAGTGTGTGAGAGTGATAGAAGAAGCGATTTTTGATGCAGTGATCTGTGATAGTGAATATTTGTAGCCTGTAAATCGACGGGGGATGTCATCGATGACATCCCCTGTTTTAAAGTGGTTTCCTATTTCCCTTACAGCTTCCCGCTCTCCTTAGAAAGCGCAATCACAACGCCGATGGACGGCAGCAGTCCCAGCAGGTTGGGAAGAACCATAAGGCCGTTGAACATATCCGACATATTCCACACCAGATCCACCTTGAGCGTGGAGCCGATCATGATGAAGATGATGGCGAGGACGGAGTAAATCTTCACCGCGCCCTTTCCAAACAGCGCCTTCACGTTCACCTCGCCGAAGAAATACCAGCCGATGATGGTCGTGAACGCGAAGAAGAACATGCAGATGGCGATGAACACGTTTCCGAAGGATCCGAAGGTGGAGTTGAACGCGGTCTGCGCCAGCGCGGAGCCGGTGAGGCCGGACTCCAGGGATCCGGTGGAAAGGATGACCAGGGCAGTCATGGTGAGGATGATGAAGGTGTCGATGAACACACCCATCATGGCCAGCACGCCCTGATCCGTCGGGTGGGCGACGTTTGCCAGCGCGTGGGCGTGGGGCGTGGAACCCATACCGGCCTCATTGGAGAACAGGCCGCGGGCAACGCCGAAGCGCATGGCCTTCTGTACGGTGATGCCGGCCGCGCCGCCGACCACGGACTGGGGTGCGAAGGCCATCACGAAAATCTGTCTGAATGCGGTCACTACGCCCGGCAGGTTCATGACCAGGATGAACAGGCAGCCCACGGTGTAGAGCAGGGCCATGATCGGCACGATCTTCTCCGTCACCCATGCGATGCGGCGCACGCCGCCGATGAAAATGAGAGCCGCGATGAGGGCCACCACGATGCCCACGCACCAGGTTTTCACGCCGAAGGCGTTGGCGAAAGAATCGCCGATGGAGTTGGACTGCACCATGTTGCCCATGAAGCCCAGGGCCAGGATGATTGCCACAGAGAAGAAGCCGGCCACAAATTTACCGAAGGCTCCCTTGTAAACCGCCTTTATGTAGTAGATCGGTCCGCCCACGACCTCGCCGTCCTTCACCACGCGGGTCTTCTGGGCCATGGTAGCCTCGCCGTAGATGGTGGCCATTCCGAAGAAAGCGCTGACCCACATCCAGAAGATGGCGCCCGGGCCGCCGGAGGCGATGGCTGTCGCCGCGCCCGCGATGTTTCCGGTTCCCACCTGGGCCGCGATGGCAGTGGTGAGCGCCTGGAAGGAGCTTAAACCGCGCTCATGGCTTCCGCCGTTTAAGGAAAAGCCGCCGAACAGCGTCTTAAGTCCCGTCTTGAAATGCCGCACCTGCACGAAACGCAGACGCAGGGTGAAGAACACTCCGGTAAACACCAGAAGGAACAAGAGCAGGTAATCCCACAGGATCTTGTTCATCACGGCCACAAACTGGGCCAGACCGTTCATAAATACTTCCATAGTTACATTCTCTCCTTACGTAAATAAAATCTGGCAAAAAATATGGAGTCAAATATAAATATTTAACTCCAAGAATGCACACGAAAAAGACATTTTCGTACTCTGTCCTTTTGCCTGAGAGATTCGCAGGGACGGCGTCTGATCGCCGGCTGCTTACACCTTCGGCACCCACTCATACGTGAGATTCTCCAGAGAGTCATCCAGTTACAGTCCTACCGCAGACGGTGATCCGCGGCACCTGAGACTATTAATCCTTCGGTAAGCCTTGACACTACTTTCCTGCAACCTTCGCTTGACACCATATTTTATTGTCGTGATTGTGATTATAGCGCAGTTCCCGGTATTTGTAAAGACTTTTGAAGTCACAGTTTGAAAATGGCGAAATTTGTGGTATGATGGAGAACAAGAATCTTTTTAAGGAGGATATAGGCAGGTATGAACCAAAATGAAACGACGAAGGCGAACGGGTGGGCGCTGATTCCCATATTCGTTTTCCTCATTATTTTTCTGGGCTCCGGCTTTGTGACCGGAGACTTCTATAGCATGCCGGCCATCGTGGCGTTCCTGATTGCGCTGACCGTGGCCTTTGTGCAGAACCGCGGTCTCTCGTTCAACGAGAAGTTTAAGATCGTCTCCCGGGGCGTGGGGGATGAGAACATCATCACCATGTGCTTAATCTACCTGGCGGCCGGCGCATTTTCCGGCGCAGTGCAGGCAGCAGGCGGTGTGGAGAGCACCGTAAACCTCGGACTTTCCGTGCTCCCGTCCGGCGTGGCGGTGGCAGGCATCTTCATCATCGGATGCTTTATCTCCGTGTCCATGGGTACCTCCATGGGAACCATTGCGGCCCTGGCGCCCATCGCCGTGGGCATCAGCGAGAAGGCGGGATTTCCCCTTCCCATGTGCATCGGCTCCGTGGTCTGCGGCGCCATGTTCGGAGACAATCTGTCCATGATTTCCGACACCACCATCGCGGCGGTGAAGACCCAGGGCTGTGAGATGAGGGACAAGTTTAAACAGAACTTCCTCATTGTGCTTCCGGCCGCCATTATCACCACGGTGATTTTCCTGGTGCTGGCCCGCAGCCATTCCTTCAGCCTGGAGGGAGCCTATGATTTCAATATTTACCGTGTCATCCCGTATCTGGTGGTGCTGATCGGCGCGCTTCTGGGCGTGAACGTGTTCGTGGTGCTGATCACGGGAACCGTGCTCTCCCTCATTGTGGGCGTAGTCACGGGCGCCATGGAGCCGTCCCAGATGTTCACGGCCATCGGAACCGGTGTCACCGGCATGTACGACATCACGGTGATCACGATGATCGTGGCCTGCATCGTCTCGCTGGTGAGGGAGTACGGAGGAATCCATTTTATTCTGAGCTTTATAAAGAAGCGGATCAACAGCGCCAAGGGCGGCGAGCTGGGCATCGCGGTGCTGTCCATGCTGGTGGACTGCTGTACGGCCAACAACACCGTGGCCATCGTGATGGTGGGTCCCATCGCCAAGGAGATCAGCGACGATTTCGGCATCCAGCCCAAGCGCTCCGCGTCCCTGCTTGACATGTTTACTTCCACCTGCCAGGGACTGATTCCCTGGGGCGCGCAGCTTCTGTCGGCAGCCAGCCTGACGGCCCTGACGCCCTACGAGATCATCCCCTTCTGCTTCTACCCGATTCTCATGGGGGTCAGCGGACTGGTGTTCATATTCTTGAGAAAGAGATAAAGATTGTAAGGGAATTGTAAAAAACTGCTAAGGGAATTTTAATCCGCATATGATATAGTAAGTAGCGTCAGTATTTTGAGTGCTGGCGCTGCGTTTTTTATGAGCATAAATAAAATGTGAAACGGATTGTGAGGAGGGCTTCAATGAAATGCATTTTAAAATAGCGGCCGCAGCGGCCGCCATGGCGGCCATATGTTCCATGACCGCCTGGGCGAAGGATGTGGCCAATGTGGACACCTGCGTGATCGAGAACGGATACATCACTGTCAGCGGAAGGGCCTGGGAGGAGCCGGATCCGGTGCCGGAGACGGCGGCGGACGGCACGGCCGCAGACGGAAGCGCGGCCGCGGGAAGCACGGCAGGAACGGCGAATGGCGCGGCAGGCACAGCCGCAGTGAATGCGGACGGTACGCCGGTGCAGGAGCAGCCGGTCATCATTCCGGACGACGGGAAATACTACCTGTTTGAGCTGCAGCCCTACGAGGAGAACATCGGAACCCGCGGCGATTACTGCTCCGTCATCGACCAGGCGGAGAGCTTCAACTATCAGATGCCGTTCTATATGGAGGGCGGAACCTCCAGCCGGCTGTTTTCCCGCTTCGTGGTGGCCGTGTGCCGCGACGGGAAGTACGAGGAGATCAGCAACCAGGCATACATAACCAACCCGGAGTCCGTGGCGGCGTTCCAGGATCCCTATCCGGAGGTTTCCACGAAGAAGGGCCTGCTGATCCAGAACGATATGACCGCAGATGCCTTTGAGCTGGGCGTGAAGTACGTCATCATCAATATCCCGTTCCACCACATTCTGGATCCGAACGGCGCGCTCACCCACGAGTACAACGGAAAGACCTACCATTTTAACAAGTCGCTGATCGAGAGCTACGACAACACCATCCGTCTGATGACCCAGAAGGGCATGGTGGTGTCCGCCATCGTGTTAAACGGCTGGAACGACCAGATGCCGCAGCTCATTTATCCGGGCGCATCCAAGTCCGCCACGGCCAACTACTACATGTTCAACACCGTGACGAAGCAGGGCTTTGAGGACACCATGGCGATCATGTCGTTCCTGGCGGAGCGCTACTCCGGCGCCAATATCGACTATGGCCGCGTATCCAACTGGATCATCGGAAACGAGATCAACAACAACGAGCAGTGGAACTACGCCGGCCCCATGGCCATTGAGGAGTATGTGAAGGCCTACGAGCACGCGTTCCGCGTGTTCTACAGTGCGATTAAGAGCCAGAGCGCCAACGCGAGAGTGTTTTTCTCCACCGACTTTTTCTGGAACCAGGAGAACACCACTCTCAAGTACGGAGCGAAGGATGTCATCGACCTGTTTAACCAGTACGTGAGGGAGGGCGGCCAGATGGACTGGGGCCTTGCCTACCATCCGTACCCATTAAATCTGACGGAGCCGGAGTTCTGGCTGGATGACGGCACGGGGCGCATCACTGACAGTTTAAACTCCCCGGTGGTGAACTTCAAAAACCTGCATGTGCTTACCGATTACTTCCAGCAGGATGTGATGAGAAATGCCTCCGGCAGCGTGAGACATATCATCCTCTCGGAGCAGGGCTTTACCTCTAAGAGCGCCACCAGAGGCGACGTGCCCGAGCTGCAGGCCGCGGCGTTTGCCTACGCCTATTTTCTGGTGGACAGCAATCCCTACATTGATGCCTTTATCCTGAGCCGTCAGGTGGATGCGATCTCGGAGGTGAACCAGTTCTGTGCGTTCGGCCTCTGGACCGTGGACATGGACCGGCCCGACGTGGTGATCGCGGAAAAGAGAAAGAAGCTCTGGGAGGTGTTTAAGTACATCGACGACGGCAAGGAGGCCCTGAAGCGGACCGAGTTCGCGAAGCCTCTGATCGGCATCAGCAAATGGAGCGACGTGATTCCGAACTTCAAGTACAAAGAAGAGTAAAAAACATAAAAATATGGAGAGAAATGGCTGATTTAGTTGACAAAAAGGGAAAACCGCCTTATAATTTCTTTCGATCATTGACATCAGAGGTTTTGCACTATAGGGTGATTGAATATACTTTAGTTGAGTTGATAGGAGGAAATTCAAGATGGCAGTAACCAAGAAGACCACTGCAGCAGAGACAACCGCAGCAGTTAAGACCGCTAAAGCAGCCGCTCCTGTAGAAGCAGCTCCGGCAGCACCGGCTAAGAAGGCCGAGGCAGAGGCTCCGAAGAAAGAGGCAGCCCCGAAGAAGGAGGCCGCTCCGAAGAAGACAGCAGCAGCGAAGAAAGAGGCCGCTCCGAAGAAAGCAGCAGCTCCGGCAAAGGAGACCGTGAAGAAGGCTCCCGCGAAGAAAGCTCCTGCAAAGAAGGAAGCAAAGGTGTTCGTTGAGTTTGCAGGCAGACAGTTCCTTGCCGACGAGATTGTGGAGAAGGCAAAGGCTGCATACGTGGCAGCCGGTCACACTGCGGCAGGCATTAAGACCATCGAGGTTTATGTGAAGCCGGAGGAGAACGTTGCCTACTACGTGGTAAACGGCGAAGGTTCCGACGACTGGAAGGTTTCTTTAGATTAATAATTTCAGATGAACGGCGGCCGGCCCTTCTGTTTATAAGCAGAGGTGCCGGTCGCTTTTTCTTAGAAAATGGCCGCACCTCTCCGCAGGTACAGCCATTTTTCCGCGTTTATTTTTATAAAATATATTTTCTAAAATCGTAATATAATATTCAGAAATTACAGACGATTTTGTGGTACAATAGTCCCGTAATATTTTCTTTAAAAGTAAGGAACGAATCTGCTATGCTGAAGGTGACAGGAATCGAGAAGAGCTTCAAGAGAAAAAGGTCCTGGCGGGCGCGTCCTTCGAGGCGGAGCGGGAACGTGTGTGGGGATCGTGGGCGGCAACGGCTGCGGGAAGACCACGCTTCTCTCCATCGTTGCCGGGGCGGCGAGGCCGGACGGCGGCAGCGTCTCCTTCGACGGTCACGAGGCGGTGGGGCATCCCAGGGTTTACGAGAAGTATGCGGCCTATGTGCCCCAGGAGAATCCCATGATGCCGGAGCTTTCAGCGCGGGACAACCTGCTTTTGTGGTACCGCGGGGACAGACGCCGCATGGAGCGCGATCTGGAGGAGGGTGCAGCCCGGATGATGGGCGTGGGCCAGTTCCTTAGGACGCCTGCGGGAAAGCTGTCCGGCGGACAGAAGAAACGTCTGACCATCGCAGGGGCGCTGGCCGGACACGCGCCGGTGCTCGTCATGGATGAGCCGGGCGCTGCGCTGGATTTAGCCTGCAAGGAGGACATAAAGGCATACCTTGGAACCTATATGGAGCAGGGGGGAACCGTGATTCTCACGTCCCACGAGATGGCGGAGCTGTCCCTGTGTCACAGGATATATGTGCTGAAGGAGGGACGCCTGGCGGAGATACCCGCGGCGGAGACGGCGGCGCAGCTGATGGGCTATTTTAGTTGAAAGACTAATATAGATAGATAGAAAAAACAGGAGGATAAATTATGGAAGAAATGACGACAAACCAGCCGGTCACGGAAGAGCCGAAGAAGAGCGGCAAAAAAGCCGGCATCATTGTGGCGGTAATTGCAGTGATCGCCATTATCGCGGCGGCGGCATACTTTATGGCGCCTAAGAAGGACGCGAAAACAGTAGTCGTGGATGCCATCGCATCGGCGGTGGACACGGAGGAGACTTCTCCGCTGGAGGAAATCTTCGGATGGGAGGAATTTTATGAGGCGATGAAGACCAGCCCGTATCAGGTGGATCTCGAGGTCCAGCTGGACGGCGGCAGCGAGGATCTGGCAGATCTGACCAGCGGAAAATTATTTATGACCTCGAAGGCGGATCCAGAGAGCCGCAGCTCGTCTGCTGTATTCGGCATCGGCTATGCGGGGATGGATCTGGCAAAGCTGCAGGCTTACATGGATGACACCAATCTCATCATGCGATTCCGGAGCTTTCCAGCAAGGCGTTTACCTTAAACTACAAGGACGACCTGGCGGGACGGATCAAGAACTCTGAGCTTATCAGCAGCGCGCTCGAGAGCTCCGGCATGGATCCGGAGGAGACGGCCAACTACATCACCGAGTATTTCCAGTATCTGCAGGACAATTCCTACGGCGCAGATATGCCGTTTGACCTTAAGGCCCTGTGGAGCCGTTACAGAGAGGGAAGCCAGGCAATCGACAACTTAAAGGCGGCCATGACCGTGGAGGAGATCGAGGGAAAGACACAGACGATCAACGGCAAGGAGGAGTCTGTGGACGGATACCAGGTGCAGGTGTCGAAGGAGGCATTTGCGGAGTTCTTAACCGCCACCAAGGAATTTATCATGGCGGATGAGGCCTTCAAGACCGACGTGGTGGAGTATTTTGACATCATGGCGAACTCCTACAAGCTGGGCGGCATGACCATGAACGGCGAGGCGATTCCCGGCGGCGAGGCGATCTGGGCACAGCTCGGCGAGGCGATGGAGCAGGGAATCGACAGCATCGGCCAGTATGTGGGCGATATCGATGCCAGCGTCTATGTGACGAAGGACGGCAGACTGGCTTCCTACGAGGCGACGACTGTGATCGCGGTTCCGGAGACTGCAGCTGCGGAGGACGGAGCGGCTGAGGCAGAGGCAGACGCCGGGACAGAAGCGGCCGCTGAGGAGGCTGGCAGCACGGCGGTGACTCTGACGGTCAAGGGCCAGTACGAGGGCGGCTACCACATGGGAGCCAACTCCTCCACCGAGATCGGCATAAGCGACGGTGTGGATACGGTATCCGTTGTGATCGACCGCGCGGGCACTTACGACAAGGAGGTTTACGATGACAGCGTGACCGTCACGGTTCTGGGCGGAGAGAGCGAGTTTAGCGCGATCCTCAGAGGCAGCTACACGGTGGCGGACAGCACCTACACACTCAATATGGATCTGGGCGTTGACGGAAAGACCATCGCGGCGCTGGATCTTGCAGGTGCGGTGCAGAACCTGGTCAAGGGCGAGAGCTTTGATGCCACCATCGATCAGATGAAGTTCCAGATCATGGATGAGGATGGAATGACGGAGCTCTCCATGGATATGTCCGGCCGCTACGCGGTGATTCCGCTGGAGGGCGGGGTGGATATGCCGGAGGGCGAGACCATGGATGTGCTTGCCGCGACGGAGGAAGACTGGAATAATGTGGCCATGGAGCTGTTTGCCAACGCAGTGGGCATTCTCACGCAGCTTCAGTAATTTTGGCTGAGAGGGAAATATGAGAACCTTTTTAATCTATCTGAAAATGGAATTAAAACGTGTCCTCAGAGTCATCCCATATTTTCTGGCAGGAGCAACTGTACTGACGCTACTTCTCGGTACAGTTGCTCTTTCTGCAGGGACACTTATCTATGGGGACCGGGCCGTGGGGAAGATCACCATCGGGATGATTCTTCCGGAGGACGGCGCGGCGGCAAGGCGCGTGCTGGGGATGCTGGAGTCCTTGGACAGCGTGGGCTCTGTCTGCGAGTTCGTCTATGTGGACCGGGAGACCGGAAAGAAGGGGCTGGCCGACGGGGAGTTTTACTGCCTGATGGACGTGCCGGGGACCTTCGTCCAGGACATCATGAACGGCACCAACACGCCGGTGACCATCATTTTCCCGGAACATGCGGGGACGGAGGCGGCGGTTTTAAAGGCCTTAACCGATTCTGCGGCCCACACGCTGGGGGTCTCCCAGGCGGGGATCTATGCGGCGGACGAGCTGTGCCTTGCTAACGGGCACCCCGAAGCGGTGGCCCAGGTGGAGGCGGACTTAAACCGCATCTATCTCAGATATTCCGCCTCCCGCGAGGGATACTTTGGAAAGCAGACGGTCAGCGCGGCGGGGGACGTGTCCATGACGGAGTATTACGGGATCTCCGCGTTTGTGATGTTTCTTTTGCTGTTGGGGATCCCGGCGGCCCAGTTCCTGGCGCCCCACAGCCGGGTATTTACGCAGCGGCTGCGGATGATGGGCGTGGGGGCCTTTCAGATGGCGTCTGCCAGATACTGGGCGGCGGTTCTGCTGCTGGGCGGAGCGGCGGCGCTGGTCTCTGCGGCGGCGGTATGCCTTGGCGCCGTTAATTTCAGCGGTTACGGGGCGGCAGCGGTGGCGCTCACCTGTCTCGCAGCGGCGGCAATGATTCTGTTTATCTATGAGCTGGCCGGGAGTGCGCCGGCCGGCGTGATGATTCTGTTTTTCGGCGCCGTGGTCATGGCCTTTCTGGCCGGCGGGCTGGTCCCTTCGGTGTTCCTGCCGGCGTCGGTGAAGGTCGTGGGGCAGTGGATGCCGGCGGCTCTGATGATGGATGCGCTGACGGGGGCGTTTGCGGCTCCGGCGCCCGGAGCGCTTGCGAAGCTGGGCGCGATGGCGGCGGTGTTTTTCCTTTTGACGGTGGGGGTGATGAAGCGGAATGAATGATCGGCTGATCTGGCTCTGGCTGTCGGTGAAGCGGCAGCTGAAGCGCCCTCTGTTTGTGGTGTTTCTCCTGGCAGTGCCGGCGGTCATGGTTTTCTTAAGCCGCCTGGAGCAGGCGGACTCCGGCCGCATCGCCGTGGCGGTGTACGCGGAGGACGAGACTCTCGCGCCGGAGGTCATCGGGCTTTTGGAGAGCGCGGAGGGTGTGTTTGAATTTTATACGGTCCCTTCGGCGGAGGCGGTGAAGGAGGACGTGGCGGCCCGGCGGGCGGAGTGCGGCTATATCTTCGGGGAAGATCTGAAGGGAAAGCTGGATTCCGGGAACTACCGCCGCTGCATCACCGTGATCTCGGCTCCCTCCACGGTGCTGGCGGAGCTCTCCACGGAGGTGGTGTACGCCCGGCTCATCGAGGTGTACGGGCGGGAGCTTTTAAAGACTTACAGCGAGGAGGGGGAGGGACTTTCCTTTCTCCCGGAGGAAGAGCGCTGGGAGGCGCTGGAACCGCTGTATGAGAAGTATGCGTCCAACGGGAGCACGTTTTCGTTTGAGTATGTGACGGCAGAGGAGGCGTTCGGGGAGGACGCGCCGGGCGTTGCAGGTGCGTTGCAGGGGACTGACAGCGCTGCCTGGGAGGACGCAGCGGAGCGTGCGGAAAACGCCGGCGGCCTTGCGGGCTTTCCCGTGCGCGGCGTTGGCGCGGTCTGCATGTTTATCATGGGCCTTTTTTCGGCGGCCTGGCTGGTGAAGGACGAGGAGAGCGGCCTGTTTGCGGCGGTTTCCGGCAACCGGAGGAGCTTCTGCCGGGCCGTATCGGCGGGTGCGCCGGTATTCCTTCTGGGGCTCTCGGTGCTGGCGGCGGTCTTTTTCTCTGGCGGAGGAGGAAATCTCTTAAAGGAGGCCGCGCTGATGGCTGTTTACGCGGTTCTTGTCGCCGCCTTTTCCATGGCGCTTGAGCGCCTTCTGGGGCGGGCGGAGATTTTGCTGGGACTTCTGCCATTTTTAGCCATCGCAAGCCTTGTCGTATGCCCGGTGTTTGCGGATTTATCCTATTTTGTGCCGGCATTCCGGCTTTTGCGCCTGCTTTTTGTGCCCTACTACTATCTGTGGGGGTGCGCGGCTTTTTTGTAAAAATGCGTTGCTATTTTTAAGAATTGAATATATAATGAGAAAGTAAGTTTGAGGACAGACAATTACTTTCAGAAAGGACGTGACATTGTGGAAGGTCGAAGTCGTATTTCGGCGGAATCTGACAGCGGGAACCCTGGGCCTGCGACGGATGGCTGGCCGCATTGTCACGGCCCGTTTTCGTAGAGCAGGACTGTATTTCCGCTTTCAAAACTTATGATTTGAAAGGGGAAGAGTATGTTCGATGAGGAACTGGATTTAGAAGAATTGCTGGATTTAGCTGAGAAGAAGCAGTATCTGAAACTGAAGGAGCGCTTGGTCGATCTGAATGAGGTGGATATTGCTTTATTTATTGAGGAGCTGGATTCGGAGAAGACGGTGGTTGTGTTCCGGATGCTGCCGAAGGAGCTGGCAACGGACGTATTTGCGTGCCTGCCGGTGGAGAAGCAGCAGCACATCATCAACAGCATCACCGACCGCGAGCTGAATTTTATCATGGACGATCTGTTCGTGGACGATGCGGTGGACATGTTGGAGGAGCTGCCGGCCACCATCGTGAAGAGGGTTCTGCAGAACGCGAGCCCGGACACGAGAAAGCTGATTAATCAGTTTTTGAAATACCCGGAGAACAGCGCCGGCAGCATTATGACGGCGGAGTACGTGGGCCTCAAAAAGCGCATGACCGTGGAGCAGGCCTTCGCCTATATCCGGAAGCACGGCGTGGACAAGGAGACCATCTACACCTGCTATGTGATGGACGACAAGCGCCACTTAGAGGGCGTCGTGACGGTCAAGGATCTCCTCATGAATCCGTACGAGACCGTCATCGGCGAGATCATGGACACCAGAGTGATCAAGGCGGTGACCACGGAGGATCGGGAGGAGGTCGTCGATACATTTAACAAGTACGATCTTCTGTCGCTGCCGGTGGTGGACCAGGAGGACCGCCTGGTGGGCATCATCACCGTGGACGACGCGGTGGATGTCATGGAGCAGGAGGCCACGGAGGACTTCGAGAAGATGGCGGCCATGCTCCCCAGTGAGCGGCCCTATCTGAAGACCAGCGTGCTGCAGCTGGCGAAGAACCGTATTTTGTGGCTGTTGATTCTCATGCTGAGCAGTACGATCACCGGGAGCATCCTGGCGGAGTACGAGGCGGCGTTTGCGGCGGTGCCGCTGCTGGTCACATTTATTCCCATGCTCATGAGCACGGGAGGAAACTCGGGCAGCCAGTCCAGCACCATGATTATCCGCGGTATGTCCGTGGGCGAGATCGAACCGTCGGATATACTGAAAGTGATCTGGAAGGAAGTGCGAGTGGGCGTAATCTGCGGCCTCTGCCTGGCTGTGGTCAATTACGTCCGGCTTATTATCATTTATCCGGGCAGGGAGATGATCTGCCTGACGGTGGTTTTGAGCATCTTTTTATCGTTATCATCGCGAAAACCATCGGCTGTACGCTGCCGATCGGGGCCAAGGTCCTGAGGCTTGACCCGGCTATCATGGCGTCGCCGATGATCACGACCATCGTGGACTGCTTAAGTCTGATGATTTACTTTGCACTGGCGTGCAGATTTCTGGAAATGTAATCAAGGGAGACATAAAATATATGAGACTTGGAAGCAAACGGGAGGAGAATACGGAGGAGAAAAAGAGAAAGAGCAGGAAAAAGCCTCTCCGCAAGGAGGTGATGGAGTGGGTGCAGATCCTTGCGGTGGCGGCGGTGCTGGCGTTCGTGATCAACACGTTTGTCATTGCCAACAGCTGGGTGCCCTCGCCGTCCATGGAGAATACGATCCGCGCCAAAAGCCGGGTGATCGGCTTCCGCTTTTCCTATCTTTTTGAGGAGCCGGCGCGCGGGGACGTGGTCATTTTTAAATGGCCGGACAACGAGGAGATCAACTATGTGAAGCGCATCATCGGCCTGCCGGGCGAGACCGTGACCATCGTGGACGGGAAGGTTTACATCGACGGCTCCGAGGAGCCGCTGGACGAGCCCTATCTGCCGGAGCCCATGGAAGGCTCCTTCGGGCCGTACGTGGTGCCGGAGGGCGCGTACTTCATGATGGGCGACAACCGGAACCACTCGCAGGACGCCCGCTACTGGACCAACACGTTTGTGTATGAGGATCAGATGGTGGCGAAGGTGATTTTCTCGTATTTCCCGACGGTTAAGATGATTGACGGGGTTTATTTTGATTAAGCAGGAAATGGATAAAAAAGATGCATCCGGCGCTCCCTGGGAGCTGCCGCACTGCATCTTTTTATTTACCGATATATCTTCTGTCAAAGTCCGTTCTAAAACTTCTCAAATCCCTCGACATTCATCACGAACACCGTCGCGCCGCCCACCTTCATATTCATGGGAACGGACATGCCGATGTGCGGGGAAGAGCTTCCGGCGGAGATTGTGGGAGGTGCATAGACCAGCTGGTGTCTGGTACCGGAGGTCTTTTTGATGATCTCGATGGCCTCCTCCACTTTGTCGTCATCCACGCCGAGCATCAGGGTGGTGCTTCGTTTCTTCATGAAACCGCCGACGGTGGACAGCTTTGTGACGAAAAACGAGTGCTGGTTTAAATCGTATACCAGATCATCCGCGTCGTCGCTTCCTATAATAGCTAAAATCATTTTCATGTATTGCCACCTCCATATATAGTAAATCATATCTCTTCGCCTTCTATTTTATCATTAAATTCACAAAAATTAAATAAGTATTTCATTAATTTGCGAAAAAGTATAAAAAGGGGTTGACGAAACTGGAACATTAGTGTATAACTGTATTAAGCAAGTAATACAACAATACAATAATACAAAAAGCAAGGTGATGGAATGGAGTGGAAGATTGCAGATGACAGGCCCATATGGATGCAGCTCTCGGAACAGATCGCCGCGCAGATTGCAGCGGGCGTGTACTCCGTGGGAGAGCGGCTGCCCTCGGTCAGGGAGCTGGCGGCGGACGCGGGGGTGAACCCCAACACAATGCAGCGGGCCATGGCGGATTTGGAAAATCAGGGGCTGGTGGTGACGAACCGGACAGCCGGAAGGAGTGTGACACAGGATATGAGAGCGATTGAGGAGCTCCGGTCGAAGCAGGCCAGGGAGCAGGTGCTGGTATTTCTGGAGAGAATGAAGGGCCTGGGATACACCAGAGGTGAGATCCGGGCAGTTTTGGAGGATGCACTTAAGGAGGTAGAGGAATGAGTCAGGAGTTACTGGTTTGCGAAGGTCTTGGCAAGCGGTTCGGCGCGAAGAATGCGCTGACCGATGTGACCATGACGCTGGAGAGCGGAAAGATCATCGGTCTTCTGGGGCCCAACGGGTCGGGAAAGACCACGCTTATCAAATTGGCCAACGGCCTTTTAATGCCGGACACAGGCTTTATAAAAATCGACGGGGAGGAACCGGGCGTCCACACCAAATCCATTATCTCCTATCTGCCGACCGGATGTTTTATGCCGACTGGATGCGGGTGGGAGACATGGTGAAGCTGTTCGCGGATTTTTACAGGGATTTTCGCAGGGAGACCGCAGAGGAGATGATGGCGCGCCTTTCCATTTCCATGAGAGACCGGATGAAGAGCCTTTCCAAGGGCAATCAGGAGAAGGTGCAGCTGGCGCTGGTTATGAGCCGGAATGCGAAGCTCTATCTGCTGGATGAGCCCATCGGGGGCGTGGATCCGGCGGCCAGGGATTACATTTTAAAGACGATTCTCACCAACTATTCGCCGGAGCGTCGGTGCTTATCTCCACACATCTGATCGCGGATGTGGAGAAGGTGCTGGATGAGGTCATTTTCTTAAAGGAAGGGCGTCTGGTGCGCAAGGAGAGCGTGGACGATATCCGCTCGAAGGAAGGAAAGTCCGTGGATCAGCTGTTCCGCGAGATCTTCGCGGTGCCGGCGGGAAATTATGAAGACTGGCGAAAGAGGGAGGAGTGAGAACATGTTCGGTAAACTGATCAAATATGAGTGGAAGGCTGTGATGCGCAGCATGCTTCCGATTTACGGGGCGCTGGCGGCCATCTCCGTCATCAATGCGTTTCTGTTCAGCGATCTGCTGACGGGAAATGGGGCTGCAGCTATTAACCTGGAGCAGGGATTTCTGGATCAGACCCAGATGGTGGCCATGCTTCTCTACACGGGAATCCTGGTGGTCATGGGCGTGTTTACGGTGATGATCGTTATCCGCCGGTTTTACTCGGGCCTCTTAAAGCGCGAAGGGTATCTGATGTTCACCCTGCCGTGAAGCCCTGGCAGCTGGTGCTGTCCAAGCGCTGGTGGCCTGTATCGTGTGTATGCTGTCGTTTCTGGTGGCGTTTTTCTCCATCGGCTGCTATGTGGGAGGCAATTTCTTCGTTGCGCTCATTGAGCTTCCGGGAGAGCTTCTGAATGCATTTATAAAGAGCTTTATCGACGACGCGATTCTCACCGTGAACGGGACGCTTATGGTCATAGAGGTACTGGCGCTGGGGCTTGTGGCTTTTCTGGGATGCATCGTCCATTTCTATCTGGCCATGGCCCTGGGGCAGCTGGCGAAACATCACAAGGTGGCGTTTTCAGTCGTCGCGTACGTGGTGCTGGGGACAGTGATGAATTTTATAAATCTGCATTACTGCACGCATGCATACAGACTTATGAGCATTCTGCTTGACGGAAACGACTCCTATGCGGCGATGCATCTGATTCTGTGGATCCCGTTTGTGAGCATCATTCTGGAACTGGCGGTCGGATTCATCGGAACCAGCTATATTCTGGACAGAAAGCTCAATCTGGAGTAGGCAGGTTTGACAGCCTCCGTTCCGGGTATACTAAGAAAAATACCGGGAACGGAGGTGGAACGATTGAAAAAGCGCACGGAAAAGGAGCGTATCAAAGAGAAAATAAAGGTCATCCCCCACGGGGCCTACGAGGCCGGGATGACGGACCGCCAGGCAGACGGGGACAGAGAAAAGAAGTTAAATGATCTGACCACGGATCTGCAGGGAAACGGATATCCGGTGAACCGGAGCGGAAAGGAGCGGGGGAGATGAGAAAAAGCGGGCGCGCCCGCTTTTTTATGGGAACTGCTGGACAGTTGATTCCATCATGCTCCGCCCGAGAATATGGTGGTATTCGTTCAGCCGGTCGATATTGTCCCTGATCACGGAGATGAAGCCGTCATATTTGTACTGCATCTCGCTGGAGGTTAAGTAGGAAATCCCTATCTTCCGCTCCATGGCCCCGCCTTCGATGGGGAGGTAGACGTAGTCTCCCAGGCGCTTAAAATTCAGTTCATAGTTGGACGGGGTGGCGAGGAAGCCGCAGGAGCCGTCGTTGTGGATCATCAGCTGGTTATATGACGAAATCGGGTTTTCTGTCTCGTAGCGGATGTGGATGCTGTGGGTATTGCAGAGCGTGTCGCACAGGCGCCGGAACGAGTGCTCTTTTTTCAGCCCGTGGATGGGAATGTCGGCCAGCTCCCCGGGGAGATCGTTTTCTGACCGGCCAGCGGGTGCGAGGCTGCCAGGACAAGGCCGATGGCTCGGAATAAAGCTCCAGGGTCGTGATGTCCGCATGCTTAATCAACGGGCAGGCGATGGCAAAATCCAGCTGGCCGGCCAGCAGCATTTTTGTGGCCTGGTCTGCGTCCACGTAGCAGAGCTTCGGCACCGCCTGGTCAAAATGATCCAGGATGCCGGACAGGTGAAGGGCTGCAAAAAATAATGACTGCCGGAAAAACTGATATTGATGAAATGGTCGGGCAGAGGGCTGCGGAGCAGCTCCGCCTCGTGGGCCAGAGAATCGTAATCCATCTGAAGCTGTTCAAAGTAGGGGAGCAGAAGCTTTGCCTCCCTGCTCAGGATCAGCTTTTTTTTGTTGCGGTAAAACAGCGTGATGCCCAGCTCCTCCTCCAGGCGGGAGATGGAAAGGCTGAGGGCTGGCTGTGAGATATACAGCTCGTTGGCCGCCTTGTTCATATTCATGTATTTGGCGGTCGTTAAGAAATGCAGAACTCTGGTATAGTTTAAATTCATAAAATTCACCTGGCTTTCCTGTAAGTATTTCACAAAAAGAAGCATTTTCACACAATTTATAATAACAAAAACTTATTAAAATATCAATGATATTTAAGCAAAAAAGAGGATGTTATCAATAGATAAGATTTATAAATTTTACATGGTTTTAACGGACTGATACAATGAAAAAAAGCGAAGAACGGGGGACTGGAAGATGGCTTATGGGAGAAAAAAACGTTAAGAAACAGGAAGAGCTGAGGGAGAGAAAGAGACAGTGGAAACAGGGCGGAAGTGAGGAGGCCGTGCGGCGCCAGCATGAGCTGGGAAAGCTGACGGCGAGGGAACGCCTGGAGCTTCTCTTCGACGAGGGAACCTTCGTGGAATACGGGACGTTCGCGATTCCCGGAAGCAGCCTGCACGGGATCGACCGGCGGTTCGCGCCGGGGGATGGGGTCGTGACCGGATTCGGCAAGGTGGACGGAAGACTGGTCTGGGCGGTCTCCCAGGATTTTACGGTGCTGGGAGGAAGCATGGGGCAGAACCACTGCAGAAAAATCAACCGGGCCAGCGAGGAGGCGGCCCGCAACGGCTGTCCCTGCGTGTATTTCTGGGACGGAGGAGGCGGAAGACTGCAGGAGGCGTGGTTTGACGAGCTGTATAAATGTACGATTCTGGCCTCTAAAAACTCCGGCTATATTCCCACCGTCTCCGTGATCTGCGGCCCCTGTGCGGGCGGGTCGGCCTACGCGCCGATTTTAAATGATTTTCTGATCTGTGTGGACAGGACGAGCAAGCTGTACCTCTGCGGGCCCAGCGTGATCCGCTCGGCCACCGGGGAGGCGGTCTCCGAGGAGGAGCTGGCCGGGGCCTACACGGAAAATTTCATTTCCGGAAACGCGCATCAGTGGGCGAAGAACGACAGGGACGCGGTCTGGCATGTGAAAAAGTATCTGAGCTATATGCCGCAGAACTGCATGGAGAGGACGGCGGTCCGCCCGTACCGGGACGACCCGGACCGGAGGATTGAGGCGCTGGATCACATCATCCCGGACGAGCCGGGAAAGACCTACGATGTCTGCGAGGTGATCCGGCTTCTGGCGGATGAGGACAGCGTCTACGAATACCAGCTACTGGGCGCAGAACCTGGTCACCTGCTTTGCGCGGATCATGGGGGAGACCGTGGGGATCATCGCAAACCAGCCGAAGGTGAAGGCCGGCTGCTTTGACATCGATTCTTCCGACAAATTTGCCCGGTTTACGGATATTTTAGACTGCTACAACATTCCGATGATCACGCTGACGGACACCTCCGGGTTCCTGCCGGGAAAGGCGCAGGAGCACGGGGGGATCATCCGCCACGGGGCGAAGGCGCTGGAGGCCGCGTACCGGGCCACAGTGCCCAAGATCCAGGTGGTCCTGCGCAAGCAGATCGGAGGGGCGGGAATGCCCATGGGGTGGAATCTTTTTAATCTGGACATGAATCTTTACTGGCCGACGCTGGAGTACGGGCTGATGGATCCGAAGCCTGCCTGTCAGTTCATCGTGAGACGGGAGATGGAGCGGGATCCGGAGCACGCGGACGAGATCCTTGGGACGGCCATGGAGGAGTTTGTAAATGCCCGGACGCCATATGCGATGGCGGGGCATTTATGGGCGGACGATATTATCGAGCCATGCGAGACGAGAATGTATCTGATACGGGCGCTTGAAATGCTCAGAAGCAAGAACCCGGAGCTGGTGCAGATCCCGGAACGGAAAAAGAAGCATGCCGTATCGCCGCGCTGATATATTAAACATATTTTAAGAGGGGGTAAGAACTATGAATATGCAGATGATAGGATGGGTTTCTCTGGTGGTTTTCATTCTGACCATCGTGATCGGAATTAAAAAGAAGGTAAATCTGGGAATCCTGGCCATTGCCGTGGGCTTCGTGCTCGGCTTCTTCGTCATGACGGAGGGCGGGAGCATGTCGTCTCTGGCACTTTCGGGAAAACCGATTACCTCGCTGTTTCCGTTCAACATTTTCTGGATGATTCTGAGCGTCAGTATCATGTTGAATGTGGGTTCAGTCAACGGAGCGTTTGACATCGTCATCAAGAAGCTGGTGAATCTGGCCGGAGGACGCCGGGCGCTGATTCCCATCTATGTATTTGTCATTATGATGATCGCCTGCGCGCTGGGCATGGGCACCTCCGGCGTGGTGATTCTCCTGTGTACGATCGCTGCCAACATAGCGAAGGACCAGGATATCGATCCGATTTTCATGCTGCTCTCGGTGCTGATGGGTACTACGGTGGCAGTGGGATCGCCGGTGGCCGTCATCGGAATTATCTGCAACGGTTATTCTCAGGATCTCTGGGGAGAGGCCATTGCGCCTTCCTACATGCTTCCCCATGCCGCGGCCCTGGCGACGCTGTCGTTTGTGTTCGTGTACGTGGTATTTAAAGGCTGGAAGCTGGAGCGCTGGCCGAAAAATAAGGCGGAGGACATTCCGAAGATGGACAGCAAGCAGATCCTTTCTCTGATCGGCATGCTCGTGTTTATCGTGCTTTCCATCGTTGTCGGCTTTGAAATCGGATTATCGGCGTTTTTAGTGGCCGCAGTTTTGCTGCTCTTAGGCTGCGCGGATGAGAAAAAGGTGATTGCCACCGTGCCGTGGTCTTCGATTCTTCTGATTTCCGGCATGTGCATGTTAATCGGCATCGTACAGCAGGCCGGAGGCATGGATCTTCTGACCAATGCATTAAAGACATTTATGAACCATTTCACCGTGAAGCCGCTGTACTCCATCATCGGAAGCCTGCTTTCCATGGTGTCCTCGATCACCGGCGTGGTGCTTCCGTCCATGATGCCCACGATCCCGGAAATCTCGGCGTCGGCTGGCGTCAATCCCTACGCCGTGGTCACGGCCCTGGCGTTCGGTGCCAACTGTACGGTTACCTGTCCGATCAGCTCCATGGGAGCCATCGCGCTGGGAATCATGAGCACCAACCCCAAGTGGGATTCGGGCATGTTATTTAAGAGACTGTTTCTCTGGGCCTTCATCATGATGGGGGTCGCCGCAGTGCTCGCCGGAATTGGAATTGCCGGATGATAAGGTAAAATATAGTTTCACATAAAGAAAGGAAGGGAAGAAATATGACAGAAAGACCGCTTTCCGGCATCCGTGTGCTGGATTCCACATCAATGACAGCGGGCCCCTGGGGGGTACAGATTCTGGCGGATCTGGGAGCCGAGGTGATCAAGATTGAGCGTCCGGGGCGCCAGTGCGACGTGAACCGCCGCCTGGGCGTGAGCGCGCACAACACATCGTCCTATTTCATGTGCATGAATAAGGACAAGAAGTCCATCGAGTTCGATTACAGCAAGCCGGGACACAAGGAGACGTTTTTAAAGCTGGTGGAGAAATGTGATGTCGTCACCGAGAATTTCAAGAGCGGATCCATGAAGCGCCTGGGTCTGGACTATGAGACGCTTAAGAAAGTAAATCCCGGAATCGTCTACAGCGCGGTTTCCGGTTTTGGACAGACGGGGCCCAAGCACGAGCTCCCCGCGGTGGATATCGTGATCCAGGCCACCAGCGGATTTATGAGTGTGAACGGAGACCGGGGAAGCTCCGGGATGAAGGGCGGCACCTCCCTGGCGGACGTGTATGCCTCCACCTGCTCCGCCCTGGCCATGCTGGCCGGTATCTTATACAAGATGGAGACCGGCGAGGGAGTCCTGGTGGACACCTCCATGCAGAGTACCTGCATGACTCTGGTGGGGTATGAGCTTGCCAAATATCTGAATACAGGAGAGATCACAAAGCCCAACGGCAACGCGGCCTACGAGGTGGGCTTCTCAGACACGGTTCCCGTAAAGGACGGCCAGGTGATGGTCGATGCGTCGGAGGACGATGCTTTTGCGGCATTTATGAAGCTTCTGGGGCTGGAAGAGCACCTGGAGGACGAGCGGTTTAAGGATGCCGTGAGCAGGCACGACCACGCAGATAGCTTAAAGGAGCTGATTCTGCCGGCGGCCGGCGCCTATACCATGTCAGAGCTGGCGCAGCTGTGCCGGGCTGCGGGCGTGCCGGCGGGAGAGGTAAATACGCAGGACAGACTGCTCAGAAGCTCCTATCTGGAGGACCAGGAGATGATCATGGTGGTCAGAGACAAAAAGTTCGGCGACTGCAAGACGCTGGGACTGCCGATCCAGTTCGACCAGTTTGAGATCCCGAAGCTGCGAAAAGGCGCCCAGGCGGGCGAGGACACGGCGGATGTGCTTAAGGAGCTTCTGGGAATGAGTGAGGAAGAGATAAAGGAGCTTTACAGCTACGAGGGCGCAGTGAGAGTGTGAGCATGAAACGATCATATGGAAAGGAACAGAGAGCATGGGAATCAGACCGTTAAATAAAATAAGAGTTCTGGATCTGACACAGGGAATCTGCGGACCGTTCTGCACGCAGCTTCTGGGAGATCTGGGAGCAGAGATTATAAAGATTGAGCCTCCGGAAGGGGACAAGAGCAGAAAAATGGGAACCAGGTATGGGGAGACCAGCCTGACGTACATACACACCAACAGAGGAAAAAAGAGCGTCGTGCTGGATCTGGAGAAAGAGACGCAGAAAAAGATCTTGTTCCGCCTGGCGGAGCAGGCCGATCTGGTGGTAGAGGATCTGGGGCCGGACAAGGCGGATGAAATGGGAATCGGGTATGAGGAGTTAAAGAAAGTGAAACCGGACCTTCTCTATCTGGCGATTACCAGCTTTGGAAGAACCGGCGAGTTTAAGGACTATCCGGCGACGGATGCGGTGATCCAGGCCATGAGCGGATACATGAGCCTTACGTCCGTCAATTTCAAGGGAGATTTCACGAAGATCGGGCCGCCTCTCGCAGACCTTTTCGCGGGGGTATATGCAGCCATCGCGGCGGTGGCCGGCGTGATTCACAAAAAGAAGACGGGGACGGGCCTCAGGATGGATGTGTCGAAGCTGGGCGCCATGCTTCAGGCCATGGGCGACGGGTATGCGAAATACCTGTCCTCCGGAGAGACGGGATTCCCCACAGGAAACGCCCACCGCATGTCCGCCAGCTTCTATCCCATGCCGGCGAAGGACGGGGCCATTGTCTGCAACGCGGCAAACCGGAACACGACGGAGCATAAATTTGAGGATTTCTGCGACGGCATCGGTATGCCGGACTTCTACAAGGATGAGCGCTACGCGACGGATGAGAGCCGTCTGGCCCACCGGGACGAGGTGGCGAAGGCCATCGATGCCCACACCTCCCAGATGACGGTGGCGGAGATCGAGAGCCTGTGCAGGAAGTCCGGAATTGCCTGCGGCGTCATGAACGATATGGCGCAGCTGGCGGCCGATCCGCAGACGGTTCACGACAAGGTGATTATAGAGGTTCACGATCAGGAAGCAGGCGACTTTAAGGTGCTTGGCTGTCCGTTCAAGTTTGACGCGTTTTCTGTTCCGTCCGATGATTTTGTGGGTCAGCTGGGGGAGCACACGCAGGAGATTCTGGCGGAACTTTTAGGTATGACCGCTGAGGAGGCGGCCGCTTTGAAGGAATAGAGGAGGAAGCTATGGACGAAATCAAAAATCTTGAGAACTATGGAAAGATAGAGGAGCTTAAGCGGCGCCGGGAGGAGTACAAGCTGGGAGGCGGCCCGGAGAAGATTGAGAAGCTGATGCACTCCAAGGGCAAGCTCTCCATCCGGGAGAGAATCGACCTTCTGTTTGACGAGGGAACCTTTGTGGAGCAGTACCTGTTTGCCAAATCCCAGTGCAAGGATTTAGGCATGGACAAGATAAAGACGCCGGCCGACGGAATCATCACCGGCTACGGAAAGATCAACGGGAGACTGGCGTATTTCTACGGAAATGATTTCACGGTGATGGGCGGAAGCTGGGACGCACGAGCAATCTGAAATCCTCATACATCTCCATGCAGGCCGCCCGCGTGGGCGCTCCGCTGATTTCCATGGTGGATACGGCGGGAGCCAGGTTCCAGGAGGGCAATATGACCCAGGCCACCAGCCAGATGATGGTCAATATCGCCAACTCCGGCTACATCCCCCAGGTGTCCGCAATCATGGGCAACTGCGCCGGCGGAGGCGCTTACATCCCGGCGCTCACGGAATTTATCATCAGCGTGGACAAGACCAGCCGCATGTATATCTGCGGGCCGGAGCCGATCAAGCAGGCGATCCACCAGGAGGTGGATCCGGAGCAGCTCAGCGGCGGGTACACGAACAATGCCATTTCCGGCAATACCCAGTGCCTGGCGGCGGATGACAGGGACTGCATCGAGAAGATCCGCCTGTACTTAAGCTATATGCCCCAGAACTGCAATGAGATGCCGCCGGTTTATTTCTGCGACGACGATCCGGAGCGCATGATCTATGAGCTGGACGATATTGTCCCCGACGGCTTTAATAAGCCCTTTGACATGATGAAAGTCATCGAGCTGATTGTGGATAAGGACAGTATCTTTGAGATACAGCCGCTGTTTGCCAGAAACTTAATCACGGCGCTGGCGAGGCTGGACGGGCATTCCGTGGGCATCATTGCCAACAATCCCAAGTACCTGGCCGGCTGTCTGGATGTGGATGCGGCGGACAAGATGACCCATTTCGTGGACACCTGCGACGCGTTTAACATCCCGCTCATCTGGTTTACCGACTGCCCCGGCTTCCTTCCGGGAATCGACCAGGAGCACAAGGGCATCGTGCGGCACGGGGCGAAGGCCTGCTACGCCATGGGCGTGGCGTCGGTGCCGAAGATCAGCGTGGTTCTGCGCAAGCAGTTCGGCGCGTCGGCCGTTGCCATGGGAGGCTTCGGCCAGAATATGGACACGATTCTGCACTGGCCGTTCTTCAGCGCGTCGGCGACGAACCCGGAGGGCTCGGTGAAGGTGATTTTCCGCAGGGAGATCGCGGCAGCCGCGGATCCGGAGGCGAAGACGAAAGAGCTGGCGGAGGAGTTCAAGGAGGTCATGGGAGACGTCTACACGACGGCGGAGCGTCTGATCTGCAATGACATCATTGCACCCCATGAGACGAGAAAGAGACTGATCCAGGAGCTGGAGATTCTGCGCACGAAGAACCGGGATCTGGTATTCCAGCAGATTCCCAAAAAGAGACGGGGAATACGCCCGGTATAAAAACAGAAGAAATGAGAGGAGGGGGAGCATATGGCAGGGCCGTTAAGCGATATCCGGATTCTGGATCTGACCCAGGGCGTCTGCGGGCCGTTCTGCACGCAGCTTCTGCGTGATCTGGGTGCAGAGGTGATAAAATAGAGTCCCCTCCGGTGATATCAGCCGCAGGAGGGGCGTGCGCCGCGGGACGGCCAGCACCTCCTATGTGAGCGTAAACCGAGGCAAAAAGAGTGTGATGCTTGATCTGGAGCGGCCGGCGGACAGAGATGAGCTGCTCCGGCTGGCGGAGCAGGCGGACGTTTTTGTGGAGGATCTGGGGCCGGGCGCGTCGAACGCCATGGGCATTGGATACGGGGCGGTGAGAGAGAGGCAAAGCGGCATCCTCTATCTGTCCATCACAGGATATGGGCATGAGGGGATGTTTAGGGACTGCAGCGATCTGGATGCCGTGATGCAGGCGATGAGCGGATTTATGAGCATCACCGGCGAGGTGAACGGAGAGTTTACGAAGGCGGGGATCCCGCTGGCGGACACCTTCGCGGGGATTTACGGGGCCATCGGCGTGCTGGCAGGCATCCTGTACCGCAGGCGGACGAGAAAGAGCCTGTATATGGATCTTGCAAAGTTTGACGTCATGCTCACCGCCATGCCGGACGTATTCTCCAAGTATCTGAACACGGGAAAGACGACCAGGCCCAAAGGCTGCCGGCATCAGCTGGTGGGCTTCTTCGGCCCCGTAGAGACGCGGGACGGAACCGTGATCTGCATGGCCTCCCAGGATCATCAGTTTAAGGCTCTTGTGGAAATCCTGGGGCTTGAGGGGCTGGAGAAGGACGAACGGTTTGACAGCATGGATAAGCGCTGCATAAACGCCGCAGAGCTGGAACCCATCCTCCTCGCGAAGACGAGGGAGATGACCATGGACGAGCTCACCGGAAAGCTCCTTGAGCGGAAGATCCCGGCCGGGCCGGTCTGCACGCTGGAAAAGATTCTGGGCAGCGATTACGTCAGGTATCACCGGCTGGTGATGGAAGTGAAGGACTGTCAGAATGACGTGTTCCAGGTGATCGGCTGCCCTTTGAAATTCAGCCAGTTTCCTGTGAGGGCGGAGGACTTTGTCTCGATGCCCGGAGAGTTCACGAAGGAGGTTCTGGAGCAGAAAAAGAGGGAGACCGCTCCTTCCTCTGGCGGGGATGCCCCTCCAGGGGAGAGCGCGGAGGATGAACGGCCGTTAGCCGGAATCCGGATCCTGGATCTCACCCGGTTTATGGCCGGGCCGCTGGGAACCCAGATTCTCGAGAACCTGGGTGCGGAGGTGATAAAGATTGAGCGCCCCGACCAGCGTGCGGAGTTTTCCAGAAGCACGGAGCCCACCTTCGGAACAACCAGCGCCTATTTCCTGGCGCTTAACAGTGGGAAAAAGGACATCTGGCTCAACTTAAACAGGGAGGAGCACCGGGAAATCTTCCTGCGTCTGGCGGAAACCTGCGATGTTGTCGCCGACAATTTCAGGCCGGGGGTCACGGAGAAGCTTCGTGTCACTTACGAGGATGTGAAGGCCCGGCGGCCGGATATTATCTACAGCACGGTTTCCGGCTTTGGATACGAGGGGCCGTACCGGACCCAGGGCTGCGTGGACACGGTGGCGCAGGCGATGAGCGGATTCATGAGCCTTACCGGACATGAGAACGGGGAGGCGGTGCGTGCCGGATCGTCCGTCGCGGACGTGTGTGCCTCGTTATATGAGGCGGTCGGGATTCTGGCCTCCATCATACACCGCGAGCGGACAGGAGAAGGCGGGATGGTGGACTGCCCCATGGTGAGCGCCATGCTGGCGGTCTCCGGCCAGGAAACGGCGGCGGTCCTAAATGGCGGAAAGAGGCTTCGCGGCACGGGCAACCGGGACAGGGAGGAAGCCCTGTTTCAGACGGTTCCCGCCGCAGACGGCAGTGTGATGGTGGAAGCGGCCTCCGACGGGCATTTTAGAGCGTTTGCCGGGCTTCTGGGGCTTTCCGGGCTCGCAGAGATCCGCGCTTTAGAAGTCCGGGGGAGAGGCTTAAGCACATCGAAGAGCTGGAGGCCTGTATCGCCCCGGTGACCGGTTCCATGACCATGGCAGAGCTTTCCAGTGCGTGCCGCAGGGCCGGCGTGCCGGCGGGGGAGGGTAAACACCATAGAGCGCATGGCAAGAAGCGGCTATCTTGAACGGCGGCACATGCTCCATTGGGTACATGACAGCCGGGAAGGGGATTTCAAGGTCCTGGGATTTCCGATAAAATTTGACAGATTTCGTATTCCGGAGGAAAAGACGGCGCCGCAGCCGGGAGAGCATACGTCAGAGATCCTTGGCGGCATGCTGGGGCTGACGGAGGAGGAGATTCGGAATTTATACTAGGAAAAGGGAAAAGATATGGCGGAATATAGTAATTTGTTTGTGGTTCTGATGGGCATGGGAGTTGTGTTTTTTGGTCTTATATGCATCATTCTGCTCACGATGGCCATGGGAAAGCTGATGCAGGAAAAAGACGGCCGGACACAGGCGGCGGCACCCGGAAAGAGTGAGCCGGAGGTTCAGAGACCGGATGTGCGCCCGGAGGTTCTGGCGGCGATTCTGACCGTGCTGTCGGAGGACGCGGGGACGACTCCTTACGGCCTTAATATTGTGGATATTAAGAAAATTAAATGATTGGATGAAAGGCGGAGAAGAGCATGATCAAACGATATCGGGTTACAGTGAATGACGAAATATATCAGATTTCTGTTGAATCCATAAAGGGGGAGGAGTCAGCGCCGCGGGCCCTGGCTCCGGCTCCCGGTCCGCGCCCTGCAAGACAGGAGCGCCCGGAGCAGAAGAATCCACCGGCAGCGAAGCCGGAGTCCCCGGTGAAAGCGGGCGGAAAGGAGATCACTGCGCCTCTTCCGGGAAATATGTGGAAGGTAAAGGTGGCGGACGGTCAGACGGTTAAACGGGGAGACGTCCTCTTCATTATCGAAGCCATGAAGATGGAAAACGAGATATTTGCCCCGTGTGACGGCACGGTGGCATCGGTCTCCGTCACGGAGGGAGCCGCAGTCAGCACCGGGGATCTCCTTTGCGTGATCCGGTGAGCACGGCACAGTCAGATTCGTTTTGAAAGGATAAAAATATGCAGGCAATATTAGACTTTTGTGCGCAGACCGGATTTTACAGGCTGATTCAGCCGGGAGGAGCAGCCAGCATCGTGATGCTGGCAATCGCGCTGGTTCTCCTGTATCTGGCCATAGGAAAATCATTTGAGCCCCTGCTTCTGATCCCGATCGCGTTTGGCATGCTCTGCACCAACCTCCTGGGAGCGACATGTTTCACGAGATCCTGTTTGCAGGGGGACATGTGCAGTGGGGACTTTTAAGCGGAGCCCCCATCACGGAGGAGTGGCTCGCACAGATGGCGGGCGCGGGAGTGTCAGACGCGGTGCTCAGTCAATGGTCCGCTGGCGATGTGGTCGCGGCGGGGCTCATGGACTATCTGTATCTGGGAGTCAAGCTGGGAATCTATCCGTGCCTGATTTTCATGGGTGTGGGAGCCATGACGGATTTTGGCCCGCTGATCGCCAACCCGAAATCGCTGCTGCTGGGAGCAGCCGCGCAGCTGGGCATTTTTATGACCTTTGTGGGGACGAGATGGATGGGCTTCAGCCCCGCGCAGGCATCCTCCATTGGAATCATCGGCGGAGCGGACGGGCCCACGGCCATTTTTGTCACCTCCCATCTGGCTCCGGAGCTTCTGGGGCCCATCGCGGTGGCCGCATACAGCTACATGGCGCTGGTGCCTGTGATCCAGCCGCCCATCATGAAGCTTTTGACGACGAAACAGGAACGCATGATTGAGATGCGTCCTCTGCGGGCCGTGTCAAAGAAGGAAAAATCGTGTTCCCGATCATGATTACCATATTCGTGGCACTGCTGGTTCCGTCCGCGGCGCCTCTGATCGCCAGCCTGATGCTGGGGAATCTGATCAAGGAATCGGGCGTGGCGGAGCGCTTAAGCAAAACCATGTCCAATGAGCTCATGAACATTGTCACGATCTTTCTGGGCTTCACGGTGGGAGCCACAGCCACGGCGACGACGTTTTTGTCCCTTGAGACCATCGAGATCATGGTGATGGGCGTGGTGGCCTTCGGTTTCGGCACGGCGGGCGGCGTCCTGCTGGCGAAGTTTATGAACCTTTTCCTCAGGGAGAAGATCAATCCGCTGATCGGTTCCGCGGGCGTCTCCGCCGTCCCGATGGCAGCGAGAGTGTCCCAGGTTGTGGGACAGAAGGAGAATCCGGGAAATTTCCTGCTCATGCACGCCATGGGGCCCAACGTGGCCGGCGTGATCGGATCGGCCATTGCGGCCGGAGTGCTGATGGCGCTGTTTTCTTAATATGATTTCCTTTTTAAAAATGCACGGCCCTCCTACGAGGCCGTGCGTTCTTTCGGCAGAATCACATTGAGAAGAATCGCCACCAGCGTAGCGATCACCACCGGTGACTTTCCGAACACCGTCGTCACCCAGTCGGGGAACAGCGCCAGGGAAGCAGGGGCCTGGGAGACGCCCATGCCCAGGGCCGCCGCCAGTCCCACGATGGAGGTATTGCGGTAGCTCATGTTCTCCGCCATCACCAGCTTGATTCCCGTCATGGCGATGGAGGCGAACACGGAGACCGTCGCGCCGCCCAGCACCGCGTAGGGGATCGTGGTGAGGAGCGCGGAAAACTTCGGGAACAGTCCCGCAATGAGGATGATGCCGGCGGCGATGCCTAACGTCACCCGGTTGACCACCTTCGTGGTGACCACGATGCCCACGTTCTGGCTGTAGGTGGCCGTCGGGAGACAGCCGAAACATGCGCCGATCATGTTGGTGACGCCGTAGCCCAGGATCGCGCCCTGAAGCTCACTGGTGGTCGGCTCGCGGTCCAGGCCGCCCGCCGTGGTGGCGGAGAAATCACCGATGGCCTGCACCGAGTTGATGACGAACAAAAGGCCGATGGCGATGCAGGCAGACATCTCAAAATTGATGCCGAAATGCATCACCTGCGGGAGCTGGAACACGCCGGACTGCGCCACATTGTCAAAGCTCACCATGCCGAAGGGGATGGAGAACACATACCCGGCCGCCATGCCCACGAGGATGGAGGCCAGCTTTAAAAAGCCTTTGCAAAAATGGTTTAAAGCGGTCACCACCGCCAGCGTAAAGAACGCCACCAGCCAGTTCTGCCACTGCCCATAGGTGGCCTGCCCGGCGCCGCCGGCCATGTAGTTGACCGCGGTGGGATAGAGGGAGAGTCCCACGGTGAACACCACGGTTCCCGTCACCAGGGGCGGGAAAAATTTCCGTATTCTGCGGATGGTGAGGCCCACTAAAATGGCGCAGATGCCGCCGATGATCTGGCTCCCAGAATCGTAGCGATGCCAGACTCCCCGGCGATGGCCTGCATGGTGGGCACGTAGGCGAAACTGACGCCCAGGATGACCGGCAGTCCGGCGCCCAGGCGCAGGCCGCCTTTTTTCCCGATGGGAAACAGCTGCAAGAGCGTGGAGAGCGCCGATATCACCAGGGAGACCTGGATCAAAATGACCCGGTCGGCAGTGTCTAAGCCAGCGGCTCCGGAAATAATGATGGCCGGGGTCACGCAGCCCACGATCATGGCCACCACGTGCTGGAGCGCCAGCGGAAGCGCCTGGGAAAGCTCCGGAATGCCGTCCATCTCAAATAAAGATGCACGTTGTCTTTCTGAACTCATATCTTTTGTACTCCTCCTCATTTACTCAGTTAAAAAAGTCTGTATTCTGTCCGCCCCACACAATATCCCGGTAGCGGTCCGGATCCGTGTCTCCCTCGGTGGAGAACAGGAGAATGCTGGAAGTCTCGTCGATCTCAAGCGCCTCTCGCAGGCCGCCGTACTCCGGGCCGGAGAGAAGCTCTGCCAGTGCTCCGAACGTGGAAGCGCCGGATTCGCCGGAGACCACGGGAGTGTCGCCCTTTAACGGAGCCGCCAGCATCCGCATTCCTTTTGCGGCAGTCTCGTCGGAGATGGAGAGAAAGGCCCGCACGTGGTTTTTGAGGATATCCCAGGAAATGATATTGGGTTCCCCGCAGGCCAGCCCGGCCATGATGGTGAGCATGCTGCCGCCCACCGTGCGGGTGGCTCCGTCTCCGGCCAGCGCGCTCTCATAATGGCAGGCGGCGGGAGCGGCCTCCACCACCACGAAAATGGGCGGGTGATCCGCGTAAAGGTTGGAGTAATATCCGACCACGGCCCCGGCCAGGGAGCCGACGCCGCCTGGATAAACACGTGGGTGGGGCGCTCGCAGCCGGAGTCCTTTAACTGGTCAGCGGCCTCGCCGGCCATGGTTCCGTAGCCCTGCATGATCCAGGCCGGAATCTCCTCGTAGCCCTCCCAGGCCGTGTCCTGCACGACGATTCCGCCGGGCGTTTCGGCGGCCTCCCTGGCGGCCAGACGCACGCAGTCGTCGTAGTTTAACTCTTTAATATCCACCGAGGCTCCCTCGCGGGCGATATTTTCAAGCCGCGTTCTCGTGGTGCCCGCCGGCATGTGAACCACCGCCTTCTGTCCCAGTCTGGCCGCCGCCCAGGCCACCCCGCGGCCGTGGTTTCCGTCCGTGGCTGTGAAGAAGGTGGCCTGTCCAAACTCCCGCCGCAGCGCCTCGCCGGTCAGCACGGAGTAGGGAAGCTCAGAGACGTCCCGTCCGGTTTCCTTCGCGATATGGCGCGCCATGGCGAAGGAGCTCCCCAGCACCTTGAAGGCATTTAAGCCGAACCGGTAGGACTCGTCCTTCAGAAAAATGTCCTTCACGCCCAGATACCCGGCCATCCGGGAGAGCCTGACTAACGGCGTCGCGCCGTAGCCGGGAATGCTCTCATGAAATGTCCGGGCTTTTTCTATCTCATGTAAATCCATGATGCCCAGATGACGGTCGCCGGTCTTGGGCATCCGGTTCAGTGTCCACTGAATATGATTGTTCATTGCCTGTCCCCCTCGAAATGATTTTCTATCTTATGGTAACACAGATTTGTGAAATGAAAAACAGGTTTCGCGGAAATTTTGCGCCGTTTGCGGTTTTTCTGCCGGAATCAGCGGATTTTTCTCCCAGAATCATCGGATTTCGCCTTGCACCGGGGCGTGGCGGATGGTAGTATTAAGAGAGAAATCAGCCGGCAGAGGAGGTGAGAGCCGTGGCGCGTGTAAAGTCGGAAAAGGTGATTGTGACCTTCCCAACCACCACCCAGGCGATGAAGATGGAGAAGGCCGCCAGGGCCTGCGGCGCGCCGGGGCGGCTGATCCCGGTTCCCCGTGAAATCAGCGCCGGCTGCGGCATGGCCTGGAGCGCTGAGGCGGAGGCGAAGGAGGCTCTAAAACGCCTGATTTCGGATGCCGGGATCGAGGCCGAAGGGATTTTTGTGCTGATGGTGTGAGAACCACAGGCGGATCCTATGAAAATAAAATGACACAGGAGGAGAGCATGGCAGAGAGACAGCAGATAGAATTTTGCAGAGGGGGCGGCTGCACCGCGAAGCTGGGGCCGGGGGCCCTGAGCCGGGTGCTGGATAAGCTCCCCAAATTTGTGGATCCCAATCTCTTAGTGGGATTTGAGGCCTCCGACGACGCGGCGGTGTACCGGCTGACGGACGATCTGGCCATCGTCCAGACGCTGGATTTCTTTCCGCCGATGGTGGAGGACCCCTATACATTCGGGCAGATCGCGGCGGCCAACGCGCTGAGTGATATTTACGCCATGGGAGGCGAGGTGAAGACGGCCCTGAACATCGTCTGCTTTCCCGAGAAGATGGACTTAAACGTTTTAGGCAGATTCTTCTCGGCGGCAGCGAGAAGGTGCGGGAGGCGGGAGGCATCCTGGCCGGCGGCCATTCCATCGCCGACGCCGATGTGAAATACGGCCTCTCGGTGACCGGAACCATTCACCCGGACCGGATTCTCAAAAATAACGGCTGTAAGGAGGGGGATCTTCTGATTCTGACGAAACCCCTGGGCGTGGGAATCGTCTGCACGGCCTCCCGCGTGGGCGGGGCGGAACCGGCGGCCATGGAGCTGGCGGTGAAGTCCATGACGACGCTCAACAAGTACGCCGCTGAGATTCTGGGAAAATACAGGGTGCACGGCTGTACCGACGTGACCGGGTTCGGGTTCCTGGCGCATCTGTGCGAGATGCTGGGTGACCGTTTCAGCGCAGAGATCGATCAGAGCCGGATCCCGTACATCCCGCAGTGTCCGGACTACGCGGAGGAATTTTATCTGACGGCCGCGGGCCAGCGGAACCGGAATCACGTGAAGGACCGGGTGAAATTCGAGAACGTCTCCTTCGCCATGGAGGAGATTCTGTTCGACGCCCAGACCTCCGGCGGGCTTTTAGCGTCCATCTGCCGGGAGGACGGGGAGAATGCCCTGGCCGAGATCGAAGCTCTGGGACTTCCCTGCGCCATTGTGGGGGAGATTACGGAAAAGAAAATAGATTCAGTGATTGTGAGGTAAGAATGTATGATTCAGTTGGATGAAAGAGGAAAACAGTGCCCGCTTCCGGTGATCGAGGCGAAGAAGGCTCTGGAGAACTGCCCGGCGGGCGAGAGCGTCCGGGTGATTGTGGACAATGAGATCGCCGTGCAGAATCTTCTGAAAATGGCGGGGCACAAGGATCTCAAGGCGGAGGCCGAGAAGATTTCGGACGATGAATTTGCGGTCTGCATCGAGGCGGGGGATTCCATCGGACAGGCCGGAGACACTGATGAGGGGAAGACAGCGGAAGACGCTGGAAGGCAAGGCACCGTGGGCGTGGGATCAGCGGAAGACGCCGCGGACGGCACGGCCTGCATCCCCGACGCGCGGCGGCGCGGCACCGTGGTGGTGCTCTCCTCCAACCAGATGGGGCAGGGCGACGAGGCGCTGGGTAAGCTTCTGATGAAGGGATTTGTCTATGCGCTGACCGAGCAGGATGCGCTTCCGGAGCTGGTGCTTCTTTATAACAGCGGCGCATTTCTCTCCTGCGAGGCTCCGATTCCCTGGAGGACTTAAAGCTTCTGGAGTCCCAGGGCGTGGAGATATTAACCTGCGGAACCTGCTTAAACCACTACGGTCTCGGCGAAAAGCTGGCGGTGGGAGCGGTCACCAACATGTACGAGATCGTGGAGCGGATGACGGGCGCGAAGCTTCTGGTGCGCCCATAGGAGAGTGCGATGATTTATCTTGACAATGCGGCCACCTCCTTTCACCGCCCGCCGGAGGTGGGAGAGGCCGTCCTCTGGGCCATGGGGCATCTGGGAAACGATTCCCGCGGCACCCACGGCGCGGCTCTGGAAAGCGGCCGCGTCATCTATGAGACCAGGGAGCTTCTGGCAGAGCTTTTCGGGGCCGCGGGCCCGGAGCAGGTGGCCTTCACCTCCAACGCGACGGAGGCCCTGAACACTGCGATTAAAGGAATCCTGAGGCCGGGCGACCGCGCCGTGACCACGGTGCTGGAGCACAACAGCGTGCTGCGCCCGCTCTACGAGATGGAGAAAATGGGCGTGGAGCTGGCGGTCGTGGGGACGGAGGCCGAAACCGGTCAAAGCATTCGCGGCCGCCTCGACTACGCGGCCCTGGAGCGGGAGATTACGCCCGGCACGCGGGCCGTGATCGTCACCCACGCTCCAATCTGACCGGCAATCTGACGGATATCCGCCGGATCGGCGGAATGTGCCGCCGGGCGGGGGCGCTGTTTATCGTGGACGCCTCCCAGACGGCGGGGATCTTTCCCATTGATATGGAGCGGGACTGCATCGATGTCCTGTGCTTCACCGGCCATAAGAGCCTGATGGGGCCCCAGGGCACGGGTGGGATCTGCGTGAGAAAGGGGCTGGGGATCCGGCCGTTAAAGAGCGGCGGCAGCGGCATCCTAACCTTTTCCAAAACCCATCCGTCTGTGATGCCGGCGGCGCTGGAGGCGGGAACCTTAAACGGTCACGGCATCGCCGGGCTGGGGGCTGCCGTCCGCTGGCTGAAGGAGCAGGGAGCGGACCGGCTGCGGGCCAGGGAGCAGCGGCTGGCGGGCAGATTTTACGAGCTGGTGCAGGAGATCCCGGATGTACGGATATACGGGGGATTTCTCCGCTCCGGAGCGGGCGGCCATCGTGTCGCTCAATCTGGGCGGCGAGGATTCCGCCCGTGTCAGCGACTGGCTGGCCTGGGAGCACGGTATTTTCACCCGGGCGGGCGGGCACTGCGCGCCGCTGATGCACGGGGCCCTGGGGACCAGGGAGCAGGGGGCGGTGCGTTTCAGCTTCTCCCATTTTAACACGGACGAGGAGGTGGAGACGGCGGCCGCGGCGCTCAGAAGCTATATTGAATAAGTATCCGCACTGTGCTAGAATGGTTGAAAAGGACGGTGATACTTCATGTTAGAAGAGATAAAAGAACAGACAAGAGAGATTGTAACGGAGCTTCTGGAGACGGCCCGGATGGAGCCGGAGCAGATTCTTGTGGTGGGCTGCTCGTCCAGCGAGATTGCCAGCTACAGGATCGGTTCCCATTCCAGCGAGGAGATCGGACAGGCGGTGTTTGATGTCATCTATGAGGAGACCAGCGCCCGCGGGATTTACCTGGCGGCCCAGTGCTGCGAGCATTTAAACCGCGCCCTTATTCTGGAGAGCGCGGCGGCAAAGCTGTACGGCTACGAGCCGGTCAACGTGGTTCCCCAGCTGAAGGCGGGCGGTTCCTTCGCGACGGCGGCCTATAAAGGCTTTGAACATCCGGTGGCGGTGGAGCACATCCGCGCCCATGCAGGCATCGACATCGGAGACACATTCATCGGTATGCATCTGCGGTCAGTGGCCGTCCCGGTGCGCACCGCCAGAAAGGAGATCGGCGGGGCCCATGTGACCTGCGCCAGAACCCGACTCAAGTTCATCGGCGGCTCGCGGGCCTGCTACGATACGGGGAAATAGCGGAGAGAATGACAGCCTTCGCAAGTGGGTGTTGAAAAACAGAAATGGATCGAGTAAAATGAAAACATATCCGTTTGTGGAGTTTATTTTTGGCAAAAACATAAACAGGAGGAGGTTCACATGAGAAAATTATTTGATGCAAAAAGCCTGGCCGCAGGGGTCGTAATCGGAACGCTTGGCATAACGACGGTATTCGCGGCCGGGGGGGGGTATTGAGTCGGCGTCCTTAAGCGGCGCGAAAGTGGCAGTTAACGGAACGGCTCTGCCGCTTGACAGACCACTGATTTCAGTTACCATGGAAGGCGGCCGGGACGCCGGCCTGTATGCGCCCGTCGATGAGCTGTTTGGAAAACTGGGATACACGGTCAGCTATGACAGTGCGGACAATACGGTTCACGTAAATTCCGGCACGGGCCCTGTGCTGGAGGGAGTGCCTGTCGTCTCCGCCGGGGACGTGGCCATGAATCTGGCCAACAATGCCGGCCAGACCAACATATCCGAGTCCGGCGCATTCCAGGTGGAAAATGGACAGACGCTGATCTTAGACATTGCCTCCGATATTAAGGGCGGGACGGTCGATCTATTCCTGTTTGCTCCGGACGGGACGGAGCGGCGCATCACCATCGGCTCCGGCAATACCACGGAGGAGGTTGCCCTGGAGAAGGGAACCTGGCAGTATAACTGCTCCGGTCTGTTTAAAGATGGAGGGGACGTGAGGATTGTAGGTACCGTCAGGTAAGAGCTTATAATTTAGAGACAGTCAGCCGCGCGGCGGGGCAGGTGTTTCCTATTCCGCTGCGCGGTTTTTGGTGGGAGAATAAGAAATACGGTACATGTTGTTCCGATATAAACCGCAGACGGAATACAAATGGATGGAGGCAGTATGGCAGACACATCTTATAACGAAAATCAGGAGCCGGCGCACAAGCGCCGCGTGCGATATAAAGGGACGCACCCCAGAAGCTACAAAGAAAAATACAAGGAGCTGCAGCCGGAAAAATACGCCGACACGGTGGCGAAGGTCATCAAGAAAGGCGGGACTCCGGCGGGGATGCACATTTCCATTATGGTGAAGGAGATTCTCGATTTCCTTCAGATCAGCCGGGGCAGGTGGGGCTGGACGCCACGCTGGGCTACGGCGGCCATACCCTGGCCATGTTAAAATGTCTGGAAGGACAGGGACACATCTACGGCCTGGACGTGGATCCGATCGAGTCGGCCAAAACCAGGGAAACGCCTGGAAAAGCTGGGCTATGGCCCGGAGATCCTGACCGTGAAGCTCATCAATTTTGCGAATATCGACCAGGTGGCCGAGGAGGGAGGGCCCTTTGATTTCCTGCTGGCAGACCTGGGCGTTTCCTCCATGCAGATCGACAACCCGGACCGGGGATTTTCCTACAAGGTCGAGGGCCCGCTGGATCTGCGCTTAAATCCCGAGACGGGCATCACGGCCGCCGAGCGGCTTAGGGAGGCGGACGAGGAGGAGTTTTGCGGGATGCTGGTGGAAAATGCCGACGAGCCCTACGCGGGGGAGATCGCCCGGGCGGTGGCTCTCGCGAAGAAGCGGGGAAAACGGATCGAGACCACCACGCAGCTTAAAGAAATCATCGAGGAGGCGCTCTCCTTTATCCCCGAGAAGGAGCGGGGAGAGGCCGTGAAGAAATCCTGCGCCAGGACATTCCAGGCTCTCCGCATCGACATCAACAGCGAGTATGAGGTACTCTATCAGTTCCTGGAAAAACTGCCGGGCGTGCTGAAAAGCGGCGGCCGCGCCGCCATCCTGACCTTCCATTCGGGGGAGGACCGGCTGGTGAAACGGTCGTTCAAGGAATTTAAGCGCGCCGGCATTTACAGCGAGATCGCTGAGGACGTGATCCGCCCCTCGAAGGAGGAGTGCGCGCAGAACAGCCGCGCCCGGTCCACGAAGATGCGGTGGGCGGTGAAGGCGTAGAACCCGCCACGCCTCTGTTTCTCACGCGCAACCCGGCGGGTCTTTCATATACTCAAGAGGCAAAAATGTATCGAATTTCCCGCAATTCTTTTCCCCCGATTGTGTCATTTATAAAATCATCAGTCGGTGAGAAGCCAGATTGTTCATAAAAATGTCTTGCTCGGATGTTTTCCTCAAGAACCCACAAAAGAATTTTTTCATATCCCTGCATTTTCAATGCTGAAAGGGCGGATTTCATAAGCGCTTTTCCATAGCCTTTGCCTATATAATTCGGTAACAGATAGATTGAAATAATCTCTCCCCAGTTGTGAAACTGTTCAAAACGGGATTTGCAAAAACTACAGGTTCCTATGATTTTGCCATCTTCAATACAAAGCAATGTTTTCCAGTCTGGATTATCTACGCTTGATGACCAGCGCCCTTCGGGAATTGAATCAAGATAATCCTGGGGAATTATACTTTTATATGCACATTTCCAACGCTCCACCTCTTTAATCGTATTCCGGCACCGATATCCCCTCAATATTCTCCCATGTAATCGCATCATACTCTACATTGATCTCCTCCGCCCCGCCGTAGGTATCCGCTACCAGCGCTTCATACACCGAAACATCTTGTGGTTCCACCGCCTGGCCGCTGCCATCCTCCGTGGAAATATAATACACATACCCGCTTCCGCTCACATCGGCTTCCTCCGGGAATCCGTCGGGAAGCATTTCTTTCTCCCAGCGTCGATGTAGGCGACGCGCTCATAAACGTCAGTGTCCTGGTCATACCGGTAGATGGTGTAGGGCCAGAACTTTCCGCCCTTGCCCTGGTTGTGGGAGGAGTCCGCGGCGACGTAGCCGTTGGAGTAAAATCTCACAGACGGAAATTCAGCCAGCTCCGTGGTGAAGGCATCCGTCCCGGCGTCGTACTGGAACACATACAGGACCATCCCGGCCATGGAGGCATCCTGGTAGCTTATGAGAAGCTCCTCGGTTCCGTCCTGGTCGATGTCGCAGACGGCAAACTGATTGCCGGAAAAATCGTCGCCCTCCACAAAGGAGGTGTCCGCCGGGACTCCGTTGGGAAATTCGTGAAGACGGATGAGATCACGAAGACTCTCCGCGTATTTCTGCCGGAGCAGAGCGGCGTCTCCTGTTTGGCGGCAGTCTCCGCTTCGTCGCTGGCAGTCCCCGCCTTTTCCGTGGAAGTATCTGCACGTTCCGCAGCAATTCCCGCTTCCATCGCAGTCCCGGACGCAGGAGAGGAAGCCTCCCCGCCGCATGCGGCGAGAAGGCTTCCTGTCAATGCGAAACATATGGCGCCTGTCAGATATTTTTTTGACATTCTGCGCACCCCTTTCCTATTTCACAGTCCATTTCTATTCACCGGTGGAATACTGTTCCTGGAAAAGAACAACCTTGGAGGCTCTTGCCTCGGCCACGCCGGGGCCGACTTCCTTAAGGCCTTCCGTGGTCTTCCAGACCAGCACGGCCTTTCCGGGGGTTAAATCGTCAAGGAAAACAATATTTCTGGTCAGATAGGGAAGCAGCCCGCTCTCCTGGTCCACGACAAATGTATCTCCCTCGGTGGTGGTGATGGTCACGGAGGTCTGATTGGAGGCCATTTCAGCGTCCCTTATCACCTGGAACTCCGGCGCTGCCGCATCCTGCGGAAGCTGGCAGATGATCACCATGGCATTGGTGATGGGCGGCAGGCTCATGGTCATAAAGTTGGCAGTGTATACATAGACGGCCTCGCCCTCCTTTAAGTCGCCCGCCTGTACCGGAAAACCGTTCACGGCGTCCAGAATCAGCGTCTCGTTGGTGATGTTTAAGACCATCTCGGGGTTGACTGCATCCGGGTCGGAGGAAGTCAAAAGGAACTGGCCGTTCTCCATCCGGGTCAGTGTCCCGTAGTTTCTGACACCTAAATATTTAAGATTCTCGGCGTCCTGAGACACGCCTTCCTCCTGGATGGCCGGGAGGGTGGTGGCCTCCAGCTCCGAGCCGGAAGCGAAGGCTGCGCCCAGAGCGCAGACGGAAACTGCGGCGGTGATGCCGAGTACAGCGGTAAGCTTTCTTGTTTTATTCATAATAAACTTCTCCTTTTTCATTGAATTTCCGGGAGGTTCCGCGGTTCGTGGAATACCTCACCAAGTGCTCATAGTACACCGTGGCCACTAAGCTCGTGGGATACCTCGCTAAGTGGCCAGGTATGACTCGCACTAGGTTCGTGGAGTACCTCACCAAGTGCTCATAGTATACCAATAATTTCCCGAAGTGTATATAAATTTAACCTTACGATTCCTTAAATAAAACGATCATATTTTTTACTCCGTCTCATATGATGTAGGTATAAGGAGGACAGGCCGATGGATGGGAGTGAACTGTTTCTCAAAATCTTTCCCAGGGACATAAGAGAGATTCTTAAGGCGTCCCCGGCGGAGGCGGCGGGGCTGCAGGAGCTGCGGCTTAGGGCCGGCGCACCCCTCATGGCGGTGTACCGGAACCGGGAGTATTTTGTGGGGCGGGAGGGGGAGCTTCTTTCGGAGCGGGAAGGGGCCTTCTCTGTCACGCCGGGCCACGTCCGGGAGACGGTGGATCTGGCGGCCAATCACTCGCTCTACGCCTACGAGGACGAGATCCGGCAGGGGTTTCTGACGATCCAGGGCGGGCACCGCGTGGGGATCGCGGGGCGCTGTGTGGCGGAAAATGGCTCCGTGCGCACGCAGAAATTTATTTCCTTTATAAATGTCCGCCTGGCTCACGAGATCCGCGGCTGTGCCGTCCCCCTGCTTCCGTACCTCTACGGGAACGGGGCGCTTAAGCACACGCTCCTCATCTCCCGCCCCGCTGCGGGAAGACCACGCTGCTGCGGGATCTGGTGCGTCTGATCTCCGACGGAAATGCATTCGGGGCGGGGATGAACGTGGGGGTGGTGGACGAGCGGTCCGAGATCGCCGCCTGCTACCAGGGCGTCCCGCAGAACGATCTGGGCATCCGCACCGACGTGCTGGACTGCTGCCCCAAGGCCGTCGGCATGCTTATGATGATCCGTACCATGTCCCCGGCCGCCGTGGCTGTGGACGAGATCGGCGGCCGGGAGGATCTGGCGGCCATCGAGTATGTCTTAAACTGCGGGTGCCGGCTGCTGGCCACGGTGCACGGCGACAGCCTGGAGGATGTGAGGAGAAAGCCGGTCCTTAAAGAGCTTCTGGGGGAACAGGCCTTCGAGCGCTTCGTCATTCTGGACGGCAGGGCGCAGGCGGGCCGCATCCGGGAGATCGTAAGCGGGGACGGGGAAATATTATATCGAGCGGAGGAAGACCAATGATTTTAATTAAATGCCTGGGGGCGGCGCTGGTGGTGATTTCCGGCTGCGGGCTGGGCCTTCAGCTGGCCGGGCAGTGGCGGGGGAGGCTTGCGCTTCTGGAACAGCTCCGAAAAATGATTCACCTGCTGAAGGGGGAGATCGTCTACGCCAATTCCACGCTGGAGGAGGCGCTTTGCCGCGTGGGGAGCCGGACGGACGGCGGGCTGGGAAAAATGTTTTCCTCCGCCGGGGAGGAGATTTCCCGGCAGACCGGCGAGAGCTTAAAAGAGATCTGGGAGCGGCAGGTGGAGTCCCTGGGAAAGGACTGCCTGCTTGCAAAGGAGGACCGGAAGGCCCTGGCGGAGCTGGGCGCAAATCTGGGATTCCTGGACACGGACATGCAGGAGCGGGTGCTCCTTCTCTATCTGGAAAAGCTGGACGGGGAGATCGGGGGCCTTCGCGGACAGGTGAGGGAAAAATGCCGTCTTTACACGGGCCTGGGCATCATGGCCGGGCTGTTTCTGGCGGTGGTGCTGGTGTAGGGGAGCGGATCAATGGGAGTGAATCTTATTTTCAAAATCGCGGCGGTGGGGATTTTAGTGTCGGTGATCTGCCAGGTGTTAAAGCACAGCGGGCGGGAGGAGCAGGCCTTTCTCACCAGCTGGCGGGGCTTTTGGTGGTGCTGTTCTGGATGGTTCCTTATATCTATGAACTGTTTGAGACCATAAAACAACTGTTTGCATTGTAGGTGAGGCGTATGACGGTAGTGACAATTTCCATCATCGGCATCGCGGCGGTTTTAATGGCGGTGCAGCTTAAAGGGCTTAAGGGCGAGTACGGGATTTACCTGGCCGCGGCTGCCGGGCTGGTGATTTTCTTTTACAGCGCTGGAAAGCTCCAGGTCATCGTGGAGGTGGCGCGGAGAATCGAGGAGTACATAAAGATCAACAACGTGTATCTGACGACGCTCTTGAAAATGATCGGGATCACCTACATCGCCGAGTTTTCCGCCGGGATCTGCAAGGACGCCGGCTACGGGGCCCTGGGAACCCAGATCGAGATATTCGGAAAGCTGTCGATTCTGGCGGTGAGCATGCCGATTCTGCTGGCGCTTTTAGAGACGCTTAAGGTGTTCCTGTCATGAGGGGGAAATGTCCTTTGCGCCGGCTGTGGGGCGTCCTGGCGGCGGAGCTGATCCTGGTGTTTTTTCTCTGTTTCGTGTGCGCGGGCTTTGAATCCCTGGCCGCCGGGGACGGGGGCGTGTCCTGGCAGGACGAGAACGCGCAGGCGGAGGCGGCGGTCTCTGCAAACGTGTCCGCCGAGCTGGCCCGCTACGATTTCTCCGGCATCGACCAGTATCTGAGCAGGCACCGCCTGAACCAGGACGGCGGCATCACATTTTCGGCTCTCGTGGAAATGATGCTGTCGGGCCAGTGGGAGGATGCCGCGGGGCAGGCCCTCCGCATCGTTAAGGACAAGCTGTTTGCGGAGATCGACACGGGGACCAGGCTCATGGGGCAGATTCTGATTCTGGGAATCATCGGGGCGTTTTTTTCCAATTTTTCCAGCATCTTTTCCGGCAGCCAGATCTCGGAGACGGGATTTTACGTCACCTATCTTCTGGTGTTTGCATTCCTGGCCTCCGGCTTTCTCGCGGGCATCGGGATTGCCGAGGAGCTTCTTCGTGGGATCCTGGAATTTATGAAGGCGCTGGTGCCGGCATATTTTCTGGCGGTGGCGGTGTCCGGCGGGAGTCTGACCTCCGTGGCGCTCTATCAGTTTACGCTGGGAGTCATCGCGCTTCTGGAGTGGATTTTTCCGGCGCTTCTTCTTCCGCTCATACGCGTGGACATCCTGCTTGTCATGGCCGGGCATATGATGAAAGAAAATATATTTTCCCGCTTCACGGATCTCCTTACAAACATCATCAAGTGGAGCATGAAGACGATTCTCGGCCTGGTGCTGGGATTTCAGCTGATTCAGGGGATGGTGCTGCCGTTTGCCGATTCCATGAAAGCCACGGCCCTCATACGGGCGGCCAGCCTGATCCCCGGAATCGGCCAGGGAGCAGCGTCGGTGTCCCAGATTCTTCTGGGCTCCGGCGTGCTGATTAAAAATGCCATGGGAGCGGCGGCAGTGGTAATTCTGATTGCCATTTCCATCCTTCCGGTTGTGAAGCTTTTTGTGCTGATGGTTCTCTGCCAGGGGGCGGCGGCGCTGATGCAGCCGGTCTGCGACAAGCGGCTGGTGTCCTGTATTTCCGAGGTGGGAAACGGGCACCGTCTGCTGCTTAAGCTGTCGCTCTCCTCGCTGTTTCTCTTTGTCCTGTCCCTGGCCATCGTCTGCATGGGGACCGACACGGCCTATTATTCGGGGTGAGAGCGTGGAAGGATTGTACGACTGGGTCAGAAATATCGCCTGCTATCTGATTTTTATGACGGTTCTGGCAAATGTGCTTCCGTCGGGGAAATACGAGAAGTACATGCGCCTGTTTGCCGGGATGGTCCTTCTTCTCCTGGTTTTAAAACCGCTGACCGGGGGGCTTCGCATCGAGGAGCGCATCGCCTACTACTATAAAAATATTTCCTTCGCCCAGGAGGTGGAGACGTTAAAGGAGGAGAGCTCCCGTCTGGAGGAAGAGCGCAAAGAGCGTATGTTTTCCCAGTACCGCGAAGGCCTGGCCGCCGATGTGGCGAGGCTGGCGGAGAGCGCCGGATTTGCGGTGCGGGACGTGCGCGTGGAGCTGGAGGAGGACGGGGGAAAGCGGCAGGCTGGGCGCCGTGAACCGGGTGTGGCTGACGGTGGCGCGGCAGGCGGCTGGCCGGGAAGACGCGTCGGAGGGGAGCAGTGCGGCGGAGGGGGACGGCAGTCCGGTCCAGTGGAGATCGGTGTGGACAGAATAGAGGTCACGGACGAGAGCGCTTCCCCTTACGCCCGCTGGGAGCTTGACGAAAGGCTTTTTGAGGGGCAGGAGGTCAACCGTCTGCGGCGGCAGATCGCCGGATATTATGCGTTGGAGGAGAGATATGTGGAAATTGAAGTGGAAGATGAATAAGGAAAAATGGCTCGCTCTCATGGCCGTGGGGGCCGCACTTCTCATTCTGGCCATGCCGGCGGACGGCGGCTGGCCGGGGAGTCCGGCCGGGGCAGATGAGACGGGGGATTTTCGCGGAGCGGACGGCTTTGGGGAAACGGTTGACGGTTCCGGCAGGACAGGCGCCGCCTCCGTTTTTGCTTCGGGCGCAGCGGACGATGCGGGAAACGCCTCGGGCACCGCGCCCGCCGTTTCCTCCGGCGCGAACCGTGCGGATACGGTACTCGCGGAGGCCTCCGCCTACGAGACGGAGCTGGAGCGCCGGGTAAAGGAAATTCTGAACGGCGTGGACGGCGTCGGCGAGGTGGACGTGATGATCGTCTTAAAATCGTCGGAAGAAAAAATTCTCCATCTGGATAGGACTTCACACAGTTCCTCCACCGAGGAGAAGGACAGCGCCGGCGGGAGCCGGCAGACCACCGAGAGCGAGAACCAGGAGTCGGCGGTGATGGCCGGCGGGAGCGGAGGGGCCGGCAGCGGGGAGCCCATTGTCCTGCGGGAGCTCTACCCGGAGATTTCCGGTATCGTCATCAGCGCGCCGGCGGCGGGAATCCAAAAGTGCAGGCGGAGATCACCGCGGCCATGGAAGCGCTGTTCGGTCTGCCGTCCCACAAGATCAAGGTGTTAAAGCGCGCGGAGCAGTCATAATTTTTCCGCTTTTTCATAAAATACAGTAGTAAGCAGTATGAAAGAAGGAGCAAGAGGAATGAAAATGAAAAAAATTTTTAGGCGCAACCAGATCATCATAACCACTCTGGCCATTATGATTGCGGCTGCCGGTTATCTCAATTACTCCGGAAAGCAGGAGGTGTCCGGCAGCCAGGTTTACGAGGCGGGCGTCATGGAGATATCCGACGAGGATATCATCGCCGAGAACCAGGCGCTTTTGGACGCCCAGGGGCAGTATGAAGAGATCGCCAGCCTCGACCAGGATCCCGACCAGCTGGACGAGGTGCAGGTATCTGGAGGCGGTGCGTCTGTGGAGACGGATCCGTCCGGTGACAGCGGGAGTTCAGAGGGACAGTCCGCAGAGACCGGCAGTCAGACCCAGGTGGCGGAAAATGACGCCTCTGAGACCGGCATCGAGAATCCCGGCGAGGCGGTTCTGACCGGAGGCACCAGCGTGGCCGACTACATAGCCAACGTGCAGTTAAGCCGTGAGCAGGTACGCGCGAAGAACAAGGAGACGCTCATGGAGGTCATCAACAACACCAACATCGACGAGGCATCCAAGCAGCAGGCCATCCAGAACATGATCGACATGACGGCCGTTTCTGAGAAGGAGAACGCGGCTGAGACGCTTCTGATGGCCAAGGCTTCGCCGATCCGGTGGTCAGCATCACCGACGGCAAGGTGGACGTGGTGATCAACGCCGCCAGCATCACCGACCCGCAGAGAGCGCAGATCGAGGACATCGTAAAGCGCAAGACCGAGGTCTCCGCCGAGAACATTATTATCACGCTCTTAAAGCTTCAGGAGTAGCAAAAACACCTTTCCAAACCCGGAGCGATTTGCTATAATATTTACATAAAGCAAAATACAGGAGGTACGCGAAGTGGCAAAAGAAATGGATAGAAACACGCACACCGTTTACGATAAGGATAAGATCGGCGAAGTCCAGATTGCCGACGAGGTGGTGGCCATCATTGCCGGACTGGCGGCCACTGAGGTGGAGGGCGTGGACTCCATGGCCGGCAACATCACCAACGAGCTGGTGGGAAAGCTGGGCATGAAAAATTTAAGTAAGGGCGTGAAGGTGGACATAAGCGAGGACCAGGTGTCCGTCGATCTGTCCCTCAATATGAAGTACGGCTACAGCATTCCCGCGGTGAGCGAGAAGGTTCAGGAGAAGGTGAAGACCGCCATCGAGAACATGACCGGCTTAAGCGTCATGGACGTGAACATCAAGATCGCCGGCGTGAGCCTGGAGGAGGCCCGCTAGGGAGCAGAGGTTCTTTGCGGGATCTTTACAGATTCAGGGTTGACGGAGTCCGGAACCTATGGTAATATTTGTTCTGTTGAAAGGGAGTAGTTATTACATGCAGTCAACAGCACTGGGCCTGCGGCCCATGGTTGCATGTCTTTCCGTCCGGAGAGTACAAGACTTTTAGCATACAGTGGAGTATGCTAAAAGTCTTTTTGTGTCATAAGAAACTGCGTTTCCCATGACACAAAGCCTCCGGCGGGATGTGCGCGATTGCGCACACCTTTTTCTGTCAATACTTCTCCTGGAGACAAAAAACAAATGTGAAACAAGTTGAGGAGGAAAAAATGGATTTTCTGTTGGAAGGCATCCTGGCGGTGACGCCGGGGCAACTGGTTATGTATGCGATTGGCGTACTGCTCATCTGGCTGGCGGTAAAGAAGGAGTATGAGCCGGCGCTTCTGATGCCCATGGGCTTCGGAGCAATTCTGGTCAACCTGCCGTTTTCCGGCGTCATCAATCAGCAGATGGAGGGAATCGGAACGGCCAACGGTATCATCGAGTGGCTGTTCGGCGTCGGTATCGAGCGTCGGAGGCGCTTCCGATTCTCCTGTTTATCGGTATCGGAGCATGATCGATTTCGGACCGCTCCTTTCCCAGCCCATCATGTTCCTGTTCGGCGCGGCGGCGCAGTTCGGAATTTTCTTCGCCATCATCGTGGCGGTGCTTCTGGGCTTTGATTTAAAGGACGCGGCGTCCATCGGAATCATCGGTGCGGCGGACGGCCCCACCTCCATCATGGTGTCCCAGATCTTACATTCCAACTACGTGGGAGCCATCGCCGTGGCGGCGTACTCCTACATGGCGCTTGTTCCGATCATCCAGCCGGTTGCCATCAAGGCGGTGACCACCAAGAAAGAGCGCCAGATTCAGATGAAGTACAACCCGGTTTCCGTGTCCAAGGGCACGAAGATTGCGTTCCCCATCATCGTTACCATCATTGTGGGCTTCATCTCCCCGTCGTCGGTGGCGCTGGTCGGCTTCCTGATGTTCGGTAACCTGGTCAGAGAGTGCGGCGTGTTAAACAATCTGTCCAACACGGCGCAGAATGAGCTGGCCAACTTAATCACGCTGCTTTTAGGTATCACCATCTCCTTCAGTATGAGAGCGGACGCGTTCGTGCGCATCGACACAGTGATGATCATGGTCATCGGTCTGGTGGCCTTCGTGGCGGACTCCATGGGCGGCGTGCTGTTTGCGAAATTCTTAAACCTGTTCCTCAAGGAGAAGATGAACCCGATGATCGGCGCGGCCGGAATCTCCGCATTCCCCATGTCTGCGCGTGTGGTGCAGAAGATGGCGCAGAAGGAGCGTCCCGGCAACATCATTCTGATGCACGCTGTGGGAGCAAACGTATCCGGACAGATCGCTTCCGTTATCGCGGGCGGTCTGGTGATCAAGCTGGTAAGCCAGTATCTGTAGGAGGAATGGAATTATGAGTGAGAATTTAATGATCGCGCTTCAGATCATGCTCCAGGGCATGGCAGGCATCTTCGTTGTTATCCTGATCATCACGGCGATTGTGACGCTGATCGGAAAGATGTCCAAATAAAAGTTCAGAGAATCACAAAGCAGAAAATGAGAGCTCCGGCCGGTGTGCCGGGGCTCTTTTTGTATGCCTGGCGGTGCGCGCAGGGGAGTTGCTGTAAACAAGGAGTAAATTTTGCCAGTGGAAAAAGTGAATTATTCATATTTTCAGTTTATTTTGCCAACGCAAAAATGATTGACAAAATATTCTGCCACATATTACAATGAAATGATAACAGGCCTGGGGCTGAGAACCCATCCGGCCGGAAAGGAGTCAAGAAATGTCAAATTTTTACGATCACGTGAAAGAGCGGTTCATCCGCTACGCCCAGGTGGATACCCAGTCCCAGGCGGGCTCGCCGACGGCGCCCAGCACGATGAAGCAGAAAAATCTGGCAAAAATGCTGAAGGAGGAGCTGGAGGCCATGGGCGTCTCTGACGTGGAGATGACGGAGACCGGGCTCGTGTACGGCACGATCCCGTCCACGCTGCCGGACGGCGGCGGAATCTCCATCGGGTTTGTGGCCCACATGGACACGTCGCCGGATGCGCCGGGAACCGGCGTGAAGCCTGGGTGTACGAGAATTACCCCGGCGGCGATGTACTTTTGAATAAGGAGCAGAATATTCTGATGCGGGAGGAGGACTATCCGACCTGAAAAATACGTGGGGAAGGATATCATTTTCACCGACGGCACCACGCTGCTGGGCGGCGATGACAAGGCGGCTGTGACGGCTCTGATGACCATGGCAGAGTATTTCTGCAGTCATTCCGAGGTGAAGCACGGCCCCATCCAACTCTGCTTTACCCCCGACGAGGAGGTGGGCCGCGGCACCGAGAATTTCGACGTGAAACGCTTCGGTGCGGATCTGGCCTACACCGTGGACGGCGATGCGCTGGGCGGCCTTTCCTATGAGACCTTCAACGGCATCGAGGCCCAGCTTGTGATTCACGGGCTCAGTGTTCACCCGGGCACGGCCAAGGGGATCATGAAGAACGCCGTGGAGATCGGCGGCGAGTTCATGGCCATGCTCCCCGCCCTGGAGCGTCCCCAGTTCACCGAGGGGCGGGAGGGGTATTATCACCCGTTCGTGTTTGAGGGAACGGTGGAGCGCGCGGCGATCCGCTGCCTCATCCGCGACCACGAGCTGGACCGGTGGGAAGAGCGCAAGGCCTACGTGGAGAAATGCGTGGACGAATTAAACCGGCGCTACGGCGGGGGAACCGTGGAGCTGTCCTACACGAACACCTATTACAGCATGCGCGAGGTGGTGGGAAAGGTGCCGTTCATGGTGGACTACGCCAGACAGGCCATGCGGGACTGCGGCGTGGAGCCCTTCGACATCGCCATGCGCGGCGGCACCGACGGGTCCTGGATCTCCCAGCTGGGGCTTCCCTGTCCCAACATCACGGCGGGCTATGAAAATGCTCACGGCCGTTTTGAGTTCGTCCCGGTCCAGTCCATGGAGAAGAATGTGGAGATTCTGATCCGGCTGATGGAAATTTACGCGGGACATAAAGCGTAAGAGAAAAAGGAATGAAAGGGGTACATCCTATGAGTATACAGTTTTTGTTTGTGATCGGCTATCTGCTTGTGATGGTCGGCGTCAGCTTCTATCTGAAGGCGCGCCTGGTGAAGAGCTCCGACGATTTCGCGGTGGCGGGCAGAAAGCTGCCGCTGATCGTCCTGGTGGGAACGCTTCTGGCCACCTGGTGCGGCGGAGGCGGAATCTCCGGCTCCGCAGGCCTTGTCTACAGCAATGGCCCGCTGTTCGGCATCCTGCTGTTTGCGGGAGCACCCATCGGAATGGCGGTTTTATACTTCATCTCCGGCGCGGTGCGCAAGAGTACGACCTACACGATCCCGGAGCTGTTTGAGCTGCGCTACGGCGCCGGGGCCAGAGACCTGGCGGCCGTCTGCATCATCCTCGCCTACGTGGGAACCACGGCGTCCCAGTTTAAGGCGGCGGGCAACATTTTCATGATTACCAGCGGCGTGGACTTCGTGACTTCCACGGTGATCTGCGTGGTGTTCATGGCGCTTCTGGCCTCATCGGAGGCATGGTCAGCGTGGCCTACACCGACGCGCTCTCCGCGTTTATGATGGTGTTCGGCTTCCTGTTCGGAATCATCAGCTTAAGCGGCAGCATGGGAGGCTTCGGCCAGGTGATGGCGGCGGTGCCCGCGGAGAAGAACTCCATTTTCGGCTCCATGAACGTGTTCCAGGCGCTGGGGTATGTGCTTCCCACCCTGTTCCTGGTGCTGGGCGACCAGAATATGATCCAGCGGTTCAGTTCCGCCAAGGACAGCCGCACGGCAAGACAGTCCAACGTCGGCCTGGTGATCGCGGAGATCGTGGTCTGCGCCCTCATCATTCTCCTGGTCACCTGCGCGATCCCGCTCTACGCCACCAACGATTCTCCGGACACCATTTTGTTCCAGCTGTCCTCGGAGCACATGTCCCCGGTGCTGGGCGGCATCGTGATGGCGGCCTGCATGAGCTTCGTGATCACCACCGGAGATTCTTACCTGCTGTCCACGGCGTCCAACTTAACCTACGACGTGTGGGCGCGGCTGATTAAGAAAGACGCGGACGACAAGCAGAAGCTGACCTGTCTGCGGGTTTCCATCGTGCTGGTGGCGGTGTTCGCGTTTGTCATGGGATTCTATTTCCCGGATATTCTGTCGGTGCAGATGTACGCCTACACCATGTACGGCGCCACCATCACGCCGGCGCTGATCTGCGCGCTGTTTTATAAGAAGGCGACCAAGGCCGGAGGTCTGGCCGGAATCATCACCGGCGCGGTGGTGACCATCGTATGGGATGTGATTCTGCGGTCCCCGGGCGGGGTGCAGAGCGCCATCGTCTCCGTGCCCCTGGCGTTCATCGCGATCTTCCTGGTCAGCGCGCTGACGCAGAACGGGGAGAAAGTGGCTTTGGAGGAAGTTTACAAAAAGAGCGACGGACGCTAAAGAAGAATTGAATATTTTTCACAAATGTGGTACGATAGACATATAGGAGGTGACCTTATGGAAAAACGTATTATAACGATAAGCCGTGAGTATGGGAGCGGGGGCCGTCAGGTGGGCCTGATGGTTGCCAAGCGCCTGGGGATGGAGTTTTACGATAAGGAACTGATCGACGCGGCGGCGAAGGAGATCGGCTTCCCGGCGGAGACGGTGGCGGCGAAGGAGCAGCAGCTCACCAACAGCGTGCTCTATAATTTCGCTCTGGGCACCATCTACGGAACCGCGTATCCGAGAGAGCCGAAGCTTTCCGATCTGCCTCTGACGGAGCAGATATTCCTGGCCCAGAAGAAGGTCATCGAGGAGGCGGCGGGCCGTCTCCCGGCGGTGTTCATCGGACGGTGCGCCGACGCCATCCTAAAGGACCGGGACGATGTCTTAAAGGTGTTTATCTACGCGGACAAAGACATCCGCAAGAAGAGGGCGGTCGAGGAGTACGGCGACGTGCCGGGCTACATCGACGAGTTCCTTCACGACATGGACAAACGCCGCCGGATCCACTATGAGAACTACACCAATCAGAAGTGGGGCGATCGTTCCAACTATGATCTGATGCTCAACAGCGGACTTCTGGGCGTTGAGACCTGTGTGGACATTGTCTGCGCAGCGGCCGGAAGATAGCGGAACAGGGAACGGCAGCCGCGGGATGTCACATACATCCTGCGGCTGCCGTTTTTCATGCAGGAGGGAAAGATGCACATTTTGATTGTCGAGGACGACGCTGACATGCAGAAAATTCTGAGGCTGTACCTAGAGAGGGACGGATATGAGGTGAGTGCCGCGGCGAATGGCCGGGACGCGCTGGAGGCCCTGGCGCAGCGGCCTGCGGATCTGGTTCTCTTAGACTGGATGATGCCGGTGCAGGACGGCATAAAGACCTGCCAGGAGATACGGCGCCTGAATATCCCGGCGAAGATTCTGATGCTGACCGCGCGCGGGAGCAGTGAAGATGAGGTGCGGGGGCTTTCAAACGGGGCGGACGACTACCTGAGAAAGCCCTTTGCGCCCAGGTGCTTCTGCTGCGGGTGAGGAAGCTCTGCGGGGCAGACCGGGTGCTTTCCTGCGGGGATCTTGTGCTGGACCCTGTGGGGATGGAGGTGAAGAAGGGCGGAGAGCGCATCGCGCTCACCCGGACGGAGTTTGAGCTTTTAAAGTGCTTCCTGTCAAACCAGAGGCGCGTGCTTACGCGGGAAATCCTGCTGGACAGCGTCTGGGGGATGGACTATGACGGAGATCCGCGGGCTGTGGACACCGCCGTCCGGCGGCTGAGAAAAAAGATCGGCGAGGAGGCCATAAAGACCCGCGTCGGGCTGGGCTATGTGATGGAGGAGTGGCTGTGAACCGTTTGTCGAGAAAATTTATTGCCGGCGTGGTGTGTATTCTCCTGCTTCTGATGGCCGGGACGCTGTTTGTGAACTCACGGCTGGCGGAGAGATACTACATGTATGAGCAGCGGCAATATGTGGGGGAGATCGGAGAACGCCTCCTCGCGCTTCTGGAGACTGGGATGGAGCCGTGGGAGGCGGTCGGAGCCATCGAGGAGCAGGAACATGTGCTGGCTGTCTGGTCGGAGACCGGCGGGGATCCGGAGGTTCTGGCCAATGACCTGCGGGAGCTTTTCCGGGCGAAGGGACTCGGATTTCAGAAGTTCTGGCTCTGGGAAGGGGACTATGAGACGGTCATGGAGAAGGGCTCGCAGTTCCGCCTGTACAGCCAGGAGCGGTTAAATTACAGTATTCTGGTGCAGTATCTCTCGGCGGATTCGGGGCTGTTTGCAGTGGCGGCCATCGTTCCGGACGCGGAGGCATTTATCGGCATCGTCAACCGGTCTGGCTTTCTGCTCTACGCGCTGTCCATCGTGGCGGCCATTCTTCTCATCAGCCTGCTGGCCAGACGCATCACCACGCCGCTGACGAAAATGCAGCGGTTTACGCAGAAGCTCTCGTCCAGGGAATTTGAGCCGCTTCAGATAAAGACCGGGGACGAGCTGGAGGATGTGGCGGAGAGCTTAAACGAGATGGGGCGGGCAATCGAGCAGTACCGGGGGATGCTGGAGCAGAAGAACCGGCAGATGGAGCAGCTTTTAAACGATGTGGCCCACGACTTAAAGACCCCGGTTTCCCTGGTGGGAATGTATGCGTCGGGAATCCGGGACGGGCTGGACGACGGCACATTTCTGGATACCATCATCCGTCAGAACCGGCGGATGGGGGAGCTTATAGAGAGCCTTTTAAAGCTCTCGCGCATCGGACGGGAGGAGAGCTGCACAGAGCGGGTGGCGCTCGACGAAGTCCTGCGCCGGTGTGTCGCGGAGCAGGAGATTCTTTTCAGACGCAGGGGCACAGGCCTGAACGCGGAGATTGAGACGGGGCTCACCGCTGAGGGAGATGCAGGGATGGCGGAGGAGCTTTTTTCTAATCTTCTCTCCAACGCGGCCAAGTACGCCTCCTCCGGCGACGTGGAGCTGAGCTTTAAACGGCGGGGGATTCCCTTGTTTTTTCTATATCTAACGAGACGGACAATGAAAAGCTGGATATCCGCCGGATCTGGGAGCCGTTCTATGTGGGAGAGGAGTCCAGGAACCGGGAGCTTACGGGAACCGGGCTGGGGCTTTCCATTGTAAAAAAGATTGCCGGGCAGTTTGGCGCAGGCGCGTCGTGCCGCCTGGAGAATGGGCGCATCACATTTGAAATTGTGTTTCCGGTATGATTTTGAAAATACTGCAGTTTTGTCACATGAATGTAACATGGGCTTTCTATGATGTGATAGAAAAATATGTTTCAGGAGTGTGATTGCAGATGAAAAAAATATGTGTCCGTACAATGAGTATTCTGACAGCCGCCGCGGTGCTTTCCGGCGGCTGTTCTGCGTGGGAGGGCCCGTCCGGCGGAAGGCTGGACGTGAATCCGGAACCGGCCGTGAGCCCGGAGCCGCCCGCGTTGAGGCGGATCCGGCCAGCTTTTCCCTGACTGTATTTACGGATGAGGGGGAGGCGGTTCCTGTTTCCCTGGGTGCAGGCGAGTTCGAGGCGGCGGACTATGAGGAAGGGGACGGCACAGTCTCCTGGAGGTATCCGGGGGAAGGGATTGTGGTTGAGATCTCCGGGCAGGACGGCTTTCTGCAGGTGGATATCACCGCGGAGGGGGACGGGGACCAGAGCTTTGCCTGGCCTGTGGTTGCGGCGGAGCGCTACTACATTCCCTTTGGCGAGGGAAAACGGATTCCCGCGGCGGATGAGGTGTGGAAGGAATATCTCGGCGGAGAGGAGTTCACGGTGCTGGAGGAACTGTCCATGCCGTTCTGGTCAGCGGTATACGGGGATTCTGCCGTGGTCTGTGTGATGGAGGACCCGCTTAGGACATCCATGGATTTTTCTGACAGCGGGGACGTGGGTTTTACGGTTCATCACGAGTACGCGGCCATTTCCGGCGACCGGACCAGCACCTTCAGAATTTATCTGACAGATGCGGATCCCGTAAGCGCGGCGAAGAGGTACCGGGATTTTGTGGAGGAGAGCGGGCGGTTTAAGACGTTGGAGCAGAAGGCGGAGGAAAATCCCGCGGTCAGAAAGCTCTATGGGGCGCCCTTTGTCTATCTGGCCGGGGAGATGTTTCTCCTGGGGCCGGAGGACATCGAATGGCAGGCCTTCCGTCTGGAGACCGACAGCCCGGTGATGAAATATCTCCTGTCGTTTTCCGCAGAGATTGAAAACGGCGGCGAGTTCGAGGCTGTGATGGAGGCGCTGCGCGGGCAGGATTACGTGGATGCGTACCAGAAGCATGTGATCTGCCGCTATGTGAGCGATCTCCTTGCGCGGGAAAATTTCTGGAGCGGGCCGTTTTTCTTCCCGCAGGCACAGGCGCTGGGGGATATGCTGGGGGACGGCTATGAGACGCTGGACGAGGCTGAGAAGATTGCGGTCAACAAACAGGCGCTGGCGCTCAGCCTGCCGGATGTATTTTCCGATCCGGAGGCTGGAGAGATGGAGATACCACGGGATTGATTGCAAAGATGAAGGATTCCGGGATCGACCGCGCCTGGGTCGCAGTACACGGCTGGGAGGATGCCTATGGAAAACCGGAGCTCATCCGCGCGGCGGTGGATGCCGGGTACCTGGCGGCCAGTTATGATTCCTACCACTCGATCCATGAGCCGGGGGCAGTGCAGTGGACGACGGCAGGCTTGAGGATCCCTCACTATACGAGACCGCCACAGTCACGGGAAAGGACGGGGAGAAGATAAGCGGATACAAAGGCGTGGGGCGGAAACTGAACGCGGTGCTCGCATTCCCGGCTGTCCAGGCCCGGATGGAGAAAATCATGGCAAACGATATCCCGTTCAATTCCTGGTTCATCGACTGCGACGCTTATGGGGAGGTGTACGACGATTACAGCGAGGGGCATGTGACGCCGATGGAGGAGGATCTGGCGGCCAGGCTGAAACGGATGGGGTACATCCGGGACGAGTACGGCCTGGTGGTGGGCTCCGAGGGGGGCAACGACTATGCCGCCTCTGAGATTGCCTTTGCCCACGGAATTGAGCTTAAATCCTTTTCCTGGATGGACGGCGATATGAAGGATAAGGAGAGCGAATACTACATCGGGAAATATTACAGCGCCGAGGGCGGTGTGACGGAGAATTTTGCGAAGCGCATACCGGTTAAGGAGAAGTATTACGACGTGTTTGTGAACCCCAGATATGACGTGCCTCTCTATAAGCTGGTCTATAACGACTCGGTGATCACCAGCTATCACTGGGACTGGTCTGTCTTTAAGATTCAGGGGGCCACTGGAGACCGGATGATCCGCGAGATTCTCTACAACGTGCCGCCGCTCTATCATCTGGATGCGGAGGAGTGGGAGAAATATAAGGAGGAGATCATAGCTCATCACCAGGTCTGGTCGCCTTTCAGCCGTCTGGCGGTTACCAGGGAGATGACGGATTTTGAGTATCTGACAGAGGACGGAGCTGTGCAGAAAACGGTTTATGGGGAAGATCTGGCGGCGGTTGCCAATTTCTCAGACCAGGCATTTGTGTATCAGAATACAGAGATCCCCCTCACTCCGTGTGGATGAATGAGGAGGGAAGGCCCCTGGTTTATACGCCGGTTCTGGGGGAGGACGCCCGCTGAAGAACGGCAAACATCCCCACGCACAGCGCAATCTGCACCGCGCTGGACGCCGGCGTCGCCAGCCCGATCTGAAACAGCGACGGATCCTCCAGACGGCTCACCAGATACACGACGGGGATCCGGACGCCGAAGGCCCCGATGAGTCCCTGGAGCATCACAAACAGCGTCTTCTCACAGCCGTTGTAGTAGCCCATGAAGCAGAACAGGAACGGCGTCAGCAGGCAGTCCACGGCGTAGGCTTTCAGATAGTCGTGGGAGGCGGCGATCACCTGCGCATCCTTCGAGAAGATGGATGCCAGGAGATCCCCGTGGAAAAACGTGAAAATCCCCATGACTGCGCCTGCCGCAAACGCCGTCAGAATCCCGCAGCCCAGCGCCTTTTTCGCCCGCACCGGATTTCCAGCCCCCATGTTCTGGGCCACGAAGGCCGACATGGACTGCATGTAGGCGGAGGGAACCAGCATGATGAACATGCAGACCTTTTCGCCCACGCCGATGCCCGCGGAGGCCACGATGCCGAAGGTGTTCACCACGGTCTGGATCACGAGGAAGGAAGTACCCACCAGAAACTCCTGCAGCGCCACTGGCGTCCCCAGCTTTAACTCCTTCGCGATGATTTTTTATCAAAGCAGATAAATTTCCTAGAAAATTCAAACGGCAGCGCTCTTTTTCTCCGTATGATGACGAACGAAATAAGCACGCTGAACGTCTGCGCCGCCACGGTGGCCAGGGCCGCGCCCGCGGCTCCCATCCCGAAGCCGGCGACCAGAACCAGATCCCCCACAATATTGATCACACAGGCGATGGACACCGTCACAAACGGCGTCTTAGAGTCCCCGATTCCCCGGAACACCGCGCCCAGAAGATTATAGGCCACGATGAACAGAGACCCGGATCCGCAGATCCGTATGTAAGCCACCGTCTGCCCAAACGCCTCCTCCGGCGCGTGCAGGAGCCCGGCCAGTATCCCGGCCCCGCCCACCAGCGTTCCGGTCATCACCACCGCGAACACCGCAAACAGACAGATTCCGCTCCCAATGGCCTGCCCCGCCTCCCGCGGCTTCCTCATCCCGATCTTCTCCCCCACAGAGATCGTCACCCCCATGGAGAGCCCGGTGACAATCATGGTAGCCGTCTGCAGCAGCATACTCCCCCGTAGCCACCCCCGACACGTCCTCCGTACTCCCAAACTGCCCCACCACCAACAGATCCACGCCCCCATAAAGCGCCTGCAAAAACAAAGTAAACAAAACCGGAACCGCAAACCGAAGAAGCAAGGCAGAATCTTTCCTTCAGTCAAATTCTGAGTATTTTTCATTGATATACACCTCTAGCATCTGAAATAATATCGAAATAGTATCTGTAGAATAAATAATCTTGAATTTCGCCAGCCTTTTATCAAGTCTCGCAAGGAAATCACATAAGGTTTCCCCCGACAGAAGAAAATACACAGCCCGCGAAGCCGGGGAAGGCACTGGGAGGGGTACGGCGACTAGAGGGGCGATTCGGAACCGCTTAGCCGCAGGGGACCGGGAAGAGCCGGGTTGCGATCGGCGTACAACGCCGAATCGCAAAGGACACCTCAAAGAGCAAAATTTTATCAAAAAATTTTTGCTCGCATGTGTCCGGTCCCGGTTATTCCCGGGCCCCTGCGGCTTAGCGTGTTCCCATCGCTCCTCCCGTCGCCGCACCCCTCCCAGTGCCTTCCCCGGCCCCCGCCCCCTGCGAATTTCCTTCTCCCGTCCAAAACCGCATTCAAAAAGCCGGATAAAGAAGCGGACATCTCAATCCGCCGCCTTATCCGGCTCATCATTTCCTGTGAATGACTTGCCCTCCGAGCGAGCGCTTTCATTATAACAAATCTAAACTCCCTGTCAAGCAAAACTTTGCAAAGATTATTTCTCCACAGCGCCCGGAGTTATTTCTCCATGGCACTCAGAATACTCCTCGCCACACTGATCCCATTGGCCGACGCCTGCTGAAGCCCGCGGGTCACGGACGCGCCGTCGCCGATGGCGCGCAGTCCGGGGATGCTGGTCTCGAAGTCGCGGTTCACGACCACTTTGTTGGAGTAGAATTTCACCTCCACGCCGTAGAGCAGCGTCTCGTCGCTGGCGATTCCGGGGGTCACCTTGTCCAGGGCCAGAATCATTTCCTTGATATCCACCATGATGCGGTGGGGCAGTACCAGGGAGAGATCGCCGGGAACCGCGTCCTTTAAGGTGGGAATCAGGTTGTTTCTGCAGAGCCTCTCCTCGGTGGTGCGGCGGCCTCTCTGGAAGTCGCCGAAGGTCTGCACCAGAATCTTGCCGTCGCAGAGCATGTTGCTTAACTGCGCGATATGCTTGCCGTATTCGATGGGAGTCTTGAACGGCTTCGTGAAGTTCTTGGACACCAGGAGCGCAAAGTTGGTGTTGTTGGTCTTAAACTCCTGGGACTTGTAGGCGTGGCCGTTGACCACCGCCAGGCCGTTCTCGTAATACTCCGTGGCCACCTCGCCGGACGGGTTGGTGCAGAAGGTGCGCACCTTGTCGTCGAAGGTGGGGGTGTAGTAGACCAGCTTCGCCTCGTAGAGATTTTTGTTTAAGAACTCCATGACCTCGTCGCGGACCTCCACGCGCACGCCGATGTCCACGGTTCCCACCTCGGTCTCGATGCCGTGCTGCTTGCAGATGTGGCTGAACCAGTCGGAGCCTTCGCGGCCGATGGCGGACACGATCTCCTTTGCGTAAAATGTCTCGCCGCCGTCGGTGACGATTCCCACAGCCGCGCCGTTCTCCATGAGGATGTCCTGCACCATGGTGTTGAATTTCATGTGAATGCCCTGGGCCAGCAGATGCTCCTGTAAGCGGGTGTAGATCTTGTAGCCCTCCTCGGTTCCCAGATGGCGGATGGGGCACTCGATGAGCTTTAAGTTGGCCCCGATGGCCTTCCTGCGGATCTCCTGGATCTCCCTCTGCTTGTCAACGCCGTAGACATTCTTGTCCGCGCCGAATTTTAAGTAAATGTCGTCGGACTCTTTGATGAGCTCCGTGGCCTTATCGTAGCCTAAGATATCCGGCAGCGTGCCGCCCACGTCCGGGGACAGGGAAAGCTTGCCGTCGGAGAATGCGCCCGCGCCCGCGAAGCCCGTGGTGATGGAGCAGGGCTTGCAGCCCACACAGACCTTGGTGGTGCGCTTGGGGCAGATGCGCTTCTCGATGGGGCGTCCCTTCTCCACCATGAGAATCTTCATGTCGGGCTTTTCCTTTATGAGCTCATAGGCACAGAAAATGCCGGACGGGCCGGCTCCAATGATAATAACGTCATAATTTTTCAGTAAATCCATGTTTTTATAAATACCTCCGTTTCCGCTGCGTGGCGGGTGTAACCTCCATACACACAACATTTCCATATTAGCATGAGACAGGGCAAAATGCAAGGAAATTGCCTTGACATTTCCTGCCGTATGTGGGTAAGATGGTGGGAGAACGGACAAAGGAGCCATAAGAAAAATGAACCAGGATTTCATGAAGGAGAAGCCGGTATTTCCGCTTCTGCTCTCCATGGGTGTGCCGATGATTCTGTCCATGATCCTCGGCGCGCTCTACAATATTGTGGACAGCATATTCGTGTCAAAAATCAGCGAGGACGCCATGACGGCCCTGTCCCTCGTCTATCCCATACAGAATTTAATCCACGCGGCGGGCGTGGGCTTCGGCATCGGCATGAACGCCGCCATCGCCCGGATCCTCGGCGAGGGGAAGAGCCGGGAGGCCAACATGGCCGCCTCCCAGGGGATGCTCCTTAGTCTTATTCACGGGCTGGTGCTGACGGTGCTGGGAATCGCCGCCATGCCCTGGTTTCTGCGCATGTTCACCGACGACGAGACCACCATCGCCTACGGCCTGGCCTATGCAAACATCGTCCTCCTGTTTTCGGCGGTGGACGCGCTGGGGATGGCCTACGAGAAGATTTACCAGGCTGTGGGAAAGATGGTTTTAGCATGATGAGCGTGCTGGTGGGATGCCTTACCAACATCGTGCTGGATCCGCTTCTGATCTTCGGCCTGGGGCCGTTCCCGGAAATGGGCATCGAGGGGGCGGCCTGGGCCACGGGCATCGGCCAGACGGCGGCGCTTGTATTCTATGTCGTGGTCAACGGGCTGCGCCCCTTAAACGTAAAAATATCCGTGAGACAGATGCTTCCGCGGGAGGGCATCTGGAAGAGCATGTACTCCGTGGGCATCGCGGCGGCCTTAAATATCGCGCTGGCCTCCTTTCTCCTGTCGGCACTCAACTGGATTCTGGCGCCGTTCTCTCAGGTCTACATCCTGGTGCTGGGCGTCTACTACAAGCTGCAGGCGCTTCTCTACCAGGCGGCCTGCGGCCTGGTCCAGGGGATGCGGCCGCTGGTGGGCTACAACTACGGGGCGGGAGAGTACGGCCGGGTGAAGAGCATTTTCCGCGCGGCGGTCATCGTCATCGTGGGAATCATGGCGGCGGGGACCATTCTCTGCCAGGCGGCGCCCGACTGGCTCATGGGGCTGTTTACGGAGAACGCCGGAACCATCGAGAAGGGCCGGGCCGCCCTTCGCATCATCAGCCTGGGCTTCATTTTCTCGGCGGTGTCCGTGGCCGCCTCCGGCGCACTGGAAGGCATGGGCCAGGGCCTTGCCTCCCTCAAAATATCGCTGATGCGGTATGTCATCGTCATCATCCCGGCGGCGTTTTTCCTGAGCCGCGTTCTGGGGCTGGGGCCGGCCGGCGTGTGGCATTCCTTCTGGATTGCCGAGACCGTGACCGCGGCGCTGTCCTGGCTGATCTACCGGAGGTATCTCGCCTCTTTACATATCTCGTAAATACTGTTAGAATGTAGTGACCGCGTTAGTTTTCCCATCCGGGGGAAACTAGCGCTAAACTGCGTGTGAATGAATAATGAGGAGAAATCAATGTATATTATAGTAGGACTTGGAAACCCGTCGAAGCAGTACGAGGGGACGAGGCACAACGCCGGGTTCATGACCCTGGACGTGCTGGCGGACCGTTACAATATCGACATTTCGGAGAAAAAGCACAAGGCGCTCTGCGGCAAAGGCGTGATCGAGGGCAACAAGGTGGTGCTTTTAAAGCCCCAGACCTTCATGAATTTAAGCGGTGAGAGCGTCCGCGCGGCGGCGGATTTTATAAGGTGGCGCCGGAGGAGATCATCGTGATCTACGACGACATCAGCCTGGAGCCGGGGCAGCTGCGCGTCCGCAAGAAAGGCAGCGCCGGCGGCCACAACGGCATGAAGAACATCATCGCCCATCTGGCACCCAGGATTTCCCGCGGATCCGCGTGGGCGTGGGAGAGAAGCCTGCGGGCATGGATCTGGCGGACTACGTGCTGGGCCGTTTTTCCAAAGGGGAGCGGGAGCTTCTGGAGGAGGCGTTCAAAGAGGGAGCCCGGGCGGCGGTGGCGATTCTTTGCGACGGCATCGAGTCGGCCATGAACCAGTTTAACGGCAAAAAGAGCCGGGAATAAGAGGGAGCATATGGGAGAGGTCTTTTTTAATCCGCTGGATGAGCTGGCGGATTACCAGAGTCTCAACGAGGATTTAAGGCGGGAAAAGGGGCCGGTGTCGGTCAGCGGCTGCATGGATTCGCAGAAGGTCCATCTGATGTACGAGGCGGCCAAGGACGTGCCGTGGAAGCTGGTGGTCACCTACGACGATTCCGCGCCCGGGAGATTTACGACGATTTTAAATATTTCCGGCCCGACGTCTGGCTGTATCCGGCGAAGGATCTGCTGTTTTACAGCTCTGACATCCACGGAAACCTGCTGACCAAGCAGCGGATGCAGGTGTTAAGGCAGATTTCGGAAAACAAGGGCGGCGTGGTGGTGACCACGATCAACGGCCTCATGGACCATCTGCTGCCGCTGGAGGTTTTGGAGGACGCCAGCCTCACGGTGAAATCCGGGGAGGTGCTGGACATCGAGAAGACCAAGGAACGGCTGGCGGCGCTGGGCTACGAGCGCATGGCCCAAGTGGACGGCATGGGACAGTTCTCGGTGCGGGGCGGCATCATCGACGTGTTCCCGCTGACCGAGGAGCTGCCGGTGCGCATCGAGCTGTGGGACGACGAGGTGGACTCCATCCGCTCCTTCGATCTGGAGAGCCAGCGCTCCATCGACCGGCTGGACGAGGTGTGCATCTACCCGGCCACGGAGATCGTGCTGGGCAGCGAGCGCATCGAGGCCGGCCTTGCGAAGCTGGAAAAGGAGTGCAAGGCCCATGTGAAGGCGCTGCGGGACCAGATGCGCACGGAGCAGGCCCACCGCATCCGCTCCATCGTGGATGAGCTGGCGGAGGGGCTCAGAGAGGGCTACCGGGTTCACGGGCTGGGGAGCTTTATCCGGTATTTCAGTGAGGAGACCGAGTCGTTTCTGGACTATTTCCCGAAGAATCAGACGGTCATTTTTCTGGACGAGGCCGCAAGGCTTAAGGAGAAGGCGGAGACCGTGGAGGCGGAGTTTCGCGAGAGCATGGCCCACCGGCTGGAGAGCGGATATCTTCTGCCGGGGCAGACGGATTTTCTGCACGCCTCGCGGGAGATTCTGGCCAGGCTTCTAAGAAAACGGACGCTTCTCTTAAGCGCGCTGGAGCAGCGGCTTCCCGGCATGAACGTGGAGCGAAAGTACAGCCTGCTGGTGAAAAATGTGAACTCCTACCAGAACAGCTTCGAGATCCTTATAAAGGATCTGACCCGCTGGAAGAAGGAGGGCTACCGGGTCATTCTGCTGTCCGGCTCCAGAACCAGGGCCAGCCGCCTGGCCGGGGACCTGCGGGAGTATGAGCTGCGCGCGTTCTGCCCCGAGGAGGCAGACCGGAAGGTGCTGCCCGGCGAGATCCTGGTGACCTACGGAAACCTGCACCGGGGGTTCGAGTACCCACAGATCAAGTTCGTGGTCATCACCGAGGGCGACATGTTCGGCCTGGAGAAAAGCGGCGCAGGAAGAAAAAGACGGCCTACGAGGGAAAGAAGATCCAGAGCTTTTCCGAGCTCTCCGTGGGCGATTACGTGGTGCACGAGAGCCACGGCCTGGGCATTTACCGCGGCATCGAGAAGATCGAGCAGGACAAGGTCGTAAAGGACTATATAAAAATCGAGTACGGCGACGGCGGCAACCTCTATCTGCCCGCCACCCGCCTGGACGGCATACAGAAATACGCCAGCTCCGACGCCAAACAGCCCAGATTAAATAAGCTGGGCGGTTCGGAGTGGAATAAGACCAAGACCCGCGTGAAGACGGCGGTGAAGGAGATTGCGAAGGACTTAGTGGAGCTCTACGCGGCCAGACAGCAGGTGGACGGCTACCAGTACGGCCCGGACACCGTGTGGCAGAAGGAGTTTGAGGAGCTGTTTCCCTTCGAGGAGACGGAGGACCAGCTGGAGGCCATCGAGGCCACCAAGCGGGACATGGAGAGCCGGAAAATCATGGACCGCCTGATCTGCGGCGACGTGGGCTACGGAAAGACGGAGATCGCCCTGCGGGCCGCCTTCAAGGCCATCCAGGAGGGAAAACAGGTGGTGTACCTGGTTCCCACCACGATTCTGGCACAGCAGCACTACAACACCTTCGTCCAGAGAATGATGGATTTCCCGGTGCGGGTGGATTTATTGTCCCGTTTCCGCACGGCCGCGGAGCAGAAAAAGACGCTGGAGGATCTGAAGAAGGGATTTGTGGATATCGTCATCGGAACTCACCGGGTGCTTTCAAAGGACGTGGAGTTTAAGAATCTGGGCCTTCTGATCATCGACGAGGAGCAGCGCTTCGGCGTCACCCACAAGGAAAAGATCAAGAAATTAAAGGAAAATGTGGACGTTCTGACGCTGACGGCCACCCCCATCCCGCGGACGCTCCACATGAGCCTGGTGGGTATCCGGGACATGAGCGTTCTGGAGGAGCCGCCGGTGGACCGCCTGCCCATCCAGACCTACGTCATGGAGTACAACGACGAGATGGTCCGCGAGGCCATCGGCCGGGAGCTCTCCCGCGGCGGACAGGTGTACTACGTCTACAACCGGGTCAACGACATCGACGAGATCGCCTCCCATGTGGCCAGCCTGGTCCCCGACGCCAACGTGGTGTTTGCCCACGGGCAGATGCGGGAGCACCAGCTGGAGCGGATCATGCTGGATTTTGTAAACGGAGAGATCGACGTTTTAGTTTCCACCACCATCATCGAGACGGGACTTGACATTCCCAACGCCAACACCATCATCATCCATGACGCCGACCGGCTGGGGCTCTCGCAGCTCTACCAGATCCGCGGGCGCGTGGGCCGCTCCAACCGCACCTCCTATGCGTTTCTCATGTATAAGCGCGACAAGATGCTCAAGGAGGAGGCAGAGAAGCGCCTGCAGGCCATCCGTGAATTTACGGAGCTGGGCTCCGGTATCAAGATCGCCATGCGCGACCTGGAGATCCGCGGCGCGGGAAACATCCTGGGCGCCGAGCAGCACGGCCACATGGAGGCCGTGGGCTATGACCTCTACTGCAAGCTGTTAAATGAGGCGGTGTCGGTGCTGAAGGGAACCGCGAAGGAGGACGAGAACTTCGAGACCGTGGTGGACTGCGACATCGACGCCTACATTCCGCCGTCCTATATAAAGAACGAGTACCAGAAATTAGATATTTACAAAAGGATTTCCGGCATCGAGACCGAGGACGAGTACATGGATATGCAGGATGAGCTCATCGACCGCTTCGGCGATATCCCGCGGCCGGTGGAGAACCTCCTGCGGGTGGCCGAGTTAAAGGCCATGGCCCACCGCTGCTACGTGACGGAGATCGATATCAACCGCCAGGAGATCCGGATTTCCATGTACCCGAAGGCGAAGCTGGACACCTCCGGCATCCCGGACCTCATCAAGAAGTACCGGGGCGATTTAAAGATGCAGACCGGCCCCACGCCCGGGTTCGTCTACCTGGACCAGCGGAACCGCAACAAAGACTGCGAGCGCATGATCGAGAAGGCGAAGGAGGTTTTGGGGGAGCTGGCGGGGATGGCTGGGGGATGAATGTTTCGGGATTGAAATTCAGATGTATATTGCAAATCCAATCTGAATATGCTATAATGCCGATAGGCAAGAGAGACAATTATGTTCTATATGAACAAGGAACGAGTCCCTCGACCGTGTTGCAGCACAGTCGGGGGACTCTTCTTTTCTTTTTACGGTGGCAAAGCACCCACCCAATACAGTAACAATGAGAGAGACAATTATATCCATATGAACACCTCCTCCCGTTGTCGGGTATCGGTTGGACAACAATTATATGTTACCATAAAAATCAGTTAGTTGGTATTCTTTTGGCTTTTTTTGTGCAGATGATGGAATTTCCCCTCGAAACACTTGTATAATTGAGGAAGATAATACGTAAGATAATACGCAAGATCACACGAGGTGTTTTTAATGGGAGAATATAGATCGCACTTTGCAATAACCAATAAAATACTGTCGCAGGTAGCATCTGTTTCTGAAAAATCGGGCGAATAACAGCGGCCGACAGTCTTGAGGCGAAACCGTATTTAAGAAAAAATAACAGAATTAGGTCTGTTCACTCCTCTTTAAAAATTGAAGCCAACTCTCTGACGCTGGGACAGGTCAGAGATATTGGCGCCCTGTCTTATGGATGAAATTCCGGCTCAGATCGGCGAGGAAAGCAGACATCTGCCCGAAAGAGTCAGAAAGCTGCTGGAAGTCATGGAATACGATGTCCTATACGGGGTAATACTCTGATGGAAAGGATTGGATGTATCTGCCGCTTTATGCTGTCATTTTCGATTCAATCGTGTCACAATCGTATCAAATATATTGACGCGATTGTGACACGATTGCTATAATAGAACTATCAATGAGAATGAAGGGGATTCAGTATGCTTTTTCGTGAAAGTGAGACCATAGAGCTGAAAGAAATTGTCGTGGACGAAATCAAAAAGGAAATCATCGCGTTTGCCAACTGCGACGGTGGAAAACTATACATTGGCGTTCGGGATGACGGTACGGTGGTCGGGGTGGACGATCCCGACGGCGTATCACTGCAAATCAGCAATATGGTAAGGGATTCGATTAAGCCGGATGTAACCATGTTCCTGCATTATAAAACCATTGAAGAAGATGGAAAAGAAATTGTCGCTGTGGATATTCAGCGCGGCACAGACCGCCCTTATTATCTTTCCAGAAAGGGGATGCGTCCGGAAGGGGTATATGTCCGGCAGGGATATTCCTCGGTTCCGGCTACCGACACGGCAATCCGCCGCATGATTAAGGAGACGGATGGAGATCGCTTTGAAGCGATGCGCTGTCTGAACCAGGAACTCACATTTGAAGCCGCCAGAAAAGAATTTGAGCTTCGGAACATAGAATTTGGTCCGCAGCAGATGCGTACGTTGAAGCTGATCGATCAGGATAGCCTTTACAGTAACTTGGGACTGCTCCTATCTGATCAATGTGTCCATACGATTAAGGTCGCTGTTTTTCAGGGAACGGATCAGACGGTGTTTAAGGATCGCCGGGAATTTACCGGGTCGCTGCTGCAGCAGATGAACGAAGTGTATGAGTTCATTGATTTCCGCAATCAGACCCGTGCGACCATTGAAAAACTACTGAGGATTGATACCAGAGACTACCCTGAAATTGCAGTCAGGGAGGCGCTGCTGAATTTGCTGGTTCATCGGGATTATTCCTTTAGTGCCAGCGCGCTTATCAGTATTTATACGGACCGGGTTGAATTTGTGTCGATTGGAGGATTGATGCCGGGAATCGATCTGGAAGATATTATGATAGGTATTTCCGTATGCCGGAATCAGGATCTTGCGAATGTGTTCTACCGGTTGCACTTGATTGAGGCGTATGGTACGGGGATGGGGAAGATTATGAAAGCATACGAAGGCATGGAAGAGAAACCTCTGATTGAGACCACGAAAAATGCCTTTAAGATCATACTGCCAAATATTAACGCAAAATATGAAATGAGAAATGATTCTGCATTCCCGACAGAGGCGTCTGCAGATGTTTCTGTGCAGATGCCGCCCAGTGACAGAGAAGAAAAGGTGCTGGAATATGCCCGGACGCATGGCACTGTTACAAGAAATGATGTGATTGGATTGCTTGAAGTGAGTGCGTCCACCTCTGCCAGAATTTTGAAAAATCTGGTAAAAAGGAACCTGTTAAAGCGGAACGGAAATGCAAGGAGTACAAAATATACTATTGTAAAATGATAAACCCCGACAAGCCCAACAGCCGAAATCAGCGTTATGTGAAGATTTAAGGTCTTGACAAACCACCATCTACCTGTAAACTGATGATAATTTCATCCATGAAAGGTAATGACGGGAACAAGTACCTGCCTGTGACACCCGGACAGAGAGCAGCCGGCCGATGAGAGGCGCACGGGAGCAGACTGGGAATACATCCCCGAACTTCACACCGAACATCGCTTTTTAGGCGGTCAGTAGGCTGTGACGGAAGCGGCGCACGTTACAGCGCCGGGGTATTGATCCGATACCCGCCGAGGCAGGCGGTGCGAGCCGTCTGTGAATAAAGGTGGTAACACGGGAGTTTTGTCCCCGTCCTTTTTGAAGGACGGGGACTTTTTATTTTTAAGAGGAAAGAGGTAAGAGACAATGAAAATTTACGACGAGTTAGTCGCCCGCGGTCTCATCGCGCAGGTGACCAATGAGGAAGAGATCAAAAACATGATCGACAACGGGAAGGCGACCTTCTACATCGGCTTCGATCCCACGGCGGACAGCCTTCACGTGGGCCATTTCATGGCGTTGTGTCTGATGAAGCGTTTACAGATGGCGGGCAACCGTCCCATTGCCCTGATCGGCGGCGGCACCGGCATGGTGGGCGATCCGTCCGGCCGCTCCGACCTGCGCCAGATGATGACGCCCGAGACGATTAAACATAACTGCGACTGCTTCAAGGAGCAGATGAGCAGGTTCATCGACTTTTCCGAGGGCAAGGCGCTGATGGTGAACAACGCCGACTGGCTGATGAAGCTCAACTACATCGAGCTTCTGCGCGAGGTGGGAACCTGCTTCTCCGTCAACAACATGCTCCGCGCCGAGTGCTACAAGCAGAGAATGGAGAAGGGCTTAAGCTTTTTGGAGTTCAACTACATGATCATGCAGAGCTACGATTTCTACATGCTGTTCCAGAAGTACGGCTGCAACATGCAGTTCGGCGGCGACGACCAGTGGAGCAACATGTTAGGCGGTACCGAGCTCATCCGCCGCAAGCTGGGCAAGGACGCCCACGCCATGACCATCACACTGCTTTTAAACTCCGAGGGCAAGAAGATGGGCAAGACCCAGGCCGGCGCCGTATGGCTGGATCCCAACAAGACATCTCCCTTCGAGTTCTACCAGTACTGGAGAAATGTGAACGACGCGGACGTTTTAAAAATGCCTGCGGATGCTCACCTTCCTGCCGCTTGAGCAGATCGACGAGATGGACAAGTGGGAGGGCAGCCAGCTCAACGAGGCGAAGGAGATCCTGGCCTACGAGCTGACCAAGCTGGTGCACGGCGAGGAGGAGGCCGCAAAGGCGAAGGAGAGCTCCCGCGCTGTTCTCCCAGGGAAATGCCGCCGACATGCCCACCGCGACGCTGACCGCTGACGACCTGGTGGACGGAGCCATCGACATTCTGTCCATTCTCCAGAAGTCCGGCCTGGCCGCATCCCGCTCCGAGGCGAGAAGAAACGTGGAGCAGGGAGGCGTCTCCGTGGACGGCGAGCAGGTGAAGGACATTAAGACCAGCTACACCGCCGACCAGCTCTCCGGCGAGGGCATCGTGGTGAAGCGCGGAAAGAAAAATTTCAGAAAAGTCGTGATGTAGGCTGTGAGATAAGCAGAACGAACGCGGCAGAGCCCCGGTAAAAGCGGGGGCCTGCCGCGTTCGTCCTTTTTTGTCTGAACCGGGAGGCGCACACATGCAACCGAAAAAGAAACCGAAAAAATTTAGAAAAATTTAATATTTTCATGGACATTTTGGCGAAAGAATGGTAGAATAAAATTCGTTGGTTTAAAGCGCCAAAGTGATAAAGACTTAAATATAACAAAGGAATGAAGGCTATGAAGATCATTGTTTGTATGAAACAGGTGCCGGCCGGGACGAAGGTGGACATCGACCCCGAGACGGGAGCCATGAAGCGTCTTGGCAGCGACACCCGCACAAACCCCTACGATCTGTTCGCCCTGGAGACGGCGCTGCGGATCCGGGAGACGGTCGGGGGGAGCGTGACGGTTCTGACCATGGGCCCCATGCAGGCGGAGAGCATGATGCGGGACGCCTACACCATGGGGGCGGACGAGGCGGTTATTCTCTCGGACCGGAAGTTTGCCGGGGCGGACGTGCTAAGCACCTCCTACACCCTGTGCCAGGGGATCCAGGTGCTGGGCGGAGCCGATTTAATCATATGCGGCAGGCAGACCACGGACGGGGACACGGCCCAGGTGGGGCCGGCCATGGCGGAGCACATGCATATTCCCCACGCCGCATGGGTCAGCGAGATTGTGGAGGTGGATGAAAACTCCGTCTGTGTGAAGCAGAAGCTGGGCGATGTGACCCAGGTGTCCAGGATTTCCTATCCCTGTCTGATCACGGTGGACAAGGATATCTGTGTCCCCAGACTTCCCTCCTACCGGCTAAAAAAGAAGACGGAGGGGCGGCAGGTCCGGGTTCTGGGCTTCGGGGATCTTCCTGACCAGGATCTGAGCCGTTACGGGCTGGTGGGTTCCCCCACCACGGTGGAGCGGATGTTCGCCCCGCCCGGTGTGGACCGCCAGGTGTATCTGGAGGGGGACGCCGGGCAGAAAGCCGCGTCTCTGTTTGAAATACTGACGGAAAAGAAAATAATCTGAGGGGGCAGGAAAAATGGATTTTTGAGATTTGACGCAGAGAAATGTACGCTCTGCGGAACGTGTGTGGACGTATGTCCCTTTGGCGCCCTGAGGATAGAAAAGCAGGGGATCGAGGTGGACAGCGGCTGCCGCATGTGCGGGCTCTGCGTGCGCCAGTGTCCGGAGAAGGCCATCCGGTTTGAGCAGCGGGCCCAGGCGGTGGATAAGAGCCAGTGGAGAGATTTCCTGATCTTTGCGGAGCAGGAGCGGGGAGAGATTCATCCCGTGGTCTATGAGCTCATCGGCGAGGCCAGAAAGATGGCGGAGAAGGTGGGGTTCCAGGTAAACTGTATGATAGCCGGCGGAGAGGGAACCATCCGCAATGCCGGGAAGCTTTTAGAGTACGGCGTACATAAGGTATTTGCCTATGAGCATCCGGGGCTTTCCTGTTTCCGGGCGGACTGCTACACGGATGTGGCGGCGGACTGCATCGCTGCGGTCCGGCCCAGCGCGGTGCTGATCGGGGCCACGGAGCTTGGCCGTTCCCTGGCGCCGCGGCTGTCCACCCGTTTCCACACGGGACTGACCGCCGACTGTACCAGCCTGGACATCAAGCCCAACACCGATATGGTGCAGATCCGGCCCGCCTTCGGGGGAAATATCATGGCCCAGATCGCCATTGCCAAATCCAGGCCACAGTTTGCCACGGTGCGTTACCGGGTAATGGACCGGGCGGCCCGGGTAAAGAACCCCCAGGGCCAGGTGGTGATCTGTCCCGTTACGGATAAGATGGCCGCGTCCAGAATCGAGGTTCTGTCCTCCCAGGTGCTGGAGAAGAAAAAGAGCCTGGAAGAGGAGGAGATCATCGTGGTGGCCGGGCGTGGAGCCAGAGCGAGACGGGGGTGGCCCTGTGCCGGGAGCTGGCAGACGCTCTCGGGGGACAGCTGGCATTTACCCGTCCCATGGTGGAAAACGGCTATGGGGATAACGCCCACCAGATCGGTCTCTCGGGCCGTACGGTGCGCCCTAAGCTGATCATCACCTGCGGCGTGTCGGGGGCCATCCAGTTTACCTCCTGCATGAACGGGGCAGAGTGTATTGTGGCCATCAATCAGAACCCGGAGGCCCAGATTTTCAAGATCGCCCACTACTGTCTGACGGACGATCTGTATCAGGTGGTTCCCCAGCTTGCGAAACTGCTGCGGGACCGGAAGGAGGACTGAAACGATGGCATACCCATATAAAAAAATGGACGAGGACGATTTTGCCTACATCCGCTCGGTGACCGCCGATGACCGGGTGTGGGTGGGAGAAGAGATCGGGGAGGAGTACCACCGGGATGAGATGCCGGAGTACGGCGTATACCCCCCGGAGCTGTACGTGGAGGTTCTGGATAAGGAAGAGATCTCCAAAATCATGGCCTACGCCTACGAAAAAAATATTCCGGTGGTGTGCCGGGGCGCGGGAACCGGCCTGGCAGGAGGAGCCACCTGCAAATACGGCGGCATCATGCTGTCGGTGATGCGCATGAACCGGATTTTCCCGGTGGATCACAAGAACCAGACCATCACGGTCCAGCCGGGGGCGCTGCTCCTGGATGTGCAGGCGGCGGCCGCGGCGGAGGGACTGTTCTACGGTGGATCCGGGAGAGAAGACGGCCTCCATCGGAGGAAACGTGATCACCAACGCCGGCGGAATGAAGGCCGTGCGCTACGGCCTTACCAGGGATTTCGTGCGGTGTATGGAGGCGGTGCTGCCGGACGGATCGATTATGAATTTCTCCTCCAACGTGGTGAAGAACACCACCGGTTACGATATCAAGGATCTGGTGATCGGTTCGGAGGGAACGCTCTGTATTCTCACGGAGGTGACGCTGAAGCTGCTGCCGGCGCCCACCTGTTCCTGCACGCTGGTAATGCCCTTTGCCAGTCTGGAAGAGTGCGCGGATATGGTGCCGAAGGTGCTGGAGCTGCCCTTCATTCCCACGGCCATCGAGTTCCTGGAGCGGGAGCTGATCGACATTGTGGAGCGGAATTTAAACAAGATGTTCCCGGTGAAGGAGGGCGAGGCGGTACTGATTGTCATGTACGACGCCTCCAGCAGACAGGAGCTGGACAGCGCGGTGGAGGCGGCCGCCCAGGCGGCCCTGGCCAACGGAGCCAATGACTGCTTTATCGCCGATACCCCCGAGCGGGCGGGGACGGTCTGGGAGGTGCGGGGCGGCATTCTGGAGGGGATGAAGGCCGACTCTGTGTCCCAGGAGGAATGCGACGTGGTGGTACCCCGGTCACAGATCGCGGGCTATGTAAAGGCCGCCAAGCGCATCGCCCTCTCCCACGGGATCCGCGTGGAGCCCTGCGGCCACTGCGGCGACGGCAATATCCACACGGAAATGCTCCGGGATGCGTCCATGAGCGACGAGGAGTGGAAGAGCGCCACCCACGCCAGCTTAAAGGAGTTGTATGCGCTGGCGAAGGAGCTGGGAGGACAGCTTTCGGGCGAGCATGGCATCGGAAACGGGCGGCTGGAATTTCTGGAGGAGTTCGTGGGCCCCAGAATGATCCAGCTGTATAAGGCCATCAAGCTGGCCTTCGATGACAGGCTGATCTTAAATCCTGGAAAAGTAATTGAATTTAGAGAGAATTGAGGGAAATAATATGAGCAAAACAAATTCGCTTCTTGTAGACAAGAACAAAATGCCCCTGGCCATGGGCCTTGCGTTCGTGGCCTTCACAACCCAGTTTGGCGGCGGTTTCGCCTCCGGCGCCCAGATTTACCAGTATTTTATCAATTTCGGCATCTGGTGTCTGATCCTTCCGGCTCTGACCCAGGGGCTGTACGCTTTATTTTTCTGGTACGGGATGCGCTATGCCTACAAGCATAAAACTTACGATTACCGCAGCTTTTCCGACAGCTTATACGGGAAGACAAAGCCTGTGATGTCCAACCTGTATGAGATCTGCTATCTGATCATGATTGGAACCGCATCGGCGGCGGCCTTCGCCACCGGCGGCTCCACGCTGGCGTCTCTGTTTGACATTCCTTACTGGCTGTGCACGGTGATCGTTGCGGCTTTTATTTTCCTCGTGGCTCTGTACGGAACCGGCGTGGTGCGCAAATGTGCCTCCACGCTCAGCGTGCTGATTATCATTGGCCTGGTGCTGGTGCTGGTTCCCAATATCATCGCCCAGTGGGACAGCATTTCCGCCTCCATCTCCCGCATGAGCGCCGGGGAGATGACGGTGCTCTCCTCCCAGAGCGGCGCCTTCGGCCCGGCTCTGTGGTCTGCGGTTTTATATTTCTTCTTCCAGCTGGCCTCCGTGTCTGTGATGTATCAGCACATGGAGTCGGTGACGGATGTGAAGCAGATCAACCGGGCGGCCATCGGCATGTTCCTGTGTAATTTCCTTGCCATGGAGCTGTCCATTGTGGGGCTGCTGGCGGTGGCCTATGTGGCGGAGCTGGCCACGGCCTCCGTTCCCATGCTGATTCTGGTGCAGAACGGGGTGGGCGCAGGTATCCTGACTCCCATTATCTCCCTGCTGATCATTCTGGGAGCGATCTCCACGGCGGTAAATATGATTTCCGGCATCGTGACCCGGTGCGTGAACGCGCTGGAGAGGGGCAAATCGGAGAAGGAGAAGGCCCAGGGGCATTTAGCGCGCAACGCCGTCTTCACTCTGATCTTCACCTTCCTGGCCTTCGCCATCGCCCAGTTCGGCCTGATGGCGGTGGTGAGCAAGGGCTACGCGTACCTGGCTACGCGGCCATGATCACGCTGTTTGTTCCTTTTGTGGTTCATGTGATTGCGACGAAGGGGCAGGAGATCTGAGTTTCTGATGGCTATAACGGCGGTTCTGTGATATACTAAATAAGAAACAGCACATGATAGATTTGGCAAATATAGCAGGAGTGATATCTTATGTTAGTAAGAGCAGATAAAAAATGGGACTATGGAATCGGAATGATCAAAGTAGATGGGCTGGAGCCTACGGCGGATATGAAAAAAGCTCATCGAAAAAGAGAAAAAAGGCGAAATTTCTATGGAAGAAGTAAGGAAGGCTTTAGATCGGAAATACAAAATGAAGGAATAGTACGATGAGAGATCCTTATTTATATCTGGATTCAGATGTGCTGGAAAACCTGGCAGGGATTCGGGATCCGGAAGAATTAAAAAACATGGAAGGTTTGGTTGAAAAATAGAGAGTAACAATGGAATTGCAGGACGCATCTGTAACAGGATGCGTCCTGTTTTAGGGTTACCCGCAGGACACCGGCTCCCTTTCCATAAAACGTAAGATATTTGTAATTTGAAATGCCCTCCCTAACCGCTATAATGAAAGAAACAGTCATTCAGAAAAGGGGGCCGCGTATGGCAGTCATAACATGTGAGAACGTAACAAAGATATACGGCTCAGGGGAAAACCGGATCGCAGCGCTCGACGACGTCAATCTCTCCGTGGAGCCGGGCGAGTTTGTCACCGTCATGGGGGCGTCCGGCTCGGGAAAATCCACGCTGCTGCACATTCTCGGCAGTGTGGACCGCCCGACGGCGGGGACGGTTATGGTCGGCGGGGAAGATGTGGCTGCCCTGAATCCCACCCGGGCCGCCGTCTTCCGGCGCAGGACCGTGGGCATTGTCTACCAGTTTTTCAATCTGATTCCCACGCTCACCGTGCGGGAAAATATTCTGCTGCCGCTGCTTCTGGACGGCAGGAAAGCGGACGAGGCGTATTATGGGGAGCTTGTGTCGCTTCTGGGACTTGAGGACCGGCAGAGTGCATTTCCCAGTGAACTCTCGGGCGGTCAGCAGCAGCGGGCGGCCATCGCGCGGGCCATGATCTGCCGTCCGGCGATTCTGCTGGCCGACGAGCCGACGGGAAATCTGGACCGGAAAAATTCGCAGGAGATCGTGGAGCTTCTTAAGAGGTCGAACCGCACCTTCGGCCAGACCATTTTCATGGTCACCCACGACGGGAGCATCGGCGCCGGGGCGCAGCGCCTGGTCACCATGGAGGACGGCCGCATCATCGGCGATACAGGGCGCAGCCGGGAGGCGTGAGAGATGGAAAACAGGAAGAAAACATTTGGAATCAGTGCCGGCATGGGCGGAGGCCGCGCGGGAACCGTGAAGATGGCCGTGTGTATTTCCGCGTTTCTGCTGTCACTTCTCTGCAGTCTCATATACAATGCGTGGAAGTATGACCGGATCAGCCTGGCGGAGGCCGGCCAGGATCCGGATGCGGTCATGGCGCTGGGAATCGCCGCTCTGGTGGTGATGGCGGCAGGGGTCTCGCTGGTGCTGATTATTCACAATGCGTTTGCCGCATTCATGGGCGAGAAGGTGCGCCTTCTGGGGATCCTCTCCAGTATCGGGGCGACGCCGGCGCAGATTAGGAAAGGTCTGAGGCGTGAGGCGGTCTCCCTGTGCGCGCTTCCCCTGCTTTTTGGAGACCTGCTGGGGATTGCGGCCGGCATGGGCGTGGTCGGGTGGACCAATGTGTACCTGGGCGGCATCGTGGAGGGGCGCCGGGAGGCGGTGTTCGGGTATCATCCGGCGGTGTTTCTGGCGACGGCGGCTGTCTCAGCGGCCACCGTGTGGATCTCCGTCTGGCTCCCGGCGAGGAGGCTGGGGAAAGTCACGCCGCTGGAGGCCATTAAAAATGCAGATGGGGGCTGGCAGAAAAACCGGCTGAAAAAGACAGGGACATTTCGTATTCTGAGGACCTGTCCGGCTTTGAGGGAGAGCTGGCCGGGCGGGCGCTCCAGGCGCAGAAGAGGGCGCTTCGGACCGCCGCGGTGTCACTGGGACTCTCATTTTTCGCGTTCGGATTCTTCCAGTGTTTTTTCGCCGTGTCCAGGACGAGCACGCAGGTCAGCTATTTCGACCGGTTTCAGGATGTGTGGGACGTTATGGTGACGGCAAAGGCTCCGCAGGACGGGGCGGAGCTGGCAGAGACCTTTGACGCGGCGGCAGGGAGACTCCGGGCGCTGGACGGCGTAGAGCGCGTGACAGTCTATCAGAAGGCAGCGGCGAAACGGATGGTCACGGAGCAGGAATTAAGCGCACAGATGGCGGCAGCCGGAGGACTGGGAGCCATCCGGCAGGAGCGTGCGGGCGCGGAGAAGGAAGGGACGGACGGCGCATTTCCGGCAGATGAGGCGTGTCTCGTGAGCGCCCCGGTGCTGATTCTCGATGATGCCAGCTTTCTGGATTTCTGCAGGCAGGCAGCGCGCCGGAGCAGCTTAACGGGGCGGCGGTTCTTAACTTGTTCCGGGATGATTCCGACCCCAACTACAGGAAGGAAAACTATCTGCCCTATCTCGACGGCCGCGCGCAGACGGCGGCGCTGGCGCTGGAGGGGACGGGCGGAGATTTTTATGAGATTCCGGTGGCTTTTTATACGGACGAATTTCCGGCGGTCAGGGAACGTCACCACAATGTGGACTACAGTGAGCTGGTGCATATTCTGCCGGTGTCTCTCTGGCAGGAGATCTGTCTGCAGACAGGAACTGGTGCGGCGGCGAATGCGGATATGGACGCAGGGACAGACACAGGAGCAGGCCAGAACGCGAATGTGTACATACAGCTTCTCGCCGCAGACCGCCGCACGCTGGAAGAGCTGGAAAGTGCGGAGGCCGCAGCCATGTCTGCTCTCGACGGCCTGTTTGGACAGATGGAGAGTGAAAACCGCATCGCCGAAAAAATAGCCAGCGACCGTGCAAACGACGGGCTTCTGACCATACTCGGCGGCTTCTGTGCGTTCCTCGCCATGATCGGGATCAGCGGTGTGTTCTCCAACACATTGGCCTTTGTGCGAAACCGGCGGCGGGAGATCGCCTGCCTGCTGTCCGTCGGCATGACGTCGGGGCAGATAAAGAAAATGTTTGCCGCGGAGGCGTTCTGTCTGGCTGGGAAACCGATGGTCTGCACGCTTCCCATGATCGTGTTATGTACCGGTATGTTCCTTAGGATCTCCTGGCTGGATCCGATGATATTTTTGAAAAATGTCCCTGTGCTTCCGGTTGCGGCATTTGCGGCGGCGGTTTTTGCGGCGGTGGCGGCTGCATATTCTGTTGGGTGCAGGAATGTCTGCCGGATGTCTCTGGCTGAGATGCTGAGGGAGGATGCGTTGGATTGAAGGTTTGGATAAGAAATTCAGATTATTTTCCAAACAGATCGCTGTGAGAGCCCGTTCGGATCGCGCGGTTCATCGTTTTAACTCCCGGAGGGCTTCCTCCACGTCGTCATAACGCTTCACACTGATCATGGATGATCTGTTCAGCTTCGTGCATGGCGGCGATAGTTTCCCGGTTGGGGTGATCCAGACGGACTTCAAATGGAAAGCCGCCGACCCGGAGAGACTGGCGCAGAAACACATTGATTGCTGTCGTGAGATTCATTCCCAGCTCTCCGTACAGCGCTTCACATTTCTTTTTCAGATCGCTGTCCATGCGCACGCTGAAATTTGTTGTGTTTGCCATAAAATAACTCCTTTCTGCAATCCATTATACTTCTATTATATACATAATGCATTGCAAAAGCAATCTTTTTTATCTCGCTATGGTTAATAGCAGGCTGAGGTCATATTCCCGCTCTCCCCCACATACCCTTAAACCAGAACCATCATAAAAGGGAAAGGAGCGGGCAAAATGAGGGACAGCCATAATACGGACAGCCATAACCCAGAGATCTCCCGCGGCGAAGGTCTCACCCAGGCGGAGGCCGAAGCGCGTCTGCATACATACGGAAGGAATGAGCTGGAGGAGCCGCCGCGGCGTCGATGGCGAAGCGCTTCATCGACCAGCTCTGTGATTCGTTAATTTTCGTCCTGCTGGCCGCCGCCGTGATCTCGGTGATGTTAGGCGAGTGGGGCGACGCCGCTGTGATTCTGGCGGTGGTGACGTTAAACGGCGTGGTCGGCGTGATCCAGGAGGGGAAGGCGGAGAAAGCTGTGGAATCCTTAAAACAGATGACCCGGCTGCGGGCCGTCGTCGTCCGCGGCGGAGAGCAGAGAGAAATCGACGCCGCCGGCCTGGTGCCCGGCGATCTGGTGATTCTGGATGCAGGCCGGCAGGTTCCCGCCGACCTGCGCCTCATCTGGAGCGCGGGGCTGAAGATCGAGGAGTCCTCTTTAACCGGTGAATCCGTCCCCGTGGAGAAGGATCACACCTTCTCCGCCGGAGATCGCACCTCCCTGGGCGACAGAAAGCACATGGCCTTCATGTCCACCAATGTGGTGAGCGGCCGCGGCCGGGGCGTGGTCATTGCCACAGGCATGGACACGGAGATCGGAAAAATCGCCGGAATGCTGGGGGCGTCCCCGAGGAGGACACGCCGCTCCAGCGCCGCCTGGCTGACCTGGGAAAGCTCTTAAGCATCCTGGCCATCCTTCTGTGCGCAGCCCTGTTCGTCCTCGCGGTCTGCCAGGGGCGTAACCTGCCGGAAATGCTCATCACCGCCATTTCCCTGGCTGTGGCCGCTGTGCCCGAGGGACTGCCCGCCGTGGTGACCATCGTCCTGGCTCTGAGCGTCACCCGCATGGTGAAGGTGCACACCATCGTGCGCCGCCTGCCGTCGGTGGAGACGCTGGGTGCCGTCAATATCGTCTGCTCCGATAAGACCGGAACCCTGACCCAGAACCGCATGAAGGTCGTCCGCTGCTATCTGGGGATGGAGGACATTACCGCCGGAAAGCTGAAAAACCAGCCCGCCGGAAACGAGGACAGAAGGGCATTTTTTGAGTGCCTGGCGCTCTGCAATGACGGCGAAATTTCGGGAAATCACCGTCTCGGGGATCCGACGGAGCTGACCCTTTTAGATCTCTGTCTGGAAAATGGCTTCGACCACGGGAAACTTGAGAAAAACCACCCCCGCGCCGGCGAGCTGGGCTTTGACTCGCGCGGAAGATGATGACCACCTTTCACCGGACGCCGGACGGCCCTGTCTCCTACACCAAGGCGCGCCCGACGAGGTGCTGAAACGCTGTGCCTACGTACTTAAGAAGGGAAAAGAGGTGCCCATGGGGAACCGTGAGCGCCGGGAAATATTAAACGCCGTGGAGCGCATGTCCGGGGAGGCCCTGCGGACGTTGGCCGCCGCCATGGCGAGGGACGTGAGCGGCCCGACGGAAAAGCAGCTGACCTTCATCGGCCTGGCGGGCATGGCCGATCCCGTCCGCGAGGAGGCCCGCCAGGCGGTGAAGAAATTTAAGGACGCCTCGGTGAAGACCGTGATGATCACCGGCGATCACGCGAACACGGCTCTTGCTGTGGCGAGGGAGCTGGGAATTGCCAAAGATCCCTCCCAGTGCATGACCGGGGCCCAGATCGACGGCATGGACGACGAGACGTTTAAGAGGCGCATTTCCGGCATCACTGTGTTTGCCCGGGTGAGCCCCGATCACAAAGTGCGCATCGTCCAGGCCTTCAAATCCCTGGGAAATATCGTGGCCATGACCGGCGACGGCGTCAACGACGCGCCCTCCTTAAAGGCCGCTGACATCGGCGTGGCCATGGGTCTGGGCGGCACAGACGTGGCGAAGCAGGCGTCGGACATTATCCTGGCCGACGATAATTTTGCCACCATCGAGAAGGCCATCGAGGAGGGGCGGGGCATCTACGAGAACATAAAAAATCCGTGCTGTTTCTGCTCTCCTCCAACTTCGGCGAGATTATGACCATGTTTGCGGCCATCGCCTGCGATATCGCCGCGCCCTTGAAGGCCAGCCATATTCTGTGGATTAATCTGATCACCGATTCCCTCCCGCGCTGGCGCTGGGGGTGGACGAAAACGACATGGACGATCTGATGGCCCGCCCGCCCAGGGACGAGAAGGAGAGCCTGTTTGCCCACGGCGGCCTCAGATGCACGGTGTTCTACGGCTTATTGATCGGCGGTGTCAGCCTGGCGGCCTTTCTCATGGCGCCATTTGCTGCTCTTACGGAGAGCGGCCGGGAGGCGACCTGGGCCGCGCTGACGGAGAGCCTTGGAAACCCCATGATTCTTTCCCGGGCCCAGACCTACGCCTTCACGGTGCTTGGCCTGTCCCAGCTCTTTCACGCGGTGGGGATGCGGAACATGCGAAAGTCCGTGTTTGCCATGGACCATCTCTCCAACAAGCTGATGATCGCCGCCTTTTTCGCCGGCGTCGCATTACAGGCAGCCGTGACCGAGATCCCGTTTCTTGTCCATGCGTTCCAGACGGTACGCTTAAGTGCAGGAGAGTGGGGGCGGCTTCTTCTCCTGGCGGCCGCGCCGCTGTTCGCCCATGAGGTGATCTGCCTTCTGGGGGTGCGGCGGGGATAATACTACAGCAATTTCCCCACCGCCAGCATAATCAGCATCACCCCGCTGACCCACGAAAGCTCCAGATTCACGCGCCGGGAGAGAAGCGTGCCCAGGGCGCAGCCCAGCCGCACAGCCGCCGCGCCGGCGAGAAAGACGGCGAGGAGCGTGGGAACCAGGGGAAAATCGGAAAATCCCGCGCCCAGTCCCGCGGCGGCGCTGTCCAGGGACATGGCGACGCCACGGAGAGCGCCTCCGCGGGGGAGAGCACGGAGTTTTCATCGGCGTCAGCCTCTCCCGGGTCCGCGTACACAGTGAGAATAAAGTGAAGGCCGGAGAAGGAAAAACAGAGATTTTTCCTTCTGTCCCGGCCTTTTAAAATGGCCGATTTCACGGCGCTGTCAGACAGCTTGAAAATCCCCAGGCCGAACAGGATGAGAAAGCAGAGAACCGGCAGAAGCCGCGGCGGCAGAAGCCCCGAGACCGCGTTTCCCAGGCACAGCGAGACAAATAAAAACAGGGTGGAGAGGGAAGTAATAATAAGGGCGGAACAGGGCGGTATTTTTACCCGGTCCGCGCCGTAGATAAAGCTGGCCGCGAGCGCGTCCGCGCAGAGCGCCGCCGTCAGCACGCATATTTCGGCATAGGAGGACATGGAGCACCTCGTTCATTTACGCTTACCATTATAATATTCCCCCGCCTGCCAACGGTCACAGAGCCCAGCCTTTACAGATTCCGGCCTTTGTAATATAATTGCAGTATCATATGCCCGCCGGCAGGCGGGGGAATCAGGAGGACACGGAGATGTCAGTAAGCTATGCAGAGAGATACAGAGGGGAACTGCCGTCATTTAAGGAGATGACGGAGAAATTTTACAAAAAGGAAGTGTCCGTCAAGGACTACAAGGGCTTTTCCGGCTTTTTCGGCAGCTATGCCCAGAGAGGCGGCGAGGCCAGCATGCTGCGTCTTCGTATGAATGCCGGGCAGATCACTAAGGAAAAACTTAAATTTATTGCAGAGAGCATAGAGAAACACCAGGTGGACAAGATTCATTTCACCACCTGCCAGACGGTACAGCTTCACAATCTGAACGCGGCCTCCGTCTGCGAGATCATGGAGGCCGCCGTGGACGCGGGCATCATCACCATGGGCGGCGGCGGAGATTTCCCGAGAAACGTCATGTGTTCTCCGCTGACCGGCGCGCAGAAGGGCGAGTATTTCGACGTGATGCCCTGCGCCCAGGCGGCGGCCGACTATCTGATGGGCCTGGTGGGAACCGTAAAGCTTCCCAGAAAGCTGAAAGTGGGCTTTTCCAACTGCCCCGAGAATGTGCCCCACGCCACGTTCAGGGACCTGGGCTTCGCGGCGGCCGCGGACGGGACCTTCACGGTCTACAGCGCCGGCGGCCTGGGAAATAACCCGAGAATGGGCCTCAAGGTGGCCGAGCACGTGGCGCCGGAGAAGATTCTCTACTACATCCAGGCCATGGTGGAGACCTTCGTGACCTACGGAAACTACGAGAACCGCGGCAAAGCCAGAACCCGCTACATGCAGGAGACCCTGGGCGAGGAGGGCTACGTAAAGGCCTACAATGAAAAACTGGAGGAAGTTCTTAAAAAAGGCGGTCTCGACATCAGGATCCCGGCTGCGGAGTTCACAAAGAAGGGCGATGGAAGCACAGCGTCCGGCTCCAGAATCATGGAGGAGAAGTACGACGGCCTCTACACGGTCAGCTATCACCCCATCGGCGGCGTTCCCGGGGTGACAAAGATCCGTGAGATTTACGAGACCATCAAGGACATGGAGGACGTGGAGCTGCGTCTCTCCCCGGACGAGGGCGTCTACATCGTGCATCTGACCGGAGACGAGGCGAAGAAGGTACTGGCGGCCACAGAGGACAGCGCAAAGACCCTGTTCCAGACATCGGTGGCCTGCATCGGCGCATCCATCTGCCAGGTGGGCGTGCGGGATTCCCAGGCGCTTCTTAAAAACTGGTGGAGACGGAACAGGAAAATGGCTTCGCAGACGGCGTTCTGCCGAAGATCCATATTTCCGGCTGCCCCTCCTCCTGCGGCACCCATCAGATCGGCGACATCGGATTCCACGGCGGCGTGAAGGTGGTGGACAAGCAGGCAAAGCCGGCGTTCACGCTCCATGTAAATGGCTGCGACGAGCAGGGGAACGAGCGCTTCGGCGAGAACTGGGGCGTGATGCTGGAGGAGGATATCCCGGCGTTTATCGCGGACCTGGGCCGCGCGGTGAGCGGAGCGGGAAGCACCTATGCGCAGTGGGCCGGCGCTCACATGGACGAGATGAAGGCCATCGCGGAGCGATATATAAAGTAAGCCGAAAGGTGATTTCCGGATGAAGAAATGGAAGATTTTGCTGGCGGCGTACATCGCGGTGATTTTCATTCACTCCGCGATGCCCGCCGATCTCTCGTCGGAGGAGAGCGGGAGAATCACAGAGCTTCTCCTGCGGCTCCATCTGCCGGTGAGCGAATATCTGGTGCGCAAGAGCGCCCATTTTCTCGAATATCTGGGCATGGGCCTGCTCCTTCAGAAAAGTCTGGAGGGCGGGCGCTTTGCCGGGTATGAGCGGGAGCTTTTTACGGCTTTCGCCTGCCTGGCCGTGCCGTTTGCGGATGAGACCATACAGCTTTTTTCCGCCGGACGTTCCAGCCAGGTGACAGATATCTGGCTGGACATGGCGGGGGCGGCCTGCGGCGTGGCGCTGTACGCGGCCGTGAGGGCCGCTCTGCCGGGGAAATCTGGGCGACGAAGGAGGAATGGCCGGCGATGAACGTGAAAATTATCCTGCAGTATGACGGCAGCCGGTTCGACGGCTGGCAGAAGCAGGGCAATACGGAAAATACCATTCAGGGCCGTCTGGAGGCGGTGCTTGAAAAAATGTGTGGATACCCCGTGGAGGTGCACGGCTCCGGCCGGACCGACCGCGGGGTACATGCGCTGGGGCAGACGGCGAATTTTCATCTGCCGGACGGGGAAAACTGGAAGGTGGAGCAGGTGCGAAGCTACTTGAACCGATACCTCCCCGACGACATCCGCGTGCTGGAGGCCGAACAGGCGCCGGAGCGGTTTCACAGCCGCCTGAACGCGAAGTCCAAGACCTACCGCTACCTGCTGGAGACGGGGGAGAAGCGGGACGTATTCTCCCGCCGGTACGTGTGCGCGCTGGGAAAGTGTTTTTCCCTGGCTCCCGGACAGCGCCCCGATCTGGCGCGCATGAGGGAGGCTGCCGGATTTCTCGAGGGAACCCACGACTTTAAGGGATTTTCCTCCCTGAAGAAATTTAAGAAATCCACGGTCCGCACCATCGAGAGCATCACGTTTGAGGAAAACGGCACGGTGCTCGCCATCGAGTACACCGGCGACGGGTTTCTCTACAACATGATCCGCATTCTTACGGGAACGCTCTTAGAGGTGGGCCTGGGCCTTCGCACGCCGGAATCCGTGAGGGAAATCCTGGAAACGGGGAACCGGGAAAAGGCAGGAAAAACCATGCCTCCCGAGGGACTCGCCCTGGTCTGCGTCCGGTATTTTTAAAGATTTTAGAAAAACCATGCAATAAGATGGGAAATAAATGCATTAAACTATCAGAAAGGGAACACGATGACCTTTGAGCAATCAAAAGACTACGGCCATATGAGCGACGAGATGCTGATGGAGCTGGTGTCCGCGGGCGACAAGGAAGCCTTCGGACAGCTCTATCAGAATACGGATAAGACCATTTACAGCTATCTTCTGTCCATCGCCCGCAGTCCGCAGGACGCGGAGGAGCTGATGCAGGAGACCTATCTGAAGGTGTGGACCTCCGCCGCCGGTTATCGGGCACAGGGGAAACCCCTGGCGTGGATGTTTACCATTGCCAGGAATCTCTGCTACATGAGATTCCGCGACCAGAGGCGGGAGTCGGAGCTGGGGCTGGATGAACTTTCTGACAGGGAGCTGGGGGAATTTTGTGCCCAGATTGAGGACGCCGCGGACAAGGTGGTACTGCACGCGGCGCTTCGTATTTTGAAGGAAGACGAGCGGCAGATTGTGCTTCTGCACACGGCCGCCGGTTTGAAACACAGGGAAATTGCGTCCAGCCTGCAGATGCCTCTGGCCACGGTGCTGTCCAAGTACAACCGCGCCATGAAGAAGCTGCAGGCCCATTTGAGAGAGGAGGGCGGATACAGGTGAAACGGATCGACCAGCTGAATCAGACCGACATCGAGTACCATCTGCGGTCCGCCGTGGATTCTCTCGTGCCGGACGTTTTTGATAAGATCAATTTAGATGCGCCGCAGGAGGCGGCAGAGCCGGAGCGGAAGATCGCCGCCATAAGGCGGTGGGGCAGAACGGCATCCACGGCCGCGGCGGCGTGCCTTGTGGTGCTCGCGCTGGCCGGCGGAGCCCATGTATACAGCGCGAACCGGGTGGATTCCGTCATCGGCATCGACGTGAACCCCAGCATCGAGCTTTCCGTGAACCGGAGGAACCGGGTGCTGGAGGCGGAGGCGCTGAATGCGGACGCCGAGAACATTCTGGACGATATGGAGCTTGAGAATGTGGATCTCAACGTGGCGCTGAACGCCGTCATCGGCTCCATGGTTCAGAAGGGATATTTAGACGACATGGACAATGCCATTCTGGTGACGGTGGCCAACGACGACGCGGAGAAGGCCGCAGACATCCGCGCCATGGTGGTGGGGGACATTGAGACCTCCCTCCAGGAGAACCAGGTGGAGGCTGTGGTCTACAACCAGCGGGCCGTGACCACCGACGAGGTGCAGCAGATGGCGGATCAGTACGGCATTTCCTATGGAAAGGCCTACTTCCTGCAGGAACTCATCGACCAGAACGAGGCGCTGTCGGAGGCGGACATGGAGACGTTCGCGGCCATGACCATGGAGGAGATCGCGAGGGAGATCACCGAGAGCGCCTATGACCTGGGTGAGGATGTGGAGCCTGCGGTGGATGTGACGCTGCCCGCGAGGGAGAGCGAACCGCAGACCCGGCCCGATACGTCCGCGGGCGAGCCGGGGAGCGGAACCGGAGAGGCAGAAGACGCGGGTGAGAGCGCGGGCGACGGTCTGGAACACGCGGACGGCGCGGACGGTGCGGATGGAACCGGCGGGGACAGTACCGGCGGAAACGGACAGGATCCGGCGGCGCGAGCGCTTCCGGCTCCGGAAACGCATCGGTTCCGGTGCTCCCCACGGTGACGGAGCCCAGCTCCTCCGAGGAGGAGACCCAGAGCTCCGCCGAGCTTGGCATCAAGATCGACTATGTGGACTACGACGACGGCGTGCTGGATATCGTGTTTAAATCCCGGGTGAAGTGGAAGAATGCCACGATCTCGGTCTATGATGGAAACGGCGACAGCTACTCGGCCCGCATTTTGGACACGGGTTCCACCTCCTGTTCGGTCCGGGTGAGCGGACTGCCGGGGGACGAGGAGTGCACGTTCGTCATCGGCGGCGTTGCCTTGAGAAACGGCGGCAGTTTCGGAACTGTGAAGGGATATTTCGATACGCCGTACATTTCCCCGGACGCCGGGGAAGAGAGTACCGCGGAGAGCACGGAGGCGGAGACAGGAGAGACTGCGCCTTCCGAAGAATCCGCCGGCTCCGCAGGGGAGAGCAGCCAGGAATCCAGTCCGGCGGCCGGTACCGGGAGCGATGAAAACGGCAGCGGCGAGAGCGGCGCAGAGAGCAGCCAGGAGACGGGCAGCGGCCGGGAGGACGGCGGCGCGGATGGAGGTGACAGCGGCGGTGAGCCTGCCAGCGAGCCCGCCGCCAGAGGGAATGAAACAGATGCGCCGGCCGGTGAGACACCGGACGGCGCCGGAAACTCCGACCTCTGAGCCGGGGCTTCTGGTGCGGGGAAAACCCCGGTTTGGGAGAATTTAAAAAAATTTCAAAAATTTGAAAAAAAGTATTGACCAAATCCATACCCTGTTGTATAATACATCGTGTTGTGACATTGGCTATCGCCAAATGGTAAGGCAACGGACTCTGACTCCGTCATTTCAAGGTTCGAATCCTTGTAGCCCAGCTTAAAAAACCGATAATTCTGCATCTCGCGGAAGTTATCGGTTTTTTGCGCTTGTCTCCGGTTGCGCCCGGAGCCCGGCTGTGCTATACTTGCTCTGATATGATCTGATATCAGACTGAGAAAGAAGGCTTCTTCATGTATACATTTACCAGCAGAGTGCGCTACAGCGAGACCGATGCATCCGGCCGCCTGTCCATCACGGGGATTATGAACTATCTCCAGGACTGTTCCACGTTTCACTCTGAGGACGTGGGGCTGGGGATCGGGTATCTGAACGCCCGGGACCGGGCCTGGTGGCTCCACTCCTGGCAGATCGTGGTGGACCGTTTTCCCGTGCTGGGGGAGGAGATCGTCATCGGCACCTGGCCCTACGGCTTCAAGGGAATTTACGGCTACCGCAATTTTACGATCCAGGACACGACGGGCGAATATCTGGTGCGGGCCGACTCCTGCTGGTTTTTCTACGACACGAAGAATCACCGCCCGGCCAGGGTGACGGAGGACGATATCCGGGGCTACGGCGCGGACGGCGCCCGGCTTGAGATGAGCGGCGTGCCGGGAAAGATCGCGCTGCCGGAGGCGTTTGCCGAGGGGACGCCCATCCGGGTGGAGCGGCATCACCTGGACACAAACCTCCACGTGAACAACGCGCAGTACGTGGAGCTGGCGAGAGAGTGCCTGCCGGAGCGCTTTAAGATCGGAGAGCTCCGTGTGGAGTACAAAACTGCGGCGGTATTAAACGATATGATCTGCCCGGCGGTGGGGAAAATCCCGGAAGGGTATGTGGTCTCCCTGCGCGGCGCGGACGGAAAAATATTTGCAAACCTGTGGTTTGGCGGAGAGGAATAGATCGATGATAGAACTGGGAAAGACGCAGGCCCTGCGGGTGCTGCGGATCAAGGATGTGGGCGTGTACCTGGGCGAGCCTGGAAATGAAAAGGTTTCCGTGCTGCTGCCGAAGCGCCAGGTTCCGGAGGGAACGAAGATCGGGAACATGCTGGACGTGTTTATTTACAGGGATTCCGAGGACAGGCTCATCGCCACCCGGACGGCTCCGAAGCTGGAAGTGGGCCAGATGGCGGAGCTGGAGGTCCGCGAGGTGACGAAGATCGGGGCATTTTTAGACATCGGGCTGGAGCGTGATGTCCTCCTTCCATACAAGGAGCAGACCTACCGGGTGAAGGCCGGCGACCGGTGCCTGGCGGCGCTCTACACGGACCGGAGCGCCAGACTGGCGGCCACCATGAAGATTTACCCGTATCTGACCGCGGACTCCCCCTACCAAAAGGACGACCGGGTCACCGGTCGCGTCTATGAAAAGAGCGATAACTGGGGCCTGTTTGTGGCCGTTGACAACCAGTATATGGGACTCATCCCCACCAGGGAGCTGTTCGGCGACGTGCGCTTAGGCGACGTGGTGGAGGCCCGTGTGGCACGCGTGCACGAGGACGGAAAGCTGGATTTAAGCCTTCGCGAGCGCAGGGAGAACCAGATGGACATCGACGCCCAGACCATTCTCACGGTTATCGACGAGTATGACGGCGTTCTGCCCTTCGGAGAGAAGGTGAGCCCGGAGATCATCAAGCGCGAATTTAACATGAGCAAGAACGCGTTCAAGCGCGCCCTGGGCCATCTTTTAAAGGCCGGGGCGGTTGAGATTACAGAGAAATATATTAAACGCAAATAAGGAGGATACATCAAATGAAGACGATTATCAGTACAAACAATGCACCGGCGGCCATCGGCCCCTATTCCCAGGCAGTGGAGGTGAACGGAATGGTTTACACTTCCGGCCAGATTCCCGTGAATCCGGCGACCGGGGAGATTCCCGAGGCATCGAGGCCCAGGCGAAGCAGGTGATGGAGAACGTGAAGAACCTTCTGGAGGCGGCGGGAACCGGCATGGCAAACGTCGTGAAGACCACGGTTTTCATCAAGAACATGGACGATTTTGGAAAAATCAACGAGATCTACAGCGGATATTTCGAGGGCGACTGCCCGGCGCGCTCCTGCGTGGAAGTGGCCCGTCTCCCGAAGGATGTGCTGATGGAAATGGAAGCCATTGCTATTAAATAGAATTTTTAAGCCTGGATGTGAAAAATCCGGGGCTTTTTCTTGTGAAAACTTAACAAAGTTTTTTCGAGGCAAAAATAATTCAGACAAAATGGACAGGAAATCCGGGTGAATTTCAAAATTATTTTGACATATCGGGCATTTTTTGATTTGCGTATACAAAGTGAACAAAATAAACAGCGGATTTTGGTAAAATGAATCCATGGCTATTTGCAGGGGCCTCATGTATGATAAAGGCAGTTAAGAGACAGGCGGAGCGGATACAGGCCGCCGGCCCAGAATACCAGGAGGAACAAATATGGCAAGTTTATCGCTTAAGAATGTGACCAAGACATATCCCAACGGATTTGCAGCTGTAAAGGATTTTAACCTTGAGATTGAAGATAAAGAGTTCATCATTTTCGTTGGACCGTCCGGCTGCGGTAAGTCCACGACCCTGCGCATGATCGCGGGTCTGGAGGACATCAGCTCCGGCGAGCTCTACATCGATGACAAGCTGATGAACGACGTGGAGCCCAAGGACAGGGACATCGCGATGGTTTTCCAGAACTACGCGCTGTATCCCCACATGACCGTGTATGACAACATGGCATTCGGACTGAAGCTCAGAAAGGTCCCGAAGGATGAGATCGACCGCCTGGTGCAGGAGGCCGCCAGAATCCTCGACCTGTCCCATCTGCTGGACAGAAAGCCGAAGGCACTCTCCGGCGGACAGAGACAGCGTGTGGCCATGGGCCGCGCCATCGTACGCCAGCCGAAGGTGTTCCTGATGGATGAGCCGCTGTCCAACCTGGACGCAAAGCTGAGAGGCCAGATGCGTATTGAAATTTCCAAGCTTCACCAGAGACTGGGCACCACGATCATCTACGTGACCCACGACCAGACCGAGGCCATGACGCTGGGAACCCGCATCGTCGTCATGAAGGACGGCGTGGTGCAGCAGGTGGATTCCCCGCAGAACCTCTATGACAAGCCGGCCAACAAGTTCGTTGCAGGCTTCATCGGCGCACCGCAGATGAACCTGATCGACGCAGCAGTGGCCAAATCCGGAAACGATATCACTCTGAGCTTCGGCGGCAACACCATCACGCTTCCGAAGGAAAAGGGCGAGGCGCTGGAGAAGGGCGGCTATGTGGGCAAGGAAGTGACCCTGGGCATCCGTCCCGAGGATCTGCACGACGACGAGGCCTCCCTCGCAGCGGCGCAGGGCAGTGTGATTACCGCCACCGTCCGCGTATATGAGATGCTGGGCGCAGAGGTGTTCTTATACTTCGACGTGGAAGACACCAACTTTACCGCCCGCGTGAATCCCAAGACCACCGCGAGAACCGGCGACACTGTAAAATTCGCCATGGATTTAAGCAAGATCCACATTTTCGATAAGGATACGGAGAATGTGATCGTCAACTAACTGCCGGCGTGCCGGAAATAGAAATCTGTCGTAAAGTGAAGGACGGCTGCTTCAGTCAGAAGCAGCCGTCCTTTTTTGCTGGAGCCCCACCCTGTGATTGCGGGAAGAAAGAATGTATCAGGAAATCGGTGCATATAATAAAATTATTCGATAAACTAGATGTTTGCCGGATATTTTTTGAATATTTAGATAAAGTTGTTGCAATGCCGAAAATTATATGATAATATGAACTGCAAGAAAATAGGGTAATTTGATAGCCTTTTTCTAAAAAATCAACAAGGGAGGCAAAAATATGAAAGAAAAAAGCAATCCAAAAAGCATTGTGTCTGTTTACGGTTACAGCTATGACGGCGGCTCTGGCCGGCTGCAGCAGCCAGTCGTCGGCCCCGGCGGGTGATTCGGGCTCTGCGGCGGAACAGGCGGCCCCGGCGGAAGCTCCTGCCGCATCAGAAGGCGGGGAGATCACCATCGGAGCAGTCCTCCCGCTCACCGGTTCATCGACGGGAGAGTATCTGAAAGCGGCCATGGAGGTCGCGGAGGACATCATCAACAATTCCCACGATCTCGATTGGGAGCTGGCGAAGAACGAGGGCATCCTGGGCGGCCAGAAAGTGAAGATCGTGTTTGCGGATCACGAGTCCAACGCGGATAAGGCGACGACGGAGGCCAGCAAGCTTCTGGACGAGGGAGTGGCTGCGATTACCGGCGCCTACAACAGCGGATGTTCGGCGGCAGTGGCTAACGCGGCGCTGGAGTACAACATTCCCATGATCTGCGGTTCCTCCAGCTCGGCGGCGCTGACTGACGGCACTACCTATGCCTTCGGATCCATATTCAACCGCGTGGCGGCCAACGACGCCCAGGAGTCGGATGAATTTTTCGAGTATCTTACATATTTAAACGAGGAGTATGACGCGGGAATCGAAAACGTGGCTATCGCCTGGATCAACAACTCCTACGGCATCCATGCCGACGAGATGTTCCAGAAATATGCCGCGGAGTACGGCTTTAACGTGGTAGCCAGCGAGTCCTATGACGCCTCCAGCACCTCCTTCGACACGGAAGCAGCCAAGATCAAGGAGTCCGGCGCGGACGTGGTGTTCCAGGCCTCCTACATCGGCGATCTGACCTCCTTTGCGAAGGCCTACCAGTCCCTGGATTTCAACCCCAAGGCGATCATCTGCTACTGCGGCGGATTCCAGGACGCTTCCTTCGCTGGCGTGGCCACCGATCTGGGCGTGAACTTCTACGCCGGCGGCCAGGCATGTACTGCACAGCTGGCCGACAAGCTGGAAGTCTTCTCCTACGTCAACGACTTATATAAGGCAAAGACCGGCCAGGACATCGACGGTCCGGCCCTTGAGGAGTTCGCCTCCATCATCGTCGCAGCCCAGGGCATCGAGCAGCGGGAAGCACCGATGCCGACGCCGTGATCGCGGCTTTAAAGGCCAACACCTTCGAGGCCCCGTATCTGATCACACAGGAGATCCACTTCGATGAGTTCGGACAGAACGACATCATGCCGGCGGTTGTGACACAGCTCATCGACGCGAAATATGAGGTCGTGTATCCGGTCAACGAGTACACCACCGCGGAGCCGCTTCTGAACGAATAAATTTTACATGACAGGAGGAGCTTATGGGACAAATTATCATTAACGGCCTTATGAACGGCTTTGTCTATGCTCTGGTGGCTGTCGGACTGACCCTGACATGGGGCGTCATGGATATCGTAAACTTTGCCCACGGGGAAATGCTTCTCTGGGGGATGTACGCGGCGTTCTGGATCTGGTGCCTTGTGGGGCTCGACCCGGTGCTCTCGCTGCCGGTCGTGATGCTTTTAATCTTCGCGATGGGCGTGCTCCTTTATCTGCTGGTGATCCGGAGAGTCTTAAATGCTCCGCCGCTGACGGCGCTTTTAGCCACCTTCGGTCTCAGCATGGTTCTCAAGAATCTGACGCAGTTTTTCTGGACGGCCAACTATAAAAACATCACCAATCCGCTGGTGGGAAGCGCCAGCTTCAACATCGGAGGCATCTATATCCGCCACGACTACATACTGGCGGCGGCGGGTTCCCTGCTTCTCACGTTCGCGGTCATCTGGTTTATGAACCGGACGAAGACGGGGGTGGCCATCAAGGCCACCTCCATGAACAAGACGGCGGCCCAGCTTATGGGCATCAACACCAACCGCATTTTTGCGATCACATTCGGACTCTCGGGCGCCTGCGTCGGTGCAGCCGCGGCGCTGATGTCCACATTCACCCCCATCTATCCGGAGGCCTGCGCACTCTACAGCACGCTTGCCTTCGTGATCGTGGCTCTGGGCGGCTTCGGCAACATCAAGGGAGCCTGTATGCCGGGCTTCTCATCGGCGTGGCCGAGGCGGTGGGCGGATATCTGATCGGCACCTCCTTCAAATACCTGGTGGTGTTTGTGATCTACCTGGTGGCGATCCAGATCCGGCCGAAGGGGCTGTTCGGATGGTAATGCTTAAGAAACATGTATTTGCAATCGTACTCTTTGCTGCACTGGTGATCATACCGTTTACGATTGGAAATAACACGGACGTACACAATGTAATCATTTATATGCTGATCTACGCCATGGTGGGCGAGGCCTGGAACCTGATCACCGGCTTTACGGGGCAGACCTCCTTCGGCCACGCGGCGTACTTCGGAATCGGCGCCTATACCTCCACGATTCTTCTGGAGAACTTCCACATCACGCCCTGGATCGGGATGCTGGTGGGAGGAGCGATCGCGGCGCTTCTGGCGTTTGTCGTGAATTTCCAGATGTTCCGGCTGAAAGGACACTACTTCGCCATCGCCACGCTGTGTGTGGCGGAGATCCTCAGGGTTATTTTCAGCAAATGGAAATATGTGGCGCAGGCGACGGCATCGCACTGACGCCGATCAACACGCTGGTTCCGGGAAGCCCGAAGAGCGCCTGGGGAAAGATTGCCTGGCTGAGTCTGGACGTGCGGGACCGGATCCCGTTTCTTCTGACCACGCTGGCGGCGTTTGTTCTTATCTTCGTCCTCTGCCTGTGGCTGGAAAATTCCAAGATGGGCTTTTACTGGAAGGCCATCCGGGAGAGCCACGAGGTGGCGGAGTCCGTGGGAATCAACCCGAGAAACTACAAGCTGGCGGCCATGTGCATCAGCGCGTTTCTGGCGGCGGTGGGCGGAACCTTTTTCGCCCAGTTTTTCAAATACATCGATTCGGACACCGTGTTCCCCTTAAGCGTCTCCATGATCTTCGTGCTGGTGACGGTGCTTGGCGGAATCGGAAATGTCTACGGGCCCATCATCGGGTCGGCCATCTACTACTCGCTGGAGCTTCTGGTGAGGCGTCTGACCGGCGGCTCCGGGTCGGGCTTAAATCTGATCATATTTGGAATACTGATCGTCCTTGTCACCTGCTTCGAGCCGCAGGGAATCATCGGCGTGGTGAAGCGGATCCAGGGACATTTCACAGACAGGAAGGAAAGAGGTGAGGGGACAGTTGAAACCCATACTTGAGGTCAGAGAGATCACAAAGAAATTCGGCAATCTGGTGGCCAACGAGAATGTCTCCTTCACCATCGGCGAGCGGGAGATCGTCAGTCTGATCGGTCCCAACGGAGCCGGAAAAACGACGCTGTTCAACAGCATTTCCGGTTTTTATCCTCCCACCTCCGGCTCCGTTTTTTCGAGGGAAAGGACATCACGGGCCTGCCCTCCTACGAGGTGTGCCGGCTGGGTCTCACCAGGACGTTTCAGATCGTCCAGACACTTAAGGAGATGACGGTGGAGGAAAATGTGATGACCGGCGCGTTCTTACACACCCGCAGCACGCGGGCGGCCCGGGCGGCGGCCAGGGAGATCCTGGAGCTGGTGGGCATGAGCGGGAAGCGGGATATCCTGGGCGGCAGCCTCACCATCGTGGACAAGAAGCGGCTGGAGATCGCGAGGGCGCTGGCCACGAAGCCGAAGCTTTTAATGTTAGACGAGTGTATGGCGGGGCTGAATCAGACGGAGATCAAGGATGTGATGAATCTCTGTCTGAAGCTGCGCGAAAACGGGCTCTCCCTGCTGATCGTGGAGCACATCATGGAGCGATCATGCCGATCTCCGACCGGATCGTGGTGCTCAACGCGGGAAAGAAGATCGCCGAGGGAGTGCCGAAGGAAATTGCAGACAATGACGAAGTGATCAAAGCTTATTTGGGAGACAGATATCATGCTAAAAGTAGAAAATCTTAAATTAGGGTACGACAATGTCCCCGTCATATTCGACGTATCCCTGGAAGTGCATGAGAAAGAAGTCGTGTCCATTGTGGGCTCCAACGGAGCCGGCAAATCCACGATTCTCCGGGGGCTTTCCGGCGTCATAAAGCCGATGGCGGGGACGATCACATTCATGGGCGAGACCATCAACCATGTGCCGGCCCATCGCCTGGTGGAGATGGGAATGGCCCACGTGCCAGAGGGGCGGCAGCTGTTCGGAAAGCTCTCCGTGCGGGAAAATCTGATGCTGGGCGCCTATGTGTTGAAGGATGAGAAGACAAAGAAAGACTGCTTAGAGCAGGTCTACGACCTCTTCCCCCGCCTCAAGGAGCGGGAGGACCAGGCGGCGGAGACCTTCAGCGGCGGCGAACAGCAGATGTTAGCCATCGCCAGAGGCTTATGAGCCGCCCGAAGCTTCTGATGATCGACGAGATGAGCCTGGGCCTGGCACCGGTTCTGGTGGATAAGGTGATGGACTCGCTGAAGGTGATCAACTCCATCGGGATCACGGTTCTTCTGGTGGAGCAGAAGATCCAGGAGGCCCTGGAGCTGGCCAACCGCGGGTACGTGCTGCAGAACGGGCGCATGGTGCTTGAAGGGAGCAGCGGGGAGCTGCTGGAGTCGGAGATTGTGAAGAAGGCGTATCTGGGGATGTAGGATAAAAATAGGATTCGCGCAGGGCGGGGGCAGGAGAAGGACACGGCGCGCCGTGTCCTTCTCCTGCTTCTCGGGCTCTGGGGAGCGGAAATTCTGTGTATTGATGAGATCTTATTTTTGATATGGGGTTATAGTAAGTATTCGTCAATCGGAAATTCGCTCCCGTCGATGGTCAGGTTTTTTATTAAGACGGAGATCTCCTCGGGATCCTCGTCGGAGGGGGTGCAGATGCCGGTGGCGGTTATGGTGGTTTTGCCGATTTTTAGTTTGTGGGTGAGGGGTGTGTCTGTCTGGCCGGCGTCGGCCAGGTGTTCGGCAAGCTCCAGGAGGATGTCTTCGGGCTCTTCCTGGATTCTTTTTGCTTTTAACAGGGCTTCGATCTGGTTGTAGGTTTTTTCGGTCATGATGATTCCTCCTTATTAAGGGAGATTATACTTGGCGGGGGTGGTCTTGTCAATTTTTTTCGTGCGTGTTACAATGCGGGGTATGGAACGGGTTTATGAATATGCGGTGGGGGAGGACGCGGCGGGGATGCCGGTGGAGCGGTTTCTGCGGGCGCGGGGGTACTCCAGGAGAATGTTGATTCATCTTAAGAATACGCCGATGGGAATTGCGGTGAACGGCGAGGCGGCCTATACGACCAGGCGGCTGGCGGCGGGGGAGGTGCTCTCGGTGCGGGTCGCGGACGAGGGGACGGAGAAACACGGGGGGACAGAGCGGCACGAGGGGACGGAGAAATTGGCGGCTGTGCCCATGGAGCTGCGGGTGCTCTACGAGGACGAAGATATGATCGTCATTGACAAGGCGGCGGGAGTGCCGGTTCATCCGTCCCAGGGAAATCACGGCAATACACTGGCCAACGGGCTCAAATGGTATTATGAGAGCCGGGGGGAGGACTTTGTCTGCCGGGCGGTGAGCCGGCTGGATAAGGACACCACCGGCGCGGTGCTGGTCGCAAAGCATATGCTCAGCGCGGGGATTCTCCACGAGATGGCGCGGGAGCGGAAAATCAAAAAAACGTACCTGGCGCTGGCGGCGGGGCGGGTGTCGGAGCGGGGCGTGATCGAGGCGCCCATCGCCAGGAAGGAGGGCTCCGTCATCGAGCGGCAGGTGGATTTCCAGCGCGGGGAGTATGCGCGGACGGAGTACGAGACGCTTGCATACAGCGGGGAGGCGGACTGCTCGCTGGTCCGGCTGCACCTGCTCACCGGGCGGACGCACCAGATCCGGTGCATATGAAGTATGCGGGACATCCGCTTCTGGGGGATTTTCTGTATCACCCGGATATGCGGCGGATCGGCCGGCAGGCGCTCCACGCCTGGAAGCTGGAGCTTGACCATCCCATGAGCGGGGAGCATCTGGAAATTACGGCGCCGGTGCCGGAGGATTTCCTGGAGGTTATGAGGGAGCTTCATCTAAATATTTAAAAATAACGTCTTTTTTCTGACATTGCCTCATATAAATAGTACAAACTGTTTTATGGCAGGAGAGGTGTCATGGGGAAAAGACGTTTTTTATGTGCCATGCTTGGCGTCTGCATGGGCCTGCAGGCGCTTTTGTTTCCGTGCCAGGCGTGGGCAGATGACGGAGAGATTGAAAGTTTGTGGGCGGTATCCTGTCGGGAACGTCCGCCGCGCTGGAACCGTCCGTTGTGCTGGAATCGTCCGTTGTGCTGGAACCGCCCGCTGTGTCGGAAGTGTCCGCTGCGCCGGAATCACCTGCCGCTCTGGAATCATCCGCTGCGCCGGAACCTCCGGTTCTGAATGCCGCCTCCGCAGTCCTCATGGACGCGGACAGCGGACGCGTGCTGTTTGAGAAGGACGGCTTCACGGTCCGGTCCATGGCCAGTACCACGAAGATCATGACATGTATTCTGGCTCTGGAGAACGGAGACCCGGATGATGAGGTGCTGGTTTCAGCTTACGCCGCCTCCATGCCCGACGTGCAGTTAAACATCCGCGAGGGCGAGCGCTACCGGCTGGGGGATCTCCTCTGCTCGCTGATGCTGGAATCCCACAACGACACGGCGGTGGCCATCGCCGAGCACATCGGCGGCAGTGTGGAGGGCTTCGCGGCGATGATGAACCAGAAGGCCAGGGACTTAGGCTGCTCCGACACCTGCTTCGTCACACCCAACGGCCTGGACGGGACGGATGAGAACGGCGGGGAGCACAGCACCACGGCCCGGGATCTGGCGGCGATCATGCGCTACTGCGTCATGCTTTCCCCGAAACGGAAGAGTTTCTGGAGATCACGAGGACGCCCTCCCACAGCTTCACGGATCTGGACGGGAAACGCTCCTTTTACTGCCTGAATCACAACGCCTATCTCTCCATGTCGGCCCGCGCTCTCACGGGAAAGACCGGGTTCACGGGAAAGGCGGGCTACTGCTACGTGGGAGCGCTGAAAGACGGGGAGCGCACGTTCATCGCCGTCCTGCTGGGCTGCGGCTGGCCGCCCCACAAGACCTACAAATGGAACGACATGCGCAGGCTGGAGCCTACGGCGCGGACAATTACGAGTATCGGGAGATTTCGCTGGAGGGGCTTACGTTCCCGCGGGTGGCGGTGCCCGACGGGCAGGAGGGATGGACCGGGGTCTGCCTGGCGGCCGGACAGGAACATGAGCCTCTGCGGCTTCTGATGCGCCCGGACGAGGAGCTCAACGTGCGTGAGAGCATTCCCCGCGCGCTCGCAGCGCCGGTGGCGAAGGGGCAGATCGTGGGGAGTCTTCAATATTATATAGGGGATGAACTGGCGGCCTCCTACCCGCTGCAGGCCGACCGGGAGGTGCAAAAGAGGGATGCGCTGTGGTATCTGAAACGGCTTGTTCTTCGATATATTTTCGATAAGTTTTAGAATAAGACTTTCCTTTGCGTGAAAGGTCTGTTATAACTATAAGAAGAATATCACGATTGGAGTGTGTAAAATGAAGACGAAACTCGAAAAAAATGAAGCCCTCGCGCTTCTTAAAAAGTACAACAAGGAACCGTTCCACATTCTGCACGGACTGACCGTGGGCGAGGTGATGCGCTGGTACGCCGGAGAGCTGGGCTACGGGGAGGACAGCGATTTCTGGGAGATCGCAGGTCTTCTGCACGACATCGATTTTGAGATGTACCCGGAGGAGCACTGCACGAAGGCTCCGGAGCTTCTGAGAGAGGGCGGCGCCGAGGAGGAACTGATCCATGCGGTGTGCAGTCACGGCTATGGCCACCGGGTGGATGTGAAGCCGGAGCATGAGATGGAGAAAGTGCTCTACGCGGTGGATGAGCTGACCGGCCTTATTGGGGCGGCGGCGAAGATGCGCCCGTCCAAAAGCTGCAAGGACATGGAGGTGTCCAGCCTCAAAAAGAAATTTAAGGACAAACGGTTCGCGGCCGGCTGTTCCAGAGAGATCATCGCGGAAGGTGCGGAGCAGCTGGGCTGGGATCTTAATAAACTGATGGAAATGACAATCATGGCGATGCGTTCCTGCGAGGACTCTGTGAACCGCCAGATGGAGGAGGTCTGAGAATGAAGCTGCTCTCAATCGCGGTTCCCTGCTATAATTCCGCCGCATACATGAGACACTGTATCGACACACTGTTAACCGGCGGCGACCAGGTGGAGATTCTGATTGTGGACGACGGATCCACGAAGGACGACACCGCCGCCATCGCCGACGAGTACGAGGCCAGATACCCCGGCATCTGCCGGGCCATCCACCAGGAGAACGCGGGCCACGGCGGCGCCGTCAACGCGGGACTTAAGGCGGCCACCGGCATCTATTTCAAGGTGGTGGACAGCGACGACTGGGTGAACGAGGAGGCGTACCGGGAGGTGCTGGAGACTCTGACCCGGTTCGTCTACGGCGACGAGACCCTGGACATGCTGGTGACCAACTTTGTCTACGAGAAACAGGCGCGAAGCGAAAGAAGGTCATGAACTACCGCACGGCCCTGCCGCAGAACGAGGTCATCGGCTGGGACAAGGTGAAGCTTTTCATGGTGGGGCAGTACATCCTGATGCACTCCGTGATTTACCGGACGGAGCTTCTGCGGCAGTGCGGGCTTCACCTGCCGGAGCATACCTTCTATGTGGACAACATTTTCGTCTATCAGCCGCTGCCGCATGTGAAGACGCTTTACTATCTGAATGTGAACTTTTACCGCTACTTCATCGGACGCTCAGATCAGTCGGTGAACGAGGCCGTGATGATCGGCCGTATCGACCAGCAGATCCGGGTGACGAAGCAGATGATCGACTGCTACGATGTGACCCGGCTCTCGGAGCCGAAGCTTAAGCACTACATGGTCCGTTATCTGGAGATTATGATGACCGTCTCGTCGATTCTGGCCATCCGATCCGAGGATCCGGAGAACTTAAAGAAAAAGGCGGAGCTGTGGCAGTATGTCAAGCAGCAGAATATCAAGCTGTATCTGAGACTGCGCTGGGGATTCCTGGGCCAGGGCGTCAACCTGCCGGGCAAGAGCGGGCGCAAGGTTTCCAGCGCCTGCTATAAGATCGCGCAGAAGTTTTATGGGTTTAATTAGGAGGAAAGCATATGGAAATGAGATTTGAGGAATTGCAGGCGAGGAGAGAGAGCTGCCGCGTCTACAGCAGCGAGAAGGTCTCCCGGGAGGCGCTGACCCACCTGGTGGAGGTGGCGCACTTAAGCCCCAGCGGCTGTAATTCACAGCCGTGGCATTTCATCATCGTGGACGAGCCGGAGGCCCACGCGGCGGTGGTGGAGGCATTTGACGACAATGGCCTGACCGGCTGCCCCTGGGGGGACAAGGTGCCTGCGTTTATCGTGATCTGTGAGGAGAAGGCGCAGTTAAAACCCGGCGTGGCCGAGCACTACGGCTCCCAGCATTTTGCCCAGATGGACATCGGCATGGCGGCCATGGCCCTGTGCTATGAGGCCACCTCCATGGGGCTCGGAACCTGCATGATCGGCACCATGAACCAGGAAAAGCTCCACAAAGCCCTGGGGATTCCAGAGGAGAGAGTGGTGCGCCTGATCATCACTGTCGGCTATCCGGCGAATAAGGGCGAGCCGCGAAAGAAGATACGGAAAGATGTAAGCGAAGTGCTGAGCTACAATCACTGGTGACAGACGATACAGGAAATACAGACAATACAAGAGATATAGAAAATACCCCCGGATGAAAGCGAACTCTCATCCGGGGGTATTCTTATGTCTGAAAATCCGAAATCCGGGCCATGTCTAGCGCACGGCCACCTTGCCGGTCTGCTTCGCCCTGGAGTAGCCGCCGGAATAGGCGAACGGTAGATGACGATGGCTGCCAGAATGCCGCCGGCCACGTCGATGACCGAATGCTGCTTTAAGGACACCGTCGCCATGCAGATAGCGACCATCAGAACCGCGGAGCCGATGCGCACCAGCCGTCTGTCCTGCAGCGCCCGGGACTTCGTCAGCGCCACGTGAACACAGATGGAGTTATACACGTGAATGCTGGGGAACACGTTGGTACAGGTGTCCGCCCGGTAGATTAACGAGACCAGATACGAGCACAGGTTCTTATCCGGGTCGATGACCGGCCGCAGATCCGTCCCGTTGGGGAAGATCGTGCAGATCAGCAGGCTGATGGTCATGCCAGCGAACAGGTATGTGCACAGCTGGTAGTAATTCTCTTTGCTTGTGAAGAAGAAGTAGGCCAGCGCCCCGGCCACGTAGATGAACCAAAGCAGGTAGGGGATGATGAAATACTCGTTGAACGGGATCAGATCATCCAGCTGGGAGTGCATCACGTGGTACCGCCTGGTCACGGTCCGCTCCAGATAGGCAAACCATGGCAGGTAGAGGAAGGCGTAAGACAGCGTCCATATGTGGCCGTACTTTTTAAAAAAGTTTACAATCCTTGTCTTATTCATAATGAATGCCTTTCGTGACAAAAGTATTAAATGTTTTAACGAAATATTAACATCTTTGACTTTTGCAAATTATAGCACAGACATTTGAAGTCGGCAAGGGGGAAATGCAAAGGTTAATAAAATCTTTAGAGATTTTACGGTGGGCGAAAGAATTTGCTATCTAGAAAGCAGATAGCGGCTATATGCGCCGGAGGATACATCAGGAAAAATACTGAAGCGTCCGGTTGACCAGCTCCTCCTCGACGATGGACAGCATGTGGTCCTTCCGCTTGATCCAGGCGATCTCTGACTGAATGGCACAGTCTCTGACGCGGAGCGTGCGCAGGTTCATGTGGGCGGGGTAGTTCCCGACGGTCTGTCTGAACGGATAGATCGAGTTCAGATAATAGGCGTCCGTGCTGTAGAGCGTCTCATAGATCGCGGAGCGGGAGGAGGTGGTGAAGCGGCTGCCCGAGTCCTTGAGGTGCAGACGGTGATAGATGTCGGAGTAGGGACCGAAATCCATGTGCTCGTACATGACGGAGGGGAAGCCGGAGAGCTCTTCGACGGAGACAGAGGTCTGCGCGCTCTTATAGAGCGGATTGGCCGGCCCCACGGTGATGGCGATATCCATGGTGGCGATGGGATGGTACTGGAGCTGCCTGGTCTGCAGCTGCTTCTGGTAGGAATGCTTATAGCAGGTCCAGATATTGACCACGCCGACCCCCACGGTTTTGTTGGCCACCAGCTCCGAGATGCGGCTGATCTGATCTTCGAACTGGTGGATGCGGATGCCCATGCTGCGGTATTTCTGGTAAATATCCGTGCAGATCTGGCAGAGAAAATAGTATCCCACGCTGGCCACGGACAGGGTGAAGGCTTCCTGCGGCGCGCCGTTTAACAGTAAGGAGTCCAGCTGGGAGAGCTGGTCCTGGATGGGCGTCACATAGGAAACGAAGGTGTGGCCGAAGGGGGTGAGGGAAACGCCCTTGTTGCTGCGGATAAATATGGGCTGCCCGATCTCCTTCTCCAGGCTGATGATGGCCGTGGAAAGCACGGACTGGGAGACGAAAAGGTTGGAGGCGGCCTTGTTGATGGAGCGCGTCCTCGCGATTTCGATGACGTATTTTAATTGATTTAAGTTCATGGGACCTCCTGCTTGTTATCTGTAAAACTGATAGCTGTCACGTTAATTATATACTACCACCTTGCTGGAAGTAAAGATATACTATAGACATATTCCCGGGAATTGATTGAAGCTGTTTTACTTGAAAAATGCACTTGAATAAACAGGGAGGGTAAGTAGTTAAACTATGAAGAACGAACAAATGGATCTGTTGGGCAAAAAGAGTTATGGCTGGAAAGCATTTTTTCCGCTGCTGGTTTTCTTGATTCTGTATCTTGGCTTTGGCCTGTTTTTCTATTTCCAGGGGGAGGCAAGCCCTTTCGATTTCGTACCGAGAGAGGCGGCTCTGATGTTCGGCGTGGCCTGCGCGCTGCTCATGGGAAAGGGTTCCTTTGCATCGAAGACCGATGACTTTATGAAAAACGCGGCCAATCCCAGCATTCTCCTCATGTGCCTCATTTTCCTGCTGGCGGGTATCTTTTCCTCGGTCAGCAAGGTCATGGGAGGCGTGGACGCCGTGGTAAATGCGGGAATGGCGGTTCTGCCGCACCGGTTCATCGTGCCGGGACTGTTTGTGATCTCATGTCTGATTTCTATTTCCATGGGAACCAGTTTCGGAACGGTCAGCGCGGTGGCTCCCATCGCCGTGGGCTTCTCACAGCAGGGCGGCTACGACATGATTCTGGTTCTCTGCGCGGTGCTGGGCGGCGCCATGTTCGGGGACAACCTTTCTTTTATCTCTGACACGACCATCGCGGCCACCAAGGGAGCGGGCTGTGAGATGAAAGACAAATTTAAGCTGAATTTCAAGATTGCCCTTCCGGCGGCCATATTTGCCGCTGTCATGTATACGATCTTCGGAAGCGGCACCAATGTGGACGTGGCCGGTACGGCGCAGATTGAGATCATCAAGATCTTTCCGTACCTTGCGGTGCTGATCATGGCTTTCTGCGGCATGGACGTGATCTACGTGCTGGGGATCGGCATCCTGGCCTCCGCAGTGATCGGGTTCATGACGGGAAGCCTGGACTTTTTCAGTCTCTGCGCCAACATGAAATCCGGCATTGGCGGCATGTACTCCATCTGTCTGATGGCTCTGGTGCTTAAGGGAATCGTGGGGCGGATCCAGACCATGGGCGGCATCGACTGGATCATTTCAAAAGCGGCCGGAAACGTGAAGACCAGGAAAGGGGCCCAGTATTTCCTGGCGGCGTTTACATCAATCATCGACGTCTGTATCGGGAACAACACGATCTGCATTATCATCGGCGCGGATGTGTTAAAGCCGTTAATGAAGAAATTTAAGGTCGCTCCGCAGAGGTTCGCCTCACTGCTGGATATTTTTGCCTGTGTCATTCCGGGGCTTTCCCCGCTGGGTATCAACGTGATGGCGGCCATGGCCTACGCCGAGACCACCAATCCGTTCGCGATGATGAAATACGCATTCTATCTCTACGCACTGGCAGCGCTGGCTCTGCTGGCGGTTCACTTTGACCTGTTTAAGACGGACGAGGAGAAGGCAGGAAAGGAATTTTATCCGGAGCTGGACTGAGATAGGACACACAGACATAAAAATCGGGAGGTATGACCATGAAAGAATTTACTGAGAGACACCACGCATTTATAGCAGCGTCCTTTTATGCGCTGCTGGTGGAGAGATTTGAGAAGCGCGGGGAGGCGGCGTTCGTCCATGCGACGCAGAGGTATGCGGAGCAGCGGGGGGCGCGGATGGCCCAGCGTGCCATCCGGGACGGAAGGGAATTAAATTTCCTTACATACCGCGAGTACGGAGAGTGGGTCAACACACAGACAGTCAAGGACATGGCTGCGACAACCAGGGATACGTGGTGTCCTACGCGCCGGACTTGACGAGAGAGTCACCATGTGCCCGTGGGCCGCGCAGTTTAAGGACATGGATATGGCGAAGGCCGGCACCGTCTACTGCACGCATCTGGACAGCTCTGTGGTGCGCGGCTTCAATCCAGCGCTGGTCTACGAGGTGCCCCAGAGCATGCACGAGCATGAATACTGTATCCAGATCGCCCGGGGCGCCAACTTTGAAGAGGGAAAGATCCCCAAAAAGCGCCAGGAGTACCTGCACACCTTCGACTATCACTGCGGGCATCTGTATAAGACGTTCTCGAGCATCGTGATTGCCATTTTCGGGGCGGAGGGACAGCGGATCGCGACGGAGGTCTTAAGCCGCTTTGAAAATGCCTACGGAACGGAGATGGCTGACGTGCTGACGGGATATTACGACACAGATTTTGACGTGATTTAAAAGACAAAGAAGAGAAAGGCTGGTGGAAAAACTATGATAAATGTATCCAGAAAAATCACGGCGGACGTCCTGGTGATCGGCGGCGGCGGAGCGGCCTGTACGGCAGCGGTGGCGGCCGCGCGGGGAGGCGCAAAGGTGGTCATGGTCAGCAAAGGAAAGGTTGGAAACAGCGGAAATACCATCATGATCGGCGGTTCCTACGGAATGGACGGGGAGAGCGCTTTCTACGATTACAAAATACCGGGGGCGGATCCGTCCTTCACCAGAGAGGAAATGTTTAAATCCATCGTCAACGACGGCTTCAACTTAAGCGACCAGAGAATGGTGGAGCAGTTTGTGGAGGAGAGCCCGCGCATCGTCTACGAGGTGAAGCAGTGGGGCGAGGAGCTGGGCGAGAAATTCGGCTTTTATCCGCCGGCCAACTGGGACGTGACCGGGCGCAGCATGGGAAAGGCCCTCTTAAACGGAGTGAGGAAGACGCCGGGCATCGAAATTTATGAGGATGTGGCGGTGACAGATCTTTTAAAGGGCGGCGGCAGAGTCACCGGCGCGCTGGGAATGGATCTTCTGGGAGGCAAGCTGATCCAGTTCGAGGCGAAGGCCACGATCCTCGGAACCGGCGGCTTCCAGCCCTACACCTTAAAGAGCACCAACACGGACAGCACCGGAGACGGGCAGGCCATGGCCTACCGGGCAGGCGCGAAGCTGGCGGATATGGAGTTCATGCTCTTCATGGTTACTGCCATCGAGCCCAACGAGATCAAAGGATCGATTCTTCCGGCCCTCTGTACCTTCCGGGCTGCCTTCGACTACGATCCGGTGGACGCGCAGGGAAGAAAGATTGAGGTTCCGGAAAAGGTGCGTGAGATGGAGTCGGTCAGCGAGCTGTGCAAGGTGCTGGACATGTACTATTACGGAAAGGTGCTGAACGAGGGCCGCGGAACCGAAAACGGCGGATTTTACTTCGATTTCAGCCGCTTCACAGACGAGGAGATCGACCGGATGTTTGACGCGGTGATGGAGCACTTTGACGGGTTCTATAAGCACGGCTTTTATCACGGCGAGAACATCACGGAGTACCGGGATCTGATCAAGAAAAAACGCCGCATCGAGGTGGGCTTCGGCGGCGAGTACAGCGTGGGCGGCGTCCACACCGACGAGAACATGGACACCGGTGTGGCGGGCCTCTATGCGGCCGGCGAGGTGGGCTGCGGAGCCTTCGGAGCCATGCGTGTGGCGGATGCCGTGACGGAGATGATCGTTCAGGGCTATAAGGCCGGTGAGGTGGCGGCCAGACGGGCAGCGGAAGAAACCCAGACAGAGACGGACGAGGCGGAGCTTCGCAGAGCGCTGGGAGCGATTGAGTCGGTGCTCTCAAACAAGGGCGGCCTCACGGTGGGGCAGATCAGGAAGAAGCTCCAGAAGATTTCGGATGATACGTTAAAGCTCCTGCGCACGGAGGAGACGCTGGCCGACGGCCTTAAGCGGTTCGAGGAACTTCAAAAGGAGATGGAGCATGTGACGGTTGCCCACAAAGGCCTGGTCTACAACCTGGAACTTCTGGAGGCGCTTCAGCTGAAAAACCTTCTGACCTGCTCTGTGGTGGCGACGAAGATGGCGCTGATGAGAAAGGAGAGCCGCGGCCTGCATCTCAGGGAAGATTACCCCTTCATCGACAATGAGAACTGGCAGGTGCGCCTTGTCTCCCGCTTAGAGGACGGGGAGGACCTTCTGGAAAAAGAGGTTCCGGTGGTTACCAGAATCCCGTTCAGAAAGCCGGAGAAGGTGGACTACGAGACCTTTATTCTCACGGAAGATCTGGGAATGAAAAATATGGAAGACGCAGGCAAAAACTGAAGCACGGCAGAAAGGGATGATCATACATGATTGCAAAGATTTATCGGTTTGATCCCGGGAAGGACTCCCAGGGACATTATGACAGCTACGAGGTGGATATAACGGCAGAGGACCGCATGACAGTGATGGACCTTCTGCAGTATATCTTTGATAATCTGGACGGAAGCCTGGGATTTTTCTCCCACAGCGCCTGTCAGCATGGAATCTGCGGCAGGTGCGGGGTGAAGGTGAACGGGAAAGCCTGTCTCGCCTGCGAGAAGGTGCTGACGGGCGAGGATGTGGTCATCGACCCGCTGGGACAGCCGGTGGTGAGAGACCTGGTTGTGAGACGATAGGAGGAAAAAGCATGGAGCTCAGCAGCCGGACTTATCAGGCTTATGTGGAGATTTTAAAGCGGGAGCTGGTGCCTGCCATGGGGTGCACGGAGCCCATCGCGATCGCTTACTGTGCGGCCGTGGCCCGCTCCCTCCTGGGGGAGCTGCCCCGTTCAATTCACATTGAGGCCAGCGGAAATATCATAAAAAACGTGAAGAGCGTGGTGGTCCCCAATACGGATGGCCGCCGGGGAATCGAGACGGCGGCCGCCGTCGGCGCTCTGGCCGGGGATGAGAATGCAAGGCTGGAGGTTATCGCCCATATTTCCGGGGAAGACAGGAAAAACTGGGCGATTATATGGAAAATACCAGGATCACCGTCAGCGCGGCCCAGTCCGATTATGTCCTGGATATCACGATCACCGCCTTCGGCGAGGGCACCTGGGCGAAGGTCCGGGCGGTCCACGAGCATACGAATCTGGTGCTCATGGAGAAGGATGGAAAGATACTCATGGAAAAACCGATCTCGGAGGAGATCGAATCAGATATTCCGGACTATTCTCTCTTAAATGTAAAGGATATCGACGATTTCGCCTGCACCTGCCGGCTGGAGGATGTGAAGGATATTCTCGACCGGCAGATCGAGTACAACACGGCTATCTCGGAGGAGGGGCTTAAAAACGATTACGGTGCAAACATCGGAAAGACGCTTTTAAAGGCTTACGGGGACCGGGATGTGAAAATCCGGGCAAAGGCCTGCGCCGCCGCCGGCTCCGACGCCAGAATGAACGGCTGCGAGCTGCCGGTGGTCATCAATTCCGGAAGCGGAAACCAGGGAATGACGGCATCCATCCCCGTGATCGTCTATGCCAGGGAGCTGGGCGTCAGCCGTGAGGAGATGTACCGGGCGCTGCTCATCTCCAATCTGGTCACGCTGCACGAGAAACAGGGCATCGGCCGCCTGTCGGCCTACTGCGGCGCCGTGAGCGCCGGGGCCGGGGCCGGAGCGGGGATTGCCTATTTAAATGGAGGCGATTATAAAACCATCGCCCACACCATCGTCAACGCCCTGGCCATCACCTCCGGCATTGTCTGCGACGGCGCCAAGCGTCCTGCGCGGCCAAGATCGCCGCGGCGGTGGATGCCGGGATCCTGGGATATGAGATGCATGTAAACGGGCAGCAGTTCTACGGCGGCGACGGCCTGGTGCTCAAGGGCGTGGAAAACACCATTCAGAACATCGGCCGTCTGGGAAAAGTCGGCATGAAGGAGACGGATCGCGAGATCATCCGCATGATGGTGGGAGGCCAGGACAGTGAACATTGTTAAAGCGGCAGAGGAGTGCTTTGAGGAGATCCGGGCATTCAGAGAGGAACTGCACAGCTTTCCGGAGCTGGGGCACAGGGAGCACAGAACCTCCCGGCGGATTGCGCAGATGCTGGAAGGCTTCGGCATTCCCGTGCTGGACTGCGGGCTGGACACAGGCGTGGCGGCTCTGATCGAGGGCGGAAAATCCGGGAAAATGCTGGCGATCCGGGAGGACATCGACGCCCTTCCCATCGCGGAGAATACGGGGCTTCCGTTTGCGTCGCAGCACGCCGGAATCAGCCACGCCTGCGGCCACGACATCCACGCAGCTTCCCTTCTGGGGGCGGCGAAAATACTTTCCCAGATGAGAGAGGAGCTCTGCGGCTCGGTGCTTCTGATCTTCCAGTGCGCGGAGGAGACCTTCGACGGCGCGGCTTCCATGCTTCAAAAGGATCTGTTTAAGAACGGTGTGCCGGATGCCGTCATCGGTTTTCACTGCGCCCCGTCCCTGCCTCTGGGGCAGGTGGGCGTGGTGAGCGGAATCTATAATGCCAGCTGCGACCGCATTACACTTACGGTGACCGGAAAAGGCGGCCATGGGGCGCACCCGGAGCTCTGTGTGGATCCGGTGATGCTGAGCGCCGGGCTTCTTGTGCAGCTTCAGACCATCATAAGCAGAGGAAACTGTCCCACGGATCCGGCGGTGCTCACCTTCGGGACCATCCATGGAGGCAGCGCCCCGAACGTGATTCCCGACCAGGTGACCCTTTGCGGTACACTGCGGACCTTTGACGACCGTGTGAGGAAAAAGCATCTGGCAGAGGTGGAACGCCTGTCGGGAGAGTTTTGCCGGGCCTTTAAGGGTGATTGCCGGATGACCGTGGACTGCGGCATGCCGCCCCTCATCAATTCCCCGGACATATGCCATCTGATCGAGGAGTCCGCACAGAAGGTTCTGGGGGAGAAAAGCGTCCGCACCGATCTGGCGCCCTCCATGGGCTCGGATGATTTCTCTTGTATCCTGGAGGCCTGCCGGAACCACGGCGCCCAGTTCCTCGTGGGAACAGGAATCGAGGAGCAGGAAAACACCCGCCTGGGCCTGCATGTGGCAGAAAATGTATTCCCCAGCGAGGCACTTCTGCCGGGGATGATGATGCTCGCGCAGACGGCGGCGGATTTTTTGCGATGAATAATTATAGAAGGGACTGTCTGGAGACGGTTCCTTTTGTATTTTTATAAAGTTTTTCTAAAGCATTAAAATTTGTTTTATAATGTGGTATTATAATAAAAAGTAAAGTTTTCGCGGAAAGACAGAGGGTGAAAAAGTGCTTGATCTAAATAAACTGCGTGAATATTATAGACAGGAAAAAGTTATTATAACGATTCACGCACAAGAACGGCTGAGGCAACGTGGAATAAAAGCAAAAGATGTTAGAAACTGTGTGATGACCGGGGAAATAATAGAACAATATCCAGATGATTTTCCTTTTCCCAGCTGCTTGATTTTCGGGAAAACTATAAATGGGAAAATATTGCACGTAGTTGCAAGCGACGAGGGAACAGGAAGCCGGATAATAACGGCTTATTTTCCGGATAACATAAAATTTGAAGACGATTTAAAAACAAGAAGGGAGCAGGGAAGATGAAATGTATGAGTTGTAAGGGCGGAGAGATGAGACCGGCGACAACGACTTATTTTGCACAGTTAAATAATTGCTACGTAATCATCGAAAATGTACCGTGTCTGAAATGTGAACAATGCGGAGAAGAATTTTTGAATACGGTTGTCGCGGAAAAGATTGATGATATTTTAGACCGGATTGAAAAAATCGCAAGCAAAATTTTTATTCTGGATTATGCGACAGCGGCGTAAGCTTCTGGGAACTTGCAAAATTGCATGGGATGTATCGGGAGACAGAGACGAAAGTAAATGTATAGATATTGATCCGTTCAACGTGTTTCACAGCCCCGTTGTTGATGAATTTCCCGAGGCTGAAACTGGGATGAAATAGAAAATGGAGAAGGGCATCGGAGAACCGGTGCTTTTCTTATTGTGAATGCAGATCGCTCAGACCGCAAAAAACAACCTCGAAAATCCTAACAAAATCAAGGACTTCCGAGGTCTCAAGCGTAGCGGAAGGGAGACTTGAACTCTCGACACCACGGGTATGAACCGTGTGCTCTAGCCAGCTGAGCTATTCCGCCATATATTTAGCTGCGCATTTGAAAGAATCGAGTGGGGCCTACAGGGCTCGAACCTGTGACCCTCTGCTTGTAAGGCAGATGCTCTCCCAGCTGAGCTAAGACCCCTCGTTCGACGCTCTCGCGCGACTGCTAGGATAGTATAATACGGAATGTGAAAGTTGTCAACTGTTTTTTCTAAAATTTTGGAAAAACATGAGATCTCCTGGAAAAAGCCTCGGGCAAAAAATTTTATTATCATTTTCCTATATTTATGTTATACTAGAAAATAGCAAATTACCGGAGGTTTCCATGTACTATTTTATAGTGAACCCGAATGCAGATTGTGGGTGGGGAGAGTATGTATGGAAAAAGACAAAGGCGCAGCTGGAAGCCGGGGGAGTGGAGTACGAGGCTTATCTGACGGAAGTCCCCGGTGATGCCAGGGCCTATGCCGAGGCGCTGACAAAGGGGCGCAGGGATCCGATCATAATTGCTGTTGTGGGCGGCGACGGGACCATGAACGAGGTTCTGGATGGACTGAATTTCGGAGGCCCGGTCACGCTTGGCTATATTCCGGCGGGCGCAGGCAACGACCTGGCCAGGAGCTTAAAGCTTCCACGGCGGCCCAGCCGGTGTCTGCGAAAGATTCTGCACCCCAAGTACCACCGGCTTCTGGACTACGGCGTGGCCACCTACGGGGACGATGCGGCGCATCACAAGCGCTTCATGATCAGCTCCGGCATCGGGCTGGATGCGGCCGTCTGCCACGAGATTCTGTATACAAAGCTCCGGCGGGGCTTAAGGCGCGTGGGGCTGGGACGTTTCTGCTATCTGCTTCTGGGGCTGTGGCAGCTTCTTGCCGCCAGGCCTGTGAAGGGATATATTCTGATGGACGGGGACCGCAAGGTGGAATTTAACTACATCTACCAGGTGTCGGCCCACATTCATCCCTATGAGGCCGGCGGATACAAGTTTGCCCCCGGTGCGGACTGCAGCGACGGCCATCTGACCGTCTGCGTCATCAGCCAGTCCGACAAGCGCAAGGTGGCGTCGCTGCTTCTGGGGACGTTTCTCCACGGCGGCAGAAGGTGCAGGGGTGTCCGCACCTTTGAGTGCAGGGAATGCAGGATCGTGACGGAGCGCCCGCTGGCGGTCCATGTGGACGGCGAGAGCTGCCAGCACCGGACCAGCCTGGAGCTCCGATGCATAGAAAAAAAGATAAGGATGATCGTGTGATATGAGAGTAGGACAGGGATACGACGTGCACCGTCTGACAGAAGGGCGGGAGCTGATCCTCGGGGGAGTGAAAATCCCCTACGAGAAGGGCCTGGACGGCCACTCCGACGCGGACGTGCTGGTTCACGCGGTGATGGACGCTCTTTTAGGCGCTGCGGCGCTGGGCGATATCGGAGAACATTTTCCCGACAGCGATCCGCGGTATAAGGGCGCGTCCAGCATCGAGCTTTTGCGGCATGTGGGCCGGCTTCTGGAAAATGAGGGCTATGTGATCGAGAACATCGATTCCACCATCATCGCCCAGCGGCCGAAGCTCCTGGCGTACCGCCCGAAGATGGCGGAGAATATTGCGGATGCGCTGGGACTTTCCAAGGACCAGGTGAGCGTCAAGGCCACCACCGAGGAGGGCCTGGGATTCACGGGCGCGGGCCAGGGAATTGCGGCCCAGGCCATTGCACTGTTGACGGCAGTGGGGGACCGCTGTTATGATAGTCAGATAATGTCGTTCTGCGGCGCCGGCTGTTCCGGCTGCTGCGGGGCGGACAATGAAATGTAGAGGAGAGTAAGAATTATGAAGATATTTAACACGCTATCCAGGCAGAAGGAGGAGTTTGTGCCGCTGGAGCCGGGCAAGGTCAAGATGTACGTCTGCGGCCCCACGGTATACAATTTTATCCACATCGGAAACGCACGCCCGATGATCGTGTTCGACACGGTCAGACGGTATTTTGAGTACAAGGGCTACGAGGTGAATTTCGTCTCCAACTTCACGGACGTGGACGACAAGATCATCAAGAAGGCCATCGAGGAGGGCGTGGACGCCGACACCATTTCCAAGCGCTACATCGCCGAGTGCAAGAAGGACATGGAGATGTTAAACGTCAAGCCTGCCACGACGCACCCGCTGGCCACCGAGGAGATCTGCGGCATGCTGGATATGATCCAGACCCTGATCGACAAGGGGAACGCCTACGTGGCCGAGGACGGAACCGTCTATTTCAGCACCGCATCCTTTAAGGAGTACGGGAAGCTGTCCCACAAGAACCTGGACGACCTGCAGTCCGGTTTCCGTGAGCTGAAAGTCACCGGTGAGGAGGGCAAGCGCGACCCGTCCGACTTCGTGCTCTGGAAGCCGAAGAAGGAGGGCGAGCCCTACTGGGAGTCCGACTGGTGCCAGGGCCGTCCCGGCTGGCACATCGAGTGCTCCGTGATGTCCAAGAAATATCTGGGCGAGCAGATCGACATTCACGCCGGCGGCGAGGATCTGATCTTCCCGCACCACGAGAACGAGATCGCCCAGAGCGAGGCGGCCAACGGCAAGACCTTCGCCAGATACTGGATGCACAATGGATTTTTGAATATTGACAATAAGAAGATGTCCAAATCCCTGGGGAATTTCTTCACGGTCCGCGAGATCAGTGAGAAATACGACCTCCAGGTGCTGCGCTTCTTCATGCTGAGCGCCCACTACAGAAGCCCGTTAAATTTCAGCGCCGATCTGATGGAGGCGTCGAAGAACGGTCTGGAGAGAATCTTAAACGCGGTGGAGCGGTTAAAAGAGCTGGAGGCGAAGGCCGGGGCGGGAAGTGCGCCGGCTGAGGCTGAGAGCGCAGGAAAGGCCCAGGTGAAGGAGCTGGTGGAGAAGTACGAGGCCGCCATGGACGACGATTTCAACACTGCCGACGCGGTTTCCGCGATCTTCGAGCTGGTGAAGCTCGCCAACTCCACGGCAAATGAGGAGAGCTCCAAAGAGTATGTTTCCTATTTAAAGGAAACCATCGAGAAGCTCTGCGATGTCATGGGCATCATCACCGAGAAGAAGGCGGAGATTTTGGACAGTGAGATCGAGGCCATGATCGAGGCCAGACAGCAGGCCCGTAAGGAGAAGAATTTCGCCCTGGCCGACGAGATCCGCGGCAAACTCTCCGACATGGGGATTCTCTTAGAGGACACGAGAGAGGGAGTTAAATGGAAACGGGCTTAGAATTTGCGAAGAAAGCCCTCCGTCTGGAACCTGTGGACGCGAGGTCATTTTCCCCGCTGGCGCTGGCCTACATCGGCGACGCCGTCTACGAGCTGGCCATCCGCACCCGGGTGGTCAGCCGGGGGAAATGTCCAGGTCAGCAAGATGCATAAGAAGAGCGCCGGTTTGGTGAAGGCAGAGTCCCAGGCGGCGCTCTTTAAGCTGATATCCGAGGAGCTGACGGAGGAGGAGATGGCGGTCTACAAAAGAGGCCGCAACGCCAAATCCTACACCATGGCGAAGAACGCCACCATGACCGACTACCGCATGGCCACGGGCCTGGAGGCGCTGGTGGGATACCTGTATCTGAAGGAGGACTTCGAACGCCTTCTCACGCTGATCGGCCATGGCTTAGAGAAAATGGGAGAGATATAGATGAGATACGAGGAACTGACAATCGAGGGAAGAAATGCGGTGCTGGAGGCCTTCCGCTCCGGCAAGACCATCGACAAGGTGTTTCTTCTGGACGGCTGTCCCGACGGCCCGGTGAGGACCATCGCCAGGGAGGCCAAAAAGGCCGGCTCCATCATAAACTACGTGACCAGGGAGCGGCTGGACCAGATGTCCGAGACCGGCAAGCACCAGGCGTCATCGCGTTTGCGGCGGCCTACGAGTACGCGGAGGTGGAGGACATTTTAAGGAACGCCAGGGAGAAGGGCGAGCCGCCATTTGTGTTTGTCCTGGACGGCATTGAGGATCCGCACAATCTGGGAGCGATCATACGGACCGCCAACCTGGCCGGGGCTCACGGGGTCATCATCCCAAGCGCCGCGCGTCGGGGCTCACCGCCACGGTCATGAAGGCCAGCGCCGGGGCGCTCAACTACACGCCCGTCGCCAAGGTGACCAATGTAACGGCGGTGATCCAGGAGCTCAAGGAGAAAGGCCTGTGGTTCGTATGCGCCGACATGGGCGGAGAGACCATGTACCGGCTCAATCTGACGGGGCCCATCGGCCTGGTCATCGGCAATGAGGGCGAGGGCGTCAGCCGCCTGGTGCGGGAGAACTGCGACATGATTGCGTCCATCCCGATGAAGGGGGACATCGACTCCCTGAATGCCTCCGTGGCCGCCGGTGTGCTGGCTTACGAGATTGTCCGGCAGAGACTGGGCGCCGCGGGCGTCAATAGAAAGGAAAATGAGCATATATGTGGGGACTATTGATTCCGTTCATCGGGACCACGGCGGGCGCAGCCTGCGTGTTCCTTCTTAAGGACGCGCTGAATGAGAAGGTGCAGAAGACGCTCCTGGGCTTCGCGTCCGGCGTGATGGTGGCGGCCTCGGTCTGGTCGCTTCTGATCCCGGCCATGGACATGTCTTCGTCCATGGGAAAACTGGCGTTTCTCCCGGCGGCGGTGGGCTTCGCCCTGGGAATGCTGTTTCTTCTGGCCATGGACCGCCTGATTCCGCACATGCATCTGTGCGACGAGGAGCAGGAGGGGCCGAAGTGCAGCCTGTCCAAGAGCACCATGCTGGTGCTGGCCGTGACGCTCCACAATATCCCGGAGGGAATGGCCGTGGGCGTCGTGTTTGCCGGAGCCATGGCCAGCGGCGAGATCACCATGGCCGCGGCGCTGACGCTGGCACTGGGGATCGCCATCCAGAACTTCCCGGAGGGCGCGGTCATCTCCCTGCCTTAAAGAGCGAGGGCATGGGTAAGATGCGGGCGTTTATTTACGGGACGCTCTCCGGCGCGGTGGAGCCGGTTGGCGCCATTGTGACCATTCTGCTGGCCGATTTTATCGTGCCGGCGCTGCCGTATCTGTTGGCCTTTGCGGCGGGAGCCATGCTCTACGTGGTGGTGGAGGAGCTGATCCCCGAGTCCGCCGAGGGGGAGCACTCCAATCTGGGGACGTTCGCTTCGCCGTGGGATTTCTGGTGATGATGATTCTGGATGTGGCGCTGGGGTAAAATAGGACATGATTTCGCGCAGGAAATGCGGAGACAGACATAGAACAGATGAAGGCCGGGAGACGGGTGAGAGGTCTCCCGGCCTGTTTATGTGTTATCGTGTCTGCTGTGCCGTGCCGTTTTCCGGCTGCGTCTGCGGCGGGGTGTCAAACGCCGGATTGAACGCGTAGAAGTTTTTGCTGTCCAGATGGTCCTGGGTGTCTCTGAGGGCTTCTCCGAACCGCTGGAAGTGCACGACCTCGCGCTCCCGCAGGTAGCGGATGGGATCGCAGACATCCGGATCCTTGACGACGCGCAGGATGTTGTCGTAGGTGCTGCGGGCCTTCTGCTCCGCCGCCATATCCTCGAACAGATCCGTGATCGGATCGCCCTTCACCTGGAACTCGCAGGCGTTGAAGGGCACGCCTCCGGCGGCCTGGGGCCAGATGCCTGTGGTGTGGTCGATGTAGTAGGGGCCGAAGCCGGACGCCTCGATCTCCTCCGGCGTCAGATTCCGCGTGAGCTGGTGAATGATGGCGGCCACGATCTCTAAGTGGCCCAGCTCCTCGGTTCCGATATCAGTGAGAAGCCCCTTGCTCACCTTGTAGGGCATGGAGTAGCGCTGGGACAGGTAGCGCATGGCGGCGCCGGCTTCGCCGTCCGGCCCACCGTACTGACTCATAATAAACTGCGCCATCTTAGGATTCGGCTGCGAAATTTTCACCGGATACTGAAGTCTCTTCTCATATCTCCACATTATTCCATTCCTCCTTCCCACGGCCATTTCTCGGTCATCCAGGTCCAGTAGGTGTCGCTGGTCACCTGATCCGCCCGCAGCGGGCCGTAGTAGGCCGCGTGGGCAGACATGGCATTGTTGTACATGTTGGTCACGTAGTGGTAGTAGGCCAGCGCCTTCGCGTCGGTGGGATGGGTGTCCAGGTAGAGGAGGACGTCGTCCATGGCGAAGCCGGTCTCGTTGATCTGCTTCATCAGCGCCTCGTGGGACGGAACGTCCGTCTGCGTCATATTGTTCATATCTGTGTTCATTTACATGCACCTCCCCATAACAAACGGCAAATCAAGCTCCGGGAAAATGGTTCCCCTGTTAAAGCCCTGCTCCAGCGGATAGGGCTGCTCCCAGACCTGCCAGGCACATAGGCCATGGCGATGGGAAAATAATCCGGCGTCTGGTCCGCGTTCTGCCCCATGTTCCCGGACATGGCCGCCGTTTTGTTCATATAATTCATAATCTCCGATATCTCCTTTTTTCTGTTTATAGTTCTATCTTATGAGCGCCGGAATGAAAGGGAACGGCATTTGCAGGGCAAATTCCGCCAGAACATAAAGATTGTGTTAAAAGTTGGGAAATTTATTTAAAATTTTATTAAAAGCATTGAAAAGTGACAACCCATAAACTATACTAGAGTTGTCACATAAAACTGAGAAAGGGAAACAACCAAAATGAGATATTCAAAGAACATGCCTGTATACAGCCAGGTGGCCTACGATATCGCATCCCAGATTGCAAAAGGGACGCTTAAGGAGGGACAGAAGTTTTCCGGGCGGTCCCTGATGGGAGCCCAGTATGGGGTGTCCCCGGAGACCATACGCCGCGCGTTAAATCTGCTGGCGGGCATGAATATCATCGAGATAAAGCCGAATGCGGGTGCGACCATTATCTCCCTGCGCCGCGCCATAGAGTACGTGGAGCAGTACCGGGCGGACAACGACCTGCGGGCTTTGAAGACCCACCTCTGGGAGCTGGTGGCCGAGAGGGACCGGCTCAACGAGGAGATAAGAGATATCTTTGAAAAAATCATGGATCTGGACGAGAGATTTAAAAACAGCGATCAGCTGAGAACCTACGAATTCGCATCAAGGGGGACAGCCACGCGGCCGGGAAGACCATTGGCGAGCTGGAGTTCCGCCAGAAGACCGGGGGAACCATCATCGCGGTGCGCGAGGACGGAAAGCTGGAGCTCTCGCCGGGTCCATCCACTGTGCTCAGGGAGGGCGACGTCCTGGTGGTCGCCTGCAACGTCACGGATTTAAGCTTTGTGGCAGAGCTGGTTGAGTGATTTCTTAAACAGACAGGAGGCAGTATCATATGAAGAAATCCATTTTGCTGATACCGATGATGCTTTTGGGGATGGCGGTCACGTTCTCCCCGGCGCTTGCGGCCGATGAGGAGAAGGGCGAGATCGTTTTCGCCGATGTGGGCTGGGATTCCATAAAGCTCAACAACGCCATCGCGGGGCTGATTGCCGAAGAAGTGTTCGGATACACCTGGACCGAGGTCCCCAGCTCGACGCCCATCGCTCACGAGGCTCTGATCAACGGTGAGATCGACGTCCATATGGAGGAGTGGACCGACAATATCCCCTCCTACCAGACGGATCTTGAGGCCGGGAAGTTCGTGGAGCTCGGCATCAATTTCAACGACAACTACCAGGGACTGTATATTCCCAGATACGTGGCTGACGAGTACCCGGAGCTGAAGACCGTGAAGGATCTGGCAAATTATCCGGAGCTCTTTCCCGACCCGGAGGACTCGTCCAAGGGTATCATCTACGGCGGCATTCCCGGCTGGGAAGTGACCGAGATCATGGAGAAGAAGGTGGAGGCCTACGGGCTCGACCAGTATTACAACTACCTTCTGCCGGGGAGCAACGCGGCCATGGATTCCGTCATAACCTCCGCCTGGGATAAGCAGAAGCCCTTCGTGGCCTACTACTGGGAGCCCACCTGGCTCATGGGAAAATACGATCTGGTGCTTCTGGAGGACAGTCCCTATGATCCGGACACCTACCAGGACGGCATCGGCGCCTGCCCGGCGGTGACGGTCACCGTGGCGGTCAGCAATTCCTTCGCCGAAGCGAATCCGGAGTTCTGTGCATTCCTTTCAAATTATCACACCGGTTCCGCCCTCATCAGCGAGGCCCTGGCCTACATGCAGGACGTGGGCAGCGGCGCCACCCACGCCGATGCGGCCCGCTGGCTTCTGACCCAGCATCCGGAGCTCATCGACGAGTGGCTCACCGGAGAGCAGGCGGAGGTTCTGAATGAGGCCCTGGCCGGCGGCGGGGGAAATGCTTCCTCCAACTGGCTCACCGAGTTCCCGCTGGTGATGAAGCCCGACACCAACGCCATCGACACGGCGGTCCGCGGCTTTGCAGTGGCGGCCTCCCCGGTGCTGGATAAAATACAGGCGGTTTTGAGCGGCCTGGTGATGGCATTCAAATGGGTTCTGGACCATATTCCGTGGTTTGTCCTTCTGATCGCGGTGGGCGTGCTCGGCTGGAAGGCCAGAGGAAAACTGAGAAACGGCATTCTCTACGCCATCGTGCTGGCCCTGGTGGGCGTCGTGGGCTACTGGGACGCCATGATCCTGACGCTTTCCATCGCGCTGGCAAGCGTGGTGCTGGCCCTGGTTCTGGGGCTGCCCATCGGAATTTTAATCTCCAATTCGGAGAAGGCCAACCGGATTCTGCGTCCGGTGCTGGATACCATGCAGACCATGCCGGTGTTCGTCTACCTGATTCCGGCCCTGTTACTGTTCGGTCTGGGAAATGCCTCCGCGGTCATTGCGACGGTCATCTACGCGATCGTGCCGGTGATCCGCCTCACCAGCCTGGGAATCCGGCAGGTGGACAAGGAGGTTGTGGAGGCCGCGAAGTCATTTGGCTCCACTCGCTGGCAGACGCTCTTTAAGGTGCAGATCCCGCAGGCGATCCCGACTATCATGACCGGCGTGAACCAGACGCTGATGATGGCCATGGCCATGGTGGTGACCTGTTCCATGATCGGCGCCCGCGGCCTGGGAATGGAGGTTCTGGACGCCGTGAACCGTGTGGAGATCGGCCGCGGACTGATTGCCGGAGGCTGCGTGGTGATTCTGGCGGTGGTACTGGACCGCCTGACACAGGATGGTTCGGCAGCGGCAAGGATGATCACGAGACTCACTCGGACGAGTAAAGACGGAGGTGCGAGAGGATGGAAAACAGAGATAATGTGATAGAAGTGCAGCACGTCAGCAAGCTGTACGGTTTAAATAAAGCGGAGGCTGCCCACATGATGAGCGAGGGCAGCGACAAGAAGGAGGTCCGGGAGAAGACCGGCGTCTCCGTGGCCTGTGGGACATTAACTTAAAGATCCCCCGCGGGCAGATATTTGTCATCATCGGTCTTTCCGGCTCGGGAAAATCCACGCTGGTCCGCTGCTTCAACCAGTTAAACCGCCCCACGTCGGGCAAGGTGCTGTTTGACGGCAAAGATCTGGCGGCGCTCTCCAAGAAGGAGCTGCGGGAGTTCCGCAGGAACAAGATTTCCATGGTGTTCCAGTCCTTCGGCCTCATGAGCCACCGGGACGTGCTGGGAAATGTGGCCTACGGCCTGGAGGTCAAGGGCATTTCCCGGGCGGAGCGGGAGAAGAAGGCCATGGAAGTCATAGAGATGGTGGGCTTAAACGGCTGGGAGCACCAGTCCTGCGCCAGCCTTTCCGGCGGAATGCGCCAGAGAGTCGGCATCGCCCGCGCCCTGGCCAACGATCCGGAGGTCCTTCTGATGGATGAGCCGTTCTCGGCCCTGGATCCGCTGGTGCGCCAGGATATGCAGTTCGAGCTTCTGCAGATCCAGAGAAAGCTGCGCAAGACCGTTATTTTCATCACCCACGACATCGACGAGGCCTTCAAATTGGGCGACACGGTGGCCATCATGCGGGACGGAAAGCTGGTGCAGGTGGACACGCCGGAGCACATGAGCACGCACCCGGCCGACGAGTACGTGGAGGCGTTTATCAACAACGCCGACAAGTCCAAGGTCCTCTCGGTGCAGAACGTGATGATCGTCCCGAAGGCCCTGGTGCGCCTGGAGGACAGCCCGGAGCACGCCATCCGCGTGATGTATAAAAATGAGCTGTCCACGGTGTACGTGGTGGACTCGGAGCTCCGCCTGGCGGGAATCCTGACCATCGGCGACGCCATCAACGCGAGAAAGGCCCAGGTGCCCATCGAGCACGTGCTCATCACGGATGTGCCGTGGTGGATCCCGACGCATGGTGGCCGACATCATGACCATGGCCGCGGAGGCCAGATATCCCATGGCCGCCGTGGGGAAGGACGGGCAGTTAAAGGGAATTGTGACCAAGGCGAAGGTGCTCTCGTCCCTGACCTAGCCGGCGCGGCGCGGTCCGTCCAGGCAAGGTTTGCTCCGGGATGTATGACGTATACGGCAAAAGAAAAGGCTGCTGTTCCGGGCGGAGGATTCCTCTGCCGGGCAGCGGCCTTAAAAAGGTCCATGAAAAGGGAGGAGCCGGTCAGAACATGAGAATCTGACCGGCATATTATGAAAAAAATCGAATAAGCTGTATGTCACTTACTACGGTTTTTATTATAGAAAGCATTTATGTCCTTGGTTTGTAGAAAATGTTAACACATTTTGAACAAAGAGTAAAATCTATGTGTATTTCAGGACAAGTCCAGGAGGGCTTGCACACATTGTCCCATCTCCTCATAGTATACACTATCAAATCAAAAATAAAGGAGATTTTAAGATATGTGTTGCTTTAGAAGATGCAGAACATGCTGTAACGGCTGCGGATGCAGGAGATGCTGCTGGGAGTGCAGACGCTGCTGCGGAAATAATAACTGGGGCTGCGGCTGCAATTCCAACTCCGACAGTGATAATAGCTGGGGCTGGTGGCCGTGGCAGAACTGGGATTCCTTTGACAATTCCTCCGATGACTCTTCCTGCGGGTGCAATTAGGCAGATGCATTGGGATTGGGAACAGGACAGCAGGGGCGGCGCGGGTGCGCCGCCCTTTTTGCATGATTTATAATGCAGGGGGTATTAAAAATAATGTATAACCGAAAATAATTCAAAACCAAGTTGATAATACACCTAAAACAATGTATAACATAATTATATAAGACAATTTGCAATAAATCAGAAGAAAAAAGGAGAACAAATGCCAACATTATCCATGTTTTACGGAATTATTGTCAGAATGCAGAGTGAAAAAGGCGGAAAGCATAACATGCCGCACATTCATGCATTGTATGGAAATTATGAAATTGTTTTATCTTTTGATGGTGAAACGATAGAGGGAGAATTTCCGAGAAAACAATTAAAATTATTAGTTGCGTGGGTGGCTCTGCACGAGGATGAATTAAAAGCGAATTGGAAACTTTTAAGCGATGGAGATGGATATTTCAAGATCGAGCCTTTAAAATAATTAAAGAGGTGATTGGTATGTTACGTCCAACGGCGACAGAGGTAAAAGCAATAGAAGATTATAAATTACTGTTAAAATTTGATAACGGAGAGGAAAAAATTTTTGATGTGAAGCCATATATCCGCGGAACATGGTACGGGGAGTTGAATGATAAAAATTATTTTCAATCTGTAAGTGTTGATGGTTTTACAGTTGTGTGGCCAAACGGACAGGATTTATGCCCGGATGAATTGTATTATGCCAGTGTGTGCGCCTGGGATTAGAGAGAAAGTGGAGGGCATTGGGAATTATCCAGTGCTTTCCTTTATTGTGCAAATCAGAAAAAAGCATCAATAATTGATTCTCTGAACAAAAAATGATACCTTGCTAAGAAAAGGTATCAGCAGGGTATCAAAAGGTATCAGAACATTTGTTTTGGTTAAATGAAAAAACCTTGATTTTACAAGGAAAAATCGGGGCAACAGGATTTGAACCTGCGACCTCTCGGCCCCCAGCCGAGCGCGCTACCAAGCTACGCCATACCCCGGTAGTGATTATTATATCAAAGATTTCAAAAAATGCAATCAAAAAATGAAATTTTTTTAATTGCTTAAATTGAACATAATGGAGGACAAATTAAGAGAATGGTAAGCTTCGATTTGGACATGACACTTTTAGACCATAAAACCTGGAAAATTCCCGACAGCGCCATGGAGGCCATCGAGCGGATGCGGGGCAGGCACCGGATCGTGCTGGCCACCGGCCGCGACATGGACAACCGCTACAGCGAGGGCCTCAAGGAGCTGATACGCCCGGACGCCATCGTGCACCTGAACGGGACGAAGGTGACCGTCGGCGAACAGGTGATTTTCGAGCATTTCTTTTCCAAGGAGACGCTTAGGGAGCTTCTTACATACTGCGATGCAGCTGGGTACGGCATGGGGATCACCGTGGGCTGGGAGGATTTCTACACCCATCCGGAGGTGATCTCCGCCATGGATGTGGCCCGATGGGGCAGGAGCGACCGGGATTTTAAGGACTGGAGGAAGCTCCTTGAGATGCCCGTGCGGACGCTGGCCTTCGTGGGAAATGAGGAGCAGGCGAAGGATCTGGAGCGGCGGTTCCCCCAGCTTAATTTTCCCATGTTTGCCGGAAAGACGGGGGCGGACGTCATTGAGAAGGGCATGTCGAAGGCCGAGGGCTGATCCGCTTAAGCCGCTATTTCGGCGAGAAAGAGGATCTGTCCCAGCTCATCGCCTTCGGCGACAGCATGAACGATTACGAGATTATCCGGGCCGCCGGCATCGGCATCGCCATGGGAAATGCCATCGAGGAGCTGAAAACCGCCGCCGACTACGTGACCGACGACATCGGCCGGGACGGCGTCTACAAAGCGTGCCTGCATTTTGGCTGATTTAGGTTTTCTTTTTCCTATATTAGTGATATAATCGAAAAATATTATAAAAAACAGAACAGGAGAGAGCTATGGAACATTTCATCATACCGGAGGGCTACACTCCGGGCATCGACTTAAAGGAGACCCAGGCGGGCATCAAGAGCATTAAGGATTTTTCCAGAAGGAGCTGGCGAAGCAGTTAAATCTTCACCGCGTATCGGCGCCGCTGTTCGTGCTGCCGGAATCCGGACTCAATGACAACTTAAACGGCGTGGAGCGCCCGGTGCGCTTCGGCGTGAAGGAGCAGAACGAGCGGGAGGCGGAGATCGTCCACTCCCTGGCCAAGTGGAAACGCTATGCGTTAAAGAAGTACGGCTTCGAGGTGGGCGAGGGCCTTTACACCGATATGAGCGCCATCCGCAGGGATGAGGAGACCGACAACATCCACTCCATCTACGTGGACCAGTGGGACTGGGAGAAGATTATTTCTAAAGAGGACAGAACCGCGAATACCTTGAGCAGGTGGTGAAGGCCATCTATAAGACGCTCAAGGTGACCGAGGACTACATGGCCTACAAATATGAGTACGTGGGACGCGTGCTGCCCGAGAACATTTTCTTCATCACCTCCCAGGAGCTGGAGGACATGTACCCCGGCTGCACCCCGAAGGAGAGGGAGTATAACATCGTGAAGCTGAAGGGCGCCGTCTTCATCGAGCAGATTGGCGGCAAATTGAAATCCGGCGAGCCCCACGACGGCAGAGCACCGGACTACGACGACTGGAAGTTAAACGGCGATATTTTAGTGTACTATCCGGTGCTGGACATCGCGCTGGAGCTCTCCTCCATGGGAATCCGCGTGGATGAGGAGGCTTTAAAGGAGCAGCTTGCCGTATGCGGCTGCGAGGAGCGGGCCCAGCTGGAGTTCCAGAAGGCGCTCTTAAACGGCGAGCTTCCCTACACCGTGGGCGGCGGCATCGGACAGTCCAGACTCTGCATGTTCTTCCTTAGGAAGGCCCACATCGGCGAGGTGCAGAGCTCCGTGTGGCCCGACGAGGTGAGAGCGGAAGCGGAGAAGAGAAATATTCCTATTTTATAAGAAATAATTTCACGGGGGTGAAACGTGAATACATACGATCTTGTCATTATCGGAGGCGGGCCGGGCGGTTACACGGCGGCCTTGAAGGCGGCCAAGCTGGGCATGAAGGTGGCCGTGGTGGAGAGCGAGCGGCTGGGCGGCAACTGCATAAACCGCGGGTGTATCCCGACGAAGGCGCTTCTCCATGCGGCCAGCGTCTACACAGACATGAAGAACCGGGATCGCTTCGGGCTTCTGGCCTCGCAGGTGGGATTTGATTTCTCCAGGATGCAGGCCTACAAGGAGGAGACCGTGGATGCCTACCGGGCCACGATCCAGGAGGATTTTGACCGGGAGGGCGTGGAGCTCATCATGGGCCACGGCACGCTCCACGGGAACCGCATCGTGGAGGTCAACACCGAAGATAAAAGCTTTTTCCTGCAGGGAAACCATGTGATACTGGCGGCGGGATCCCGCCCCATCATCCCGGACATTCCCGGCATCGCGCTGCCCGGCGTCTATACCAGCCGGCAGATTCTCGGGGAGCGGGAGTGGAAGTTTGACAGTCTGACCATCATCGGCGGCGGCATTATCGGCGTGGAGTTCGCGACGATTTTCAGCGAGCTGGGCGCGAAGGTGACGCTGGTGGAGCAGCAGGAGCGTCTGCTGGCGAAGCAGGATGAGCTCATATCCGGAGCGCTTAAGGAGAGTCTGGAGGCCAAGGGCGTCGAGGTGCTCTGCGGCGCCGTGGTGGAGAGCATTTCCAGGGAGGAGAAGCTGGCGGCCAATATCCGGATGGCCGGTCAGTGGAGACAGGTCGTCTCTGACGCGATCCTCATCTCCGTGGGAAGAAGACCCCGGATGCAGGGACTTCTGGCGGAGGACGCAGGGGTGGAGCTGGAAAACGGCCTGATCCGCGTCAGCGACGAGTTCAAGACAAGCGCGGAGGGCGTGTTTGCCGTGGGCGATCTGGTCTCCCGGATCCAGCTGGCCCATGTGGCGGCGGCCCAGGGAACCTACGTGGTGGAGAAGATCGCCGGGATGGCCCACGGAACCCAGCTCTCGGTGGTTCCCAACGGCATGTTTGTGGTACTGCCCGTGGTTCCCAACTGCATTTATACCAACCCGGAGATCGCCACCGTGGGCATCACGGAGGCCACGGCACATAAGTACCACATGAAGGTTAAATGCGGCCAGGCATTCATGGACCGGAACGGAAAGTCCATCATCTGCCGCGAGAACGGCGGCTTTATCCGCCTGATTTTCGAGGCCTACTCCAACACCCTGGTGGGGGCGCAGATGATGTGTCCGCGGGCCACGGATATGATCGGGGAGATGGCTACGGCCATTTCCAACGGCCTGACGGCGTTCCAGCTGACCATGGCCATGAGAGCGCATCCGACCTACAGCGAGACCATCGCGCTGGCCATCGAGGATGCCATGCGGGGATAATTTTCTGTTTGACGACTGATAATAATACGGAGCAAGGAGGAACAGGAAAATGAATCAGAAACTGGAAGCGCTCCGCGCGCGCATGCGGGAGCGGGGCATCGACGCCTATCTGGTGCCGACGGCGGATTTTCACGAGTCGGAGTATGTGAGCGATCACTTTAAATGCCGGGAGTATCTGTCCGGCTTCACCGGCTCTGCGGCGACCGTGGTGGTCACCATGGACGAGGCGGGGCTCTGGACCGACGGCCGGTATTTCGTGCAGGCCGCGAAGGAACTGGAAGGAAGCGGCATCATGCTCTTTCGCATGGGCCAGGAGGGCGTGCCTACTGTAATGGAATATATTGGGACGCATGTACCTGCAGGCGGGACCCTGGGCTTTGACGGCCGCGTGGTGAACCGCCGGATGGGCGAGGAGCTGGAAACGGCGATGGCGAAAAAGAACGCCTGCGTGGCCTGTGACATGGATCTGGTGGGAGAGATCTGGGAGAACCGTCCGGCGCTACCCGGCGGACCGGTGTGGATCCTGGATATGAAATATGCCGGAAAATCGGCGGCGGAGAAGCTCCGTGCGCTGCGGGAGGACATGGAAAAGGCCGGCGCCGGCGTCCACATTCTGACGACGTTAGACGATATCGCGTGGCTCCTCAATCTGAGAGGAAATGACATCGAGTGTACGCCCACATTTATCTCCTACATGATGGTGACGGCGGAGCGCGCGGTGCTCTATATAAATGAGGATAAGCTGGATGAGAACGTGCGCGCCTATCTGGGCCGGGGAAGGAGTCCGGACCGCAGGCTACGGCGAGATTTATGAGGATGCGGCGAAGCTTCACGGGGAGACCGTTCTCCTGGAAAAGGAGAAGGTGAACTACCGTCTCTGCGACTGCATCCCAGAAGACAATGCGGTCATAAGCAGGATGAACCCCACGTCGCTTACGAAGGCGGCGAAGAACCCGGTGGAGGTGGAGAATACGCGCCGGGCCCATATAAAGGACGGCGTGGCAGTCACCCGCTTCATCTGCTGGCTGAAGAAAAACATCGGAAGATTCCGATGGATGAGATTCTCGTGGATGAAAAACTCACGGAGTTTAAGAAGCAGCAGGAGGGCTTCCTGGGCTTAAGTTTTAAGACTATTGCGGCGTACGGAAGCAACGCGGCCATGTGCCACTACAAGGCCGACGAGAAAAACTGCCGGGCGCTTGAGCCCCGCGGATTCCTGCTGGTGGATGCGGGGAGCCAGTACCTGGAGGGAACCACGGACATGACCAGGACCATCGCGCTGGGGCCGCTGTCAAAGGAGGAGTCGGAGTGCTTTACGCTGGTGCTCTGCAGCATGCTCCGTCTGGCGGACGCGAAATTTCTCCATGGCTGCAGCGGCATGAATCTGGACTATGTGGCCAGGGAGCTTTTCTGGCGCAGGGGGCTGGACTTCAACCACGGCACCGGACACGGCGTCGGATATCTCTCGGGCGTCCATGAGCGTCCCAACGGCTTTCGCTGGCGCGTGGTGCCGGAGAGACAGGACAGCGCAGTGCTTGAGGAGGGCATGGTGACCTCCGACGAGCCGGGACTGTATTTTGAGGGAAAATTCGGCATCCGCACGGAGAATCTCCTGGTGTGTCTTAAGGACTATAAAATGAGTACGGCCAGTTTATGAAGTTCGAGCACCTGACCTTCTGTCCCATCGACCTGGACGCCATCGACGTCTCGCTCATGGAGCCGCGGGATAAGGAGCTTTTAAACGAATATCACAGGGCTGTGTACGAGAAGATTTCCCCCTATCTGGACGGGGAGGAAAAAGAGTGGCTTAAGGAGGCCACGCGGCCGGTTGCGTAGACCGGGGAAAGGACGGGAGTTATGAAATTTTTTATTGATACTGCCAATGTGGACGAGATCCGGCAGGCGGCGGATATGGGCATTATCTGCGGCGTCACCACCAACCCCTCGCTGATTGCGAAGGAGGGAAGGGATTTTAAGGAAGTGATTTCCCAGATCGCCTCCATCGTGGACGGCCCTATCAGCGGCGAGGTGAAGGCCACCACCGTGGACGCGGAGGGGATGATCGCCGAGGGCCGCGAGATTGCGGCCATCCACCCCAACATGGTGGTGAAGATTCCCATGACGGCCGAGGGGCTTAAGGCCACCAGGGTGCTCTCCGCCGAGGGGATCAAGGTAAACGTGACGCTGATTTTCACGGCCAATCAGGCACTTTTAGCCGCCCGCGCGGCGCCGCCTTCGTATCGCCGTTTTTAGGCAGGCTGGATGACATTTCCCAGCCGGGCATTGCGCTGATCCGGACCATCATGGAGATCTTCGGGCTTCACGGCATCGAGACCGAGGTGATCGCCGCCAGCGTGAGAAACACGATCCATGTGACCGACTGCGCCCTGGCCGGCGCGGACATCGCCACGGTGCCCTTCAAGGTTCTGATGCAGATGGTGAACCATCCGCTGACAGATCAGGGAATCGAGAAGTTCCAGGCGGATTACCGGAAGGTGTTCGGAGAGTAGAGCGTTTGGCGAAATACATACGCCGCAGGGACGTTTCTTCGTCTCTGCGGCGTTTCTGCGCCAGAGAATACACTCTGCCGGAGGTTACGCCCCGCCGGGGCCGTCACGCCTCGGAACTTCGTCGGGAATGACGTTGGTGGCCTGCGTGCGGCTGCGGTTGTAGTCGATTTCCGGTGTGTTGTTGTCCCCATAGGGAACCAGATCCTCTGCGGATTCGCGCGTGCTCCCGCCGCGCAGGCTGTTTTTGTCCTGGGACTCATTCTGGCTGTGGTTTTCCATGCGGCACTGCACCTCCTTTCGCGTGATGCTTCATTGACTGGGTGATTGTCTGTGCTTAGTATCCCATTTTTGCGAAAAATTATGTTATAAAAGGAAGCATGTAATGAAACATTTGATAGATATTACCGATTTTTCCACGCCGGAGCTGGATGTGTACGCGCGGCTGACGGAAAATCAGCTTTTGAACCGGCACGAGCCGGAGAAAGGGATTTTTATTGCGGAAAGCCCCAAGGTCATCGGGCGGGCGCTGGACGCGGGCTGCGTGCCGATCTCGTTTCTGATGGAGAGAAAGCATGCGGAGGGGGAGGCGAAGCCCCTGTTGGAGCGCTGCGGGGACATTCCGGTCTACATGGCGGAGTTTGATGTGCTGACACAGCTCACCGGATTTCAGCTGACCCGCGGGATGCTCTGCGCCATGCGCCGCCCGCCGCAGCCTGCCGTCCGGGAGGTGTGCGCGAAGGCCCGGCGCATCGCCGTGCTGGAGCACGTGGTGAATCCCACCAACGTGGGGGCCATTTTCCGCTCGGCGGCGGCCCTGGGGATGGATGCGGTGCTTCTGACGCCGGACTGCAGTGATCCGCTGTACCGCCGGGCCATCCGGGTGAGTATGGGAACGGTGTTTCAGATTCCATGGGCTTATTTTGAGGACGAGGACTGGCAGGAGCGGGGACCCTCCATCCTGGGCAGCCTGGGCTTTGCGACTGCGGCCATGGCGCTCAGGGAGGACTCGGTGAGCATCGATGACCCGCGCCTTCTCTCCGAAGAACGGCTGGCTGTCGTTCTGGGGGCCGAGGGGGACGGGCTGACCGACAGGACCATCGACCGCTGTGATTACACCGTCCGCATCCCCATGTCCCACGGCGTGGATTCCCTGAATGTGGCGGCTGCCAGCGCGGTGGCGTTCTGGCAGCTGGGAAGGCCGGAAAACGGTGAATAAAATTTTTTTAAAAAACTGCTTGCATTCTTCCTGGCCGTATGCTATAATCTTTTTTGTTCGACACAATACGGCCTATTGGTCAAGCGGTCAAGACGCCGCCCTCTCACGGCGGAAACCCGGGTTCGATTCCCGGATAGGTCATAGGAACAGAAAAAACCATCGCAGGAGCAGATCCGGCGATGGTTTTTTGTGCTTTTCTCCTCCATTCTTTATATAATATACTAACTGAAAAAATAAGGAATGGTTTACAATGACACTCATAAGAACGATGGAAACGCCGGCGGGAGATAAGGGATACCTGCAGGTGCAGGTGGTAAATATTGAAAACAATTTTCCCATCCAGGGGGCGAGAGTCTCTATCTCGTACAAGGGGGATCCGGGAAGGCCTCTGGAGGAGGTGATGACCAACAGCTCCGGCCAGACGGAGAACGTATCCTTAAATGCGCCGCCCAAATCCTACAGCCTGGCGCCCGGCCTGGAGCAGCCGTATTCGGAGTATAACCTGATGGTGACGGCCTCCGGCTTCGAGCCGCTAGAGATCTCCGGCACGGAGATCCTGTCGGGCACCACGGCGCTGCAGCCGGTGCGCCTCCAGCCGGAGGGGGAAGGCCTCCAGCGGGAGCAGCCGGTGGTCATCCCGGATCACACGCTGTACGGCTACTATCCGCCGAAGATCGCGGAGGATGAGATAAAGCCGGTGAACGAGAGCGGCGAGATCGTGCTGAGCCGGGTGGTGGTTCCCGAGACCATCGTCGTCCACGACGGCACGCCCACCGACTCCACGGCGACCAACTACTATGTACCTTACCGGGACTACATCAAAAACGTGGCTTCCAGCGAGATCTACGCCACCTGGCCCCAGGCCTCCATCACGGCCAACGTGCTGGCCATCATGTCGTTTACCTTAAACCGGGTCTACACCGAGTGGTACCGGAATAAGGGCTATGATTTACCATCACCTCGTCAACGGCCTTCGACCACAAATGGATTTACGGGCGGAATATCTATGAGTCCATTTCACGCATTGTGGATGAGATTTTCAATAATTATTTATCCAGGCCGGAGGTGCGCCAGCCGATTCTCACGCAGTACTGCGACGGGAGGAGGGTGAGCTGCCAGGGTGGATGACACAATGGTTCATGCTCCCTCGGCGAACAAGGCTACAGCGCCATCCAGATTCTCCGCTACTTCTACGGAAACGACATGTATATCAATACCGCAGATCAGATTTCCGGCATTCCCGCGTCCTGGCCGGGGGAGGACTTAAATCTCGGCTCCAGCGGCCCGAAGGTGCGGCAGCTCCAGCAGCAGCTGGACGCCATCTCGTCGGTTTACACGGCGATTCCCAAAATCGCGGTGGACGGATTTTACGGCCCGGCGACCGCGGAGGCGGTGGGAGAGTTCCAGTCCATTTTCGGAATCCCCGTGACGGGAGTGGTAGATTTCACTACCTGGTATAAGATTTCGCATATTTACGTGGCAGTGACCAGGATCGCGGAGCTGAATTGAGAAAAATCCGCGAAAACAGGTGAAAAACTTCAAATATTTAGTGATTGCAATTTTTAATAGTAGTGATATAATAATGTGACACAACAAGAAAAATCCATAACGAAAGAAAAGGAAAGGTGTTAAGTAATGAGTCCTGAAGCTTCCGCGAAGCAGCTTAAAAAACCGCTTCCCAGGCCGGAGCCGAGTACAATGGCATCACCGACGGCGTCATCTGGCAGCAGCTTTTACTGTTTTTCTTCCCGATTCTGTTCGGCACATTTTTTCAGCAGTTATACAACACGGCGGACGCCGTCATCGTGGGACATTTCGTCGGCAAGGAAGCGCTGGCGGCGGTGGGAGGAACCACCGGAACTCTCATTAACCTTCTGGTAGGCTTTTTCGTGGGCTTAAGCTCCGGTGCGACGGTTATTATCTCGCAGTTTTACGGCGCGAAGCAGGATTCCCGCGTGAGCCACGCGGTTCACACAGCCATTGCATTTGCGATTGCCGGCGGCTTTGTGCTGATGCTGATTGGCTTTTTCGGTGCGCCCCTGGCGCTCCGGGCCATGGGAACCCCCGACGACATCATGGAGTACGCCCTTGTTTACATAAGAATCTATTTCCTGGGAACCATTGCCAACCTGATTTACAACATGGGAGCCGGCATCCTGCGCGCGGTGGGAGATTCCAAACGGCCGCTCTATTTCCTGATGGCCAGCTGTCTCACCAACATCGTGCTGGACATCGTGCTGGTGGTGGGATTTCATATGAACGTCATGGGCGCAGCCATTGCGACCATTTCCTCCCAGGCAGTCAGCGCCATTCTGGTGATCGTCGTCCTCACGCGGACCAGCGACTCCTACAAGCTGATTTTCAGGAAACTGAAGCTTCACTATGTGCTCGTCGCGCGAATCGTCCGCATCGGACTCCCGGCGGGACTCCAGTCGGTGATGTACTCGCTGTCCAACATCATTATCCAGTCCAGCATCAACTCCCTGGGCACGGATACCATCGCGGCGTGGACGGCTTACGGAAAGATTGACACCATCTACTGGATGATCATTAACGCCTTCGGCATCTCCATCACCACCTTTGCCGGCCAGAACTTCGGCGCCGGCAAGTACGACCGTGTGCGCAAGGGCATCCGCGTCTGTCTGGGGATCAGCATGGGCGCCACGATCGCACTGAGCCTGTTTTTATACTTTTTCGGTTTCTACATCTTCCGCCTGTTTACCTCGGACCCGGCGGTACTGGAAATCGGACTCCAGATGATCCATTTCCTGGTGCCGATGTTCTTCACCTACATCTGCATCGAGATCCTGTCCGGCGGCCTCCGCGGCGTGGGCGACTGCTGGATACCCATGATCATGACCGGCCTCGGCGTGTGCGTCCTCCGTGTCCTCTGGGTCATCTTCGCCGTCCCCTACAACCGCACCATGATCATGGTAGCCGCCAGCTACCCCATCACCTGGACCATCACCTCCGTCCTGTTCGTGATTTACTACGTAAAATTCAGCAAAATGCGGAAATACCGCTGATAAATCTCATACCATCCTGACAAAAGGGGCCCGTACCTGTCTCAGAACTCGCGGCCCCTTTTTCTTGCTTTTCATGCCCCCAGAAAAATTTTAATATCATGATTTATGATATTGCCGAGGTCGAATCAACCACCAGCCCGAGAAGCAGGGGAAGGCATGGGGAGGATGGACAGCGACTAGAGGACCGATTCGGAACCGTTTAGCAGGACGGGGTGGGGAAAAGCCGGGTTGCGATCGGCGCACAACGCCGGATCGCAAAGGACACCCAAGAGCAAAATTTTATCAAAAATTTTGATCGCATGTGTCCGGTCCCGGTTTTTCCGTACCCCGTCCTGCTTAGCGGTTCCCATCGGTCCTCCCGGAGCAGTCATCCTCCCCATGCCTTCCCCTGCCCCCGCCTTATGGAGATTCCCCCTTCATCAAAAAAATAAAAATTTTCTCTGGAAATCCCCCCATAAATTCACCCATTTCATTCTCCTCCCATCCGTCCATACTAAAAACGATCCCAAAAAAAACACGAAAGGAGAAAAAGAAATGAGCATAGACAAACTATTTCACCGCGAACCGTCCCTTGCCATCGCCACCGTGCCCCGGCAAAGCTGGACAAAGCCGGCCGACTTAAAGCGCGGCCTGAAGCAGGGAACCATTTTCGACGAATTAAATCTCCCGTTTTATATAGGAGGTGAGAAAAATGGCAGGTAGGGCAGAGCTTATGGACGAGATCAATGAGGTGAGCTTCGCGCTGAATGAGACCACGCTTTATCTGGACACGCACCCGGACGACCAGCAGGCGCTGGCCTATTTCAATGAGCTGGCTCCTAGGCGGAAGGAGCTTCTGAAAGAGTACGCGCAGAGCTACGAGCCGCTGACCTCGACTGCGTCTGCGGGGAGCGGCAGAAAAATGCAGACCATTTCGTCTGGACCGACGGTCCGGCGCCCTGGGAAGGAGGAGCAAACGTATGTGGAACTACGAAAAAGACTACAGTTTCCTGTAAACATCACGAAAACCTGTCCGAAGACGGCCCGGCTGATCATCAGTCAGTTCGGCGGCCCCGACGGAGAGCTGGCGGCATCCATGCGGTATTTATCCCAGCGCTACTCCATGCCCTGCCGCAAAATCGGCGGCCTTCTGACCGATATCGGAACCGAGGAGCTGGCCCACATGGAGATGATCTGCGCCATGGTTTATCAGCTTACGAAAAATGTCACCGTGGAGGAGGCAAAGACCGCAGGCTTTGACGCCTACTATATCGATCACACGGCGGCGCTCTGGCCCCAGGCGGCGGGCGGCATTCCGTTCAACGCCTGCGAGTTCCAGTCCAAGGGCGACGCGATCACGGATCTGACGGAGGATCTTGCTGCAGAACAGAAGGCCAGGACCACCTACGACAACCTGATCCGCATGATCGACAATCCGGAGGTGAGAGAGCCGCTTAAATTCCTGCGCGCCCGGGAGATCGTCCATTTCCAGAGGTTCGGCGAGGCGCTGGAAAATCTCAAGGACCGCCTGGATTCGAGAAACTTCTATTATTTTAACGCAGAGTTCGACAAACAATTCTCTTTAGTATAGAAAAAAATAGGAATACCGGCGGGGATTTTGTGCCCCGCCGGCAATTTCTTACAGATTTCTTACAGAACAGCTGGACTTTTGTCGTTTTATAGGCTATAATGAGCCAATGAGTAAAATTTCAGGAGGATATCATGAGAAAGTTTATCGAGGAATTTAAGGCATTTGCCCTGCGCGGCAATGTCATGGACATGGCTGTCGGTGTGATCATCGGTGGTGCGTTCTCCGGAATCGTCACTTCCCTCACCGATAACTTTTTCAATCCGATCCTTAATTTTGTAACTGGTGCTGCGACCTATACCCTGACAGATGTCTCTGGCTTCGCCAGCGCGTTTGTCTCATCCGTCATCAATTTCATTATCATGGCGTTTGTTCTGTTCTGTCTGATGAAGATTGTGAACACCGCTATGAACCTGGGCCATAAGAAGGAGGAAGAGCCGGCGGCTCCGACCACCAAGGTGTGCCCGTACTGCAAGAGCACCATCCCGATCGACGCCACCCGCTGCGCACACTGCACGTCGGATGTCTCGGAGGCGTAAATTACATACGGTACGATCCGAAGCGGAAACATGTCTGACTGTTTCCGCTTTTGTCATATCTGACCGTTACGTTTGTGCAATTTTTGTGGTAAAATAATGAAAAGTCCTTGAAATTTACAGGGATGCATTATACAATTACACTAGGCAAAAATGTTAAAAAATTTTAAGATATGGAGGACAGCAAAATGAGTAATTCAGCTAAGACGTCAGCACTTGACAGAATCAACGCAGTGCTCGACGACAACAGTTTTGTTGAAGTTGGCTCACGCATTACTGCGAGAAACACCGATTTCAACATGACGGCCAGTGAAACTCCTGCTGACGGCGTAGTGACAGGCTACGGCACCGTTGAAGGAAATCTCGTTTATGTGTACAGTCAGGATGCGTCCGTTCTGGGCGGCTCCATCGGCGAGATGCACGCGAAAAAAATCGAGAACATTTATGCCATGGCTATGAAGATGGGTGCTCCTGTGATCGGTCTTTTGGACTGTGCAGGTCTCAGACTTCAGGAGGCCACCGACGCGCTGGATGGCTTCGGCCGGGTTTATTTAAGCCAGGCGACGGCATCGGGCGTGATTCCGCAGATCAGCGCAGTGTTTGGAACCTGCGGGGGCGGACTGGCTGTATCTTCTGCGATCGCAGACTTCGTGTTTATGGAGGAGAACGGGAAACTGTTCGTCAACTCCCCCAATGCCTTAGAGGGGAATGACGCTTCCAAGCTGGACACTGCGACGGCAGATTTCAGATGAAGGAGGCGGGACTGGTAGACTTTAAGGGCTCTGAGACAGAGATCCTTACACAGATCCGCAAGTTGGTTTCCATTTTGCCGGCCAACAATGAGGATGACATGTCCTACGAGGTATGCGGGGATGATTTAAACCGTCTCTGCGCAGACATCGCGGGAGGCGCAGGAGACACGTCCATCGCCCTCTCCATGATTTCTGACAACAACTTCTTCCTGGAGGTAAAAGCAGAGTATGCCCGCTCCATGGTGACCGGTTTTATCCGCTTAAACGGCGCCACCGTCGGCTGCGTTGCGAACCGCACAGAGGTGTACGACGCAGAGAAGGGTGAGAGCGAGAGCTTAAAGGCCGGTCTCACGGCCCAGGGCTGCACGAAGGCGGCGGAGTTTGTGAGCTTCTGCGACGCGTTCAACATTCCGGTTCTCACTCTGGTGAATGTGAAGGGCTACAGAACCAGCACCTGCACCGAGAAGAAGATCGCCAAGGCGGCGGGACGCTTGACCTACGCGTACGCCAACGCGGATGTTCCGAAGGTGACTGTGATTGTGGGCGAGGCCTACGGCACCGCTTACCTGACCATGAACAGCAAATCCATCGGCGCGGACATCGTCTACGCATGGCCGGAGGCAAAGATCGGCATGATGGATGCGGTGAGCGCAGTGAAGATCATGTATGCGTCGGAGATCAGCGAATCTAAGGACGCGGCGTCACTCATCAGTGAGAAGGCGGCGGAGTACGAGAAACTCCAGGCCAGCGCTGAGGCGGCGGCAAGACGTGGATATGTGGATGACATCATCGAGCCTGCGGAGACCAGAAAGAGAGTGATCGCGGCCTTCGAGATGTTATTTACAAAAAGAGAGAACCGTCCGGTTAAAAAACACGGCACGGTTTAGTATGAGGTGACACATATATGAAACTTAGATTAAAAAGAGTATTGTTAGTATTATGTATGCTGGCCTGCTTCTTTTCCCTGAGCGCCTGCGGACAGGCGGAGACGGTGGAGGAACCCATCGATCCCATGATCAGCATGGCCCTGGAGGAAGGCGCAAAGCAGTATATAAATGCATTTGAGGCCATGACCGAGGAAGATATCGAGGCCGGTATCGCCGAGGCCGAGAAGGCGAAGGAGAGCGTGATGGTGGCGGCTCTCACATCCTGGAAGAACTCGAAGGCGGATCTGGGCGATTTCGTTTCCGTGGACTCCATCGCGGTGGATAGAATCGACGAGGGCTACACTGTGACGCTCCAGACCACATTCACCCAGAGAAAGATGGAGTTTTCCGTCTCCGCTACGGAGGATCTCGCTGAGGTGACTGAGATCGTCATCGCTCCCGAGTACACCGTGGGCGAGAACATGATGAAGGCCGGTATGAACACTCTGATGGGAATGGGAACCGTGTTCCTGGTACTGATTTTCATCAGCTTTATCATCGGCGGATTTAAGTATATCAATGAGTTTGAGAAGAAACTCAAAGAGAAGAAGAGTGCGCCGGCACCTGCCCCGGCACCCGCACCCGCTCCGGC
>BBZO01000002.1 GCA_001304875.1 Clostridia bacterium UC5.1-2E3
GGGAAAAGCCGGGTTGCGATCGGCGTACAACGCCGGATCGCAAAGGACACCCAAGAGAAAATTTATCAAAAATTTTGCTCGCATGTGTCCGGTCCCGGTTTTTCCCTGCCCCGTGCGGTTTAGCGGTTCCCATCGGTCCTCCCGGAGCGGTCAGATCCCCTGGGCCTTCTCCTGCCCCCGCCGCCCGCGACTATTTGTTCTTCTCATAAAGAATCAAAAGCCCCTTCAAAAGCAGCGTATCATCACAAATAATCTTATGCCTGCAAAGCGGCGCCACAAACTGCGAGAGCCCTCCGGTGGCCAGCACCGTCGGCTTTCCTCCCAGCTCCTCGCTCATCCGGTCGATGAGCCCGTCCAGCATGGCCGCATTCCCGTACATAATTCCGCTGCGCATGCTGTCGATCGTATTCTTCCGATCACGTGATGGGGGATGTCCAGGCTGATGGCCGGAAGCTGCGCGGTCTTGGCGCTCAGCGCGTCCAGCGACACCCTGAGGCCCGGCAGGATCGCGCCGCCCACGTAGGCGCCGTTCTGGTCGATGGCGCAGAGAGTAGTGGCGGTGCCCATGTCGATGATGATGAGCGGCGGCTTATGTTCCTGCACCGCGGCGACGGCGTTGACGATGCGGTCCGCGCCCACGGACTTGGGGTTGTCCATGATGATGTTGATGCCGGTCTTCATGCCGGAGCCCACCAGCATGGGAGTCTTGCCGCAGATCTTCTCCACGGCGGAGATCAGCGTCGCGTTTAAGGGAGGAACCACGGAGGAGATGATGGCTCCCTCGATGTCGGCCGTGGACACTCCGTAGATTTCCAGGATATTTTTCACGTTGATGGCATATTCAAGGTCCGTCTTGAACCGGTTGGTGGTTATGCGTTCAAGGAAATACGTCCGCTGGTCATCGATGCCGCCGATGACGATGTTGGTATTTCCCATGTCGATGGCTAAAATCATAAGTGCTCCTTTCACAGCTCAAAAAAGTATGCTATAATCCTAGCATAAATCTGGTTGAAATACAACGGGAGGAATTTCAGATGTTAAAAGGAAAGACAGTTGTCCTCGGAGTCACGGGAAGTATCGCGGCGTACAAGATCGCCAGCCTGGCCAGCATGCTTGTAAAGCAGCAGGCTGAGGTGCATGTGCTGATGACGAAAAACGCCACCAATTTCATCAATCCCATCACCTTCGAGACATTGACCGGGCGCAAATGCCTGGTGGATACATTTGACCGGAATTTTGAGTACAGCGTGGAGCATGTGGCGCTGGCGAAGAAGGCGGACGTGGTTTTAATCGCCCCGGCCTCCGCCAATGTGATCGGAAAGATTGCAAACGGCATCGCCGACGACATGCTGACCACCACGGTCATGGCCTGCCGATGCAGAAAGCTCATCGCCCCCACCATGAACACGCAGATGTTTGAGAATCCCATTCTGCAGGACAATTTAAAAAATGCGCCTCCTACGGCATGGAGATCATCGACCCGGCAAGCGGCTACCTGGCCTGCGGCGATACCGGGGCCGGGAAGATGCCGGAGCCGGAGGTCCTCTACCAGTATATTATTAAGGAGATATTATATAAGAAGGATCTGGCCGGAAAGAAGATTTTAGTCACCGCCGGGCCGACCATGGAGGCCATCGACCCGGTGCGCTACATCACCAACCATTCCACCGGGAAGATGGGCTACGCCATCGCCCGGGTGGCGGCCCTGCGCGGCGCCCAGGTGACGCTGGTGAGCGGCCCCACCTCCCTGCCTGCACCCTATTTTGTGAAGACGGTGAATATTCAGAGCGCCAGACAGATGTATGAGGCTGTGGTGGCTGTGAGCGCAGAGCAGGACGCCGTCATCAAGGCGGCGGCCGTGGCTGATTACCGTCCGAAGCACGTGGCCGCGGAGAAGACCAAGAAGAAGGACGGCGACATGGCCATCGAGCTGGAGCGGACCGACGATATCCTGGCCTACCTGGCGCGCACAGGAGAGAGGGACAGTTCCTCTGCGGCTTCTCCATGGAGACCGAGAACATGCTGGAAAATTCCAGGGCCAAGTTAAAGAAAAAGAATATCGACATGATCGTGGCCAACAATTTAAAGGTGGCGGGCGCCGGTTTCGGCACGGACACAACGTGGTCACCCTCATCACGGCTGAGAAGGAGACAGAGCTGGAGATGATGACCAAGGAGCAGGTGGCGGAGCGCCTGCTGGACGAGATCTTCGGATAGCCGGGACCGGAAGAGGAGTGAAGAATGAAGCTTATTGAACAGGTATTTACGGTTCCGGGAACCGGCGAACAGGCCGTATTAAAGGGATATTTAAGAGACAACATTCCCTATAGAAGCGGCCGTCTCCGCCCCGCCATGATCATCTGCCCCGGCGGGGCCTATGAGCGGTGCTCCCTGCGGGAGGGAGAGCCGGTGGCTCTGAAATTTATGGAGAAAGGCTGTCAGTGCTTTGTGCTGGACTACAGCGTGGCGCCGGTGCGGTTTCCGGCGGCGCTTCGTCAGCTGGCCATGGCCGTGGCTGGGTGCGGGAGCATGCCGCGGACTGGGACATCGACCCGCAAAGGGTTTTCGTCTGCGGATTTTCCGCCGGCGGCCATTTGGCGGCCAGTCTGGGCGTGTTCTGGAACCGCCCCTTTGTGTATGGGTATCTGGGCCTTGCGGGAGAGCGCGTGCGCCCCGACGGGCTCATTTTGTCCTACCCGGTGATCTGCGCGGGCAGTTTCGCCCACGAGGCTCCATGGTAAACTTAGGGATCCGGGAGCAAATCGATCTGGCGGAGGAAGCCAGGCGCAGGGGGAGGAGCTGAAAGCGCTCTTTTCGTTAGAAAAACAGGTGCACGGCCAGGTGCCGCCCACATTTCTCTGGCACACCCAGAGCGATGGGAGCGTGCCGGTGGAGAACAGCCTCCTGTTTTCCATGGCCCTCAGAGCGGCCGGCGTGCCGTTTGAGCTTCACGTGTTCCCCGAGGGGCGGCACGGGCTGTCGCTGGCCGACCGGGAGACGGACAAGGAGGGGGAGGACGGGTACGTGGTCCCCTGCTGCCAGATCTGGCCGGAGCTCGCCTGGCGGTGGATGAATCCGGTTGACTTTAAACGGCAATCATAATACAATGAAGATTCGAGAACATTTATAACGGAGGAACACCCCTTGTCTACGATAGCAGAAGAAATAAAAAAACGCAGAACCTTTGCCATCATTTCCCACCCGGACGCCGGTAAGACCACGCTGACCGAGAAATTCCTTCTCTACGGCGGCGCCATCAACCTGGCGGGCACGGTCAAGGGACGCAAGGCCACGAAGCACGCCGTCTCCGACTGGATGGAGATCGAGAAGGAGAGAGGTATCTCTGTCACCTCGTCGGTGATGCAGTTCAACTATGGAGGCTACTGCATCAACATCCTGGACACGCCGGGACATCAGGACTTCTCGGAGGACACCTACCGGACGCTGATGGCCGCCGATTCCGCGGTGATGGTGATCGACGCATCCAAAGGTGTGGAGGCGCAGACGATTAAGCTTTTCAAGGTCTGCCTTTTGAGAAACATACCGATTTTACCTTTATCAATAAGATGGACCGGGAGGCCAGGGATCCGTTCGAGCTGATGGACGAGATCGAGAGCGTCCTGGGGATCAAGACCTGCCCGATCAACTGGCCCATCGGCTGCGGTAAAAACTTCAAGGCGTCTACGACCGGAACACGAAGAAAATCACCACCTTCACGGCGGCCATGGGCGGCCAGAAGGAGGTGGCCAGCCAGGAGTTTGACGCGCAGAGCGACGATGTGGAGGCCGTCATCGGCGCCGATTACCACAGACAGCTCCTGGATGAGATCGAGCTTCTGGACGGAGCCAGCGAGGAGTTTGACATGGATCTGGTGAGCCAGGGAAAGCTCTCGCCGGCGTTTTTCGGGTCGGCGCTCACCAACTTCGGCGTGGAGACATTTTTGCAGCACTTTCTTACGATGACCACCTCGCCGCTGCCGAGAAAGACCACCACGGGCGTCATCGACCCGTTTAAGGAGGATTTTTCCGCCTTCGTCTTCAAGATCCAGGCTAACATGAACAAGGCCCACCGGGACCGCATCGCGTTCATGCGCATCGCCTCCGGCAAATTCGAGGGCGGGCATGGAGGTAAACCACGTGCAGGGCGGCAGGAAGGTCCGCCTCTCCCAGCCCCAGCAGATGATGGCCCAGGACCGTAAGATCGTGGAGGAGGCCTACGCCGGGGATATCATCGGCGTCTTCGATCCGGGTATCTTCTCCATCGGCGATACGCTCTGCCTCTCCAATGAGAAGTTTGAGTTCGAGGGCATTCCCACCTTCGCGCTGGAGCATTTCGCCCGTGTGCGCCAGATGGACACCATGAAGCGCAAGCAGTTCATCAAGGGCATCAGCCAGATCGCCCAGGAGGGCGCCATCCAGATTTTCCAGGAGTACAACACCGGCATGGAGGAGATCATTGTCGGCGTCGTCGGCGTGCTCCAGTTCGAGGTTTTGACCTACCGCCTGGAAAACGAGTACAATGTGGAAGTGAAGCTGGAGAAGCTTCCCTACGAATATATCCGCTGGGTGGAGAATAAAGATGAAATTGACGTTGCGAAGATCCAGGGCACGTCCGACATGAAGCGGATCAAGGATCTGAAGGACAATCCGCTGCTCCTGTTTGTAAACAGCTGGAGCGTGGGAATGGTTCTGGACAGAAACCCGGGCCTTAAGCTGAGCGAATTTGGCAGGAACTAGAGATGGAATGCGTAAGCCGCGGCAAATGCAGGAACAGAAAGTGAATACGGAACAGGAACCGGTATCATAAAGAAAAAAGAAAAAGGAGGTCATATACGTATGAGCAAAATAGAAATCGTCAGAGCCGCCATGGTAACCGCCATGAAGAACAAGGACAAAGCCCGCAAGGACTCCCTGTCCATGCTTCTCTCGGCGCTCAAAACGCTGAGATCGACAAGCGCTCCCCCTTAACCGAGGAGGAGGAAAACGCGGTCGTTAAAAAAGAGATCAAGCAGGCCAAGGAAACCATGGACACCGCCCCCGAGAGCCGCCAGGATATCCGCGAGGAGGCCCGGGCTCGCATGGAGGTCTACAAAGAATTTGCTCCCGAGGATATGAGTGCGGAGCAGATTAAAGAGGTCATCGCCGCCGTTCTGGCAGAACTTGCCATCGAGGCCCCGACGCCCGCCGACAAGGGAAAGATCATGAAGGTTCTGATGCCGAAGGTGAAGGGAAAGGCCGACGGAAAAATGGTAAATGAGATCCTGGCCGGCATGTTTAAGTAGGAGGACAGCCAATGTATAGAGACAAGATAAGCGCCTACATCGACGCTCACCGCAGGGAGATGATCGAGGATATTTTCACTCTCTGCCGCATCGAGAGCGATAAGCAGCCCTACCAGGCGGGGATGCCCTTCGGACCGGGCTGCTACCAAGTGCTGAACGCCGCCATGGCCATGGCGGAGAAATACGGGTTTTCTATCAGCAACTACGACAACTACGTGGGCTGCGCGGATTTAAACGACGGGGAGAGACAGCTGGATATTCTGGCCCACTTGGACGTGGTTCCCGCCGGCGACGGCTGGACTGTCACGGAGCCATTTGAGCCCGTCGAGAAGGACGGGAAAATCTACGGCCGCGGCACCTCCGACGACAAGGGGCCGGCGGTGGCGGCCCTCTACGCCATGAGAGCCATTAAGGAGCTTAAGATTCCCGTGAGCAAAAATGTGCGTCTGATCCTGGGGACGGACGAAGAGTGCGGCAGCTCTGACATCGAGCACTACTATGACGTGGAGCCGGAGGCGCCGATGACATTTTCTCCCGACGCCTGCTTTCCGGTGGTGAACATCGAGAAGGGGATGCTGGACGGACATTTCACCGCCGGCTTCGAGCCGGCCGGGGAGCTGCCGCGGGTGGTCTCTGTGACCGCCGGCGTCAAGGTGAACGTGGTTCCGGGCACTGCGGAGGCCGTGGTGGAGGGGCTGGACGACGATCTGATCCGCGCCTGCGCTGAGAAGGTTACCGGGGAGACCGGCATCCGGTTCGAGATCCAGGGCTTTCAGAACACGTTAAAGATCATCGCCGTCGGGGCCGGCGCCCACGCGTCCACCCCGCAGGAGGGGAACAACGCCCTCACCGGCCTGCTTCTGCTGCTCACCAGGCTTCCCTTTGCGAAGAGCCGCAAGATGGAGCTGATCCGCAGCCTTTCTGAGCTGTTCCCCCACGGGGACACGGCCGGCAAGGCACTGGGCATCGCATGAAAGATGAGATTTCCGGCGAGCTGACCCTGGCCTTCAGCCTGCTCTCCATCGGCGAGGATTTTCTGGACGGCACCTTTGACAGCCGCTGCCCGCTCTGTGCCAACGAGGAGAACGTGCTCCATGCGGCGAAGCGGAAGATGGCGGAATCCGGGTTTGACCTGGACAGTGATTCCATGCGCCCGGCGCATCACGTGCCGGAGGACTCCGGGTTTGTGAAGACGCTTCTTGAAAATTACGAGAAGTTCACCGGCCTTAAGGGGTACTGCATGGCTCTCGGCGGAGGCACCTACGTCCACGATCTGAAGAACGGCGTGGCCTTCGGCCCGTCATTTCCGGGCACCGACACCCGCATCCACGGGGCCGACGAGTTCGCGGTGGTGGATGAGCTGGCGGCCAGTGCAAAGATCTTCGCCCACGTGATCGCAGACCTCTGTAAATAGTCTGGATATAAATTAGTAAGAAAAATTTCGCTTTTTGAACACATTTTTTTAAAATTTTTCCTGCTACACTGGTGGGGAAATAAAAATGAGGAGAGATATAATTATGAAAAAACAGATTGCAGTATTGACTGCCGCTGTGCTTGCCGCCGCCGCGGTGGCCGGGTGCAGCAGCAAACAGGCGGAGACGCCCTCCACGGAGGCGCCGTCCGCGACAGAGGCGTCCACAGAAGCTTCTGCGGAGGAGATGAATGCGTATATCGTCATTGTCGGCGCCAGCGGCGCAGGCTTCGCGGCGGCTCTGCAGGCGGTCGAGGAGGGGATTCCCGCCGAGAACATCCTGATTCTGGAGAAGGGAGAGACAAGCAGCGGCTCCGCCTTAAGCGTCATGGCCGGAATGAATGCGGCTGATTCTGCATACCAGCAGAACGCCGGCATTGAGGACGACGTGGAGGTTTATGCGGCCGATATCAATGCAGCCGGGGACAATCTGGGCGATCCGGAGCTTGTAAACTACTTATCCGAGTCCGCGAAGGAGTCTCTGGAGTGGCTGTCGGGCATGGGCCTGGAGCTTTCCATGATTTCCCAGGACAGCGGTTCCACACTCCCCAGAACCCACAGACCGTCCGACGACAGGAGTGCCGGCGAGGCGGTGATGAGCCTTCTTGAGAGCAAGGTGGAGGAGCTTAAGATCCCCGTGATGTACGAGGTGGAGACCTCCGAGATTCTTCTGGATGAGGATGGAGAGGTCGCAGGCGTCATGGCGGTCACCTCCGGGGCGAGCAGAAGATCAACTGCCAGGCGGTGGTGCTGGCCGGCGGCGGATTCGGCGCGAACCAGTCCATGGTGGCGGAGTACATCCCGGATCTGGCTGAGGTGAAATCCGTGTCCGACGCGACAGCCACGGGCGCATGCATCGCGCTGGGCCAGGCGGCGGGCGCGGTCGTGACCAATATGGACCAGGCGGAGCTCTATCCGCTGGTGGAGACCCAGAGCGGCACGCTGATTTCCCAGGATCTCTACCGGGCCGGTGCGATTCTTGTGAACAATGCGGGCGAGAGATTTGTGGATGAGACCCAGGTCGGCAATAAGATTGCGAAGACCATGCTGGAGCAGCCGGAGGGCTACGCATATCTGATCTACGACGGCGTCGTGAAGGAGCGCGAGAGTCTGACGGACGACTATGAGAGCGCAGGCCTTGCAAAGCAGGGAGCCACTGCCGAGGAGCTGGCCGAGGCCATCGGCGTTCCGGCGGATGCACTGGCGGCGACCCTGGGCGGCGTAATGGGCGAGGGCCCGTACTACGCGATCCAGTGTGAGCCGGCGATCTTAACCACTCTGGGCGGACTTCAGATCACCAACTGCGCGGAGGTCATGAACGAGGAGGAGATCATTCCCGGACTGTTTGCGGCCGGTGATGTGGCCGGCGGTATCCACGGTTCTTCCATTCTGGATGGCGATTACGTGACCGCCATGCTGGTGTTCGGACGTACGGCCGGCACGGAGGCTGCGGGGGTTGTAGACTGATCTGCGGCATATGAATTGATGTGTGAGACAGGCGGACACAGGAGATTTCCTGGTCCGCCTGTTTTGTCTGCCCGTCTGCGATGCACCTTTCCACGCCTTTTTGCATATTATATCCATAAGAGAACCAGTGGGCGGTGCCGCCGTGCGTTTCTGGGAGCTGAAACAGAAGGAAGTCATCAATATAAATACCTGCAGGCGCATGGGCTATGTGGGGGATCTGGAGTTTGACCCGGTCACCGGGTGCATCACCGCCATCATCATTCCAGGCCCGGCCTGCCTGTGGGGATTTCTGGGGAGGGAGCGGGAGTTTGTGATCCCGTTCTGCGATATCTGTCAGCTGGGCGGAGACATTATCCTCGTCAACTACCGGGAAAATCGGGACGACTGCAAATAAAAACTTGCATATCTTGTGCCTGTGGGGTAAAATAGACCAAGAAGTAGTTACGGGAGGATAATACGATGAAGTGCCCATATTGCAGCGCGGCCGACACGAAGGTGATCGATTCCAGGCCGGCGGACGACAACAGCTCCATCAGACGGCGCAGACAGTGCGAGAGCTGCGGAAAGCGGTTTACCACCTACGAGAAGCTGGAGACCATGCCCTTATGGTCATCAAGAAGGACAGCTCCAGGGAGACCTATGACCGGGCGAAGATCGAGGCCGGGATCATCCAGTCCTGCCACAAGCGCCCCATCTCCACCCAGCAGATCAACGCGATGATCGACGAGATCGAGAACCAGATTTTCAACATGGAGGAGAAGGAGGTGGAGACCTCCGTCATCGGCGAGCTGGTGATGGAAAAGCTAAAGGCCCTGGACGAGGTGGCCTATGTGCGCTTCGCCTCTGTGTACCGGGAGTTTAAGGATGTCAACACCTTCATGGAGGAGATCGGAAAATTATTAAAGAAGTAGGACAGGATATGTTTGCCAGATTTTATCCCAGAAAAGAGATGGAGAGCGCCTACGCCATCCCCTACGGGCGATATGCCCAAAAGGGATCCGCGGCGTGATCTTTGACATTGACAATACACTGGTGATGCATGGAGCTCCGGCTGACGAAAGGGCGCGGGAGCTCTTTTGCCGGCTGGAAGGGCTGGGCCTTAAGACCTGCCTCCTCTCCAACAACAAGGAGCGGCGGGTGAAGCCCTTTGCCGATGCGGTGGGCTCGCCTTACATTTTCAAGGCGGACAAGCCTCGGTGAAGGGGTACCGGAAGGCTATGGAGGCCATGGGGACCGACAGCCGCACGACCCTGTTTGTGGGCGACCAGCTGTTCACCGACATATACGGCGCCAACCGGGCGGGGCTTTACAGCATCCTGGTAAAGCCCATCGACCCCAGGGAGGAGATCCAGATCGTCATAAAGAGACGGCTGGAGGCGGTGGTGCTGTATTTTTATCATCGGAGAGAAAAGGAGAGAGAGGGAAAATGACCATAAGCGGAAAGACGATGGTCTGCGGGATTTTAGCTTACCCGGTGGAGCATTCCATGTCGCCGGTGCTGCAGAATCTGTACGCGGAGAGAACCGGGGTGGATATGGCCTACGTGCCGTTTAAGGTAAAGCCGGAGCCGGAAGAAATCGAGGCGGCCCTTAAGGGGGCGCACGCCTGAACGTGCGGGGATTAAATGTGACAGTCCCCCACAAGCAGGCGGTGATGCCCTTTTGAAGGAGATCGACGAGGGGGCGAGGGTGATCGGCGCGGTCAACACCCTGGTCTGGCGCGAGGACGGCTACGTGGGCTACAACACCGACGCCGCCGGGATCCTGCGGGCCATGAAGGAGGAGGGCATTGTCATCAAAGACAGCGCCTGCATTCTCATCGGGGCCGGGGGAGCTGCCAAGGCCGCCGGCTATGTGCTGGTGAAGAACGGCGCGCGGGTCATCTATATTTTGAACCGCAGCCTGGAGCGGGCGAAAGAACTGGCGCAGGAGTTAAATCTCCTGGCCGGCAGGGAACTTGCAAAGCCGGTGGCCCTTGCAGATTACCGGTCGGTTCCGAAGGACTCTTACCTGGCGGTGCAGACCACCAGCGTGGGCATGAGTCCGAAGGCGGACGCGGCTCCCGTGGAGGACAGGGAGTTTTATTCCATGATACACACCGGCTTCGACGCCGTGTATACACCGGCAGAAACAAAATTTATGCGCTACATAAAGGACGCGGGCGGAAAAGCCTGCAACGGCCTTATGATGCTCCTCTACCAGGGCGTCATCGGCTATGAGCTCTGGAATCCCGGCGTCACGGTGCGCCCGGAGACGGTGGAGGAGGCGAAGGGAAAAGTCCTGGAGCTTCTTGGGAGGTGACAGATGGCAGGGACGATTATACTCATCGGATTTATGGGAGCGGGAAAGACCAGCGTGGGACGGGCGCTGGAGCGGCGCACAGGACTTCCGCTGCTGGACACGGACCAGCTCATCGAGGAGCAGGCGGGCATGACCATCAGCGATATCTTCGCGAAAAAGGGCGAGGAGGAGTTCAGGCGCGCGGAGACGGAGATGCTTAAAAAGCTGGCGGGGAGAGAGGCGGAAAACATCGTCTCCACCGGAGGCGGCCTGCCGCTTAAGGAGGAGAACCGGAGGGCGTTAAAGCGGCTGGGCACCGTCGTCTACCTGCGGGTGCGTCCCGGGACCGTCTGCCGCCGCCTGGCCGGCGACAACACCCGGCCGCTGCTGGCGGGGGACGGCGGAAAGGAGCGGGTGCAGGAGCTGATGACGGCCAGGGATCCGCTCTACAGGGAGGCCGCGGACCTGATCATCGACACCGACGGATTGACCCCGTCCGCCATCGCGGAGAAAATTCAGCAAAAAATGGTTGAAAATAGTAATATTATAGTATAGAATAAAAAAGATCAAGAGAATATCAAGGAGGAATATCATTTATGATATCAGCGGGCGATTTTAGAAATGGCGTTACGTTGGAGATCGAAGGCAACGTATATCAGATCGTAGAGTTCCAGCACGTAAAACCCGGCAAGGGCGCAGCCTTTGTGAGAACCAAAATTAAAAATATCAAGAGCGGCGGCGTAGTCGAGAGAACCTTCAGACCGACCGAGAAGTTCCCGGCGGCAAGGATCGACCGTGTGGACATGCAGTATTTATATAGCGACGGAGACTTATTCTACTTTATGAACACCGAGACGTTCGACCAGGTGGCTCTCAATGCAGACGCCATCGGCGATGCGCTTAAGTTCGTCAAGGAGCAGGAGATGGTCAAGGTATGTTCCTACAACGGCGAGGTATTCTCCGTGGAGGCTCCTCTGTTCGTTGAGCTGGAGATCACCGATACCGAGCCCGGCTTCAAGGGCGACACCGCGACCGGAGCGACCAAGCCGGCAGTGGTTGAGACCGGAGCGACTGTCTATGTTCCGCTGTTTGTGGACCAGGGCGACAAGATTAAGATCGACACCCGTACCGGAGAGTATTTATCCAGAGTATAATTCGATTTGAGAAACTGAGGGTGGTGTAGAAAGGGGTTGCCTTTTTGCACCACCTTCCTTTTTAAAGACAAGAGGACGATGCGCGTATGACCAATGAGGAGAAGCAGACGGGCCGGCCGCGGCGGGAGAGAGAGCGGCAGGCTGCCGGCAGGCAGGGACGGCGCGGTTCCAGGCGGCAGAGCCGGGAGGCGAGGCAGCGGGCCAGAGGAGCGGGCATTCTGTCCGTGCTGGCCGCCGGCGTGCTGGCGTTTCTGATCGGAGTGGGCGCCGGGTGGATCGTGGGAGGAAGGCTTGAGAAGGAGCCGGTGAATTTAAGCGCCATCGTGGCGCCGGACTGGATCGACCAGCAGCTTCTCACGGTGAACCCCTACTCCCGGCCTGGAAAGCGCCTGCTGGAGGTGAATGACATCGTGGTGCACTACATGGGCAATCCCGGCACCACGGCCCAGCAGAACCGGAACTATTTCGAGAATCTGTCGCAGCAGACCGGGGACAACACGGTGTCCGTCAGCAGCAATTTCATCGTGGGCCTGGATGGGGAGATCCTTCAGTGCGTGCCGGTGGACGAGGTGGCCTACGCCTCCAATCACAGAAATTCCGACACCATCTCCATCGAGTGCTGCCACCCCGACGAGACCGGGAAATTCACGGATGAGACCTACGATTCCCTGGTGCGGCTGACGGCCTGGCTCTGCACGGAGCTGGATCTTACGGAAAAGAATGTGATCCGCCACTACGACGTGACGGAGAAGAGGTGCCCGCTCTATTTTGTGGACCATGAGGATGCCTGGGAGGACTTTCTGGCGGATGTGAAGAAAGCCCGGAAGGATATGCGAAAATAATCGAAGAGGAGATATGAAGATGAAAAAGATTCTGGAGCTGATCGCGGAGCAGTTCGGCCCGGCGTTTGCCGCCTGCGGCTACGACATGGGGTATGCAAAGATAACCCTGTCCAACCGGCCGGATCTCTGTGAGTACCAGTGCAACGGCGCCATGGCGGCGGCCAAGGCATATAAAAAGAAACCCATCGACATCGCGAACGAGGTGACGGAGAAGGTGAAGGACTGCTCCATGTTCTCCGAGGTAAACGCCGTGATGCCGGGATTTATCAATATTAAGCTGAGCCCGGAGTTCCTGGCGGATTATTTAAACGGCATGGCTTCTGATGAGAAGCTGGGCTACGAGCTGGGGACGGATCCGGAGACCATCATTCTGGACTACGGCGGAGCCAACGTGGCCAAGCCGCTGCACGTGGGACATCTGCGGGCGGCCGTCATCGGCGAGAGCTTAAAGAGACTCTGCCGTTTCATGGGCCATGAGCCATCGGCGACGTGCATCTGGGCGACTGGGGCCTTCAGATGGGACTCATCATCGAGGAGCTGAGAGAGCGCCAGCCGGGGCTGGTCTATTTTGATGAGAGCTACGAGGGGGCGTATCCCGAAGAGGCGCCGTTCACGCTTCTGAGCTGGAGGAGATCTATCCGGCGGCCAGCGCCAGGTCCAAGGTGGACGACGCGTTCCGGGAGAGAGCCCAGACGGCGACACTGAAGCTTCAGAGCGGTTACGCGCCGTTTCGTGCCATCTGGGAGCACATTATGCGCATCTCCCTGGCGGACTTAAAGAAAAATTACCACAACTTAAACGTGGATTTCGACCTCTGGAAGGGCGAGAGCGACGCGCAGCCCTACATTCCGGGACTGATACAGGATCTGATCGACAAGGGGCTGGCCTACGAGAGCCAGGCGCCCTGGTGGTGGACATCGCCGAGGAGACCGACGCCAAGGAGCTGCCCCCCTGCATCGTGCGGAAGTCCGACGGGGCGGCGCTCTACGCCACCTCCGATCTGGCGACCATCATCGAGCGGGAGAAGGAGTATCACCCGGACCGCTACATCTACGTGGTGGACAAGCGGCAGGAGCTCCACTTCACCCAGGTGTTCCGCGTGGCGAAGAAGGCGGGCATCGTGGCGCAGGAGAAGCCCATGCAGTTTTTAGGCTTCGGCACCATGAACGGCAAGGACGGAAAGCCCTTTAAGACTAGGGAGGGCGGCGTGATGCGCCTGGAGAACCTCATCGCCGGCATCAGCGACGCCGTGTATGACCGCATCGTGGAGAACCGCGAGGTGGGCGAGGCGGAGGCGCGCCAGACGGCAGAGATCGTGGGCCTGGCGGCCTTAAAGTACGGGGATCTCTCCAACCAGGCGTCCAAGGACTACATTTTCGACGTGGACCGCTTCACCTCCTTCACAGGAAACACGGGCCCCTATATTCTCTACACCATCGTGCGCATCAAGTCCATCCTGGCCAAGTATGCGGCTAAAGAGGAGAGGCTTCCGGACGGACAGCCCATCCGCGGGGCAGAAGGAGGCTCGGAGAAGGCTCTGGAGCTGGCGCTGACAAAGTTCAACGAGACCATCGATGCGGCGTTCGCTGAGCTGGCGCCCCACAAGATCTGCCAGTATATCTATGAGCTGTCCGACATGTTCAACCAGTTCTACCGGGACAATATCATTCTCGGTGAGACGGACAAGGAGAAGCAGGCGTCCTGGATCAGCCTGATCACGCTGACCAGACAGGTGCTTGAGACCTGCATCCAGATTCTGGGCTTTGAGGCGCCGGACTGGATGTAACTGTATTTGCCGGGATGGTGAATTTGCATGAGAATCGAAGGACTGTCGGCGGACACCTTCTGGAAAGGTGAGGTCCGCGTAAGCGGGCTGGTGACAGACGGAAAAGAACAGCATAAAGCGAGGATTTATGTAAAGGGTAGTCAGGTGTATGACTACTCTTGTTCTTGTGTTGCGGGAAATTCCTACAAGGGGATGTGCCCGCACTGCGAGGCGCTCCTTAAGGAGTTTAAAGAGCGGGAGGGCGAGCTTAAAAAGCAGCCGGTCTCCACCTCCCAGGGCGTCCGCTTTATGATACGGGACTACACGGACCGCGCCGTGGCCAGGGCCAGGGGGCTGGGCGAGGAGAGGAAGGTGGGACTGGAGCCCAGGCTCACGCTCTCCGGGCGGAAGCTTAAGCTGGAGCTCAAGGTGGGCCGGGAGAGAAAATACATGGTGCGGGATCTGGCGGCCTTCGCCGAGGCCGTGGAGCGGGGGAGGACGGCCGGGTATGGAAAGGGACTTTCCTTCTGCCACTCCAGGGAGGCGTTTGAGGAGGCATCAAAGCCGCTTCTGGATTTTGTGCTGGAGCAGGCCGCCGTCTATAAAAGCTACTACGAACAGTTTTCCCACGCCTCCTACCTGCCTCCGCAGGTGAAGGCCCTGGAGCTGAACCCGGCGGGATGCAGCCGCCTGATGGAGCTTCTGGAAAACAGGATCGTGGAATTTATAGACGCCGCAAATCCCCACGAAAAGCGCAGGCTTCTGGTCTGCATGGCGGATCCGGCGTTTAAAGTCACGGTCCGCCGCGACGGCCGCGACGGCGTGCGCGTGGAGGTGCCGCAGGATATTCTGGTCTTTTTCGGGGAGCAGGACATGTATGTGGCGGACAAAAGCTTTCTGTATCTGTGCAGCCCGGAGTTTACGGAGGCGGCCTCGGTGTTTCTGGAGCACATGATTCTCACCTACGGGGCCTCCCGGCAGGTGACGGTCAACGACCGGGATATGCCGCAGTTTTACGAGACGGTGCTCAAGGGGCTCGCGCCCTTCGGGCTTCTGGATACGGGAACGGTGGATCTGTCCGCTTACCGGCCGGAGCCTCTGGAGGCGGTGTTCGCCTTCTCCAGCCCCGGGGAGGACACGGTGCGGATGGTGCCGGAGCTTTCCTACGGGGAGAGCCGCTTCAACCCGGTGGTTGGAGAGCCGGAGACAGACCGCTTCTCGGCGCGCCAGGTGGTCCGGGACCGGGCCGGGGAGATCCGCATCGAGCAGGCGATCTCCAAATATTTTAAATACCGGGAGACGGACGGGAGTCTGGTGATCCGGGGGGACGAGGACATTTACCGGCTGCTGGATTCCGGCATGGAGGAATTTCTCTCCCTGGGGCGGGTGGAGCTTGCGGAGGATTTTGAGAAGATGCGCGTCCTTCCGCCGCCGAAGGTTTCCCTGGGTGTGACGCTTAAGAGCGGCTGGCTGGATCTGACTGTGGAGGCGGATGGCATGACCGGGGAGGAGCTCTCCGGGCTTCTTCGGGAATACCGGCAGAAAAAGACGTTTTACAGGATGAAAAGCGGGGCGTTTCTGACGCTGGGGGACGACGGGCTCATGACCGTGGCCCGGCTGATGGAGGGGCTCTCGCTGGACGATAAGGAGTTAAAAGACGGGCATTTAAGCTTCCTGGAAACCGCGCCATGTATCTGGACAGCGTGATGAAGGAAGGACGGCAGATTTCCTACTACCGCGACAGCCTTTTCAAGGCGGTGGTCCGGGGCATGAAGTCGGTGGAGGACAGCGATTACCCGGTGCCCGCGGGGCTGTCCCAGGTGCTGAGGGGATATCAGAAGACGGGCTTCCGCTGGCTCAAGACGCTGGACGAGTGGGGCTTCGGAGGAATCCTGGCTGACGACATGGGAATCGGAAAGACGCTGCAGATTCTGGCGCTTCTGGAAGATGAGGCAAAACGCAGTCTCCGGGCAGCGCCGGGCGCATGCCGTCCCTGGTGGTCTGCCCTGCTTCTCTGGTCTACAACTGGGAGAGCGAGATCGAGCGCTTTGTTCCCGGCTTAAAATTCTGCGTCGTGGACGGAACCGCGTCAGAACGGCGTGAAATGCTTGAGCGGGCCGGGGAGTACGATCTTCTGGTCACCTCCTACGACCTCTTAAAACGGGATATTGCCCTCTACGAGGGGATACAGTTCCGCTACCAGGTGGCGGACGAGGCGCAGTTCATCAAGAACGCGTCCACCCAGAGCGCCAGGGCGGTGAAAAGGATCCGGGCGGTCACCCGGTTCGCGCTGACGGGTACGCCGGTGGAGAACCGGCTGGGGGAGCTGTGGAGCATTTTTGACTATCTGATGCCCGGCTTCCTGTTCGGCTACCAGAAATTCCGCCGGGTGTTCGAGCAGCCCATCCTAAAGGCGGAGAACCAGGAGACGCTGGAAAACTTAAGAAAGCTGACGGCCCCGTTTATCTTAAGAAGGCTTAAGAAGGATGTCTTAAAGGATCTGCCGGATAAGCTGGAGACGGTGGTCTATTCCAGGTTCGAGGGGGAACAGAAGGCCCTCTACGCGGCCAACGCGAGAAAATTGAAGATGCTCCTGGAGAAGACGGACGATGAGGACTACGCCGGGGAGCGGATGCAGATTCTGGCGGAGCTCACCCGGCTGAGGCAGATCTGCTGCGATCCGTCGCTCTGCTATGAAGATTACGGCGGCGGCTCCGCGAAGCTGGACACCTGCCTGCAGCTTCTGGAGGAGGCGGTGGAGTCGGGGCACAAGGTGCTCCTGTTCTCCCAGTTCACTTCCATGCTGGAGATCATCGGGAAGCGCTTAAGTGAGCGCGAAATCCCCTTCCACCGGCTCATCGGTTCCACGCCGAAGGAGGAGCGGGCCTTCCTCACGGAGTCGTTTAAGACCGACGATGTGAAGGTGTTTCTCATCTCGCTGAAGGCCGGCGGCACGGGGCTCAACCTGACGGCGGCGGACATCGTGATCCACTTCGACCCGTGGTGGAACGTGGCGGCCCAGAACCAGGCCACGGATCGCGCCTACCGCATCGGACAGAAGAAACAGGTGACCGTGTTCCGGCTGATCGCAAAGCACACGGTGGAGGAAAATATTTTAAAGCTCCAGGAGAGCAAACGGCTTCTGGCGGAGCAGGTGATCTCCGAGGGAATGGTATCGCCCGGCTCCTTAAGCCGCGAGGACATTCTGAAGCTTTTAGGAGAATAAAGCGGCCTGCGCTGGAAATCCTAATGACAGGTAAGTCTGGAAGAAGAAGGAGGACGTTTTATGCTTCAGTTATTTCGCGGCGACGTGGTGACCATGGATGCGCACCGGCCGTTTGGTACGGGGATTCTGGCGGAGGACGGGGTGATCCGCGAGGTGGGGGAGTTTGAAGCCTGAAAGACCGCGCGCCCGGCGCGGCCGTCGAGGATTACGGGGATGCGGCCATACTTCCCGGCTTTATCGACGGACATTCCCACCTGTCGGCGGTGGCCTACGAGAGCATTCTCTTTGATGCCCGGCCGGAGAGCGGCTGCCGCAGCGTGGAGGAGCTGGTCCGTCTGGGACAGAAGTATCTCAGGGAGCACGCGCTCTCTGAGGGGCAGTGGATGCTCGGCATGGGCTACGACAATGGCGTATTTCCCGGGGAGGCCCATCCCACGCGCTTCGATCTGGACCGGATCTCGGAGGAGATTCCCATCGCCGTTACCCACGTGTCCGGACACCTCTGCGCGGTGAACAGCCGGGCCATGGAGATTCTGGGCTACGACGGCCCCGATCCCCAGGTGCCGGAGGGCGGCGAGGTGGACCCGTCGGGGCTTTTAAAGGAGGAGGCGTTCTCCGACCTTAAGGTGCGCCAGGCCATGAAGGGGCCGGATGTAAACCAGCTCATGGAGGGAACCAGGCAGGCGGCCCGGCTCTATGCCTCCTACGGCATCACCACCATGCAGGACGCCCGCACCGGCGAGGAGGAATACCGCCTGCTTCTGCTGGCGGGAAAGAGCGGCGCCTTAAGCGGGGACGTGGTCTGCTATCTGACGCCGGAGGCGGCGGAAAAATGGCTTCCCCGGCAGAATCCGGCCTTAAACGCTTACAAAGACCACTGCCGCATGGCCGGGGCGAAGATATTTTTAGACGGCTCCCCGCAGGGGAAGACGGCCTGGCTCAGCAGGCCCTACGCCCGCGTGCCGGAAGGGAAGCCCGCCGGTTACAGGGGATTTCCCGTGCGCAGGCCGGAGGACGTGACATGGTTTTTTGGACACTGCATGGAAAACCACTGGCAGGTCAACGTGCACGCCAACGGCGACGCGGCCATCGACCAGATGTTATACTGCTATGAGGCGGCCAGGGAAGCGACGGGATGCAGGGAGGACCTGCGGCCGGTCATCATCCACTGCCAGACGGTGCGCCCGGACCAGCTTAAGCGGATGGCGGAGATGGGCGTGCGCGCCAGCTTTTTCCACGACCATGTCTGGTACTGGGGCGACTATCATTATGAGTCGGTGCTGGGGCCGGAGCGGGCGGAGCAGATAAGCCTCTAAGCCTTGCGCGGAAGGAGGGCGTGCCTTTCTCGCTTCACCAGGATTCCCCGGTGGTTCCGCCCGACATCATGCGCTCCGTCCACAACGCGGTGAACCGCCGGACGCAGTCGGGACGGATCCTGGGCCCGGAGCAGCGGATCTGTGTGATGGATGCGCTTAAGGCCCACACGGTATGGGCGGCGGAGCAGATTTTTGAGGAGGAGAGAAAGGGCACCATCGCGCCGGGAAAACTGGCGGATTTTGCGGTGCTTGAGAAAAATCCGCTGAACGCGGAGCCGGAAAGCCTGCGGGATATCCGAGTCCTGCGGACGGTCAAAGAAGGAAAAGTGATTTACCAGACAGGGAGGAATGCAGATGACAGATAAGAGAGCAGATGACAGAATGAATGAGAAGACAACAGGAAATGCCCGCGGCGTTCTCTGCCTGGCGGCGGGACTTCTTCTCATGGGACTGGGCGTGTTCCGGGGCGAGACCGCCACAGTCTTAAATAAGGCAGTCAATATTTGTCTGGAGTGTATCGGCATTGGATAAGCGGTTCCGTCTCTGGGTGCAGGCAGGCTGGACCGCCCTGACCAACGGCTATGCATCCGGATTTCTGGAGGGAAAGATCTATAAGGGGGCCTCGAAGGTCCTCTGCGTCCCGGGCTTAAACTGCTACTCCTGCCCGGGCGCGCTGGCGTCCTGCCCCATCGGTTCGCTGCAGGCGGTCATGGGGAGCGCGGGATTTCAGTTTTCCTGCTACGTGTTCGGCTTTCTCATGGTGTTCGGCTCCCTCATGGGGCGTTTCATCTGCGGATGGCTCTGCCCCTTCGCTGGTGCAGGACCTGCTTTACAAAATTCCCCTGTTTAAAAAGCGGAAGAACCTGCCGGGACACAGGATATTAAAAAATGTAAAATACATGGTTTTTCTCCTGTTCGTCATCCTGCTGCCCATCACTGTGGTGAATGTGGTCGGCATGGGACAGCCCTGGTTCTGCCAGTACATATGCCCTTCGGGGACGCTCTTTGGGGGGTTTCCGCTGTTAGCCAGGAATGAGAGCCTGCGCAGTGCCATTGGCTGGCTCTTCGGGTGGAAGACGTTTATCCTGGCGGCGGTGGTTTTCTGCTCCGTCAAGATCTACCGGCCGTTCTGCCAGTATCTCTGCCCGCTGGGGGCCTTTTATGGGCTGTTCAATCCCATTTCCCTGTACCGCTACCGGGTGGACGAAAAGGAATGTGTGTCCTGCGGGCTCTGCCGCAGCGCCTGCCCGGTGAACATTAAGGTATGGGAAAATCCCAACACGGCAGAGTGTATCCGCTGCGGCCAGTGCAAAAGTGCTTGCCCTCACGGCGCCATCTATGATACAGTGGAAGCAGTAAGAAAAAGACGCACCTGTCCGCAGACGGGGACACAGAAGATGGGAGGTAACTAGATATGGAATATAAGATTACGGGAACCACGATGCCTGTGGTGGATGTCAGTATGAACCGCGGCGAGTCCATGTATACCCAGTCGGGAGCCATGGCCTGGATGAGCGAGGGCATACGGATGGAGTCCAATATGAAGGGCGGACTGATGAAGGGCATCGGCCGGATGTTTGCCGGGGAATCCCTTTTCATGGCCACCTATGAGGCGGAGGAAAACGGTGTGAATATCGCGTTCGCGTCCACGGTGGCGGGCGAGATTCTCCCCATCGATCTTGGTGAGAGCCGGCCGTTGATCTGCCAGAAGGGCGCGTTTCTCTGCGCGCAGCCGACGGTGAATCTGGAGACCGTGTTCACGAAGAAATTTTCCGCGGGGCTGTTCGGAGGCGAGGGCTTTATCCTGCAGAAGGTCAGCGGAAATGGAATGCTGTTTTTAGAGGTGGACGGAGACCGGGTGGAGAAGCAGCTGGCTCCCGGCGAGGTTCTCAAGGTGGACACGGGAAATGTGGTGGCCTTCGAGGACACCGTGAGCTACAGCATCGAGACCGTGAAGGGGATTAAAAATATCTTCTTCGGAGGCGAGGGCCTGTTCCTCACGAAGCTCACCGGCCCGGGCCGCGTGATTTTGCAGACCCAGAACTTCAACGAGTTCGCCGGACGCATCATTTCCATGATGCCGGCAAAGTAGGAAGCAGATTCATGATTACATATTTTGCACCATTGGAGGGCGTGACGGGACATGTGTTCCGCCGCGCCCACAGCATGTATTTCAGACAGCCGGACGTCTACTATTCGCCGTTTCTCTCTCCCACGAAAAACCGGGTGTTCACGCCGCGGGAGATGAAAGAGGTGCTGCCGGAAAACAACGCGGGGATCCGTCTGGTTCCCCAGCTGATGACCAACAATGCGGAGGATTTTCTGTGGGCCGCGGGGGAGCTTTCGGACATGGGCTACGGCGAGGTGAATTTAAACCTGGGCTGTCCCTCGGGCACCGTGGTGGCGAAGAAAAAGGGCTCCGGCTTTCTGTCCGAGCCGGAGGTGCTGGACACATTTTTTGACCAGGTGTTTGACGGTCTGTCCGGGCGGCCGGGGTCTGGGGATGAAATGAAGATTTCTGTGAAGACCCGGCTGGGAAGAAAGGATCCGGAGGAATTTCACCGGCTGTTAGAGATCTTCAACAAATACCCCATAAGCCTTCTGACGGTTCACCCGCGGATCCAGGCGGATTTCTATAAGGGAAGGCCCAATCTCTTCATGTTTGGCGAGGCGCTTCGCGAAAGCAGGAACCCGGTGTGCTACAACGGCAATATTTTCACGCCCGCGGACTATGAGCGGGTTACAGAGGAGTTCCCCGCCTGTGGGCATGTGATGCTGGGGCGGGGCTTTGTGGCGAATCCGGCGCTTTTGGAGGGCATCGCCGGCGAGCCGCGGAGCCGGGAACGGCTTATGGAGTTCCACGGACGGCTTCTGGAGGACTACGGGCGCGAGATGTCCGGGGAGAGGAACCTGCTCTTTAAGATGAAGGAGCTGTGGTTCTATATGATACAGACCTTCACGGACGGCGGGGGCAGGAGAGAGAAGCTGGCAAAAAGATCCGCAAGGCGGAGCGGCTCTGGCAGTACGAGGAGGCCGTGAAGGCGGTGTTTGAGGAGCTGGAGCCGGCAAAGGAGTATGAGCTGGAGTTCTGACGGGCGCGGGGGAGTGGAACAGTACATTTCTTAACGCCATCTTAATACCCGGCGTCCCATTTATCCTGTATAATTTTACAAGATAGTTACTACAATGGGATAAAAGGGGATTTAGGATGAGCGTGCATTTGGTATTGTCACTTTTAGGCGGGCTGGCGCTGTTTCTGTATGGAATGCAGATGATGAGCAAGGACCTGGAATCACTGGCCGGAAACAGGATGAAGGACATCCTGGAGAAGCTGACGGCCACGCCGCTTTTAGGCGTGCTGGTGGGAGCGGGGATCACGGCGGTGATCCAGTCCTCCTCGGCGACCACGGTCATGGTGGTGGGCTTCGTAAACGCGGAGCTCATGACGCTGCGGCAGGCGGTCTGGATCATCATGGGCGCCAACATCGGAACCACGATCACCGGCCAGCTGATTGCCCTGGATATCGGGGCCCTGGCGCCGCTCTTTGCGTTTGTGGGCGTGGCCATGGTTATGTTTGCCGGGAAAGAGAAGATCAAATACTTAGGCGGCATCATCGCCGGCCTCGGCATCCTGTTTATCGGCATGAATATGATGAGCGACGCCATGATGCCTCTCAGGGAGTCGGAGCGGTTCATCTCCCTGATGACGAAGTTCTCCAACCCGTTCTTCGGTATTATGAGCGGTATGCTGTTCACGGCCATTATTCAGTCCTCCTCGGCGTCGGTGGGTATTCTCCAGGCGCTGGCGGTCAGCGGACTCATCGGCCTGGACGGGGCGGTTTTCGTGCTGTTCGGACAGAATATCGGTACCTGCATCACCGCGGTGCTGGCGTCCATCGGAACCAATATCAACGCCAGACGGACGACCATCATCCACTTGATGTTCAATATCATCGGAACCATCGTATTCACGGTGATCTGCCTGGTCACTCCGTTCACCAGCTGGATGATCAGCTTCGTGCCGGACAATCCTGCGGCGCAGATTGCAAACGTGCACACGATTTTCAACATCACGACCACGATTTTACTGATGCCCTTCGGCGGCCGCATGGCCCACGCTGCGGAGCTCATACTCCCGGACCAGGTGCCGGCGGCAAAAAGAGGGACGAGGATGCATGGTTTGACGAGATCGTGGCCACCCAGCATGTGCTCGGCGTCTCCGCCATGGCAATCCAGAGCCTCAAGGACGAGGTGCAGGTGATGTTAAAGCTTGCCAGCGAGAACGTGGAGGCCAGCTTCGGCGCATCGAGCGGATGGGAGAGGGCGGAATCAAGGAGATCGAAAAGCGCGAGGACGCCATCGACCAGATGAATGTCCATCTTTCGCGGAAGGTGGCGAAGGCCCTGACCGTGGAGCACGGCTACGGCGACGTTATGTCCATCAACCATCTGTTTAAGATCGTTGGAAACATCGAGCGCATCGGCGACCACGCCATGAACCTGGCGGAGTACGCGGTGCTGATCAAGGAAAAAGACATCCACCTGTCCCAGGAAGCCCTGGACGAGGTGCACCAGATGAAGGAAGTCTGTATGAAGGCTCTGAACGAGCTGATAGACACCAGGCAGCTGGACCGCCGCCAGGTGCTGGGCGAGGCTGTGGTCTTCGAGCAGCAGATCGACGACACCAACTTCCAGTACAGGGAAAACCAGATGGAGCGCCTGAGAAAAGGCACCTGCAATGTGGAAAGCTCCATCATCTACTCCGAGATGCTCACCGACTACGAGCGTATCGGCGACCATATTTTAAATATTGCGAAATCCTATGTGATGCTGTAAAGCTGATTTTTGCATCATCAGACAGTGAAATTTTCTGGTCTGGCAAAGCAGGCGAAGGCCCTGGAGAGATAACCGCTCCAGGGCCTTCGTCTGCTTTGCTTTTGCGGGTTCTTTATCATCCGGTTTCCCAATTTACAATAATTTTACCAAAATCTTACCCCGCTGTGATATCTCCCGTTTTCATCCCGGTATATAATCATCTACATATGCAGAACCCCTGCAATCCCCAACAAACGACAATCCTACAGGAGGAACCTAAGAATGAGAAAGAAAATTGTTGCCTTATGCTTCTGCGCCTGTCTTGCGGCAGGAATGACCGCCTGCTCTGCGGAGACGGCCGCGGATTCCGCGTCCCAGGCCGGGACTGAAAGCACATCGGCGCAGGCCGCTGATACAGAAACAACCGTCCAGGCGCCGGACAGCGCCCAGAGTGAAGGACAGCCGCAGCAGACGGAGCCGCTGCTGGTCTATCTGAACGACTTTGACGCAGTCATCGGCGACCTCTTTAAGGAGGCCACAGGCTATGAGGTGGAGGTGGTGTCCGGCAACGGAGCGGAGACCATGTCCAGAATCGAGGCGGAGAAGAGCAATCCCCAGTGGGATGTGGTATGGATCGACTCCATGTACGACATTTATAACCTTTCCCAGGACGGTTCCCTTCTCACAGACTGGGAGCCGGAAAACGCGGCCAGTCTGACGGAGTTTTCCTCCGCGCTGGTTCCGGAGAACAAATGCTTTTATCCCACGGGAACCCATGCGGCAGGAGTTTTAGTATACAGAAATGATGTGTACGACGAGACCACGGCGCCGAAGACCATCGACGATCTGGCCGATCCCAGATTTGCGGGACAGGTGGGAATGGCTGATCCGGGCGTAGCTGCCCCCGCGTATCCTCTGGCGGCAGGAATCATGGACCTTAAAGGAATGGAGGGCGGACAGGAGTATTTCACGACTCTCTTTGAGCAGGGACTGAAGGTTTACCCCAAGAATCCCCAGGTGGTGCAGGCGCTGGCCAGCGGAGAGATTTCCGTGGCGCTGCTCCAGGAGAGCAACGCGTATGAGATGGTAAAGAGCGGCGAGCCCATCACCATTGTATGGCCGGAGACGGGAGCCCCCGGATCCACCCGTGTGGCCGCCATCAACGCATCCACCGACCAGATGGAGATCGCCCGGATGTTCGTGAATTTCCTTCTGGATAAGGAGACACAGCAGGCGCTGGTGAATACCGGCGACGAGGGATATTTTGAGCCCTCCGTGGAAGGCGTGACCCAGAAAGAAGAGCGCGGTGCGGACGCGAAGCTGATGGTTGCGGACGTAGTGTTCGGCGCTGAAAACGAGGCGGATATCAAGGCCTGGTTCGCGGATATGTCCGCTATGTAGCGCTTCTTTCAGGATTTGCAGATAAGCGGAGTACATACAATGAAAGTAAGAGAAAATATCGCAGGATCGCTGGTTTTGGCGATCCTGACCATTTTAGTGCTGCTGCCTCTGGTGACAGTGCTTCTGCAGGTGATCTGTCCGGGACTTAAGCCCGGAGAGCTGGATATGGGAAATATGAGCCTGGTGATGGATGTGTTTGTCCGTCCTCTGTGGAAAAAGGCATTTATCAATTCGGCGTCCATGAGCCTTTGCACCACGGTTCTGGGGCTCTGCCTGGCCGGCGTCCTGGCCCATATCCGGGTGAAATATGATTTTCCCCTGGCGAAGCTTCTGGACGTGGTCAGCTGGATTCTCATGATCATGCCTTCCTTTATTCTGGCCCAGGGCTGGGTGTTTTTCGCCTCGGGAAACGGCATCGCCCGCTCCTGGCTTCACATCGAGGGAATGAACAATTTCCTGTTCAGTTTTCCGGGACTGGTGACGGTGATGGTGCTGTGCAAATACCCCATGGCCTACGTGGCCATCAAGGCGGCGCTGGAGTGGTATCCCGCCCGCCTGGTCCACGCGGCCAGAATCAACGGCGCCTCCCCCCTGAAGGTCTGGACCAGCGTGCAGCTGCCCCTTTGCATGCCCACGTATTTTTCGGCGGCCATGCTGATTTTTATGGACACGGTGGGAGATTACGGAATGTCCTCCACAATCACGGCGGTCTACTCCTTCCCCACGCTGCCTTACACCATCTACAGCGCCATCTGCTCGTCACCGGTGCGGTTTGACATGGCGGGGGTGCTGTCCCTCTATCTGGTGGTGATGATCGTGATTGCCATGGCGCTCCAGTTTTACATGATGGGGAGGAAACGCTTCGATTACCTGGGAAGCGGGACCGAGCAGGTGACGCCCAGAAAGACGGGGCCGGCGGCTGCCGTCATGCTCACGGCAGTCACCGGGGGATTCTGCCTGGTGGCCCTGGGCATTCCCGTGGGCTCCAATTTCATCATGTCCTTCTCCGATTCCTTCAGCATCGAGAAATTCCGCTTTACGCTGGCAAACTATCAGAATGTGCTGCAGCTGGACGGGGCGCTTCTGGAGGGCGTGCGCCATTCCCTGAGCCTGGCGGCGGTGGCAGCGGTGATCGGGCTTCTGGTGGGATTTGCGGTGGCCTACATCCTCACCTACTCCCAGTTTAAGCTGAAGCGCCTGATCGACATGCTGACCCTGGTGGCCATGGCGGTGCCGGGCGTGGTGCTGGGCATCGGCTACATTTTTGTGTGGAATCAGAAATGGCTGCAGCCTCTGGGCTTAAATCTCTACGGAAAGCCGTCGATTCTGGTTCTGGCCAGCGTGGCGTCGGCGGTACCCTTAATCAACCGCGTGCTGGTGGGCGGTATGTCCAAGGTTCCCATGGAGCTTCTGACCGCCTCCCAGGTGCAGGGCGCGAGGCTGGGACGGAGGCTTAAAACTGTGCTTTTGCCGCTGCTGCACTCCAGCATGGTATCCGCGGTGCTGGCGGCCTTCGGGGGAAGCGTGTTCAACCTGGCCATCACCACCATTTTGTATCCGCCTAATTTCAGCACGCTGCCGGTGTATATCAGCGACTCCTACAACGATTTAAACTTCGGCTATGCGGCCGCGGCCACCATCGTGGGAGGAACCTTTATCGTGGCGATCATGCTTCTGCTGGAAGTGATTTTAAATATTGGAAAGAGGAACCGGAATGCAGACCATACTTGAGATTGAGAATGTGAAAAAGAAATATGAGAAGACCCAGGTGCTAAACGGCATCAGCCTGAAGGTGGAGGAGGGAGAGATCATCAGCGTGCTTGGACCCTCCGGCTGCGGAAAATCCACGCTGCTCAGGATTATCGCCGGCATCCTGCCGCTGGACGGCGGCGTGGTGCGCATCCGGGGACAGGAGGTGTCGGGCCCCCATTACAGTCTTCCGGTGGAGAAGCGGGGCATCAATATGGTGTTCCAGGATTTCGCTCTGTGGCCCCACATGAAGGTGGAGGACAACATCACTTACGGGCTGAAGATACAGAAGGTGGACCGGGAGGAGAGCCGCCGGCGGGTGGAGGAGATCGTAGGGCTTCTTCATCTGGACGGTCTTCTGGGGCGGTACCCGGCGGAGTTGTCCGGCGGCCAGCAGCAGCGCGTGGCCATCGCCAGGGCGCTGGTGACAAAGCCGTCCATCGTGCTGTTGGACGAGCCTTATGCAACCTGGACGTGCAGCTTCGGATTGAGATGCGGACGGAGATGTCCTACCTGTTCCACAAGCTGAAAACCACGGTGTTCCATGTGACCCACGATCCGTCGGAGGCCTTTGCCATGGCCGATCGCATTATCGTTATGAACGGCGGAAAAATTGACCAGGCCGACGATCCGAAGACCTGCTACCTAAAGCCCAGGACAGCCCTTGTGGCCGGGCTTCTGGGGGCGGGAAATGATCTGAAAGACATTTCAATTCTGGGAACCGGGGAGAACGGCGCCTGCCGGATCCAGGTGGGAGAGGAGCAGGTGGAGGGAACTTATTTTCCGGCGCAGGAAAAGCGGGCGGAGACATTGTATCGGCATCGGAAGAAAAAGCCCGTCCCGGACAGCTCCGTTTCCGCCCCGAGGACGGACGCTGGACTGGCGGGCAGGCGTCGGGAAACTGCTTTAAAGCCAGGGCCGTCCTGTCTTCCTTCGAGGGCGGCTGCTACCGCGTGAAGATGGTGACAGGAGACGGGCAGGAATTTTGCATCATCCACCAGGAGCCGATTCCGGAGCAGACGGAAGGGTATGTGCAGGTGGAAAAGGAGAAGCTCTATGTCTATGAACTCGCTGTTGATTAAAGGCGGATACGGGGAACACGGCCGGAGCTGTTTTCTGTTCCCTTTCGGAAGTGACCGGTACGCCATGCTGGACTGCGGCATTATGGATACTGATCCGTCTCCTTACCCGCAGGTGGAGCCGGAGCTGCTGGCGAAAACCGAATACCTGTTTCTGAGCCACTGTCACAAGGATCACAGCGGGGCATTCGGTCATTTCCGGCGTCAGGGCTTCGGAGGCTTTCTGGTGACCACGGCCCCAACTCTGAAATTCGCCGGAATCGATTATGAGAAAACCATTCTCCTGCGGGATCCGGGAGAGGAGATCAGAGAGCCCGTTTCCTTAAAAGGCGGGCTCGCCCTTACCTATGGGAGAAGCGGGCACTGCGCCGGAGGAATCTGGGTGCATCTGACCGGGCCCATGGGGAGCATTCTCTATTCCGGAGACTATCAGAGGCGGGCGCTGGCCTACCAGACCGACGTGATTGCGGGCTGCCGGGCCGATCTGGCCATCCTGGACTGTGCCCATGCGGAGCATGAGGAAAACGGAGATCTGCTGCGGGCCCGGATGACCGCGCGCATGGGAGAGATTCTGGGCGAGGGCCGAAGGCTGATCATGCCTCTGCCAAAATACGGGAGAGGACTGGAAATCGTCTGCATGCTGCGCCAGGCCCTTCCCGCGGCGCGGATTGCCGTCGACGACACGTTCCGGCGGCTGACCGGTGAGACGCTGGCGTGGGAGCGCTGGATCCGGCCGGAAGCCGCCGGGCAGCTCCGGCAGTTCCTCGCAGGAGCCCCGGAATGCCGGGAAAACTGGGAAAAGGCCCAGATCCTTCTGCTGGGCGATACGCACCTGGAGAAGGAGGAGAACCGCCGTCTGGTCCGGGAGCAGGTGAAGGCGGGAGCGAAGGTGCTGGTCACCGGGAGAGTAAAACGGGGCAGCTGTACGGAGTCGCTTCTGGAGGAAGGGGCGGCTTTTGCGATGCCGTATCCGCATCATCAGAGCCATGGGGATCTGATGGAGATGATGGAGGAGAATGAGTTTCGGACGGTGATGGCGTTTCATAGTGGGAGGAAGGAGGTTTTTATAGCGTTTGAGTGAAGATAGGATTCGCAGAGGGCGGGGGCAGACGAAGGCCCTGGAAATCGGAGAGCGGCTAGAACTCTCAAATTCCCAGGGCCTTTGTCTGCTTTGCTAAAGTCTGAAAAGATCTTTGTAAAATCCCGGGTAGGAAATGTCCACGCACTCCGCCCCGACGATCTCGGTGGGGCCGTCGGCCAGCAGGCCGAGGACGGCGAAGGTCATGGCGATGCGGTGGTCTAAGTGGCTGTCGATGACGGCCCCGTGCAGGGGCCGGCCGCCCCGTATGATCAGGCCGTCGTCGGTCTCGGTGACATCGGCGCCCATGGCGTTCAGATTGTCGGCCATGATGCGGATGCGGTTGGACTCCTTGACCTTTAATTCAGCGGCGTCGCGGATGACGGTGGTTCCTCTGGCGAAGCAGGCCACGCCGGCTAACATCGGCAGCTCGTCGATGAGCGTGGGGGATGATGGCCCCCCCGATGGTGGCGGCGGTCAGCTCGCTGGTTTTTACAAGCAGGTCGGCCACCGGCTCCCCGGCGTTCTCGCGGCGGTTCAGAAGCTCGATGTTTCCGCCCATGCTCTTAAGCACCCGCAGGATGCCGTCGCGGGTGGGATTGATGCCTACGTTTCTGATGAGAATCTCCGAACCGGGGACTAAGAGTCCGGCGGCCAGGAAGAAGGCGGCGGAGGAGATATCTCCCGGAACAGTGATTTTCTGGCCGGAAAGCTCCCTGGCGGGCTGGATGACGGCGGTGGTGCCCTCGGTTCTCACATCCGCGCCGAAGCCTTTCAGCATCAGTTCCGTGTGGTTTCTGGAGACGTAGGGTTCCGTCACCCGTGTCTCGCCGTCGGCGTAGAGACCGGCCAGCAGGATGGAGGACTTCACCTGGCGGAGGCCACGGGGGACTGGTAGCAGATTCCGTGCAGACGGCTCCCGCTCACGGCCAGGGGAGCGCAGCCGTTCTGATTGACGCTTTCGATCCGGGCGCATCAGGGAGAGCGGCTCCATGATCCGCTTCATGGGGCGTTTCTGGATGGAGGCGTCCCCGGTTAAGGTGCAGTCAAATTCCTGGGCCGCCAGGATGCCGGACATGAGGCGCATGGTGGTGCCGCTGTTTCCGCAGTCCAAGACGTCCGCGGGCCGTCTTAAGCCGTGGAGCCCGTTTCCGCGGACGACGACGCGGGTGTTATTATTTTCAATCTCCACGCCCATCTGCCGGAAACAGCGGATGGTGGAGAGACAGTCGGCCCCCTGGAGAAAATTTTCGACTTCGGTGACGCCGGAGGCGATGGAGCCGAACATGACGCTGCGGTGGGAGATGGATTTATCCCCCGGCACGGTCAGCTCGCCCCGGAGATGGTTGGCTTTTTCTATAATCATTTCATTATCCTTTAATCAAAGTGTAGTTGTGTCTCTGCAGGTACATCCACGCCGCCCGCATCTCCTTTTCCTGGTAGAAGGTGATGCGCAGGGCGCCTTCGCCCAGCTCGCGGTTGTGGTTGATGCCGATGTTTTTGATGCTGATGCCCTTGGCGGCCAGGATCACGGAGATCGTGGAGATGGCGCCCGGCTCATCTAAAATGTCCACGGAGAAGGAGTAGTCCGGCATCACGGAGCCCTTTCCCGAGTCGGCGAAGGAATTGCGATAAGTTTTGGACTCGTCGAACAGCCGGAAAATGGCGTCGGAGTCGGAGGACTTCACCTGCTCCAGCACCTCCTGCAGGGAGGCGATGTATTTTTCCAGAATGTCGGCGATGGGGCCGCGGTTGGTCATGCAAATCTGCTCCCACATCACCGGCGACGCGGAGGCGATGCGGGTGATGTCCTTAAAGCCGCCGGCGGCCAGCTGCTTCATCCTCTCGCCGGGAGTGTCGTTTTCCCGCACCAGATTCACCAGGCTGGACGCCACCAGATGGGGCAGGTGGCTGACGGCCGCCACGATAGAATCATGCTCGCGGTAGTCCAGCACCACGGGGATGGCCCGGATGGCCCCGGCCACGGCGGTGAGCCGCTCCACATCCTCCTTCCGGCTTCTGGCCGTAGGAGTGATGATGTAGTAGGCGTTCTCCAGCAGGTGATCGGTGGCGTTCTCGTAACCGGTCTTTTCCGACCCGGCCATGGGGTGGCCGCCCACGAACACGTCCTCCATCTGAAGCTCCTTCACCTGCTCGTGGATGCTGAGCTTCGTGCTGCCCACGTCGGTGATGAAAGCCCCGTCCTTTAAGAGCGGGCGGATCATTTTCAGATAGTCGGCGTTAAACTCCACCGGCGTGCACAGGAAAATGATGTCGCACTCCGAGAGCCGCCCGTCGATCCCATCCAGCACCAGATCCACCACGCCGTCCCGTTTCGCCTGCTCCAGCTTGGAGACCGTGCGCATGTACGCCATGATTTTCGTCCGCGGGTTATCCCGCTTTAAGCCTTTTGCGATGGAGCCTCCGATGAGGCCGAAGCCGATAAATCCGGCGGTCAGGTTTGACATCAGAATTTCCTCCCAGAGAGTTCGGCGTAGGGCTTAAGCTTTGCCGTAAGCTGTTCAAATGCGTCGAAGGTGAGGGACTGGGGCCCGTCGGAGAGGGCCCGCTCCGGGCAGGGGTGCACCTCGATCATCAGCCCGTCGGCGCCGCAGGCGACGGCCGCCTTGGCCAGGGGCTCCACGTAGGCCCGCACGCCGGTGGCGTGGCTGGGATCTACGATGACAGGCAGATGGGTCTTCTGGCGCAGCACCGGAACAGCGCTCAATCCAGCGTGTTTCTGGTGGCAGTCTCGAAGGTGCGGATGCCGCGCTCGCAGAGTACCACCTGCTCATTGCCCTCGGACATGATGTACTCGGCGGCGTTCAACCACTCGTCGATGGTGGCGGAAAGGCCGCGCTTTAAAAGCACCGGAAGGCCGGATTTGCCGGCTTCCTTTAAGAGCTCGAAGTTCTGCATGTTCCGCGCGCCGATCTGCAGCATGTCCACGTACTTCACGGCGGCCTCGATGGCGTGCTCGCTGGTCACCTCGCAGATCACGCGAAGGCCGGTGGCCTCCCTGGCCTCCTGCATGTACTTAAGCCCCTCGATCTCCAGACCCTGGAACGAGTAGGGGGAGGTCCTGGGCTTGTAGGCTCCGCCGCGCAGGAAGGTGGCGCCGGCCTTTTTCACCGCGAAGGCGGTCTCCATAAGCTGGTCCTTATTTTCGATGGCGCAGGGCCCGGCCATGATGGTCAGCGTGTCCGGCCCGATGGAGGTGTTGCCCACAGGGATCGTGGAGTCCTCCGGGTGGAACTTGCGGTTGGAGAGCTTGTAGGACTCGGTGACAGCCACCACCTTGTCCACGCCCTCGGCGATCTCGATGTTGGAGTCGGAAAGCTTTGTCTTGTCGCCCACCACGCCCACGATGGTCACCTGGTCGCCGGTGGATAAATGCACCTGCAGGCCGCGGGAGAGGATCATTTCTTCTACATTCTTGATGCTTCCTTTGAAGCGCCCGGTTTCATAATAATAATCATAGTAATTCTGTCCCTTTCTTCAGCAATCTATGGGCTATTTTAGAACAGGAGAGGGGGATTGTCAATGCTTTATTACTTTAAACTTTTAAGCATTAACGCAAAAACTGAAATTTTTTGTATATATTGCATATTTATCTTGAAATTTTCGGACAGTTCTAGTAAAATATGCGTATGGACTAAATATAATGTACGGGAGGAATGTATATGAACGTTTATGGAACAAAACAGATCCGTAACGTGGTACTGTTGGGCCACGGCGGCGCCGGTAAGACAACCGCAGCGGAGGCGCTTGCGCTGGTAACCGGAGTCACCAAGAGAATGGGAAAGGTGACTGATGGGAACACCATCAGCGATTATGATAAGGAAGAAATCAAGAGACAGTTTTCTATCTCCACGTCCTTGATCCCGTTGGAGTACAACGGCGAGGACGGCCCGATCAAGATCAATCTGTTAGATACGCCCGGCTACTTCGACTTTGTCGGAGAGGTCGAGGAGGCCATCAGCGTTGCGGACGCGGCGATCATCGTCGTGAACTGCAAGGCCGGCATCGAGGTAGGCACGGAGAAGGCATGGGAGCTGTGCGAGCAGTACGGACTTCCCAGACTGATTTTCGTGACCAACATGGACGACGATCACGCCAGCTTCCGTGAGCTCATCATCAAGCTGGAAAAGAGATTCGGAAGAAAGATTGCTCCCTTCCAGGTTCCGATCCGCGAGAACGAGAAGTTTGTGGGCTTCGTCAACGTGGTGAAGATGAAGGGAAGAAGATTCACCAATTTAAGCGATTACGAGGAATGCGAGATTCCCGAGTACACGAAGAAGAACTTAGGTATCGTCAGAGACGCGCTCATCGAGGCAGTGGCAGAGACCAGCGAGGAGTATATGGAGCGCTATTTCTCCGGCGAGGAGTTCACACAGCAGGAGATTTCCACCGCACTTCGGGAACATGTGATAGATGGAAGCATCGTTCCGGTCCTCATGGGATCCGGCGTCAACGCACAGGTTTCAGCCATCTGCTGCAGGCCATTGACAAGTATTTCCCGTCACCGGACAAATACGAGTGCGTGGGTGTGGACGTTTCCACCGGCGAGCGCTTTGTGGCCAAGTATAACGACGACGTGAACCTGTCCGCGAGAGTATTTAAGACCATCGTGGATCCGTTCATCGGAAAATATTCGCTGATGAAGATCTGCACCGGAACCTTAAAGCCGGACAGCACGATCTACAATGTAAATAAAGACGCGGAGGAGAAGGTGGCGAAGATTTACGTCCTCAGAGGCAAGGATGCCATCGAGGTTCCGGAGCTCAAGGCCGGCGATATCGGCGCGGTTGCAAAGCTCACCGTGACCCAGACCGGCGACACCATGGCGGTGCGCACGGCTCCCATCGTTTACCACGCTCCGAAGATTTCCGTGCCTTACACCTACATGAGCTACTCCGCGAAGACCAAGGGAGACGAGGACAAGGTATCCAGCGCGTTAGCGAAGCTGATGGAGGAGGATTTGACCCTTAAGGCGGTCAACGATTCCGAGAACCGCCAGTCCTTACTCTACGGTATCGGCGACCAGCAGCTTGAGGTGGTTGTGAGCAAGCTGCAGAACAGATATAAAGTGGAAATCGAGTTAAGCAAGCCGAAATTTGCGTTCCGCGAGACCCTCAAGAAGAAAGTGGAGGTCCAGGGCAAGCACAAGAAGCAGTCCGGCGGACACGGCCAGTACGGCGACGTCAAGATGGAGTTCGAGCCCTCCGGCGATCTGGAGACTCCCTACATCTTCGAGGAGAGAGTGTTCGGCGGCGCGGTTCCGAAGAACTACTTCCCGGCGGTTGAGAAGGGAATCCAGGAGTGCGTGCAGAAGGGCCCGCTGGCAGGATATCCTGTGGTAGGACTCAAGGCCACCCTGGTGGACGGCTCCTATCATCCGGTGGATTCCTCCGAGATGGCGTTCAAGATGGCCGCGACCCTGGCCTTCAAGAAGGGCTTTATGGAGGCGAACCCGGTGCTCTTAGAGCCCATTGCATCCCTTAAGGTGACGGTTCCGGATAAGTTTACCGGCGACGTCATGGGCGATCTGAACCGCAGAAGAGGCCGCGTGCTGGGAATGAACTCCGACCACCACGGCAAACAGATCATTGAGGCTGACGTTCCCATGTCCGAGCTCTACGGCTACAACACGGACCTGCGCTCCATGACCGGCGGAATCGGTATCTATGAGTACGAGTTCAGCCGTTACGAGCAGGCGCCCGGCGATGTGCAGAAGCGCGAGGTGGAGGCGAGAGCCAACAGCGGCGACGAGTAAATGTAAGTGAATTTCATATGGATGTCGTGTCCGGCAGCAGATCAGAGAGTGGTCTGCTGCCGGATTTTTTTCGTAAAAATAAATAAAGAGATTGAAAGTCCTCTGCGTTTGATGTATACTTTAAACAAAAAACGAAAGGTAGGACGTAGGATGTTATATCGGAGAGCAAAAGACATGCAGCCCACCCCCATCGAACACTGCATGGGCGGCGAGGGAACGGTTCTGATGGAGAAGCTTCTGGATGCCCCGGCGGAGATGCTGGGCAAAGGCCGTGCCTATGTGAGACACACCATCCGTCCCGGCGTTTCCATCGGCAGTCACACCCACGAGCACGAGATGGAGACTATGGTGGTGGTGAGCGGGAGAGCGAGACACGTGATCAATGGGGAGGAGCAGCTTCTGGAGGAGGGAGACATCATCGGGGCCATGCCCGGCGACACGCACCAGATCGAATGTCTGGGGGACGAGCCCCTGGTGGTCATCGCACAGGTACTCTACGAGTGAGGGATGAGGGAGGAATTTGCAGGATGGAGAGATTAAAAGCAGTATTCTGGATTCATTTTCACAGGTTGACCGGGAGCAGGCGGACGCCCTTCTTGCTGAGGAGGCGGCGAGGAGCCGGAGAAAAATTGTCGTTCTGGACGATGACCCCACCGGCGTGCAGACGGTTCACGGGGTATCGGTCTACACGGACTGGAGCGTGGAGAGCATACGGGAAGCTTTGCCGAGGAGAACAAGCTGTTTTCATCCTCACCAACTCCCGCGGCTTCACGGTGGAGCAGACCACACGGGCGCACCGGGAGATCGGGGGAGCGGGTGGACCAGGTGGCGAAGGAAACCGGCTGGGATTACCTGATCATCAGCCGCGGCGACTCCACGCTGCGGGGACATTATCCGCTGGAGACGGAGCTTTTAAAGGAGGAGGCCGAGAAGGCCAACGGCTGGAGCATGGACGGCGAGATCATCTGCCCTATTTTAAGGAGGGCGGCCGCTTTACCATCGGCGACGTGCACTATGTAAAGTACGGCGATGAGCTGGTGCCGGCGGGGGAGACCGAGTTCGCCGGGGACAAGACCTTCGGCTACACCTCCTCCAATCTTAAGGAGTACGTGGAGGAGAAGACGAAGGGGGCCTTCAAAGCTTCAGACGTGGTGAGTATTTCCCTCGAGAGTATCAGGGCCATGGACATCGACGGAATCACCGCCCAGCTCATGGCGGTTCAGAATTTTAATAAGGTGATCGTGAACGCCATTGACAACAGCGATGTGAAAATATTCTGCATCGCCCTCTACCGGGCCCTGGCGCAGGGAAAGCATTTTACATACAGGACTGCGGCGGCTTTTGTGAAGGCCATGGGCAATATAAGCGACAAGCCGCTCCTTTCGAGGAAAGAGATGGTGACGCTGACTTCCGCAAACGGGGGCATTGTGGTCATCGGCTCCCACACGAAGAAGACCACCATGCAGTTCGAGGAGATGAGCAAGATCCCGGGACTGGTGACCATGGAGATGGATTCCGATCTGGTGCTGGCGGAGGGAGCGCTGGAGCAGGAGGTAAAGCGCATCGTGGACGAGTGTGCGCGTCTCATCACTGAGGGGAAGACCGTGGCCGTCTACACGAAGCGAAAGCTCCTTGTGGTGGAGAACGACACGAAGGAGGATGCTCTGGTGCGCTCCGTGAAGATTTCCGACGCCGTGCAGTCGGTGGTGGGTACGCTTCCCGTGACGCCGGCCTTCGTGGTGGCAAAGGGCGGCATCACCTCCAGCGACGTGGGCACAAAGGCCCTGCAGGTGAAGCGCGCCACAGTGCTGGGACAGATCCGGCCCGGCATTCCTGTGTGGCAGACGGGGAAGGAGAGCCGCTTCCCGGGCACGCCCTATGTCATTTTCCCCGGCAACGTGGGAGAGGTGGAGACGCTTAAGGAAGCCGTGGAGATTCTGATGGGGAAATAGCCGTCTGAATCAACATAGACAAAAAACTTCCCGACAAATATTTAACAATACTGCAAAGTGCACAAAAAAATATCTAAATATAGGGAATTTTGGATAATGAAAATCCGTGCACTTTGTAGTATCATATCTTTATGAAGTTTTAACGTAGGATGTTAAACATCCTACGTAGGATGAAAAGAGACAGCAAAACAAAATCATCAAGAGGAAAATGGAGGTAAAAGTGATGAAAGTTGGTCTTATCTACACCAGCACCACGCCGGAGCTGATCCAGACGGTGGAGGATGAGGTGAAGAAGCAGCTGGGCTCCGATGTGGAGATGTACAGCCTGGAGGACGCCAGCATCCTGGCCGATGTGAGAAACGCCGGCTATGTGACGGCGGCTCCGGCGGCGAGACTCATCGGCATGTATATGAAGGCAGTGGAGGAGGGCGTCGATGCGATGCTCAACTTATGCTCCTCTGTGGGCGAGGTGGCCGACTGTGCGCAGGACGCGGCCAGATACCTGGGCGTGCCGATCGTGCGCGTGGACGAGGAGATGTGCCGCGAGGCGGTGAGAAAGGGAACAAAGATCGCCGTCATGGCCACGCTGCCCACGACGCTGGAGCCGACAAAGAACACGGTTCTTCGTGTGGCGCGGGAGATGGGCAAGAAAGTGGAGCTCATCGACGCGCTGGTAGAGGGAGCGTTCGGTCTGGACCAGGAACAGTTTAAGGAGAAGATGTCCGCGAAGGCTGCCGAGGTGGTGGACGAGGCTGACGTGATTCTGTTTGCCCAGGGCTCCATGGCGTACTGCGAGGAGTACATCGCAGAGAAATACAACAAGCTGGTGCTTTCCAGCCCCAGATTCGGCGCGGCGGCCTTAAAGGAGGCTCTCATTGCCAAGGGAACCATCGCCCGCTGACAGATGGATTGCAGCTATGGTACAGAAACCGCCCGGCGAGCGGGGACGGTTTTCGTATAAAACAAATCAAAGTTTATTTATGGAGGAATGAAACATGAGAAAGACATTCGCACTGTTAATGACAGCAGCCGTTGCAAGCTCCCTTCTGGCAGGATGCGGCGGTTCTTCAGGCACAGCTGCCACCACGGCGGCACCGGCAGCTGATACCGCAACTGAGGCGGCGGCAGAGGGCGGCGAGGGGGCCGTTACACCGGCAGCGGACGCTGTGGTACTGAAGCTCGGCTACTCCACCAACGAGGAGGATCCCAGAGCAAAGGCTGCTGCGGAGTTTAAGAAAGAGGTGGAGGAGAAGACCGGCGGTTCCGTGATCGTCGAGACCTATCCGTCCGGACAGCTGGGAGCAGATGCGGCTCTTATTGAGGCTATGGCACTGGATTCCGGTACCGTTGATATTATTATCACCGACGCAAGTAACTTTGCCACCTACGAGCCGAAGATGGGTATTTCCGCACTTCCGTTCCAGTTCTCCGATTTCGAGGAAGCATGGGCCTTCATGGACAGCGACATCGAGAAGGAGGCGGAGGACCTTCTGCTTGAGCAGAACATGAGAGTTCTGGCACATTACTGCAATGGTTTCCGCTGTGTGACCACCTCCGACGTGGCAGTTGAGAGCCCGGCAGATATGAAAGGCCTTCTGATCCGTACACCCGAGAACCCGGCTATCATGCTGCCATGACCGCCATGGGCGCAAACCCGCAGCCGCTGGCATTCTCCGAGTTATACCAGGCGCTTCAGCAGGGTACATACGACGCACAGGAGAACCCGATCCCGGTTATCTACAGCAACAACTTATTTGAGGTTCAGAAGTACCTCTCTGTGACCAATCACATTTACTCCGGCATGTGCTTCACCATCGCTGAGACCTCCTGGAACAAGATGTCCGAGGAGCAGCAGCAGATCGTCGCTGATGCGGCGGTTGCCTCCGCAGAGTTCAACAGAGAGCTCAACAAGCAGCAGACCGAGGACTATATCACTGAGCTTGAGGCCAAGGGCATGACCATCATCGAGCCCGACCTGGCTCCGTTCGTGGAGGCCACCTCCGGCGTTGCCGAGAGCATGAGAGACACCTACGGCGATATGCTTGACCGCCTGAACGAGTGGAAAGAGAGCCGTTAGTCTCTTGCGGTATAAAAAGGGTTAAAGAATGAGAAGAGCGGCGGGCGCAAACCAGTGTTTCGCCTGCCGCTTTTTATGAGGTAAGGAGGATTTTATGCGTAAGTTACAGTCCGTCATTGACCGGGTGGCAACGTTTATCGCGGCGGTTATGTGCGCGGTGATGATGACCATTCTGATCGTGAACATTATTTTACGCTATACGCCGGGGATCGGCGGCTTCTCCTGGTATATGGAGAGCTCCCAGTATCTGAATGTCTGGTCCATGCTGATTGCGTGCATCGCAATTTCCGTGCGGACCGAGCATCTGAAGGTGAACCTTGCTGAGGACATGGCGAGGGGTGTGGGAAAGAAAGTAGTGAAAATTATTGTGGCAATCTTCAACATCCTGTTTTTCATCGGTATGGCATACGGCACCTACCTGCTGGCGACAAAGGCCAGACAGACCGTGTCCACCATGCCCATGTTCAAGATGGCACAGGTGTACTGGATGCTGCCCATCACGTCGGTCTTAAGCGCCATTTCCGTGGCCATCGGACTGGCGGTGGACTTAAGTGATATGAATGGTAAGGAGGAGGAGAAGGCATGATCGCACTGCTGCTGATTACATTTTTTGTACTGCTTGCTCTCGGTGTGCCGATTGCCATGTCTCTCGGCCTCGCATCCATGGCAGGCATCCTGTTCCTGGACGGAGGAAGCATGGTTTCCGTCGGACAGAGAATGTTTGAGGGTATGAACTCATTTGCCCTCTTAGCGATTCCGCTCTATACCTTTGCGGGATTTACCATGAGTAAGGGCGGTATTTCCGACCGCTTAATGGGCTTCTGTTATTCCCTGGTGGGACGCTTCACCGGCGGTCTGGCCCACGTGAACGTACTTTCCAGTATGATTTTCGCAGGTATTTCCGGTTCTGCGGTGGCTGATACCGCGGGCGTCAGCGGCATGATGATGCCGGAGATGGTGAAGAAAGGCTACAGCAAAAAGCTGACCGTGGCGGTAACGGCTATTTCCTCCACCATCGGTATCATTATCCCGCCCAGCATTCCCATGGTGGTAATTGCCGGTATCCTGGGCATCTCCACCGGTAAGCTGTTCATGGGCGGTATTCTTCCGGGTATTCTGCTCGGTATCGCGCAGATGATCGTTTCCTACTTCCTGGCGAAGCGCGAGGGCGTTCCGAAGGAGGAGGAGAAGTTCGACATGAAGGTGTTCTTAAAATACGCCTGGGGCTCTTTCCCGGCGCTCCTCATGCCGATCATCATCGTGGGAAGCATCACCACCGGTATCGTTTCCCCGACGGAGGCCGGAGCCATCGCTGTGGCGTACGGACTGATCGCCGGAGGACTGGTTTACAAGGAATTAAAATGGCCGGATATCAAATTCGCGTTCTGTGAGACGGTCAAGACCAGCGGCAAGATTTTCCTGGTCATCGGTACGGCGAAGCTGTTCACCGTCATGCTGACCACCGCAGGCTTCGACAAATGGGTGGCCAGCACGATGTTAAGCGTCACCACAGACCCGACGCTGATCCTTATTTTAATTCTGCTTATATTCTTCATCGTGACCATGTTCATGGAGTCCATCGCGACCCTGACGCTGTTCATGCCGATCATTTATCCGATCGCGACCTCCGTCGGTATCGATCCGACCGTCATGAGCGTGCTGATCACCGTCGTGATCGGCGTCGGCCTGGTGACTCCGCCGGTGGGCATGTGCATCTATGTGGCATGTGACCTGATGGACATGAGAGTGGGACAGGTTATGAAGACACTGATGCCTTATCTGGCAGCGACCTTTGTTGTCATTGCACTGCTTATCGCGTTCCCGCAGTTCATCCTGTGGCCCGCAAGCTTCGTGTAAACACAGCGAAAATGGCCTGATTCATTGACAGCTTCTCGACTTAAGGGTAAAGTGGATATAAGAAAGAAAACGAAGGGAGAAGAATATGTCAAAAGAAGGTTCGATTTTAAGCACATCGCTGCAGAATAAGTCTGTGGTGGAGAATATAATTGATAAGATAATCTCTGCGATCATCGCTGGCGAGCTGGCTCCGGGAGACCAGCTCCCCACGGAGATCGAACTGTGCAGGGATCTGGGCGTGGGAAGAAACTCGGTCCGTGAGGCGATCAAGAAGCTGGAAGCTTACGGCGTCGTCTATATTAAGCGGGCAGAGGGCACGTTTGTCAGTGAGACCTACAGCCAGAAGATGCTGGATCCCATGCTCTATGGCCTGATTCTTCAGAAGAAGAGCTGGGGAGATTTAATCGGCCTCAGAAGCGTCATTGACATCGGAACGCTCCATGTGGCGATGAGCCGCGAGCTGGACGAGGAGGACCGGGAGGAGTTTCACAGGATTCTGGAGGAGATGGAGAGAAGCCTCAAGAAGGAGAGCCCGTCGGTGGACGAGATCATCGACGTGGACATGCGGTTTCACATGGCTATTGCCAGGGCCACGAAGAATGAGCCGGTGGTGAACATTACCGAGTACATCACCAGGATCACCCTTCCCTCCAGAAACGCCACGGTGCGCCGGATCCTGGAGACGCCGGGCGAGACGGAGAATTTCCTGGAGCTGCACAGGCAGATGGTAGAGATTATCGAGAAGAAGGACTACTCCCGGGTGGATGAAGTGGTCATGGACCACTATGTGTATTGGAAAGAGAGTAAATAGGAGACGAACATGAAGAAAGTGCTGATTTCAGTTGCGCCGGTCTCGGCGGCTGATATTTTGAATAATCCTATTGCCATCGCGAAGGATGTGATCGCCTGCAGCAAAGCCGGGCGAGCATGGTGCACCTGCATGTCAGGGATCTGAACGGCCAGCTGACGCCGGATCTGTCCCTGGTGAAGGAGACCGTGGAATATATAAAGTCCGGATGCGATATCGTTATCCAGATTTCCACCGGCGGCGTTTCCAACTTAACGATTGAGGAGCGCTGCGCCCTGTGTTTGCCGACTGGGTGGAGGCGAACTCCTTAAACGTCGGCTCCGTGAACCTGGGGGATGCGGTCTATAAAAACCCCATCGACGAGGTCCGCTACTGTGTGGACCAGATCATAAAGAACCGCAAGATCCCGGAGATCGAGGTATTTGAGATCGGCATGATCCGCACGGTGAAGGAGTTAAGCCTTCAGTACGAGTTTGTGAAGCCGATTCTCTTCAGCATTGTGCTGGGCCATATCGGAGCGGCCCCCGCGACGGTGGGGACGTTAAAGCTCATGATCGACGCCTCTATGAGAATTTCCCCAACAGGGAGGACGTTCTCTGGGGCATCACCCATGCGCACAGGGAGGATTTTGAGATCGTGAAGGCGGCTCTCGACATGGGCGCATCCACGGTGAGGATCGGGTTTGAGGACAGCAATTACTTAAATCCGACCACCCAGGTGGACTGCAATCTGCCTCTCGTCAGAGAGGTGGCGGACATCATCAAGTCAAAGAACATGATGCCCGCGACGCCCGACGAGGTCAGGGAGATGCTTCACATCTACAGAAAGAGATAACATAAACATCAGGAGGTGAAAGAGATGGTTACCATTCAGGGAAACCGCTTTATGTCCGATTTCGAGGCTAAGAAGACCATGATCGAGATCGGACGCAGGATGGACCAGAAGGGGTATTCCATTGCCGGGGACGGCAGCTTAAGCGTCCGCACCGGTCCTAATGCCATCTGGATCACCACCGCCGGAGCGGACAAGGGAAATCTGACCCAGGATATGTTCGTGAAGGTGGGGATGGACGGAAAACAGGTAATGAGCGCCAGGAGTAAGAAGCTTCCCGAGGAGCTTTCCTGGCATCTTAAAATTTACCAGGAAAAGCCGGAGGTGAAGGCCATCCTGCAGGCGTACCCGCCCGCGGCCAACGCGAGAGCCATAAAAGGCCAGGCGATGGCGGCGGCTTCCTATACGGGCGCGGTGCAGAGGCTGGGCGCGGTTCCCGTCGTCTGCGCGGCGGAGCAGATCGGCCAGGCGGTCCGGACAGGCTCGGCGCGCTGGTCGCCGCCGCGGGCTGCATCGCCTGGGGGAGACTCCCCTGGAAGCGTACCATTTTGTGGAGGCCATGGAGTATCACGCGGTGATGGATGCCTGCCTGGGCGGCGGGGGAGCCGGAAATGTGTTCTCTGGCGGCGGCTGTCTTGCGGGCGCTCAGACGGCGGAGGTTGCTGGAACGTTTAAGGGAGTGACCGCCCTGGTGCGGCCCGGTGACCCGGTGAATGCGGCGGCGGCAAAACCGCTGGAAGACCGGGCGGCGGCGATTTCCGCGGCAACGCGGTCGGAAACTCCGGTCACCACGGCCATGCTGTTTGCTCCGGCTGCACCGGTGGCGCCGGGCCCGGAGGAGAGAGGCATCGCGCAGACCGCCATCCGGCCCAAGGATTCGGTGATGGCCGGCGTGGTCACGGGATCGCATCTGGCCCCGGTTTCCGGGCAGAAGAGGCCCCATCCCCGGGCGGCGGCTGTCCCACGGGCGGTGGATGAGCCCAAAGGAACGTGATGGCGGAAGTGGTGCGGCGCGTGGCGTCGAAGCTATAGAGTCTATACCTGTAAAAGGAGAGGGAAGACGTGGATATTAGTTCAAGAGAGTTAGAGATGATCGTCAAGCAGGTGGTCGCCGGCCTCCAGGGCGGCGCGGTTTCCCAGGCGGGAAGCGCCTCCCAGCCGGTGAAGAGCCCGGGACTCTCTGAGGTGGTGTACGGCGGCGCGGCAGCGGCGGCTCCGGTCAGATCCGGAGAGTACGGCGTATTTGACCGTGTGGAGGACGCCATCGAGGCAGCCTACAGGGCGCAGAGAGACTACGTGACGAATTATAAGATACATGACAGACAGCGGATCATCGAGGCCATCCGCAGGACGGCGAGGGAAAATGTGGAGACCCTGTGCCGGATGATTGTGGAGGAGACGAAGATGGGCCGCTACGAGGACAAGCTGGAGAAGCATCTGGCTGTCATCAATAAGACCCCCGGTCCGGAGTGCCTGACCACAGAGGCACAGTCGGGAGATTCCGGTCTGATGATCGAGGAGTACGCGCCCTTCGGCGTCATCGCCTCCATCACCCCGACCACCAACCCGACGGAGACCATTATAAACAACACCATCAGCATGATTGCGGGCGGCAATTCCGTGGTGTTCAACGTACATCCGAAGGCCAAACATGTCTCCGCATACTGCTTACAGCTGTTAAACAAGGCCATTGTGGACGCGGGAGGCCCCGCGAACCTCATCACGATGGCGAAGGAGCCCACCATGGAGAACGTGGACAAGCTGGCGGCCAGCCCCAGGATCCGTCTGATGGCCGGAACCGGCGGCATGGGCATGGTGAACGCGCTTCTGCGCTCCGGAAAGAAGACCATCGGAGCCGGCGCCGGAAACCCGCCTGTCATCGTGGACGAGACTGCCGACGTGAAGCTGGCGGCCCGTGAGATCTACAAGGCGCGTCCTTCGACAACAATATTCTCTGCTTTGCGGAGAAGGAAGTATTTGTCGTGAACGACGTGGCCGACGGATTCATCCACAATATGATAAGCGAGGGCGCCTATAAGCTGGAGGGAAACCAGGTAAGCCAGCTTTTAAACACGGTGTTTAAGAGAGATGCAAAAGGCGGTTACGACGTAAATAAGGACTGGGTGGGCAAGGACGCCCACTTGATGCTGGAGGCCATGGGAATCCGGGATCATCACAATACCAGGCTGATCATCTGCGAGGTTCCTGCGGATCACCCGTTCGTGACCGTGGAGCAGCTGATGCCGGTGCTCCCCATCGTCCGCTGTCAGAGCTTCGACGAGGCCGTGGAGCTGGCCGTGGAGGCGGAGCACGGAAACCGCCACACCGCATCCATCTTCTCCAAGGATGTGGATCACATGACCCGGTTCGCCCGGGTGATCGAGACCACGATCTACGTGAAGAACAGCGCGACGCTGGCGGGCGTGGGAATCGGCGGCGAGGGACACACGACCATGACGATCGCAGGCCCCACCGGCGAGGGAATCACCTGTGCGAAGAGCTTCACCAGACGCAGACGCTGCATGCTGGCTGAAGGCGGATTGAGAATTATTTAATTACAGGAGGTAATAGAAAATGGCAGCAATAGGCTTTATTGAGACAAAGGGATTAGTTGGAAATATTGAGGCGACCGATGCGATGCTTAAGGCCGCCGACGTGGAGTTCGTGGGTTCCGATACCATCGGTGCAGGACTGGTGACCGTAGTTGTGACCGGAGAGGTCGGCGCAGTGAAGGCCGCCACCGAGGCCGGCGCAGAGGCCGCCGCGAAGGTGGGAGAGCTGGTATGCGTGCACGTGATTGCAAGACCTCACAGCGATCTGCCAGGATCCTTCCGAAAAAGGGTCCGGCAGTAAAGTAAGAGACTTTATCCATCTGAAAGGAGAGAATGAAAAATGGCAGTAGAGAAGATCGAAGGTGCAAAATTACAGGCATTGGGAATGATAGAGACATACGGCTGACCGCCAGCATGGAGGCCGCTGACGCGATGCTTAAAGCCGCCGACGTGGAGCTGGTGGGCTGCGAGAAGATCGGTGCAGGCCTTGTGACCGTCATGGTACAGGGCGATGTCGGCGCGGTGAAGGCGGCGACGGAGGCAGGCGTCGAGGCAGCGTCCCGCATCGGCGAGTGCGTATCCGTACACGTGATTCCGAGACCCCACGGAAGTGTCGGTCTGGTTCTTCCGACCCTTAAATAAAATCCATGATTTATCATAACGTTTCACAGGAACAGATCGTTACACTGGTACTGGAAGCCGTAAAAAAGGTGCTGGCGAAGCCGGAGACCATCCCCACGGGGATCTCCGTCCGCCACATCCATCTGGAGAGACGCCATGTGGAGGCCCTGTTCGGGCCGGGCTATCAGCTCACATTCAGAAAGGCATTAAGCCAGCCGGGGCAGTTTGCCGTCGAGGAGACGCTGGATATCATCGGCCGAAGGGAACCATCAAAAACGTGCGCATTCTGGGCCCGGAGCGCCCGGACACACAGATTGAGGTGGCTTACTCCGACGCGAGAAAGCTGGGGGTAAAGGCTCCGGTGCGGGCGTCGGGCGACATCGAGGGTACGCCCGGCATCTGCCTGTCCGGCCCCGCCGGCATCGTAAACGTGGAGAAAGGCGTCATCATCGCAGACCGCCACATCCACATGACGCCGGAGGACGCGGCGCGCTTCGGGGTAAGCGACGGGGAGCTGGTGGCTGTGAAGATCGAGGGCGTAAAGTCGGGGATTATGGAAAACGTAATCATCCGCGTCAGCGACAGATACCGTCTGGATTTCCACATCGACACAGATGACGGCAACGCGTTTATGATGAGCCAGGGCCAGGAAGTAACGCTTATAAAGAAGCAGGACGGACAGTAAAGGAGTAAGAGAGATGATTCTTGGTACTGTGGTAGGAACCGTGGTTTCCACAAGAAAAATGCAGAATCTGGTGGGATACAAACTGCTTCTGGTGGAGCCGTATTACGGTGACAAAAAAGATATACTCGTGGCCGGTGACACCATCGGCGCCGGCATCGGCGAGATGGTTCTGGTCACGACGGACGAGACAACACAGCATGCCGTGGACCGGCCGGCTCCCATCGACGCCTTCATCGTGGGCATCGTGGATTCCGAGCCGATCATGGGCAAGTAACGAAAATGTGAGGATTTGAGACATGAGAATAGTTATTATCGGCAGTGCGGCCGCCGGGGTTCCGGCGGCGTCAAGAATTGCCCATGGCGACAGAAATGCGCAGATCACCGTGTACGAGAAAAGCCCGTTTTTCTCCTGCGGCTCCTGCGGACTTCCTCACTATCTGGGCAACCCGAAAAGCGACCTCGCTGCCGCCATCAACCGGAAATCTGAGGAGCTCAAGCGGGAGGGCGTGGACGCCAGGCTCTGCCATGAGGTCGTGGACATCGATCCCGTGAGAAAACAGCTCACGGTCTGTGACGGACAGACGGGGCAGACCTTTGTGGACAGCTACGACAAGCTGGTGGTGGCCACAGGCTCCCGCAACATCATCCCGCAGGTTCCCGGTTCTGACAAAATGGGCGTGCACGTGCTTAAATCGGTGGGCGATCTCATTTTCCTTAAGGAATTTACAAAGACGCCGTTCGTGCACAACATCGCTGTTCTGGGCGGAAATTTTGCCGGCCTGGAGATTGCCAAGGCGTTTATGAAGCTGGGGCGCTCCGTGCGGATCATCGAGAAAGAGCAGAAGCTTCTCCCCGCCTTTGACCGGGAGGTTTCCGACCGGATCGAAAAGGAGCTGGAGGCAAGGGGAGTGACCCTGTGCCTGGGTGAGACGGTGCGCGGGTTTACCGGCCGCACCTACATCGAGAAGGTGCAGACAAACCGGGGGAATTATGACTGCGACCTGGCGGTGGCGGCCATCGGCGTGAAGCCAAACACGGAGCTTCTGGCGCGCATCGGCGCGGCGTTAGATGAGACCGGGGCCGTGATCATCGACGGCGGGCTGCAGACCTCCGTGAAGGATGTCTACGCCGTGGGCGACTGTGCGAGAATGAGAGAGCAGGGGCTCAGGAGCTCCTCCTTAAAGATGGACGATCTGGAGATTGCCCGCACCGGCCTCACGGAGACGGAGGCGAAGCAGCGGGGGATCAGAGTGAAATCGGCCATGGCGTCCGCCTACGACCGGCCGGGCATCTGCCCGGATCCGAATCTGGTGACAGTTAAGCTGGTGTATGACGCTTCCAGCCGCCGGATTCTGGGCGCGCAGGCCTGGGGCCGCAAGCATGTGACCGACCGGATCAACGCCATCGCGGTGGCAATCCACGCGGGGATGACGCCGGAGCAGCTGGGCCAGGTGGATTTCGTCTATTCCTCCTCCGTTTCCTCCATCTGGGATCCGATCCAGGTGGTCTGCAACGAAGCCCTGTAGGGAGGCGTGCATATGGGAGCAGAGAGAATTAATGCGGTAAAGACCAGTTTCTTCGGGAAGGGAGCCTTAAGTCTTCTCCCGGCAGAGCTTAAAAAAATGGGCATCCGCCGCGGGCTGATCGTGACGGACCGGTTTTTATACGAGACAGGAGCGGCGGACCGGGTGGGGCGCGCGCTTCTGGATGCGGGCGTGGAGTACGCCATCTATTACCAGGTGAAGCCCAATCCGACCATCGACGTGGTCAACGAGTGCATCGACGCGGCCAGAGGGCTGGGCGTGGACGTTCTGGTGGCTGTGGGCGGAGGCTCCGCCATCGACACGGCCAAGGCGGTCAGCATCGTGGTGGCCAACGGCGGGAGCGTGGAGGACTATGAGGGAGTGAATAAATCCTCCCGCGCGGGCATTCCCATCGTGGCGGTGAATACCACGGCGGGAACCGGCTCGGAGGTGACCTCCTTTTACATCGTCACCGACCCGGAGAAGCATTCCAAGATGGCCATGGTGGACGCCAACTGCATGGTCAGCATTGCCGTCAACGACATCGATTTCATGATGAGCATGCCGCCGAAGCTGACGGCGGCCACCGGGATGGACGCGCTGACCCACGCCATCGAGGCGGTGCTGGCGAAGGGGGCGACGCCTCTGACGGATAAGGACGCCTGCTGGGCCATCGAGGTGATTGCACAGAATCTCCCGCGGGCCGTGGCAGACGGCAGCTGCGAGGAGGCCAGGACCATGATGGCCTATGCGGAGAATGTGGCGGGGATGGCATTTTCAAATGCCGGGCTGGGATGGTTCACGCCATGGCCCACGCCCTGGGCGGTCACTATAACCTTCCCCACGGCGTCTGCAACGCGGTGCTCCTCCCCTATGTGCTGGAGTTCAACGGGCGGTCGGCCGAGGTGCGCCGGCGCTTTGTGAAGATCGCCAGGGCGCTTCACCTGCCGGAGAGCGTGTGCGGATGCGAGCAGGCGTCTTTTAAGGCCTCCGTTGAGGTCATCCGGCAGATTTCAAAGCTGGTGGGGATTCCGGGAACCCTTGGGGAGCTTGAAACGGTGGATCCCGCGGATTTCGAGGCGCTCGCGAGGCTGGCGGTGAAGGACACCTGCATGGGCGACAACCAGATCACGGCGACGGTACCGGAGGTTATGGAGGTCTATGCAAGGGCATACCGGGGGAATTAAGAAGTGTGAGAACAGAAGACAGACGGCGTGCGCCGGAGCCAGAGAGGGCTGCGGGCGTGTGCGGTCTGTTTTTTGTTCCCTGTTTATTGGCGGGTGATGTCCGTGCCGGCGGGGGAGCGCGTCCGGTGCACACATTTTTAAGGTATTGATGTGTCCCTGGGGAATGTGCCCCGGCGCAGAGATTTCATGTGGCGCGCGCAGAGATTTTCATGTATAATCGGATTGGAATAAATTCAGAATGAAAACGAAGGGGATGTACCATGGAAAATAATATGACGCAGGGAAAGGAATGGAAGGCCATCCTTCTGTTTTCCCTCCCGGTGGCAGGCTCTTACCTGCTTCAGATCCTTTACAATATATCGGACAGCATCATTGTCGGGAATTTTGTGGGGCCGGACGCTGGGGGCCGTGGGGCTCACCAGCGCCATGACCTGGCTGCTGGTCAATTTCTGCGTGGGGCTGGGAAACGGAACCAACATCGTCATCTCCCAGTATTTCGGCGCGGGCCGGAAGAAGAGCATCGAGAAGGCCATCGGCGGCGCGTACGCCGTCGCGGCGGCGACGGCCCTGGTGCTGACGATCATCTGTTTCCTGGCGGCGGGGCCGGTGATCGAGGCTTTCTGCAGACGCCGCCGGAGATGAGCGGGGAGAGCAGGAGCTATTACTGTATCTATAGCACGGGTCTGATTTTTCAGTTCATATATAACGTGACCTATGGAATTTTGCGGGCCCACGGGGATTCCAAGGGCGGACTGATTTTCCTGTTCCTGTCGTCGGTGATGAATGTGTTCCTCGACCTTCTGCTGGTGGCGGTGATTCCCCTCGGCGTGGCGGGGGCAGCGGTGGCCACGGTGGCCTCCCAGGCGGTCTCCGCGGGGGCCAGCCTTCTGTATCTCAGAAAGTATTTCCCGCACCTCTGGCCGCGGTCTGATTTCTTTAAAAACTGCTGGAAGGAGGCGGCGCAGGTGGTGCGCTTAAGCGTCCCGCTCATTATCCAGAGCAGTATCACGGCGGGCGGATTTGTGGTGCTCCAGCGCCTGGTGAACAGCTTCGGGCCGGCCAGCATCCAGGGATATGCGGCCATGCAGAAGGTGGAGCAGATCGCCTACATTCCGGCCAATGCGTTCAACATGGCCATGGGAAGCTTTGTGGGACAGAATATCGGCGCCCGCATGCTGGATCGTGTGGAGCGGGGCTTTAATGCCACCATGAAGATGGGCGGCGTCAGCACCATCGTGCTGGCGGCGATTGTCATCGCGTTTGCGACGCCGGTGCTGCAGATGTTCAACATCTCGGGCGACGCGCTGATCCGCGGGCGGGAGCACCTCTACATACTGATGGTGTGCTCGATTTTCAACTGTATTTCCAGCGTGTCCTCGGGACTTCTGCAGGGGGCCGGGGGATGTGAAGCCCCGGCGGTGGCCGGGTTCGTGAATCTTCTGGTGCGCGTGGGATCGGCGTATCTCATGGCCGGGACCTTCGTGGATTTCAGATGTATCTATGTGAGCATTCCGTTTTCCTGGGGCGCGATGTGCGCGATTAACTATTTCAGGTACCGGAGCGGGAAGTGGAAGAGGTATAATATTGTCTGATTGGAAACAGGAAGAGGAAAAGGGAGTGGAAGAGAGGGAGCGGAAACGAACAAAGGGAGTGCCGTCACAGGGCAGGCGGCGCTCTCTCTTTGTTTTTGTATCCAGGCTTTTTTGCATTTTGTTTTTTCAGTTGACGTGGGACGGGAATATGCTATAATTGAGTCATCCTCTTATGCGCAGAGGAATGTATTTTATATTCGGGCGGCGTTCGACCGCCGGAGTTCTTTCGGGGAATCCCCCGGCGTATCCAGTTTTATCTAATCTTTTGACAGACTTCTGTCTTGAAACGGAAGGTGCTGCGGTCTATAATGGAAGGAGAAATGTTTATTGAAGACACCCGTAAAACAGAAGCAATTAAATGAGCTGACTTTGCTGGACCGTTTTCTTTTCGCCAGCGTCATGGAGGATGACCGGTCGCTGGAGCTGGTGCTGTCTATCATCATGAGTGAGGAGATAACGCTTCGCCAGCCGAGCCAGGTGGAGAAGGAGTTCCGCACGATGCCCTGGCTGCGTTCCATCCGGCTGGATGTCTACAATGTGGACGATAAGAACCGGATTTATGATGCGGAGGTGCAGGAGAAAAACACGGGGAACCTGGCGAAGCGGAGCCGCTTTTACCAGGCGTTAATCGACAGCACGCTGCTGGCCCCGGGGCGGGACGTGAGCTTTCACCATCTGCCGGAATCGTATCTGATTATGATTACACCCTTTGACCTGTGGGGGTATGGAAAATACCGGTACACGTTCCGGATGCGGTGCGAGGAACAGCCGGATTTGTATCTGGAAGACGGCATCGGCCGATTTTCCTGAACACCCGCGGGACAAATGACGGCGAGGTAAATCCAGAGCTGGCGGAGCTTCTGCACTATATGGAGAACAGCACAGACGAGACGGCTGAAATGTGCAGGAGCGAAAAGGTGCGCGAGCTGCACCGCAGGGTCAGCGAAGTCAAGGCCAGTGAAGAGTTTGGAGTGAAGTATATGCAGGCGTGGGAAGAGAAGATCTATGAGAGAATGGAAGGGAAAGAAGAAGGGCTGGCGGAAGGGATGGAGAAAGGCATGGAAAAAGGTCGTGAACTTGGCGAGAAGAGAGTTTCCGCTCTCACCCAGTGTCTGCTGAAGGCAAAACGCTATGACGATCTGGAGCGGGCGGCTGCTGATGGGGAGTATCGCGAGAGGTTGTGTCGGGAGTATGGGCTCTGATTGATTACTTGAAATTTATCAATGTGTATGGCCAGCTGAAAAAGGGAGAGGCATCTATTCCAGATACCTCTCCCTAATCTTTTCCTGCTCCTCCGCACCAAACCCGGCCGCCTCACACAGGTAGTTTTCCACCGAGCCATATTTCATTTCCATAGCGTGGAAGGCGCTGGCCAGGTAGCTGGCCTTCACGCCGTTGATGAGCTCCAGGTTCCGGAGAATCTTTCATCCGATGTCTGTTCCCTGGCCACGGCCACCATGCGGGCGGTCTCGCCGGCCAGGAATATGCCGGACGCCGCGAAATCCTCCAGAATCAGCTCTCTGGGAACACCCAGGACGGAGAGAAGAAGCGCGGTCCCCAGTCCCACGCGGTCCTTGCCGGCGCTGCAGTGCCACAGCACAGACCCGTTATTGTCTTCATCCAGAAGAAGCGACAGGAACGCCCCGTAATGGGCTGCCGCGTCCGCGGAGACGGCCAGGCTTTCGTAGAGCGTCTCCATGTACTCCGCCGCGTGATCGCCCAGCTCCGTCGCGTGGTTGATCAGGCTGGCATAGGGGCGCGGATCCTTTCCGAAGGTCTCCCGCGTGATGCCCGTCTGTGCCTCATTGAGGATCGGGTTGTGTATATTTATGACGCCGGGAATCTCCGGATCCGGCCGCTGGAGCCGCTCGGTTTCCGTGCGGAAATCAATGACCCGCCGCAGGCCGTACTCTGTGACAAGCACATCCAGATCCCCAGGCGTGGCCTTGATGAGCGCGCCGCTCCGGATCAGTCTCTTTTTCTTTATTTTCCTCCCGCCGTCGGCCGGATAGCCGCCCAGATCCCGGGTGTTGGGGAGTCCCTCCAGTGCAATTCTGACTGCCATCGTCTGTATTCTCCGTTTCCTTTCATTATGCCGCATAAAATCATCCTATTATCCACGGGATGACTCGCACTAAGCTCGTGAGAGACCTCGCTAAGTGCTCCTATTATCCACAGGATGACTCGCACTACGCTCGTGAAAGACCTCGCTAAGTGCTCCTATTATCCACAGGATGACTCGCACTAAGCTCGTGAAAGACCTCGCTAAGTGCTCCTATTATACCGCATCCGCCGAGAAAAGGGAAGAGTATAACCTGCAGGAATAGTATTCATTCCTTTTATATAGTTGACAAATGGTACCCGGATTGATATCATTAAATGTATTACGAAATAAGGCAGGTAAGCAGATGGGTAGAATCGTTTTATCGCTGTTAGTTGACAATACCTCCGGTGTTCTGAGCCGCGTTGCGGGGCTTTTCAGCCGCAGAGGTTATAATATTGAGAGTCTGACGGTGGGAGAGACTGCGGATCCGCGCTATTCCAGGATGACGGTGGTCTCCAACGGTGACGACGAGATCCTGGAGCAGATCGAGAAGCAGCTCAGAAAGCTGGAGGACGTGCGCGACATCAAGGAGCTGGTGCCGGGGCACGCGGTTTACCGCGAGCTGATTCTCATTAAGGTGAGAGCCGATGCCAACGACCGGCAGGCGATCAATGCCATCGCGCAGATTTTCCGCGCCACGGTGGTGGACGTGGGAAGAGAATCCATGACGGTGATGCTCACCGGCGACCAGTCGAAGCTGGACGCCATCATCAACCTGCTGGAGGATTACGAGATTCTGGAGCTGGCGCGGACAGGCCTCACGGGACTTTCCAGAGGAGCCGACGATGTACGGTTCCTGCCCTGATCTTCGGTTAGAAACAGCGGCCGCCAGAGGCGTACAGAGAGGCGTCGGCGGATCTGCGATTCAACAATACATAAATCTATTTTAAAGGAGAAGCAGTACAATGGCAAAGATTTACTATCAGGAAGATTGTAACTTATCAATGCTGGAAGGCAAGACCATCGCGATCATCGGCTATGGCAGCCAGGGACATGCACACGCACTCAACTTAAAGGAGTCCGGATGCAATGTCATCATCGGTCTTTACGAGGGAAGCAAGTCCTGGGCAAAGGCAGAGGCACAGGGCTTTGAGGTTTATACGGCAGCTGAGGCCGCCAAGAAGGCAGACATCATCATGATCCTTATCAACGATGAGCTGCAGGCAGATATGTACAAGAACGACATCGAGCCCAACCTGGAGGAGGGCAACATGCTCATGTTCGCTCACGGTTTCAACATCCACTTCGGATGCATCAAGCCGCCGAAGAACGTGGACGTTACCATGATCGCTCCGAAGGCTCCGGGCCACACCGTGAGAAGCGAGTACCAGGCCGGCAAGGGAACCCCCTGTCTGGTTGCAGTGGAGCAGGACTACACCGGAAAGGCACTGGACCGCGCACTGGCTTACGGCTTAGCCATCGGCGGCGCGAGAGCAGGTCTTTTAGAGACCACCTTCCGCACCGAGACCGAGACCGACTTATTCGGTGAGCAGGCAGTGCTCTGCGGCGGCGTGTGCGCTCTGATGCAGGCAGGCTTCGAGACTCTGGTTGAGGCAGGCTACGACCCGAGAAACGCATACTTCGAGTGCATCCACGAGATGAAGCTCATCGTTGACCTGATCTACCAGTCCGGTTTCGCAGGCATGAGATACTCCATCTCCAACACCGCTGAGTACGGCGACTATGTGACCGGCCCGAAGATCATCACTGAGGACACCAAGAAGGCCATGAAGAAGATCCTTTCCGACATCCAGGACGGTACCTTCGCGAAAGAGTTCCTTCTCGATATGTCTCCGGCTGGCCGCCAGGTTCACTTCCAGGCCATGAGAAAGCTGGCCTCCGAGCATCCGTCTGAGAAGGTGGGCGAGGAGATCAGAAAGCTCTACAGCTGGAACAACGAGGCTGACAAGCTGATCAACAACTAATATAAACATAAAACGCGCAGCGGCGCATTCTCCGACGGACCGAGAGCCGGGAGAATGCGCCGCTTTGCATTTGAAATATCCTACCTACCCACCCGCGCCTCAAGAAACGTCACAAAGGACTTGAGAATCCGGTTCTGGCGGTTCTCCTGGTAGGCGAAGCCCACGGTGCGCTTCCGGATGGGAGCGGACAGCGGGATCTCAATCAGACGGCCCGCCGCCAGGTCGCCGGCCACGAACTCACGGATCACGCAGCCGACGCCCAGGCCGATGCGGGCGAACTCGATGAGCAGATCCATGGTCGTCACCTCCAGAAGCTGGTTGGGGACGATCTGGTTTTCATTTAAGTAGGCGTCGATGTAGTGCCGGGTCATGTTGTTCCGGTCTAAGAGCATGATGTTTCCCGTGCGGAACACGTCCGCCTCCTGGCCTTCCCGCAGCTTTAAGTTTTTTAAGTAGCTGGGGGTGCAGACGAAAATATCCTCGATCTTTGCCACCGGCAGGAAATTGAGCCCCCGCTGGTTTCTGGGCTCCGCCACCAGGCCGATGTCGATGCGCTGCTGCTCCAGCATGTCCAGCGTCCGGGCCGTGGCCTGGCTCTCGATGGCCACCTTCACGTGCGGGTGCTCCTCGATGAAATCCTTTAAGTAGGGCAGCAGCAGGTATTTGCACAGCGTGTTGCTGACGCCGATGGTCAGCTGGCCGATGTGAAATTCCCGGATGCGCTTTAACTCGTTCTCGCCGCGGTCCAGAGCCTCGAAGGCGTTCTCCACGTACTGGAAGAGAAGCTCCCCCTCGCTGGTCAGCTGCACGCCGCGGGAATTTCTCGTGAAGAGCGTGACGTCCAGATTTTCCTCCAGCTTGCTGATGGCCTTGGAGATGGCCGGCTGGCTGATGAAAAGCTCCTTGGCGGCCTTCGAGATATTCCCCGCCTTCGCCACCTCGTAGAAAATGCGGTACTGTGACAGATGCTGTTCCATAACAGATCCCCCTTTATAACTTCACTTTATATTACGTATTCATATTATATATTTGTATTATAACCCGAAGTGTGGTAGGATGTAAACATAACGATTGGAAAATACAAGGAGGTTTCACTCATGGGAATGACAATGACCCAGAAAATTCTGGCCGCGCACGCCGGGCTCGCCGAGGTGAAGGCCGGGCAGCTCATCGAGGCCGATCTGGATTTAGTGCTGGGAAATGACATCACCTCTCCGGTGGCGATCAACGAGATGAAGAAGATGGACAATCAGTCCGTGTTTGACAAGGATAAGATCGCCCTGGTCATGGATCACTTTATACCGAATAAGGACATCAAGTCCGCAGAGAACTGCAAATGCTGCCGCGAGTTTGCCTGTCGCCACGACATCACCAACTACTTCGACGTGGGCGAGATGGGCATTGAGCACGCCCTGCTCCCCGAGAAGGGCCTGGTGGTGGCCGGGGACGCGGTGATCGGAGCCGACTCCCACACCTGCACCTACGGCGCGCTGGCGCGTTCTCCACCGGCGTGGGAAGCACCGACATGGCTGCCGGCATGGTGACCGGAAAGGCCTGGTTCAAGGTTCCCTCCGCTTTAAAGTTTGAGCTGGTGGGAAAGCCTGCCAGATGGGTCAGCGGCAAGGACGTGATCTTACATATCATCGGAATGATCGGCGTGGACGGCGCCTCTACAAATCCATGGAGTTCACCGGCGAGGGCATTAAGGAGCTTACCATGGACGACCGCTTCACCATCTGCAACATGGCCATCGAGGCCGGCGGAAAGAACGGTATTTTCCCGGTGGACGATCTGGCCGTCCAGTACATGAAGGAGCACTCCAAGAGAGAGTTTACCGTCTACGAGGCCGACGAGGATGCGGAGTACGAGGCGGTTTACACCATCGATCTGTCGGAGCTTAAGCCCACGGTGTCCTTCCCGCATCTGCCGGAGAACACAAAGACCATCGACCAGGTGGACGACATCGCCATCGACCAGGTGGTCATCGGCTCCTGCACCAACGGCCGCATGGACGACATGCGCATCGCGGCGGAGATCTTAAAGGGCAGAAAGGTCAAGAAGGGCATCCGCTGCATCGTGATCCCCGCGACACAGGCCATCTACTTACAGTCCATGAGAGAGGGGCTTTTAGAGACCTTCATCGAGGCGGGAGCATCGTGAGCACTCCCACCTGCGGCCCGTGCCTGGGCGGCTACATGGGTATTCTGGCGGCAGGAGAGCGCTGCGTCTCCACCACCAACAGAAACTTTGTGGGCCGCATGGGCCACGTGGATTCCGAGATTTACCTGGCGAGCCCGGCGGTGGCGGCGGCCAGCGCGGTGACCGGAAAGATTTCGGGCCCGGAAGAATTGGGATTATAGGAGGTATAAGGGCATGAAAGCACAGGGTCATGTATTCAAATACGGCGACAACGTGGACACGGACGTCATCATCCCGGCGAGATATTTAAACGCCACCGAGGGAGCGGAGCTGGCAAAGCACTGCATGGAGGACATCGACAAGGACTTCGTGAAGAACGTGAAGCCGGGCGACATCATTGTGGCCAACAAAAACTTCGGCTGCGGCTCCTCCAGGGAACACGCGCCGTTAGCCATCAAATGCGCGGGCGTCAGCTGCGTCATCGCCGAGACATTTGCGAGAATTTTCTACAGAAATGCCATCAACATCGGTATGCCCATCATCGAATGTCCGGAGGCGGCGAAAGCCATCGAGGCCGGCGACGAGGTGGAGATCGATTTCGACAGCGGCGTGATCACCAACAAGACCAAAAATCAGACTTACCAGGGGCAGGCATTTCCGCCCTTCATGCAGAAAATCATCGCTGCAGGCGGTCTGGTGAACTACATCAATGACAAATAATTAACGATTTTGGAGGCGCAAAATGGTTAAAACCAATGCCATGAGACTTTTGACGGCGGCTAAAATTCCCTTCACGGTGAAGGAGTACCCGGTGGACGAGAACGACCTCTCCGGCACCCACGTGGCCGACAGCATCGGCGCCGACTATGACACGGTCTACAAGACGCTGGTCTTAAAGGGCGACAAGACCGGATATCTGGTCTGCTGTATCCCCGTGGACGCAGAGCTGGACTTAAAGAAGGTGGCCAAAGCGGCGAAGGACAAGAAGGTGGACATGATTCCCATGAAGGATCTGTTGGGGCTGACCGGCTACGTGAGAGGCGGATGCTCCCCCATCGGGATGAAAAAGAAGTTCCCCACTTATATAGAAGAAACAGCCGTTTTGTACGACGAGATCGCCGTCAGCGCCGGCGTGAGGGGCGCCCAGATCATCATAAATCCCGAAAAACTGAGGGAGTTTACGGACGCGCAGTTCGCGTCTCTGGTATAAAAATAGTTTACATAAAAGCATGCCGACACGGTTCGACATGCTTTTTTGTATGGGAGAATTTAACATAAATGTAATAATTGGAGAATGGCTGTGTGGAAATATGCATAATTATAATGCGCGTGTAACGCGGCATATTGTGCATCTGTCACGTAAAATGTTAAATAGATATTAAATCAAGATGGCGTTTGTAACAAAAATGTGAAAAAGTTATTGACAGTTTTTAAGGCGTACTTCTATAATGGCCCTTGTCACTGAAAACAGCATTGAAAAGAGGAGTATGTATGCTTACATTTTTCTCATTTCTTCAGACGGTCTTCCACTTTGTCAGATCACTGGCAGTAAAAGTGACGAAGAAGATGTACCGGACCGCCGTGGTTCTCACGACGGGACTGGCTGTCGTCACCGTGGTGACCTTTAACTCCGGCAGCTTTGGCGGCGGGGGCAGGAACGCCTGGCAGCTTTCCGGGGATGCGGGGGACGAGGAGGAGCCGCAGGATGCGGAGTCTGAGGAAATCGACGCGAATACGGAAGCAAAAATACAAGTTGGACTTACTGTTTCAAATGAACGGGGGCAGCAGCTTTTAGGAAGTCTGGTGGAAAAGGAAGTTCGCAGCCACATGGTCCAGGAGGCGGCTGAGATCGAGGTCGTCAAAAAGGAAGTCCTTATGCAGGCGCAGGAGTCTGAGAAGGAGCAGCGTGAGAAGAACAAGAGAGAGCGCGCTGTGATTCCCTACACGGATCAGGACTACGAGGTATTCCTCCGCATCGTTCAGGCAGAGGCGGGAATCTGCGACGAGAAGGGTAAGATACTTGTGGCGAACGTAATTATCAACCGGGTAAAAAGCCCCGAATTTCCCGACAACATCACAGACGTCGTCTACCAGAGACGGCAGTTTTCACCGGTATCCAACGGATCCATCAACCGGGTGAAGGTCACGGAAGAGACCATCGAATGCGTGGACCGGGCGCTGGCCGGGGAGGATTACTCCCAGGGCGCACTGTACTTCATGTACCGCGGCGGATCCCAGTCCAATTACGTCAACTGGTTCGACGGACAGCTGACACCGGTGCTGGTGCACGAGAGACACGAATTTTTCAAATAAACGTTGTGGACAAACCTTCCTGGGTGTATAATGATGACAGATACATACATAGAAGGAGGGACCACCTATGATTTTTGATCAGGCAAAGAACCTGGATTTTTACAGAACGCTGGGAATCGGCGACCGCTATGCCAAGGCCATCGACTTCCTCAAGAACACCGACCTTGAGAGCCTGGAGCCGGGCAAATACGAGATCGACGGCAAAGACGTCTACGCCAGCGTGGTGGAGTACACCACCATTCCGTGGGAGGAGGCAAAGTTCGAGGCCCACGAGAACTACACGGATATCCAGTACATGATTAAGGGCACGGAGCTCATGTCCTACGCGCCATCGACCAGCTGACCGTGAAGACCCCCTACAATCCGGACAAGGACGTTATCTTCTACACCAACGACGTGCCCGGCGTGCAGGTGGCGGTGAACGGCGGGGAGTACATGATTTTTAATCCCTGGGACGGCCACAAGCCGAAGGCTGCGGCGGGGGAGCCCATGCCGATCAAGAAAATTATTGTTAAGATAAAAGAGAACTGATGGAGAAGGCCGCGCCCGTTTCGCGAGAAGATGGGGCGCGGTTTCTTTGTTATCTGAAAAATCATTCTGATATTGACTTTTTATTCACAAAGTGCGATAATAAACACAAAGTTTTGATTTAAACAAGGAGGATGTAATATGGCAACAAAAGCTTATTATCCGATCAGTGAGATCGGAGCTGGAAAAGTTGGATTTTCCAAGACCCGTTCCATCATTGAGGCGGCTTTCTACGGCAACAACGTTGTGAAGGTCAACACCCTGAGGGAAGCGTACGAGCTGGCGAAGAACTCTCCCGGGACCGTTGTGACGGACATGCCCGTATACAGAGGCGAGGAGTTCGGTCTGGACAAGGACGCGAAGGTTCTTCTTTTTAACGACGGCGCCATCACAGGACGTTACGCGACCGCCCGCCGCATCGCAGGCGAGCCCGGCGTGGACTGTGCCGCACTCGATATTGTTGCCATGGACGCGATCTACGAGTCCCGCTGGAAAACCATGTACCATGCAGAGGTTTTCGTAGGACTTGATCCGGAGTTCATGGTAAAGGCTCACCTTCTGATTCCGGAGGGCGAGGAGAACATCATGTACAACTGGATGCTCAACTTCCAGTATATGTCCGACGAGTACGTGAAGATGTATAAGAACTCCAAGATGGTAGGCGACGGCAAGGAGCCCGACATCTACATCTTCTCCGATCCGCAGTGGACCGGCTCTGACCGCCCCAACGTTTCCTTAGACTGCTTATCCGACCCGCAGAAGAAGACTCTGTGCTACTTCAACACAGACACCAACTGCGCATGCATCCTCGGTATGAGATATTTCGGCGAGCACAAGAAGGGCACCCTGACCATGGCATGGGCCATCGCGAACCGCAACGGCTACGCATCCTGCCACGGCGGACAGAAGGAGTACACGCTCGCAGACGGCAGCAAGTACGTTGCCTCCGTATACGGCCTGTCCGGATCCGGTAAATCCACTCTGACCCATGCAAAGCATGGCGGCAAGTACGACATCAAGGTGCTTCACGACGACGCATTTATCATCAACACCGATACCTGCGCATCCATCGCTCTGGAGCCCACCTACTTCGATAAAACCGCAGACTACCCGACCGGCTGCGAGGACAACAAGTACCTCTTAACCGCCCAGAACTGCTCCGCAACTCTGGACGAGGACGGCAAGATCCAGCTGGTAACCGAGGATATCCGCAACGGCAACGGCCGCGCCATCAAGTCCAAATTATGGTCTCCGAACCGTGTGGACAGAATCGACGCTCCGGTTAACGCCATTTTCTGGATCATGAAGGATCCGACCATCCCGCCGGTGGTTAAGTTAAAAGGCGCAGCCCTGGCATCCGTTATGGGCGCAACCCTGGCTACCAAGCGCTCCTCCGCAGAGCGTCTGGCTCCCGGCGTAGACCCGAACAAGCTGGTTGTGGTTCCCTACGCGAACCCCTTCAGAACCTACCCGCTGGCCAACGACTACGAGAAGTTTAAAAAGCTGGTTGAGGAGAAGAACGTAGACTGCTACATCATCAACACCGGCGATTTCATGGGCAAGAAGGTAAAACCGGCTGACACCCTTGGAATCCTTGAGGCCATTGTTGAGAAGAAGGCAGACTTCAAGCAGTGGGGCCCGTTCTCCGATATCGAGATCATGGATTGGGAGGGATTCATCCCGAACATGGAGGATCCGGAGTACGTTTCCCAGCTGAGAGCACGTATGCAGGACCGCGTCAACGAGGTAACCGAGTTCGGTACCGCCAAGGGCGGCTACGACAAGCTGCCGGATGAGGCTCTTGCAGCACTTCAGAAAGTGGTAGACGAGTTAAAGTAATAATTTCATAAAACCGCAGACTGGTGACAGAACCGGGCGGGGGACGATAGTTCCCTCGCCCGGTTTTTTGTGTGAGCCCGGCGCAAAAGACAAGATATGTGTTGTGAAAACTTTAAAAATATGCTGTTAGACATTGTTACATGAAAATAGTATTATTAATTTACACATAATACACAGAAATAACTGAAATTTTCAACTGTTTTTTAATGTGGGAGGGTTATGATGGAAGCGAGAGAATTGGAGAAACTGTTTCCGGCGTTTCTTGAGATCGGGGACGAGGCGCTGCGGGAGCAGGCCGAGCGGGCCATGCTTCTGGCCATGGAGCAGGGCGGATGGGACGAGAGCAGTATCCGTCTGTGCCCGGTCACGCTGAACTGGGAGGACTGCGACGTGTCTGGGTGGAGCATGTGACCGATGTGACGAAGCTCTGCATGATGGAGTACGACGCGCTTGAGAAGTATTACACCCGTCACGGAGTGCCGTTTGACTGGGACACGGTCGTCGCGGGAGCGCTGCTGCACGATATCGGAAAGCTGACGGAATTTACAATGAAGGACGGAAGCGTGACGCATGGCAAGGACTTTGAGCTGATGCGCCATCCGCTGTCCGGGGCGTTAATCGCCTCCAGGGCCGGGCTTCCCAACACGATTGTGCATCTGATTGCCACCCACTCCTTCGAGGGAGACCGGTCCTATCACACGGCGGAGTCGGCTTTTGTGCGGACCATCGATATTTTTGTGTTCCATGCATCGGTGGCCGGGCTAAAAAAACGATAAGAGGAAACTGCGAAAGAAAATTTCTGCATGAAAAGGAGAGAGAAAAAATGAAACGTATGAAAAAAATGATCGCCTGTTCCATGACAATGGTATGCTGCCTGTCCGCGCTGGCCGGATGCTCGGGCGGCTCCGGAAACGCTGCTGGAGGTGACACTGCCGGAACAACTGCCGTGTCGGGAGAGACCGCGGCCGGCGGCGCGTCGGGCGGAAATGCCGCCTCACAGAGCGGAGCCTGGAACCCGGATCGTTCCATCACCATGCTGGTGCCCTGGAGTGCCGGCGGCGGGGCGGATCTCTCGGTGCGCACCCTGGTTCCCTATCTGGAGGATGACTTAGGCGTCAGCATTACGGTAGTCAACTCCACGGGCGCCAATGGCTGGATCGCCTGGAACGAGCTGTTGAACGCGGATCCGGACGGATATACGATCGCACAGATGAACATACCCACGGTTTACTCGGGATACATGGATCCCCAGCAGAACCGCGACAACACGCTGGATGATTTTGCGCTGGTGGCCAACGAGGTCAGCGACTGGGGCTGCCTGGTGGTCAAGGCCGGAGACGACCGGTTCTCCGATCTGGAGAGCTTCATCGCTTACGGCATGGAAAATGAGCTTCTGGCCGGGGACAACGGCGTGGGAACCAACAAGCATCTGGTGGCGGAGGACTTAAAGAGCCAGATTACTGGACTTAATCTGACCTCGGTGCACCAGGCCGGCTGGAGCGATACCTACGCGGCGATTCTTGGCGGCCATATCGACTGCGGCTGGGGCTCCATCGGCGAGACGCTGCAGGCCTATGAGGACGGCGAGGTGGACATTCTCTGCGTGTTTGCCACGGAGCGCTCCACATTGCTTCCGGACGTTCCCACCTTTAATGAGCTGATGCCGGAGTATAACGTCACATCCCCCTCGGACCGCGGCTTTGCCCTGCCCGCCGGTGTGGACCAGGCAGTCTACGACCGCTGGGTACAGGCCATGGACAACTGCATCAACAACCCGGAGTTTATTGAGAAAATGACGGAGCTGGGACAGGCAGTCAACTACATCGGCGGCGAGGAGTACACGGACTACGCGAAAGAGCAGGAAGCCAACATGGCGAAGTTTTCCGATATTCTCGGATGGTCCTGATCGTTTCGGATAGAAGGGGAGGTTTGATTCCATGAAATTACAGCAGATTCATGCCAACGTGTGGATCGGGGGACTGCTCATCATTCTGTCCGTCATCTTTTACATGATGGCGGGATCGTTCAGCAATCCCGATGCGGCCACCTGGCCCCATCTGATCCTTGTGTGCATCATCATTCTCTCCGCCATGCTGGTGGTGAACGGGTTAAAGCAGACGTTTAAAGCTGCGGAGCCGGGGATGATCCCGGCGGGGCTTTTAAAAGGGCCCGTGGTTTCCCTGGCCGCGGTGGTGGCCTACGGGATTTTAATGAACTTTACCGGATATTTTGTCTCTACGGCGGTATTTCTGCCTCTCGGCATGTTTGCGCTGGGACAGAGAGACTTAAGAGCGATTCTGGGCGTGACCGTGGGACTGGAAGTGTTTGTATATATTTTGTTTGTCACCCAGCTTCAGCTGAGGATGCCGTAGGAAACAGGAGGTGAGACGAAATGATTCAGGAAATTTTAGCGAATTTTGCCTCCGTCCAGGTCTGGCTGGGCCTGGCGGTGGGAGTAATCGGCGGCATGGTGATCGGTGCGATGCCGGGTTTAAGCGGCGGTATGGCCATCGCCCTGCTGCTGCCGGTGACCTACTCCATGGAGCCGGTGGCGGCGCTGGTGATGCTGATGGCCATCTACACGGCGGCCATGACAGGAGGTTCCATCTCGCGATTCTGCTTCACACGCCCGGCACACCGGCCAATGCGGCCACGGCCATTGAAGGATATCCGCTGACGAAACAGGGCGCGGCCTGGAGGCTGTGGGCATGTCCATGCTTTCCTCCGGAATCGGCGGTCTGGCCAGCGCCATCGCTCTTCTGGTGATTGCGCCTCCGCTGGCGAAGGTGAGCCTGATGTTCAGCGAGCCGGAGAGCTTTCTGATCTCGATTTTTGGTCTTACGGTCATCGGCAGCCTGGCAGGAAATTCCATTTTAAAGGGCCTTCTGATGGGCCTGGTGGGACTCTTCCTGGCCACCGTGGGAACCGATTCCGTGACCGGCGTTCTCCGCTATACCTTCGGCGCTGACCGTCTGATGAGCGGCATCCAGATGGTGCCGGCACTGATCGGCCTGTTCACGATCTCCCAGGTCATGGAGAACTGCGAGGACTACAAAAACGCCAACAAATCGCTTCTGGAGCAGAACAACACTGCTCTGGGAAAGAAAATGCTGCCAAGACTTCGCGAGGTTCCGCGCTATCTGTGGACCTGGGCGGTCTCCTCGGTGATCGGCATTATCGTGGGAATCCTGCCGGGAGCGGGAGGAAATATCGGCTCCTGGATTGCCTACGACCAGACGAAAAAGCATTCCAAAGAGAAAGAGCTTTTTGGAAACGGTTCTATGGAAGGCCTGGCGGCCTGTGAGACGGGAAACAACGCGGTGACCGGCGGTTCCATGATTCCGTTAATGACCCTGTCCATTCCTGGAAGCCCCAACGCAGCCATCATCCTGGGCGGTCTTCTGATCCAGGGCCTGGTGCCCGGCGCCCGCCTGTTCACCACGCAGGCGCCCACGACATACTCTATCCTGATCGGGTTCGCGCTGTCCAACATCCTTATGGTGTTCGTGGGACTGGCCATCGCCCGCTACGTGGTGAACGTGGTAAAGATTCCAAATTCCATTCTGATGCCTGTGGTGGTTTCCCTGGCGCTGATCGGCTCCTACGCCATCAACGCGTCCATGTTCGACGTGTTTGTGGCCATTGCCTTCGGAGCACTGGGGTATCTGATGAACAAATTTGACCTCTCGTCCGCAGCCCTCATTCTGGGCCTCATCCTGGGCGGCACTGCGGAGAGCGGACTGATGCTCTCCATGGTCATGGCGAGGGGAAATGTGCTCGGATATTTCTTCGGAAGACCTGTCTGCCTGGTACTGATGGCACTGATCGTTCTCTCCATTGCCGGCCCGGTGATCTCCCACGTGAGAGGGCGCAGGAAAGCGGCGCAGTGATTTTGACGTAAATTTCTGCGCGGTTACCGGTTGACACCCCACCCCAAATATGCTAAATTATCATTTAGCACAAATACTGTGATGAGGAGCAGTAAGCGTCCGGGTACATTCAGAGAGCCGCCGGCAGGTGTGAGGCGGTTGTGAAGGGCGGCTGAACTCGCCTCGGAGTAGCCCGCTGAAGGAAGGCAGACGCCGTTTCTGCGTAGGCGGAGCCGGAGCCCGGCCGTTACACGGGAGAGGATGGAGCGCCATCCCGCAAAGTGCATACGTCTGCGCACGTATGAAGTAGAGTGGTACCGCGTGAGAGCTTAAGCCTTGCGTCTCTATGTTGGATTGTAATATAGAGACGCAGGGATTTTTTGATTTGAGGGACAGACGGTTCGCGCCGTTTTCCCCGATAAAGCAGATCACCGTCCACCGCAGAAATCACGAGGAGGAAATGTCATGGCACATTACAACCATACCGCCATCGAGAAAAAATGGCGGGAGCACTGGGAGAAGAACCCGGTCAACGTAAACGACGGAAAGAAAGAAAAATATTACTGTCTGGATATGTTCCCGTACCCGTCCGGCAGCGGACTGCACGTGGGACACTGGAGAGGCTACGTGATCTCCGACGTCTGGAGCCGCTATCAGCTTCTGAGAGGCAAGTACGTCATCCACCCCATGGGATGGGACGCGTTCGGCCTTCCGGCGGAGAACTACGCCATCAAGATGGGCGTGCATCCGGCCATCTCCACGGCGGAGAACGTGAAGAATATTAAAAAGCAGATCAACCAGATCGCGGCCATCTACGACTGGGATATGGAGGTCAACACCACGGATCCGGAGTTCTATAAGTGGACCCAGTGGATTTTCGTGAAGATGTTCAAGGAAGGCCTGGCCTACGAGAAGGAATTCCCCATCAACTGGTGCCCGTCCTGTAAGACCGGCCTGGCCAACGAGGAGGTTGTCAACGGCTGCTGCGAGCGCTGCGGCACCGCCGTGACCAAGAAAAACTTAAGACAGTGGATGTTAAAGATCACCGCCTACGCCGAGCGTCTCTTAAACGATCTGGACAAGCTGGACTGGCCGGAGAAGGTGAAGAAGATGCAGACCGACTGGATCGGCAAATCCTACGGCGCGGAGGTGGATTTCCCGGTGGAGGGACGGGACGAGAAGATCACCGTCTACACCACCAGACCCGACACGCTCCACGGCGCCACCTTCATGGTGCTGGCTCCGGAGCACGCCATGGCGAAGTCTCTGGCCACCGACGAGACGAGGGAGGCCGTTGAGAAGTACATTTTCGATGCGTCCATGAAGTCCAACGTGGACCGTCTGCAGGACAAGGAGAAGACCGGCGTATTCACCGGCACCTACGCCATCAACCCCTTAAACGGCGCGAAGGTTCCGATCTGGCTCTCCGACTACGTTCTGGCGGACTACGGCACCGGCGCCATCATGTGCGTTCCGGCCCACGATGACAGAGACTTTGAGTTTGCAAAGAAATTTGACATTCCGATCATCCAGGTCATCGCCAAGGACGGAAAAGAGATCGAGAACATGACCGAGGCCTACACCGAGGCAAACGGCACCATGATCAACTCCGGCGAGTGGAACGGCATGGAATCCGCGGTGCTTAAGAAAGAGGCGCCGGTGATGATCGAGAAAATGGGCATCGGCCGCAAGACTGTCAACTACAAGCTGCGCGACTGGGTATTCTCCAGACAGCGCTACTGGGGTGAGCCGATTCCGATCGTGCACTGCCCGCACTGCGGAAATGTGCCGGTTCCGGAGGATCAGCTTCCCTTACGCCTGCCAGAGGTGGAGAGCTACCAGCCCACCGGCACCGGCGAGTCACCGCTGGCGGCCATCGACGAGTGGGTGAACACCACCTGCCCGGTCTGCGGCGCACCGGCCAAGAGAGAGACCAACACCATGCCCCAGTGGGCCGGTTCCTCCTGGTATTTCCTCCGCTATGTGGACAACCACAACGACAAGGAGCTGGTTTCTAAGGAGAAGGCGGAGAAATTCCTTCCGGTAGATATGTATATCGGCGGCGTGGAGCACGCGGTCCTGCACCTTCTGTACTCCCGCTTCTACACCAAGTTCCTCTACGACATCGGTGTGGTTCCGTTTGACGAGCCCTTCACGAAGCTGTTCAACCAGGGCATGATCAACGGAAAGAACGGCATCAAGATGAGCAAGTCCAAGGGAAATGTGGTTTCCCCGGACGATCTGGTGCGCGATTACGGCTGCGATGCGCTGAGAATGTACGAGCTCTTCGTAGGCCCGCCGGAGCTGGATGCCGAGTGGGATGACCGCGGAATCGAGGGCGTATCCCGTTTCCTTAACCGTTTTTACAACCTGGTGATGGACAATAAGGACAAGGACGTGGAGCCCACCAAGGAGATGCTGAAGATCCGCCACAAGCTGGTATACGACATCGAGCAGCGTTTCGAGCAGTTCAGCCTGAACACCGTAATTTCCGGTTTCATGGAGTATAACAATAAACTCATCGAGCTGGCGAAGAAGGAGGGCGGCGTCGATAAGGAGACCCTGAGAACCTTCGTGACGCTGGTTGCCCCGTTTGCCCCGCACATCGGCGAGGAGCTCTGGGAGGCCTTAGGCGGAACCGACTCCGTATTCCACGGCGAGTGGCCGGAGTGCGACGAGGAGGCCATGAAGGACGACGAGATCGAGATCGCCGTTCAGATCAACGGCAAGACCAGAGGCGTCGTGTCTGTTCCGGCCGACGTGGCCAAGGAGGACGCGATCGCAGCCGGCAAGGCGGCCATCGCCGACAAGCTGACCGGCCAGATCGTGAAAGAGATCTACGTTCCGGGAAGAATCGTGAATATTGTGATGAAATAAATATAAAAGACATCCGGGCCTCCCGACAGGAGATGGCCGGAAGAAACCGGCGCAGGCGGCAAATACGCTGTCTGTGCCGGTTTTTCGCGTATGAATCAAGATATTTCCTTTTATACAGAAAATGGTAATAAATCTTAAGGTGACATCCCCCTTTGCCATCCTGTATAATTAATTCCAGAAATCAATCATAAAACAACCGGAAAAGGGAAGAAACAGGGAAGGACAGACATACAATGAACAGAAAAAAGAGTTTGGCGGCTTTGATGGGAACAGCGTTTTTCAGCATCGGACTGGCAGCCGCGGGGACGGCTTTTGCGGCCCCGGCGCAGTCCTACGGGCCGGGCGTGACCTGGTCGGTGGAGCAGCTGGATGCGGCGAAGGAGCACGACCAGCTGATTGTGGTGGTCGGCGAGGGGGCGGACAGCCAGAGGGCGGAGGTCTCCTTCTATCAGAAAAACGAAGACGGAAGCTGGACGGAGGAGTTTACCGTGGACGGCTTCGTGGGAAGGAACGGAAGCAGCGGTGAGAAGCGGGAGGGCGATGAGAAGACCCCGACGGGGATCTACGCGTTCACGCTGGCCTTCGGTGTGAAGGAGGATCCCGGCGCGAAGCTTCCCTATCACCAGATTGACAAAAACGATTACTGGGTGGACGACGGGGACAGCGCCTACTATAATCTGCTGGTGAACACGGACAATGTGGCGAAGGACTGGGATTCGGCGGAGCATTTAAGCAGCATTGTGCCGTTCTACAATTACTGTCTGGCGCTGGATTACAACAGCGAGCGGATTCCGGGCAAGGGCTCCGCGGTGTTTCTGCACTGCATGGAGCCGGATGCGGTAATCGGCACCGGCGGCTGCGTGAAGATTCCGGAGGAGCAGATGCGCGCCCTTGTCCAGACCGTGGACGGGGACTGCCGGATCATTATTGTGTCGGAGCGGGATGATTTGAGCGGATACTGATGTGATTTGACGCAGGAACGATGAAAAACTGAAAAGGGGGATTCTTATGAGGCGGGAGAGACGCGTGTGGTGGATGATGGTTCTGATGGCCGGTATTCTGGCGGCGGCAGGGAGCGTGAGCGGCTGTGCGAGTGCGAAACTCCCGCCTCTTCCCCGTCCGCGCAGACGCCGGGCGGAAACGGAGAGGTGGATGAGAGCGGGAGCGAAGATGCAGTCGGGAACGGAGATGTAAGCGGGAGCGGGGATGCAGCTGAGAATGAGAACGGCGAGGCATCGGAGCCGGACCTCGCAGTTCCCTCCATCTCCAGAGAGGAGTTCCCGAAGCTCAACGGCTCCCACGGCCACCATCCCCATCTCCCAGGCGCTGTACCGCCTTTCGACCGGGTGCAGCGTGGAGGAGGCGGAGGCCGCCGTCGTCCACGCGAAGACCACCCAGGCGTACCTGGATCTGGCGGCCGGCTATGACACAGACCTGGTGATTGCCTATGAGCCTGGGGAGGCGGCGGACATATACAGGGATGACCTGGAGATCAAGCCCATCGGAAAGGATGCGCTGGTGTTCATGTGCAACGAGACGAACCCGGTGGATTCTCTGACGGACGCGGAGCTGGTGGAAATCTACAGCGGACGCATTGCCAACTGGTCGCAGGTGGGCGGGCGGAATCAGGGGATCCTGGCGTTCCAGCGCCCGAAGGGCTCGGGGAGCCAGTCGCTCATGGATAAGCTGGTGATGCAGGGCGTTCCCATGACGGAGGACGGCCCCAGGGACATGCGGGTGGGCGAGATGGGAGAGCTTCTTGATATGCTGGCCTCCTACAACAACGTCAGCAATGCCCTGGCTACTCTGTATACTACTATGCCAGAAACATGTACGAGACGCCGGGGCTTAAATTCATGGCCGTGGACGGCGTGCTCCCAGACAGCCGCTCCATCCGGGACGGCAGTTACCCGTACGTCAACGAGTTCTACGCGGCCATCCGGAAGGACGAGCCGGAGGACTCGAAGGCCCGCCTGCTGTTTGACTGGCTGACAGAGGACGACGGGCAGCGGCTGATCGAAGTCTGGGCTATGTGGCGCTTCGCGGCACAGACGAGGCGGAGCCGGACGATGACGAGGCGGAGCCGGGCAATCGGGCAGAGGTGGAAAACCTGGCAGAGGCAGAAACGGAAAAACGGCCGGAGACTGGAAACAGGCAGGAAGCGGAACCAGCGGAGGAAACCGGAGCGATTTCCCTGAAAGAAAATCAGAAGATTATTGTAAGCAACACGTATTTCTTCGGTCAGGCCGGGATCACGGTGATGAATGAAAAGCTGGAGCCGGAGCGGGTATATGACGATATGGGACTGTATGACCGTCTGCTGGTGACTGAAGAAGACACGCCGGTTATGCTAAGGACGGCAGAGGGAGACGGGCTTTACCTGTTTGGTGAGGACCGGTGGCTGGCGGAGCCGGTCTACGTAGGCTTCCAGGCGAGGGAGGACGGATTTATCGGTTATCTCCCGGACGGGCACAGTATGGTGGACATCGGGCTGGACGGGACGGTCACGGAGCACCGGGGCGGATCGGACGGGATCGAGTGGGAGATCCTGCCCAAGGAGCAGCAGGCGGTGATCCGGGACGAACAGGGAAACGAGCTGGGCCGCGTGGATTTTGCAGACTTCGGCTCCGGGTATGAAATCGCCTACTGGGATCACTGCTATTATAAGGTGAGCTACGAGAACAGCGGGGATGTACTGCTGGACATACACGGAAATCTGGTCTTTGATGAGAGTATGCTGGACGAGGCGTACGTAAGCCGGCGGCAGAGCCTGGGACAGGGGCCGGACAGCCCGCTGTACACGCTGTACGTCGCCATCGTGGCTCCCGACGGCAGGTGGCTCCTGTTCTATCTGGGGGAGGACGCGGGCATATATAATCTGGAACAGGGAAGAACGGTCACGCAGCCCGGCGACCAGGTGAACGTCAGCTTCACGGACAGCGGCTCTTTCTATGTGGTGACCAGGGACGGACAGTCCACGGTGTACGACAGCAGCAGTGAGCCTCTGCGCTCGCGGGAGGGGAAAGTATTTTCCCTCGCGGCAAACGAGGACTGGTTTGGCTGGTATGAGAACGGGGCTTTCCACATGGAACACCGGACCGACGGGGATTCGTTTATCCTGGATGCGGAGCCGGAGGCAGGCGTATTCTCGGCTGGAGGAAACTTTTTCAGTGTGACCAGGGAGCAGGACACGGATATCTACTACAGGGACGTCCTTGTCGTGGAAAACGCCGTCTCCTGGGGAGAGCAGAACGGCTTCTTTGTGGCGTTCAGCGAAAAAAACGGCCCCATAATTTTCCGTATGGACGGGGAGAAATACTACGAGAGCCCATATTCTGAGGGGATGGTTCATATCTGCGGCGAGCTGCTGGCCGTCAGCCGGGGAAATTACTGCGTGATTATGGACTCCCAGGGGCGTGAGGTTAAAAAATACCTGCTGGGCGCTTATGTGGATGACTAGAAAATGTAAACTGGCATAATCGAAAGGTTGACATTTTGGACGCTATGGTTTAGAATCGCCTTAAATGACGGGCCGGCTGGCCGGCAGGTAAAGGAGAGAGAAAACCATGCAGAAGTCTATTGGAAACGCAGGCACACTGAGCCTCTGCGCCCTGTTTGTGGCGCTCATCGCGGTGGGGAATTTTATCAGGATTCCGATTCCGCCCATCCCCATCACCCTGCAGCTTCTGTTCACGGCCCTGGCCGGTATGCTTCTGGGGGCGAAGCGGGGGATGATCTGCTGTGCGGCCTACGTTCTGATCGGGCTCTGCGGCTTCCCCATTTTCACCGGGGGCGGCGGGCCGCAGTATATTTTTCACCCCACCTTCGGGATGCTGATCGGGTTCGTGCTCGGCACCGGCCTCACCGGCTTTCTGGTGGAGCGGATGAGACGCCCCGGCTTTCTTAAGTATGCGGCGGCGGGATACGCGGGATTCCTCGTCATCTATATCCTGGGCATTCCCTACTACCTGATGATTATGAACCTCTACATGGGGGCTTCGGTGGGAGTGAAGGAGGCGCTGATGGCCTGCTATATCGTGTTTATCCCGGGAGATATTGTGAAGTGCCTGCTGGCCGCGACGCTGGCGGTGCGGCTTCGCCCGCAGCTGATACGGACAGGATTATAAAAATGCGGCGCCGCAGGAGTCTGCGGGCGCCGCATTTTTGTCTGCCTCCTATCTTTTCTTTCCCAGCTTTCTGGACAGCATCCGCAGGGTGTCCAGCTTTTTCTTCTCCTCCTTCGACATGTCGGCGGTCAGGATGGAGACTAGAAGATCGGTCTCCGAATCTGAAAAATCCATCTGGCTGCTTCCGGCGGAAATGCTCATAAACAGCGGGAGCAGCTTGTTCTTCGGCGTTTTTTCCACCTGCGCCGCCAGGTCTGCTAAGTATTTGAGCTTCTGGGAGTTCATGCCCTGAAGCCGCGGGTCCTGTCTCCAGTGTTCGTTCATAATGGTCTGTTTCCTCGCTTTCTTTGTTCTCGGTGTTTTCTATGTTCAGGAAAATTGCTGCACCATCTGCATCATCATCTGGATGTCCTCGAAGCGGGACTGCTGTTCCGGCGGGAGGAGGGCCTTTAAGTGCTCAAATGGGTTGGAGAGGGGATTTTCCTTCTCGGCCTTTTCGGGAAATTCTTCCTTGAAGGAGCGGTAGAGGCTGGCTCCCTGCATGAAATTCACCATCAGGTCGATGAAATCCTGCTCGGGCTCGTTGGCGTAGGTTTTTAAGGTGTTCAGCATGTCGATGGGGGAGGCGGAAGCTTCGTCCAGGGAGCAGATCCCCACCTGGCCGCTCTCGTTTTCGTTAAACAGCTCCGCCGTCCGCTCCAGCTCCGTGAATTTGACCATCAGGGAAAATACCTTCTGCTGGGGGATTTTCATGTATGGCAGGGCCGCTTTTAAAAGCTGCATCCGGTGACTGCCGATCAGGTGGTCAAGCTCCGTCATTCTGAGCGTCTGATCCTCGTTCATGTGTGTGTCCTCCTTGTCTTTTCAAATATATGCGGCGCTCAATCAATTCATGTTATCCGCATATAGTAATATATGCTAACAACGTTTGTCAGGAGGAAAATAAAATGGGAATCCGTTTGGTAATAGATGGGAACAGCGTGTACGAGATCGACGAGGACTGTCAGAAGGGACGGCCAAAGAGCGGCAGCAGGCCCGGTGAGGAGGAGCCTGCGCCCACGGCGACCGGAAACGCGGCGTGAAAAAATGGGGCTGTGCGTAATGCACAACCCCGTTGCCGCCTGCGATGCGGCGTGTGTCTTAGCAGAAGCTGTTTCCGCCTCCGCAGCAGCATAAGAGCAGGAGAATCCAGATGATGCAGTCGCATCCGCCGCCGCCGAAAGAACCGCAGCCATTTCCGCATCCGCAGCCGTTATGTTCAAATCCTCCGCAGCAGCAGAGCAGGATAAGAATGAGGAATATGCAGTTGCATCCTCCGCTATTGCTGCTCTCGCATCCACAGCCGCATCCACAGTTTGTTGCCGCTAAATCACTCATATTGTTTCCTCCGGATATTTTTCTTTACACTCCATCATATGTGCGGTTGCTTGCCCCAGTTTACTATTTTTCCAAAAAAATAAAAACTTAACTTTGTGTCCGTGGGAAAGTGTTGTATAATGGAGAAAATTGCCTCCGCGGGCGCGGGGGAGAAGGATGTGAGACGAGATGGAGAAACTTTATGAGAGCACTCCTTATTTAAAAGAATTTGACGCCGTGGTCACGGGGGTCTTTGAGCGCGGGGACGGGCATTTCCTGGTGACCCTGGACCGGACGGCCTTCTACCCGGAGGCGGCGGACAGCCCTCGGATATCGGGACGCTGGGCGGTGTGTTCGTGGTTCACGCCGGGGAAAAGGACGGCCAGGTGTTCCACGAGACCACGGGGGCCCTTCGCGCCGGGGATAGAGTGCATGGGGAAATCGACTGGGACCGCCGCTTTTCCAACATGCAGAATCACTCCGGGGAGCATCTGGTCTCCGGTTTAATTCACCAGACATTTGGCTATGATAATGTTGGGTTCCATATGGGGAGGGACGAGATCACCATTGATTTTAACGGCCCCATCGGTCCGGACCAGCTGTTGGAGATCGAGCGCCGGGCCAACCGGATGATCTGGGAGAATCTTCCCATCGCCGTCATGTACGTCGGGGCAGGAGCTTGCGTCCATGGATTACCGCAGCAAGAAGGAGATCGAGGGGCAGGTGCGCCTGGTTGAGATCCCCGGCGCGGACTGCTGTGCCTGCTGCGGCACCCACGTGGAGCGGACCGGCGAGATCGGCATGGTCAAGTTCACCGGCATGATCAATTACAAGGGCGGCGTCCGCATTTCCCTGCTCTGCGGCATGAGGGCCCTGGAGGACTACGAGCGCAAGCAGGAGCAGATCCGTCAGATCTCGGTGCTCCTGTCGGCGAAGCAGGAGAGCCTGGTGGAGGCCGTGGAGCGGATGAAGCAGGAATCCGCTGAGAAGGACGGCCAGATGGTGGGATTGTACCGCCAGCTGTTCGGGCTCAAGTGCAGCGCCATGGCGCCCGGAGATTCGCCGCTTCTGGTTCTGGAGGAGGGGCTTTCGCCGGTGCAGCTTCGCCAGTACGCCAACCTTCTGATGGAGGAGGGGCGGGGCAGTGTGATCCTGGCCTTGACGCCCGCGAAGGAGGGCTTTCACTATGTGCTGGCCAGCCGCACGGAGGACATGCGCCTGCTCTCTAAGACCCTGAACGGGAAGCTTTCCGGCCGCGGCGGCGGCAGCCCCCAGATGGTGCAGGGAAGTTTTGCGGCGGGAGAGAGTATGATCAGAGAGACATTTTCAGCGTGTACAGATGGAGAGACGTATGAATCTAAATAGAGAAAATATGATACGCATGATGCAGCTGATCCTGTTCACCGTGGTGGTGCTGGCGGCTGCGCTCAATTACAACCGGGTGCTTCTGCTTCTGGCGCGGGGGATCGGGCTTCTGTTTCCGTTCCTTCTGGGGGCGGCCGTCGCCTTTGTCTTAAATGTGCCCATGCGCTTCCTGGAACGGCACATCCATTTTAAGGAGAACAGCAGGCTTAAGCGTCTCGTCTGCATGGTCATAGCCATCGTTCTGGTGTTTACCGTGCTGGGGGTGGTCATTCTTCTGGTGGTGCCGGAGATCACCAGGACCGTGCGCACCGTCGCCGAGCAGATTCCGGTGTTCTTTTCCCACTTACAGCAGTGGGCCAATGTGATTTTCGTGCAGTATCCGGAGCTTCTTGAGAGCATCAACCGCGCGTCCATCGACTGGGGAAAGATGGTGGAGGAGCTGGCCGGCTTTATCCACGCCGCGCCGGGAATCTGCTGTCGTCCACCATGACGGCGGCGGGAGCCATCGTGAGCGGCATTACCTCCGTATTCATCGGATTTGTGTTTGCCGTCTATATTCTCCTTCAGAAGGAGGTGCTCTGCCGCCAGTTTAAGAAGCTGATCCAGGCGTTTCTGCCGGCACGGGCGGAGGCGGTGTTCCGGGTGGCTGCGCTGACGGAGCGGACGTTCTCAAAGTTTCTGGCCGGCCAGTGCGTGGAGGCGGTGATCCTGGGGACCATGTTCTTTCTGGTGCTCACGTTCTGCCGCCTGCCCTATGCGCTGCTCATCGGCGTGCTCATCGCGTTCACGGCGCTGATCCCGGTGTTCGGCGCGTTCATCGGGTGGTTTATCGGCGCGTTTCTGATGCTGATGGTCAATCCGCTGCAGGCGCTGATATTCACGGTGATTTTCCTCATCCTTCAGCAGATCGAGGGAAATCTCATCTATCCCCATGTGGTGGGAAATTCCGTGGGGCTTCCCTCCATCTGGGTGCTGGCGGCGGTGACGCTGGGCGGCAGCATGATGGGGATTCTGGGAATGCTGATTTTTATTCCGCTGTGTTCCGTGGCCTACACGCTTCTTAAGGAGAAGGTGAACCGGAATTTAGAGCGCCAGGCAAAGAGAGAGGAAGAGCATGAGAAAGCGGATTCGTGAGTACGGGATCACGGTCGGGGAAGGCCGGCCGGGGAGATTAAATAAGATAAGCGACGTGCCTGGCGTCCTGGTGGGACACGCCACCGTGGACGACGAGCGGCACAAGACGGGCGTCACGGTCATTCTGCCCTGTAGGGAGAATGTGTTCACGAATAAGATGACGGCCGCGTCCTACGTCCACAACGGATTCGGAAAGAGCCTGGGGCTGGTGCAGCTTGAGGAGCTGGGCACGCTGGAGACGCCTATCGCCCTGACCAGCACCATGAACGTGGGGAAGGTTCACGACGCGCTGGCGGATTACATGGCCGGGCTGAATAAGGCGCAGGGCATCCGTGTGTTGTCGGTCAATCCCGTGGTGGGTGAGTGCAACGACTCCGTCTTAAGCGAAACCGCCGACCGGGCGGTGGAGGCCTTTCACGTGCGCGCGGCCATCGCGGCGGCGGAGGCGGACTTTGAGGAGGGGGACGTGGGCGCCGGAAAGGGCACGGTCTGCTTCGGGATGAAGGGCGGCATCGGCTCCGCCTCCAGGCTGATGGAGCTGGGAGGAGAGACCTATACGCTGGGCGTGCTGGTGCAGACCAATTTCGGGAGAACGGAAGATTTTATCCTGAACGGGGAAGCCGTCGGGCGGAAGATAAAGGAGAAGATCGAGCCGACGGCGCTGGACCGGGGCTCCGTGATGGTCGTGGCGGCCACCGATCTGCCGGTGTCGGACCGCCAGCTGGGCCGGATCCTTAAGCGGGCCGGCGTGGGGCTTAGCCGCTGCGGCTCCTTCATGGGCCATGGCAGCGGCGATATTGTCATCGGCTTTACCACGGCCAACCGCATCCCCTTCGAGGCCGGGGAGGCAGTGCTTGGGATGCGCATATTGAAGGAGAGCCTTCTGGAGACCGCTTTCCGCGCCATAGCCGAGGCCACGGAGGAGGCGGTGCTAAACTCCCTCGCCATGGCCAGGACAGTGACCGGCTATGACGGGACGGTAAAATATTCGCTGGCAGATGTCTGCCTGGATCAGTTGGCAGAATCAAAATCTGCGCGGTAGACGGCGCCGCCGGTGCGGATCTCAATGTAGGAGAGATTGAACTGCTCGTCCATGATCTCCACCTGGTATTCAAACACGGAACCATCCTGGTGCTTCGAAAGAAACAGGTAGGTTCCGTTTTCTTTGTCCTCCATCTGGTCGCAGATCTCCTCGTAGATCTCCAGGCCATCGACGGGGCCCGCATATCCGGCGGTGCGGATTTTATCTTCTATGATTCTGAATAACTCGTCCATGTGTGAGTCCTCCTGTTGGGTAGAATGTGTGATGTATGTAGTATACGGCAAGGGGCGCACCGTTTCAAGTGCTGAAATGCAGGTTTGCGGTTTTGCGGGAAAGCGGGTATCTTGCCCTATGTCCGGCGGCTGTGTATAATGGAGAAAACTGTGAGGGAGGAAAAAGGATGGCGTATTTCCCTTTATTTGTGGATATCAGAGGAAAGGACGTGCTGGTGGCCGGCGGGGGAGCCGTGGCCGCCAGGCGGGTGGAGAGTCTTCTGTCCTTCGGCGCGCGGGTCACCGTGGTCGCTCCGGAGATAGACGGAAAAATTGAGACGCTGCTCAGACAGTACGGGGGGAGCAGCGAAACGGATGCGTATACCAGCAGTGGGAATGGCGGGGAGGAAAGCCCGCTTCAGGTGATCCGGATGCGCTTTGAGGAGTATGTGCGGGACGCCGGGCGCGGCGCGGCGGCAGCCACCCCCTGGATGCTTCTGGCCGCTGCCGGTTCTTCCGAGGTGAACCGCCTGGCGGCGGAATGGGGGCGGCAGAGGGGAGCGCTTGTCAACCGGGCCGACGACCGGTCGGCCTGTGATTTCTATTTTCCGGCGCTCATCACCTCGGGGGAGACCGTGGTGGGAGTGACCTCCGGCGGGGGAGACCATCATCTGGCGGCCCGTGTGGCGGGGCGGATCCGTGAGGCGCTTCCGGAGATGATGGAGGAGTGAGCCTCCTTAAGATCTTCCAGGAGAATCCGCGGCACTCTGAGGCCGCCGCGGCCGGAGCCGAGCTCGATGTCGGGTTTGTTGGATCCGTGGAAATCGGAGCCGCCGGAGGGGAGCAGGCCGCAGGCCCTGCAGATGACCTGGAGTCTGGCAGTCTGGCCCGGCGTGTGGGAGCTGTAGTAGACCTCCATGCCCTTTAGGCCGGCCTCCGTCAGATGCCTGGCCAGCTCCTCCGTCTTCTTCCAGCCCAGCCTGTACTGGACCGGATGGGCCAGCACCGGCAGGCCGCGGGCCCCGGCGATGAGTTCGATGGCCCGCTCGGGCCGTATCTTTTCCCGCGGGATGAAGTAGGGTTTCCCGGGAGAGAGATATTTTTTAAAGGCCTGGTCCATGGAGGAGACGTAGCCGCGGCTTAGGAGCGCGCGGGCGAAGTGGGCGCGGGTGATGACCGTGTCCGGATTTCCCCCGGTCAGGTCTTCGTGCGTCAGGGCAAGGCCGCCGGCTTCAAAGCGCTTAAGCATGGCCAGGTTCCGCTCGTCCCTGGTCTTTCTCATGTTCGTGAGAAAATCCCGCAGCGCCGGGTTTTCGCTGTCGATGAAAAGTCCCAGCATGTGGATCTCGGTGCCCTCGTAGTCGCAGGAGAGCTCCGTGCCGGGGACCACCTCCAGGGGCGTCCCTCCGGCGGCATCCATGGCTTCGGCGATTCCGTCCACCGTGTCATGGTCCGTGAGTGCGATGGCTGCCAGCGGAACTCCCAGCGCGCGGCGCACCACCTCCGCCGGGGACAGCGTGCCGTCGGACGCTGTGGAATGGACATGAAGATCAATAAATTCCATGAAATCCTCCCTTGATTTAGTCATATTTTTATATATTTTAGCACGATATTCCAGGTGTGGAAACAGGAGGAAAAAGTTTTTTTAAAATCGGCAAAATAACCATTTCTTTTTTCATAAAGTATGTTATACTATATCATGTGTTACTGGACCCGGTAACGGGTGAAAGCATACATATATATAGAGATTAAGGTGGATACTATGACAGAATACAGACGAAATTCGGGAAGCCGTTCCGGAAGGCGCAGCGCGCCGGGCGGAAGGCAGAGCAGAGACCGGCTGAGCGCCGTTAAGAGCGCCCGCAGCTCGGGCAGCCGGAGAGGAGGAAACCACAGGAAGAAGAATGGTCCGGACATTACGAAGATTCTCATGTACGGCATTGCCGCCGTCATTCTTCTGATTGTCATTTTCCTGGTGGTTAAGATGGTTGGCAGCCGCCCCGCCTCGGGGGACACCACATCGGAGCCGGAGACGGAGCTTGAGAAGGAAGTGACCGTGGACGGCGTGGTGATCACTGGCATGCTCCGCGAGGAGGCCATGGAGACCATTGTGGACCACATCGACTGGGGCATGAAGGTCGTATACGATGATAAGGAAGCGGAAGTCCCGAACCTGATGGAGGCGAAGGTGGATGAGCTTCTGGAGGAGATCTATCACGGGGAGCCGAAGGAGACCTATGAGCTGGATACGGACGGCCTTTCCGAGGCCATCACGCGGCGGTGGACACCATTGCCGACGACTGGGATGTGAAGCCGCGAAACGGCGGGATCTCCGAGTTTGACAGCGAGAGCGGCAGCTTTAAGTTCGCGGAGGGGACCGTGGGAATCGTCATCGACCGCGAGAAGATGGCGGCCGATATTGAGTCCGCACTGAAGGAAAAGAATTACAGGGCGAATATACAGCATCGGCCAGTGAGCAGCAGCCGGAGATGACGGCGGCCCAGGCCAAAGAAATGTATAAAACCATTGGAACCTACACGACCAAAACCACCTCGAATAAAGACAGAAACGAGAACATCCGCCTGGCGTCCAATGCCTTAAACGGCAAGATCTTAAATCCGGGCGAGGAGTTTTCCTTCAACGACACCACCGGCGCCAGGACGACGGAGAAGGGCTACAAGCCCGCCGGCGCCTACGTGAACGGCGTGCTGGTGGAGGAGCCGGGCGGCGGCGTGTGCCAGGTTTCGTCCACGCTCTACAACGCGGTTATTTTCTCCGGGTTAAAGACCACGGAGCGCCACGCCCACAGCTACGAGCCAGCTATGTGACGCCGGGCGAGGACGCCATGGTCAGCTACGGCGGCCCGGATATGAAGTTTACCAACACCTCGGAGTTCCCCATCGCCATCCGCGCCAGCTTCTATAACCAGGAGCTGACGATCTCCATCTACGGCGTGCCGATTCTGGAGGAGGGCGTGAAGGTGAGGATGCACTCGGAGAAGGTCAGCGACATCGATCCGCCGCCGCCTGTCTACGAGGAGGACCAGACGCTCCAGCCGGGTGTCGAGGTGGTGGCCAAGGAGCCCACGCTGGGAAGCCGCTGGACCACGAACCTGGTGATCACCAAGGATGGAACCGTCGTCAGCGACGAGTTCTTCCACAACAGCAGCTATCGCGGCAAGGCTGCCACCATTAAGAGAAATACGTCCGGAACGGTCGTTCTGCCGGAGGGAGAGAGCGGCGCTTCGCTGTCCTCCGACGAGAGCTCCGTGCTGGATCCCAACGCTCCGACGGATGAGAACGCCTCCCAGGGCAGCGCGGAGGGACCGGGAAATAATACTCCGGTGAGTCCGGGAACGGGTGCGGAGCCGGGCGGTTCACCGGCCGGGCCGTCACAGGATTCCCCATCCCCCGGAAGTCCGGGCGGCAGCACAGGCCCTGTGAGCCCCGGCGGACAGACGTCCCCCACAGCCCCGTCTGCTGAGACGCCGTCTGTTATAACTCCCATCGGCGAGAAGCGACCCAGGAGTCCACAGCCGCGCCAATCGGCCCTGGAATGTAAAGAATACGCGGACTGCGGCATATTTATGCCGCGGTCCGTATCTTTTTGCGCATTGTTTTAAAAATAATACGTAACAGGCGCTGGTTTTTGTTTGCATTTTGTTAAATAATTGGTATAATATTATGCAGGTATTTTTTTCTGTCCAGATCCGAGGGTTGAGACGGAAGATAAAAATATATACTATTCATTTTTGTAGGAGGAATTTCACTATGGCAAGAAAAATGAAAACCATGGATGGAAACCACGCAGCGGCCCACGCTTCCTATGCGTACACCGACGTTGCGGCAATCTATCCCATCACCCCCTCTTCTGTAATGGCTGAGGCAACAGACGAGTGGGCAACTGAGGGCAGGACCAACATCTTCGGTCAGACCGTTCAGGTTACTGAGATGCAGTCCGAGGCTGGTGCGGCTGGTACCGTACACGGATCTCTGGCGGCTGGTGCTCTTACGACCACCTACACCGCTTCCCAGGGCCTTCTTCTTATGATTCCTAACCTTTATAAGATTGCCGGTGAGCAGCTTCCGGGCGTGTTCAACGTATCTGCACGTGCGCTTGCGACCCACGCGCTCTCCATCTTCGGCGACCACTCTGATATCTACGCATGTCGTCAGACCGGCTGCGCGATGCTCTGCAGCTCCAGCGTTCAGGAGGTTATGGACTTAACTCCCGTCGCTCACTGTGCAGCGATCAAGGGTAAGATTCCGTTCATCAACTTCTTCGACGGTTTCAGAACCTCCCACGAGATTCAGAAGATCGAGACCTGGGATTACGAGGACTTAAAGGATCTGGTTGACATGGATGCCATCGACGCATTCCGCAAGAACGCCCTGAATCCGAACCATCCCTGCCAGAGAGGTTCCGCTCAGAACCCGGATATCTTCTTCCAGGCGAGAGAGGCATGCAACCCGTACTACGACGCGATGCCCGCGATCGTACAGGAGTACATGGACAAGGTGAACGCGAAGATCGGTACCGATTACAAGCTGTTCAACTACTACGGAGCGGCAGATGCCGAGCACATCATCATTGCCATGGGTTCCGTGTGCGACACCATTGAGGAGACCATCGACTATCTGACAGCTGCCGGACAGAAGGTCGGCGTTGTGAAGGTACGTCTTTACAGACCGTTCAGCGCAGAGGCACTGGTAGCAGCGATCCCGGAGACCGTGAAGCAGATTTCCGTTCTCGACAGAACGAAAGAGCCGGGCGCACTGGGCGAGCCGCTTTACCTCGACGTTGTAGCTGCCTTAAAGGGCACGAAGTTCCACGATATTCCGGTATTCACCGGCCGCTACGGTTTAGGTTCCAAGGACACCACTCCGGCACAGATCGTGGCTGTTTACAACAACAATGAGAAGCAGAAATTCACCATCGGTATCGAGGATGACGTGACCAACTTATCTCTTAAGCTGGGCGATCCGATCGTTACCACTCCGGCCGGCACCATCAACTGCAAGTTCTGGGGTCTGGGCGCTGACGGTACCGTAGGTGCAAACAAGAACTCCATCAAGATCATCGGCGACAACACCGATATGTACGCACAGGCTTACTTTGACTATGATTCCAAGAAGTCCGGCGGTGTGACCATGTCCCACCTGCGTTTCGGACATACCCCGATCAAGTCCACCTACCTGATCCGTCAGGCGAACTTCGTGGCCTGTCACAACCCGTCCTACGTGCGCAAGTACAACATGGTCCAGGAGCTGGTTGATGGAGGTACCTTCCTTCTCAACTGTCCGTGGGATATGGAGGGACTTGAGAAGCACCTTCCGGGACAGGTTAAGAAATATATTGCCGAGCACAACATCAAGTTCTACACCATCGACGGTGTGAAGATCGGTATTGAGACCGGCATGGGCCCGACACGTATCAACACCATCCTTCAGTCCGCATTCTTCAAGCTGGCTGACATCATCCCGGCGGACAAGGCCAACGAGCTGATGAAGGCTGCTGCGAAGGCAACCTACGGCCGCAAGGGCGAGGACGTGGTTATGAAGAACTGGGCAGCCATCGACGCCGGCGCACAGCAGGTGGTTGAGGTTCAGGTTCCGGAGAGCTGGAAGAACTGCGAGGACGAGGGCCTCGATATGGTTCACATCACCGAGGGCAGAGAGGACGTTAAGAAGTTCGTCAACACCATCCAGGCGAAGGTGAACGCTCAGGAGGGTAACACGCTTCCTGTATCCGCATTCGTTGACTACGTAGACGGTACGACTCCGTCCGGTTCCTCCGCATATGAGAAGCGCGGCATCGCCGTTGACGTTCCCGTATGGAATCCGGACAACTGTATCCAGTGTAACTTCTGTTCCTACGTTTGCCCGCACGCAGTTATCCGTCCGGTTGCCATGACCGAGGAGGAGGCAGCCAAGGCTCCGGCAGACATGAAACAGCTTCCGATGACCGGCATGCCGGGATACAAGTTCTCCATGACCATCTCCGCTCTGGATTGTACCGGATGCGGCTCCTGTGCAAACGTCTGCCCGGGCAAGAAGGGCGAGAAGGCACTGACCATGGCTGGTCTTGAGGAGAATTTAGGCGAGCAGAAGATCTTCGACTTCGGCCGCACCCTTCCGATCAAGGAGGAGGTTATCGCTAAGTTTAAGGAGACCACAGTAAAGGGCAGCCAGTTCAAGCAGCCGCTCCTTGAGTTCTCCGGCGCATGCGCAGGCTGCGGCGAGACTCCTTACGCGAAGTTAATCACCCAGCTGTTCGGTGACAGAATGTATATCTCCAACGCAACCGGATGTTCCTCCATCTGGGGCAACTCCTCACCGTCCACGCCTTACACCGTGAACGCCAAGGGCCAGGGCCCGGCATGGGACAACTCCCTGTTCGAGGATAACGCCGAGTTCGGTTACGGTATGCTTCTTGCCCAGAACGCGTTAAGAGACGGTTTAAAGGCAAAGGTTGAGCAGGTAATGGCTGCTGAGCAGGCGACCGAGGAGATCAAGGCTGCATGCAAGGAGTGGTTAGACACCTTCGGCATCGGCGCATTAAACGGTTCCGCTACGGACAAGCTTGTCGCTGCATTAGAGGGCGTTGACTGCGATATCTGCAGAGAGATCGTTAAGAACAAAGACTTCCTGGCCAAGAAATCCCAGTGGGTATTCGGCGGCGACGGATGGGCTTACGATATCGGCTTCGGCGGTGTTGACCACGTTCTGGCCAGCGGCAAGGACATCAACATCATGGTATTCGATACCGAGGTTTACTCCAACACCGGCGGTCAGTCCTCCAAGGCTACCCCGACCGGTTCTGTGGCACAGTTCGCAGCAGGCGGTAAGGACGTGAAGAAGAAAGACCTTGCTTCCATCGCCATGAGCTACGGCTACGTATACGTTGCACAGATCGCCATGGGCGCTGACTACAACCAGACCGTGAAGGCTCTGGCTGAGGCTGAGGCATATCCGGGTCCGTCCCTGGTTATCGCTTACGCTCCCTGTATCAACCACGGCATCAAGAAGGGCATGAGCAAGGCTCAGACCGAGGAGAAGCTGGCGGTTGAGGCTGGTTACTGGCACAACTTCCGGTTCAACCCGGCTGCAGAGAACAAGTTCACTCTGGACAGCAAGGCTCCGACCGGAGACTACCAGGCATTCTTAAAGGGCGAGGTCCGCTACGCATCCCTGGCTCTCAAGAACCCGGAGAGAGCTGCCGTACTGTTCGAGAAGAACGAGGAAGCTGCGAAGGAGCGTTACGCTTACTTAAGCAAGCTGGTTGCTCTGTACGGAAAAGAGTGATTGAAAAAATCATGGAGACGAATCGTTGAGAATCGTTAAACTATAAGAGGGTGTCCCCCAAGTCAGTTTATGGCTTTGGGGGACACCCTCTTAGCTGCGTAGCAGGATATTCAGTTTCTGCTTCGCAGATTTCTGCGGCAAATCAGTGGTTCGCCATCTTCAGAATCTCATACACATCCGCCTGGTGCAGTTTCTTGAAGTTTGCCAGGGTGATGGTGTCGTTTAGAGTGGCGCGTCTTGCCATATCCCGGAGTTCGTCGTCGGTGCGCACACCGGTCTCCAGCTCGCCGATGGACACGGGCATCCCGATGGAGCGGAAGTAGTCGACCGTTTTCTCGATGCCCAGTCTGGCAGCCGCCTCTGTGTCCGTTTCTTCAACACCCCAGACGTCTCTGGCGTACTTTGCGAAGCGCTCCGGCTCCTCCGGGCACACGTACTTCGCCCAGGACTCCCAGACTGCCGACAGGCTGGCTCCGTGGGCCACGTCGTACTTGGCGCTCAGCTCATGGCCGATCTTGTGGGGGCCGAAGTCTGTCACGGCGCCCAGGCCGGTGAGACCGTTGTGGGAGAGGCTGCTGCACCACATGAGCTCGCTCATGGCGTCGTAGTCCTGCTGGTTTTCCAGGGCCTTCCGGCCGTTTCTTATGACCGTGCGCAGGAGAGCGGCGGCGATCTCGTCGGTCATCTCATTTCCCTTGGTGTGGGTGAAATAGCGGTCCAGCGTGTGCATCATGATGTCCACGATGCCGCAGGTCACCTGGTAGCGGGGAAGGGTATAGGTGAGCTCCGGGTTCATGATCGCAAATTTCACGCGGTTGAACGGCGTGTTGATGCCGGCTTTGCGCCCGATCTCCTCGTTGGTGAGAACCGCGGAGTCGCTCATCTCGCTGCCGGCGGCGGGGATGGTGAGGACGACGCCCACGGGAAGGCTCTTCGTGAGAGGGGCCTGTTCCGTCCAGATATCCCAGAGCTTTGTGTCCGGGTTGGCCGTGCCGTGGGCGATGCCCTTGGCGGTGTCGATGACGCTGCCGCCTCCGACGGCCAGGATAAAGTCAGCCTTAAAGTCCAGCGCCTGTTTCACGCCCTCCTCGGCCAGGGAGAGGCGGGGATTGGGCTGCACGCCGCCGATCTCCGTCCAGGCGATATCAGCCGCGTCCAGCTCGCTCTGGATTCGCTGGAGCAGACCGCTGCGCCGGACGCTGCCTCCGCCGTAGACGATCAGCACACGGCTGCCGTTCCAGCGGCTGACAGCCGCCGCTGTCTGGGCCTCGGCGTCCTTTCCGAAAATGACCTCCGTGGGAGCGTAGTATACGAAATTCTGCATGATGGGATCCTCCTGTTGTACTTTCTTTTGTGAAAATTATAGAATAGAATGATGGGATTTTCAAGGAATAAGAAAAAGACGTGCAAGAAGCGTTTCCAATTCGCTTTTTGCACGTCTTTTCTACATTCTATACAGAAGATAATGCCTTAGTTCGCACTCGCCTTCTTCGCCTGTATCTTTCTGATTACCGGATACAGCGCAAACGCCAGGATAATCAGCACGATGATGATGGCGATGGGACGGCTGAAGAAGTAGGGGATCAGTCCGCCCTTGGGGGCTGCCATGATCAGGGTACGGCGGAAGTTGGACTCCAGGATGTCGGCCAGAACCACGCCCAGCACCAGGGAGCCGGCTCGAAGCCGTAAATCTTCATCAGATAGCCCAGAAGACCGAACACCAGCATGATGATAACCTCGTACATATTGTTGCTGAGAGCGTAGGTTCCGATGCAGGCCAGAGCCACGATGATGGGAACCAGCACGGAGTTGGGCACCAGACAGATGCGGGCCATCTGCTTCGCCATGGACACGCCGATAATACCCATCAGAATGTTGGCGAACAGGAAACCGAGGAAAATCGCGTAGGTGGTGGGAGCCTTGGAACCGATGAACAGATCGCTTCCGGGCTGCAGACCGTGCATCAGCAGCGCGCCGTAGAGGATGGCCGTCACAGGGCTTCCCGGGATACCCAGGGTAAACAGCGGGATCATGGCGCCGCCGCAGGCTGCGTTGTTGGACGCCTCGGAGGCCGCGATACCTACGATGGAGCCCTTGCCGAACTCGTCCGGATGTTTGGAGGTGCGCTTGGCAAGTCCATAGCTGATCCAGGCCGCGATGGAGCAGCCTGCCGCCGGGATAAAGCCGACGAATGCGCCGATGGCGGAGCTTCTTAACATGGTGGGCATGAGAAGCTTCGTGTTTCCTTTTTTCCAGCGTTTGCCCTTAAGACCTGCCGCCGGGTCATCCACGATGGTGGAGCCGCTTCCCTGCATCAGCTTCTGGACAAGCACCAGAACCTGGGAGATGGAAAACAGGCCGATCAGGATGGGAGTGGAGTCTAAGCCGTCCTCCAGCCAGAGATGTCCGAAGGTAAAGCGGGACACGCCGGTGATGGAGTCCATACCGATACAGCCGACCAGCAGGCCGAAGAGAGCGGAAAAAATACCTTTCGCCTGGTTGTCTCCGGTGAGACCCGCGACGACCAGAACACCGAAGCAGGCCACCAGGAAATACTCAAGTACCGAGAACATCTGGCTGATTTTTCCCAGTGCCGGGGCAAAGAGAATCAGACAGATGGCGCCGATGATACCGCCGAGAACGGAGGCCACGGTGACGACGGAGATCGCCTCCATGCCCTGGCCCTTCTTTGTCATCTCATAGCCGTCCATGGTGGTCGCGGCCGAGGCAGCCGTACCAGGGGTATGGCACAGAACAGCAGTGATGGAGCCGCCGTACACGCCGGTGGTATACATGGCGGTCATCATAACCAGAGCCGCCGTCGGCGACATGGAAAATGAAATCGGAAGCAGCAGTGCAATACCGACGGAAGGGCCAAGGCCCGGGATAATACCGATGATCATACCGCCGACAACGCCTACCATCAAGGCCAGAATGACCTCGATGGAAAGAAAGGACATCATCGCAGCAGATAAATATTCAAGCATTTACAATTTCTCCTTTCTTTTTATACGTAGCGGAAGAGCCAGCCCAAAGCGCCGATCCTGTAGATCGGAAGGTGAAGGATGACTACAAACACGACAAAACAGAGTACCGTGTAGAGAATTGTAATTACAAGATTCACCTTCATGGATTTAAGCCGTAAAAATTTCTGCGTCAAAATCATGAAAATCGGCGTCGCGATCCAGTATGCGACATATCTGAACCCCAGATAGTAGAGGAAGATAAAAAACATAAACAGGAACGCGTAGCTGCTTTCTTTGATGGTAAGCGGATATTTGAAATCGCCGTTCTGTTCCTTTGTGAGACGCAGGCCCTTAAGGATGATGAACAGGGCGCAGAGCGCCATCAGTACAGACAGTGCGATGGGAAGATAGGCGGCTTCCCCGGGAATCTGCATCGCATTAAATAAGAAAAACGCACAGAAGCAGAGAAGCACCAATCCCACCCACGTGTCGCGATGGTATTTTTTAGCCATAGTAAATTCCCCTCATTATAAGTTTTAATTTATTCGGTTACGCCCCAGATCTCTTTTCTTGCATCTACCTGGCTCTCCAGGAGAGCTTTGAAATCTTCCCCTGCGGTCGTATCAAGCTGCAGGCCGAGTGCCTCCATATTCTGCTTGTACTCGTCGGTGGCCATGGCATTCTGCATGGCCTCGGTCATGGTGGCCACGATCTCGGCATCTACACCGTTGGGATAGAAGTAACCGCGTGCCGCAAAGGCAACATAGCTCTCTCCGCAGGCCTCCTCGATGGTGGGAACGTCCGGTAGGAAGGAACTGCGCTCGTCGGAGAATACGCAGATGATCTTCATCTCGCCGTTCTTATAGGAGTTCAGTACGTCAGAAACCGATGCGAAGAATACGTCTGTATCGCCGGACAGGAACATGCCGCGGCTGTCGGAAGCTCCGTCAACGGGAACCACTGTAATCTGTGTTCCGAAGTTATTGCTGAACCATTGAGCTGTAGTTGCATCGCCGTCGGTGATGCCGGTAGCCTGTGCGGAGACGATGACCGGGTTGCTTTTACCGTATTCGATGAAACTGTCAAGATCCGTGAAACGGGACTCGTCGGAGCGGATTGCCATTACATTGTAGTCGATGGCCTGGTTGCATAATACCTGTACGTCATCCAGATTGTACTCTCTGGGATTTACATCGTCCAGCTCGCCCATTGCGTAGTTGTGGTTGATCAGTCCGATGGTGTAGCCGTCAGAGTAGTCGCCGGTGATGAGGTCGGTCCATGCGACCCAGCCGCCGGAACCGGTCTGATTTTCTACAACTACATTTACGCCAAGTTCATTGGAAAGCGCTGTAGCCATGTTGCGTGCACCGATATCCGTTCCGCCGCCGGCCGAGAAGGGGCAGACAAGGGTGATGGTGTCCGTGGGGAACTCCCCGTTGCTTTTTTTAGCAGGCGCCTGGGTGGCAGTCTGTCCGCCGTCAGCGGCTGTGTCTCCACCGGATGCTCCGCAGGCGGTGATGGAAAGTGCAAGCGCACATGCAGTGAGAAGTGTTAATGTCTTTTTCATTGGTTGTCCTCCTTATTTTTCCTCCATAATGAAACTGACTTTATTGTATTCGTGTTTTCCTCTTAAAACAAACAGCTTTTTTGTTTTATGGCACAATAAAAAGACTGTAATTCGGATGCAAATTGGCAAAATGACGAGAAAATCCGCTGCGTTACAACTGTTTTGCTGTGACAATAAGCGGAAATGCTGTTGGACAGTGGTGACTGCATCTCCTTATACTGGCCTTGCATGAAAGGAAAATATTTATTCAGGAGGTGCACCATGACAAAAAGAGAACGGATCCGCGCGGTGGTGGAAGGCAGGGAACCGGACAAACTTCCCTATTCCTTCTGGACTCATTTGCCGGGAATCGACCTGGACCCGGAGCGTCTGGCCGAGGAGACCTATAAATTTTACCGCACTTACGATGTGGATTTTATTAAGACAATGAACAACGGCATGTATGCCATCGAAGATTTCGGATGTGAGATCGACTATTCGGAAGTGTTAAAGGGGGGCGTGGCCCATGTGGTGAAGACGCCCATTCACCAGGCGGAGGACTGGTATAAGCTGAGCGTATGTCCGGTGGATAAAGGAAGCCTTGCGAGGGAGCTTAAAAGCCTGGCCCTCTTGCTGGAAAAGACGAAGCAGGAGGACGTGCCGGTGATTTTCACGGTGTTCAGCCCCATCACCACCGCAAATAAGCTTTCCGGGGGCACCCTGCGTCAGTACCTGGCCGACGGCCACGGCGAGGCGGTGCATCACGCGTTAAAAATCATCACCGAGACCACCTGCCAGGTGGCGAAACGGGCCATCGAGCTGGGAGCCGACGGCATTTTCTTCGCGGCCCAGTCCAGCACCTACGATTTTATGACGGCGGAGGAGTACGAGGAGTACGGCGTTCCCTACGATATGGAGGTTCTTGAGGCGGCGAAGGACGGCTGGATGAACACCATCCACGCCCACGGGCCCAACATCATGCTGGAGCTTCTGAAAAATTACCCGGTGGACGTGTTCAACTGGCACGCCTGGGAGACTTATCCGGCCGTGGACGAGGCGTCCCTGGTGACGGGAAAATGCCTCATGGGAGGCTTAAACCGCACCGACATCACCCAGTGCAACCGCAACGCCATCCGCCATCAGATTTTCGAGTGCTTCAAAATGATGAAAGGCCGCGGGCAGATATTGACACCGGGCTGCGTGATACGGTATCCTTTAGATACAAAAATGCTTGGTTTCATCAAGACGACCAAGGAGGAAATCGAGCAGAAAATGATTGTATACAGCCGTTAATATGTAAATTTTTTGCAGGCCATGCGGATAAATTCGGCGGCGGCCCGGTTCAGATAGTGTCCCTTTAAGTAGGAGACCGTGATGGACTGGGTGCCCGCCGGGAAGTCCAGGGGGAAGACGGAGACCGAGGATTTCCAGTCGTAGGGCGTCATAAAGAGAGAGACCCTGGTGGCGAAGATTTCCGGAAGCACGATGGATCCCAGGCCCACGGAGCAGAGGGAGACCAGCGTGGACATGCTGGAGGTCTCAAGGACCACCGACGGCTCCACCTGGTAGTGGCGGCAGCATTTCTCGAACATCTCGCCCAGCCATACGTTGTGCTGCATCTTGATGAAGGGGCAGTCAGCGAACAGACGGAAGTCCTGCATGGTTCCCGGATACGGGTAGGGCTTGTCCGGCGCCAGGTATTTTTTGAGAAATGAGTTGGGCACCGCGCAGACCAGATGCTCCGTGTGCAGCAGCTCCTCGTGAACCTGGTCCGGGTCGTCCATGGCGAAGCCGATGCGAAGATCCGCCCGGCCCTCGTAGAGTGCCCGGTTGATTTCCAGCGTCGTCCCCTCCACCAGCTTTAAGTCAATCTGGGGAAACAGCGTGTGGAACTCCGGCAGGATGTCCGGCAGCATGACGGCGCCCCTGGAGGTGCTGATGCCGATGGTCAGCTCGCCCTTGCGGAAATCCCGCAGGTCCTGCATGGCGGTCTCCAGCTGTTTTTTCTCGTCCAGCAGGTTCTGGCTGCGGCGGTAGAGCGTCTCGCCGGCGTCCGTCAGCGTCACTGGCTGGGTGCGGTTAAATAACACAACGCCAAATTCCGATTCCAGCCTGGAAATGTGGTTGCTCAAGGACTGCTGCGAGATAAACAGACGCTTGGCGGCCTTCGTGAAATTGAGTTCCTCAGCGGCGATGCTGAAATAGTAAAGGTTCAGAAAATTCATGGCGGTTCCTCCCGAATCGATCAGACATAACGGCTATATTATAGTGTACCCTGCGAAAAATGTCAAAAATGGAAAGGAAGTACAAGCAATGGACAGAGAATTATATGAGAATCATCTGACAATCCTGCGCTCGGAGCTCATCATGGCCCTGGGCTGCACGGAGCCCATCGCCATCGCCTACGCGGCCGCCAAGGCCCGCCAGATTCTGGGCGAGATGCCGGAGACGTGCACCGTGCACTGCAGCGGAAATATTGTGAAAAACGTGATGGGAGTGACGGTTCCCAATTCCGGCGGCTTAAAGGGCATCGACGTGGCCGCCACCCTGGGAATCGTGGGCGGCGATCCGGAGATGGAGCTGGCCGTCCTGGAGAGCGTCACGACTGAGGATCAGAAGAAGGTGAGGGAGCTTCTGGATAAGGGCTTCTGCACCTGCAAGCTCATCGAGAATGTGGCAACCCTCTACATCGTGGTGGAGCTTGCCGCAGGGGAGCATACGGCCCTGGTGGAGATCCAGAAAACCCACAAGAACATCACCCGCATGGAGAAGGATGGCGTGAGCCTGTTAGAGCAGACCGCCACGCCGGAGGAAGTGGTGCAAAAGACCGGGAACCGGGAGCTTCTGACGGTGGAAAATATCATCGAGTTTGCAGGTGAGGTGAAGATCGAGGACATCGAGCCCATTTTATCGCCTCAGATCGAGTGCAATATGGCCATCTGCCGCGAGGGCCTGGAGAACCCCTACGGCGCGGAGGTGGGCCGGATCCTCTTAGACGGCAACGATCACCCCACCGTGGGGCTTAAGGCCCGCGCTTACGCCGCCGCCGGCTCTGACGCCAGAATGAACGGCTGTCCCATGCCGGTGGTCATCAACTCCGGCAGCGGAAACCAGGGCATCACGGTCAGCGTGCCCGTGGTCATCTACGCCCAGGAGTGGAACGTGGGGCGTGAGAAGCTGCTGCGCGCCTGGTGGTCGCCAATCTGACGGCGGTTCATCAGAAGAATTACATCGGCAGCCTGTCCGCTTACTGCGGCGTGGTCAGCGCGGCCTGCGGCGCAGCCTGCGGCATCTGCTACCTGCTTGACTACCCCCATTCCGTACTCTGCGGAACCATCACCAACACCATCGCCACCGTGGGCGGCATGGTCTGTGATGGGGCCAAGTCCTCCTGCGCCGCCAAGATTTCCACGGCGCTGCAGACGGCCCTTCTGGGCATGAAGATGAGCGTCAGAAACCGCGCCTTCCAGCCCGGCGAAGGTCTGGTGAAGGGCGACGTGGAGCAGACCATCAGCAGCTTCGGCCGCATGGGGCGCGACGGGATGAAGGCGACGGACAATGAGATTCTGAATATTATGCTGGGGAATTAAATGGATGCCTGCGGCGCATGGTTGACAAATTCTTAATTCCTGTATATAATCAGTTTGCATTCAAATAAAAACGTTAGGAGATGAAAGGATGTTCAAACATTCCTGCAAGTAATGAACTTAAACACGCGGCACAGGAAATACCGGGAGAAATCCGGGGATTTGTTTTGTGCGCGGCTGCAGGAATCCGACATCTTTAAAAGCTCACCACAGCAGATTTACGGGCGCAGGAGATTCCTGCGTCCGTTTTTGCTTCAGCAGCCGCGCTCCGGTGTGAATATGCGCTGTAACGCATGACCACACGTTTCCCTGTGTCCATGAACCTTGAGAAAGGGGGAATTTCAGATGTCACAGATCTGCGTGAGCGGGCTGACCTTCTATTACGACGGCAGCTATGACAATATTTTCGAGGACGTCTCCTTCACCATCGACACGGACTGGAAGCTGGGCTTCATCGGGCGGAATGGGAGAGGAAAGACGACATTTTTAAATCTTCTGATGAGGAAATACGAGTACCGGGGGAGCATCGCGTCCTCGGTGGAGTTCGAGTATTTTCCCTATCCGGTGAGCGATAAGAGCAAAAACGGAGTGGATCTTCTGGAGGAGATCGAGCCGGATTACGAGTTCTGGCGGGTGTGCCGGGAACTGGCGCTTCTGGATGTGGAGGCGGACGTGCTGTACCGGCCGTTCGGGGAGTTAAGCGGCGGTGAGCAGACCAAGGTGCTGCTGGCGCTGCTCTTCTCGAAGGAGAACCGTTTCCTTCTCATCGACGAGCCCACCAATCACCTGGACATGGAAGGCAGGGAGTCGGTGTGCCGGTACCTGCAGAAGAAAAAGGGATTTATCCTGGTGTCCCATGACCGGGAGTTCCTGGACCGCTGCATCGACCACGTCCTGGCCATCACCCGGGCGGACATCCAGGTGAGCCAGGGGAATTTTTCAGACTGGTGGGAGCAGAAACAGATGCAGGATGCTCACGAGGAGCAGGAAAATGAGCGGCTAAAAAAGGACATAAGCCGCTTAAAGACAGCGGCCCGCCGGGCAGGCGACTGGGCGGACCGGGCCGAGTCGGTGAAAATCGGCACGGGCGGCTATGTGGACGGCCGTTTCATCGGAAGCCGCGCCTATCTGGGGGAGAAATCCCGGAAAATGCAGAGCCAGCGAAAGAACATGGAGCGGCGGCAGGAGAGGGCCATCGAGGAGAAATCAAAGCTTCTCAAAAATGTGGAGACCGCGGAGACGCTGAAAATCCTTCCGCTTACGCACCATAAGGAGGTTCTCATTTCCATGGAGGACGTGGTGCTTTCCTATGGCGGACAAAAGATGGAAGACGCGGAGCTTTCCTGCGGCGGAAAAATGGTGTGCGGGCCGCTCCGGCTGGAGGTGCGCGCCGGCGACCGGATCGCGCTGCTGGGAAAAAACGGCTGCGGGAAATCCACGGTGCTCCAGGCGGTTTTGAAGGAGGCGGGGATTGCCAGCGGGGGAGCGGATTTTGCCGGTGGAAAGGCCGCGCCGACGGAGACTACCGGGAACCGCGCGGTGCTGGAGATTGGCGGCAGCCTCACGCTGGCCAGCGGTCTCAAAATTTCCTTCGTGCCGCAGGACACCTCCTCGCTCACGGGAACCTTAAACGGGCTTGCCGATGCCTGGGGCATCGACGGGACGCTGTTCCGGACGCTGCTTCGCAAGCTGGATTTTGAGCGGTCACAGTTTGAGAAACCGGTGAGCGACTACAGCGCGGGGCAGAAGAAAAAGGTTCTGTTAGCCAAAAGTCTCTGCGAGCAGGCGCACGTCTATATCTGGGATGAGCCCTCAACTACATTGACATTTTTGCCAGGATGCAGCTGGAGGAGCTCATAAAGAAGCATAATCTGACGATGATGTTCGTGGAGCATGACCGGCGGTTTGTGGAGGATACGGCGACGAGACAGATATGGCTGTAAAATAATTGAGCGGTTCAGCCCCTACCTGGAACTGAGCCGCTCAATATTTTTAATCAGCACCGACACCGTGCCGTCCACATTGGTGATGAACTCCACCCGGTCGGGATTCCTGTATTCCTCCATGGGAATCGTGATCTCGATCCCGGTGTCGGTGGTCAGCCGCTGCTGGCTGAATTTCTTTAAGGTCTGCGGGGCCTTCGGCGCCACGGTCTCCTTCGCCACGTGGTATTTCTCCAGCTTTTCCGTCAGCTCCTCCTGCATCTCGGGGCTGTCCTTAAATACCTTTTCGCCGATGGTCTCCACCTCCAGCTCCCCGCGCTCGGAAAACTCCTGGCTCAGAATGCTTTTCACCTCCATTTTCCGGGCTGTGTCCTCGTCGCCGTAGTATTTGCGGTTCACCTGCTCCACAGCTTTGGTGACGATGTCCAGTTTCGCCTTCTGGGACATGGGCGGGCGGCAGGAGAGAAAAAGCTCGGAAAAATAGAGCCGCTTTTCGCCGTTCACTTCGTACTTGCGCTCCGTCAGCATCAGATCGCCGGTGGCCAGATTGAGCGCAAAGGCCTCGGAGAGCTTCTGCCCCTGGGACGGGAGAATGGCCTTCTGTAAAATGATCTCGTTGTTGTTGCCGTTCTCCAGCGTGTGGGTGGCATGGGTGTAGGAGGTTTTGTAGTCCAGCTTCAGAAGACATAAATAGTCGGTGCCGTGGTCGCTCACCACCACCACCGCGATGTCCGCAGCCGGGATGGCGATGTTGGCGTTCATGATCCCGTAGAGCGAGGTAGCTAAAAGCTTGCTGACCTCCACGAAATTTTCTGGCGTCAGATTTTTGAGCGGCTCTAACAGCGGCGCGTCCTCGGAAAACGGCAGATTTTCACATCGTCGCTCTCCGTAAATTTTTCTATGTGCCCTTTGAGAAAATCGCTCAGATCCGACCCGGTGTCAAATTCGTAGTCGGAGAGCACAGGCAATCCCACGGCAGAGTCCAGGATGTGGATGATGCCAGTCTTCATAATCATATCATCTCGAAACATATGTAAAAATTCCTTTCGCAAAAATTAAGCTCGTGAAAGATTTCGCTAAATGCTCATAGTATACCACATCCGGCGCTTTTTCGGAAGGGGTTGACAAATGACCATTTTGTGCTAGAATAAGCATTAAGTTTCATAAAAAAGGCGCTGAAGGTGCCAAGTAGACGCTTGTTTCCGTCCAGAGAGGGGAAGTCACCGGCTGAAAGCTTTCCCACGTTCAGATAAGCGGTCGAATTTCTCACCGGAGCCGCGCGGCTGAACATTTCCTGGATTTCAGTAGGCTGCGACGTATCATGCACGTTACGCATGTCGAGCGCCCGCATATTCCTGTGCGGGAACTAGGGTGGTACCGCGAGCACTGGCTTCGTCCCTTTTGGGACGGAGCTTTTTTGTTTCGCAGAAAATCTATATTTTCAGAGAGGAAGATACGATGAAGGAAAAATTAGAACAGATCAAAGCAGAGGCCCTGCGCCAGATTGAGGCCTCCGACGCGCTGGATAAGTTAAATGACATCCGCGTCGCCTATCTGGGCAAGAAGGGCGAGCTGACCAGCGTGTTAAAGAGTATGAAGGACGTTTCCCCGGAGGATCGCCCGAAGGTGGGCCAGATGGTCAACGAGGCCCGCGAGCTCATCGAGAAGAAGCTGGAGGAGACCAAAAATGCGCTGGCGAGAAAGGCCAGGGAGGCTCAGATGCAGGCCGAGGTCATCGACGTGACCCTGCCGGCGAAGAAGGCCAACATCGGCCACAGCCATCCCAACACCATCGCCCTCGAGGAGGTGGAGAGAATCTTCATCGGCATGGGCTACGAGGTGGTCGAGGGACCGGAGGTGGAGTACGACCTCTACAACTTCGAGAAATTAAATATCCCGGCTAACCATCCGGCCAAGGACGAGCAGGACACTTTCTACATCAACAAGGAGATCGTTTTAAGAACCCAGACCTCCCCGGTGCAGGCCCGCGTCATGGAGCAGGGCAAGCTCCCCATCCGCATGATTGCCCCCGGCCGCGTGTTCCGCTCCGACGAGGTGGACGCCACTCACTCCCCGTCCTTCCATCAGATCGAGGGACTGGTGATCGACAAACATATCACATTTGCGGACCTTAAGGGAACGCTGGCCGAGTTCGCGAAGGAGCTGTTCGGCGAGGACACGAAGGTAAAATTCCGTCCCCATCACTTCCCCTTCACCGAGCCCAGCGCCCGAGGTGGATGTGACCTGCTTCAAATGCGGCGGCAGCGGCTGCCGTTTCTGCAAAGGCACCGGCTGGATCGAGATCTTAGGCTGCGGCATGGTCCACCCCCACGTATTAGAAATGTGCGGCATCGACCCCGAGGAATACACCGGCTTCGCCTTCGGCGTAGGCTTAGAGAGAATCGCGCTGCTCAAATACGAGATCGACGACATGCGCCTTCTCTACGAGAACGACACGAGATTTCTTAAACAGTTTTGATAAGCAATGAGGCGTGCGCCTAAGTGAATGTGCCGGCGCGCGCGTCATGCTTGCATGTAAGCGAGTGCCGGTACAGGCACTTAGGCATAGGGCGAACGCCCTCAAGCGAAAAAGGCGCCAGCCTTTTGAGCTTGAAGCACGCCGGAGCCGCCCCGCACCAGCAAACCATAAATCCGAAAAAACAGAAAAGGAGTTCCCATAAATGAACACAGCATTATCCTGGATAAAAGCATACGTCCCCGATTTGGACGTAACCGTTCAGCAATACACCGACGCCATGACCCTCTCCGGCACCAAAGTGGAGGGCTGTGAGCGCCTGGACAAAAACCTTGAAAAAATCGTAGTCGGCCAGATTGAGAAGATCGAGCGTCATCCCGACGCCGACAAGCTCATCATCTGCCAGGTCAACATCGGAAGCGAGACCATCCAGATCGTCACCGGCGCCCCCAATGTGAAAGAGGGCGACAAGGTTCCGGTGGTTTTAGACGGCGGAAAGGTGGCCGGCGGCCACGACGGCGGCCCGCTCCCGGAGAACGGCATTGAGATCAAAAAAGGAAAATTAAGAGGCGTTGATTCCTATGGCATGATGTGCTCCATCGAGGAGCTGGGCTCCTCCAGAGACATGTACCCCGACGCCCCCGAGAGCGGCATCTATATTCTCCCCGCCGACGCAGAGCTGGGAGCCGACGCCGTGGAGCTTTTAGGTCTTCGCGACGCGGTGTTCGAGTACGAGATCACCTCCAACCGTGTGGACTGCTACAGCGTCATCGGCATCGCCAGGGAGGCGGCGGCCACCTTCAGAAAGCCGTTCTACCCGCCCGAGGTGACCGAGACCGGAAACTCCGAGGACATTCACGACTATCTCAAGGTGCGCGTGGAGGACGAAAAGCTCTGCCCCCGCTACTGCGCGAGAATGGTCAAAAACATAAAGCTGGCTCCCTCCCCCCAGTGGATGCAGAGACGGCTGGCGGCCAGCGGCATCCGTCCCATCAACAACATCGTTGACATCACCAACTACGTGATGGAAGAGTACGGACAGCCCATGCACGCCTACGATTACGACGACATCGCAGGCCACGAGATCGTGGTGCGCTGCGCGAAGGACGGCGACGTGTTCCAGACCCTGGACGGCCAGGAGAGAAACGTGGACAGCAGCGTGCTGATGATCTGCGACGGCGAGAAGGAAGTGGGACTTGCCGGAATCATGGGCGGTGAGAACTCCAAAATCACCGACAATGTAAAGACCATGGTATTCGAGGCTGCCTGCTTCGACGGCACCAACATCCGTCTCTCCGCCAAGAAGGTGGGACTGCGCACCGACGCCTCCGGAAAATTCGAGAAGGGCTTAGATCCCAACAACGCCTCCGAGGCCATCAACCGCGCCTGCCAGCTGGTAGAGATGCTGGGCGCCGGCGAGGTAGTCGGCGGCATGATCGACATTTACCCGGTGAAGAAGGAAGAGAGAAGAATCCCCTTCGACGCCGGTAAGATCAACGATCTTCTGGGAACCGACATCAGCGAGGCGGAAATGCTCAAATACTTCGAGACGCTGGAGCTTCGCTACGACGCGGAGAAAAAAGAGGTAATTGCCCCGACGTTCCGCCAGGATCTGGAGAGACTGGCAGACCTGGCCGAGGAGGTGGCCCGTTTCTACGGCTACGACAACATCCCGACCACCCTGCCCACCGGCGAGGCCACTACAGGAAAGCTCTCCTACAAGCTCCGCGTGGAGGCCGTGGCGAGACAGATTGCCGAGTATTCCGGTTTCAGCCAGAGCATGACTTACTCCTTCGAGAGCCCGAAGGCATTTGACCGGCTGCTGCTTCCGGCGGATGACAGACGCCGCCAGGCCATCACGATCATGAACGCTGGGTGAGGATTTCAGCATCATGCGGACCACCCCCTTAAACGGGATGCTCACCTCCCTGTCCACCAACTACAACCGCAGGAACAAAAACGTGCGTCTCTACGAGATGGCCAACGTATATCTGCCGAAGAGCCTGCCGCTTAAAGAGCTTCCGGACGAGCGCATGCAGTTTACCTTAGGCTTCTACGGCGACGGCGATTTCTTCACGATGAAGGGCGTGATCGAGGAGTTCTTCGAGAAGGTGGGAATGAGCGAAAAGCCGGCGTACGACCCGACAGACAAGAAGCCGTTCCTGCATCCGGGCCGCCAGGCGGATATCGTCTACAACGGCACCGTCATGGGATATTTAGGCGAGCTTCATCCCGATGTGGCCGACAACTATAAGATCGGCGAGAAGGCCTACGTGGCAGTCATCGACATGCCGTCGCTGATCCCCTGCACCACCTTCGACCGCAAATACACCGGCATCGCCAAATACCCGGCTGTGACCAGAGACTTAAGCATGGTGATGAAGAAGGACATTCTGGTGGGCGAAGTGGAGGCCATGTTAAGACAGCGCGGCGGAAAGATCCTGGAGAGCATCGAGCTCTTCGACGTCTACGAGGCTCCCAGATCAAGGAAGGCTTCAAGTCTGTGGCCTACTCCGTCACCTTCCGCGCCAAGGACAGAACGCTGGAGGAGAAGGAGATCACCACGGTGATGAATAAGATCTTAAACGGCCTTCAGAGCATGGGTATTGAGCTGAGAAGCTGATTTTTGTTTAATAGGAACTGCGTTCCCTATTAAACAAATGCTCCGCGAGGATGCGCACTACGCGCAGAGGAATATGGCTGCTTTCGCAGCCGCGCTCCGGCGCAAGTGTGCGCCTGGCGCACACTTTTTTGCATAAGATTTTCCGAAAATGGCTATCCTTACATCAAGTAAAACCGATGTAAGGAGGCCATTTTTTATGAGCGAAGGATTCGATATCTGTGAGGTGAGGGGCAGGGAAATACTGGATTCCGCGGGAATCCCACGGTGGAGGCCGAGGTCGTCCTGGAAAACGGGGCCGTCGGCCGGGCGTCCGTCCCCTCCGGCGCGTCCACCGGCACCCATGAGGCCGTGGAGCTGAGGGACGGAAAGGAGCGCTACAAAGGCAGGGCGTCCGCCGGGCGGTTCAGAACGTGAGCGACCTGCTGGGCGAGAAAATTCTCTACGAGAGCGCGCTGGATCAGAGAAACATCGACCGCCTGCTTCTGGAGGCGGACGGCACGGAGAACAAGAGCCGTGCAGGGGCCAATGCGGTGCTGGCCGTTTCCATGGCCGCCGCCCGGGCCGCCGCCGCGGGGCTTGGCCTTCCTCTTTACCAGTATCTGGGCGGCGCCGCGGCCTATCGGATGCCGGTGCCTATGATGAACATTTTAAACGGGGGAAAGCACGCGGACAACACCGTGGATCTGCAGGAATTTATGATCATGCCGGCAGGAGAGAGGCCGTTTTCGGAAAACTTAAGAATGTGCGCAGAGATCTATCACGTGCTGAAACGCATCTTGAAGGAGCGGGGCCTCTCCACCGCCGTGGGCGACGAGGGCGGCTTTGCGCCGGATTTAAAGGATGCGAAGGAGGTGCTTTCCTGTCTTTCCATGGCCGTGGAGCTGGCCGGCTACCGGCCGGGGACGGACATCCGCTTCGCCATCGACGCGGCCTCCAGCGAGCTCTACGACAAGGACAGCGGACGTTACGTATTTCCCGGGGAGAGCCGGATGTGCGGCCACCAGGTGAGCCGCAGCGCGGAGGAGATGGTGCGCTACTATGAATCGCTACTCGACGAGTTCCCCATCTGTTCGCTGGAGGACGGCCTGGTGGAGGATGACTGGGACGGATGGAAAATGATGACGGAGCGCCTGGGCGGGAACATCCAGCTGGTGGGCGACGATCTGTTTGTGACCAACACGAAGCGCCTTAAAAAGGGCATCGAGATGGGGGCCGCCAACGCTATCCTGATCAAGGTCAACCAGATCGGCACGCTGACCGAGACCTTCGACGCCATCGAGACCGCCCGGTGCGCCGGCTACGCCACGGTCATTTCCCACCGCTCCGGCGAGACGGAGGACTCCTTCATCGCCGACCTGGCGGTGGCCGTGAACAGCGGCCAGATCAAGACCGGCGCCCCCTGCCGTTCCGACCGCACGGCGAAATACAATCAGCTCCTGAGAATCGAGGAAAATCTCAAATAATGGTTGTATTTATCAGAAAAACGTGATATGATACTGATGTTTGCTATAGGCATAGGAGGTGTAAGAATGCTGACTACGATCTTATCCATCGTATTTGTTATCATAAGTGTTTTTCTGACTGTAGTCGTCCTGATGCAGGAAGGTAAGTCTGCGGGCCTCAGCGGTTCCATCAGCGGCATGGCCGATACCTATTGGGGAAAGAACAAGGGCCGCTCCATGGAGGGCAAGCTGCAGAAGTACACGAAGATTGCAGCGATCTGCTGGCTGCTTCTGGCACTGGTATTAAACTTGAAGATACTGTAATGATAACAAACACTCTTGGCGCGACCGACAAGAGTGTTTTTGTTTCCCGGGGATACACACACGTTTTACTCACAGGAGGTTTCGCTTGGACAGCGTTTTATTGGAACAGAGAAAGGAAATGCTCACGGCCCTGATGAAGGATCCGGCCTACGTCCCCATGAAGCTCAAGGAGCTGGCGATGCTCTTAAACATTCCCAAAAGCCAGCGGGAGGAGCTCAAAGAAGTGCTGGACGAGCTGCTTTTAGAGGGCAGGGTGGGCATCTCCAGAAAAGGAAAATATGGAAAGCCGGATCTCTTCGCGGTGGCGGGCGTCTACACCGGCCATCCCAGGGGCTTTGGTTTTGCCACCGTGGAGGGACGGGACGAGGACGTGTTCATCCCGGAGGAGAAGGCGGGCAGCGCCTTAAACGGCGACACGGTCCAGATCGTCATCGAGGAGACCGGCGGAAAACGGCGGGCCGAGGGGACGGTTATAAAGGTTCTGGAGCGGGCCAACCACCAGATCATCGGCACCTATCAGAAGAGCAAAAGCTACGGCTTCGTCCTTCCGGATAATCAGAAAATCAGCCGGGATATTTTCATTCCACAGGGAAAAGATATGGGGGCGGTGAGCGGCCACAAGGTGGTGGTCTCCATGACCGACTTCGGGAACGGGAAGAAAAACCCGGAGGGCATCGTTACCGAGATTTTAGGCCATGTGAACGATCCCGGCGTGGACATTCTCTCCATCGTCCGCGCCTACAATCTGCCGGAGGAATTTCCGCCGGAGGTGATGGAAGAGTGCGAGTCCGTTCCCACGGAGGTTCCGGCCGCGGATAAGGAAGGACGCAAGGATCTGCGAGGCCTTCCCACCGTCACCATCGACGGCGAGGACGCGAAGGATCTGGACGACGCGGTGACGCTTGAGAAGGAGGGCGGCGTGTACCGTCTGGGCGTCCACATCGCCGACGTGACCCACTACGTGAAGGAGGGGAGCCCTCTGGACATGGAGGCGCTTAAGCGTGGCACCAGCGTCTACCTGGTGGACCGGGTGATTCCCATGCTTCCCCACCGTCTCTCCAACGGAATCTGCTCCTTAAATGAAGGGGAGGACCGGCTGGCCTTAAGCTGTCTCATGGAGATCGACGAAAACGGAAATCTTCTGGGTCACGAGATCGTGGAGACGCTCATCTGCGTGGACCGGCGCATGAGCTACACGGCGGTGGCCGGCATTCTGGACGGGGATGAGCGCTTGCGGCCCGGTACGCGGAGCTGGTACCCATGTTCCGGCTGATGAAGGAGCTGGCGGATATTCTCCGGAAAAAGAGACACAGGCGGGGCGCCATCGACTTCGACTTCCCGGAGAGCAAAATCATTCTGAATGAAAAGGGACGGGCCGTGGACATCTGTCCGCGGGAGCGGAATGCGGCCACGAAAATTATCGAGGATTTCATGCTCATGGCCAATGAGACCGTGGCGGAGGATTACTGCTGGCAGGAGATGCCGTTTCTCTACCGGACCCACGACAAGCCGGATGAGGAGAAGATGAAGCGCCTGGCCACGTTTATCAATAATTTCGGCTACACCATGCGTGTCCCGGGCGGCGTCATCCACCCGAAGGAGGTGCAGAAGCTCCTGGACAAGGTGGAGGGAAGCCCGAGGAGGCGCTGATCAGCCGTCTGACGCTGCGCTCCATGAAGCAGGCGAAATACAGCAGCGAGAACAGCGGGCATTTTGGCCTGGCGGCCACATTTTACACCCATTTCACCTCGCCGATCCGGCGCTACCCGGATCTGCAGATCCACAGGATCATCAAGGAGAACCTGCGAAGCGGTCTCTCGGAGCGGCGGCGGGCCCACTATAACTATCTGCTCCCGGAGGTGGCGGTCAAGGCGTCGGCGCTGGAGCGGCGGGCCGAGGAGGCGGAGCGGGAGACGGATAAGCTTAAGAAGGTGGAGTACATGTCCCGCCATCTGGGCGAGGAGTTTGACGGCGTGATCTCCGGCGTCACGAACTGGGCTTCTACGTGGAGCTTCCCAACACCGTGGAGGGGCTGGTGCGGGTCAATGAGCTCAGGGATGACTACTATGTATTTGACGAGGAGCGCTATCAGCTCATCGGGGAGACCTCCCGGCACACCTATAAGCTGGGACAGAGCATACGGATTCAGGTTCTGGCCTGTGACAGGCTTTTAAAGACCATCGACTTTATACCGCGAAGAAGTTTGACGGGGAATAAAACAGGAGGCACTATGGGGAAAGAGAGTTTCAAGCTGGTGGCCAACAACAAGAAGGCCTACCACGACTATTTTATCGACGACAAGATTGAGGCGGGCATCGAGCTCTTCGGCACGGAGGTCAAGTCCATCCGCATGGGAAAATGCAGCGTCAAGGAGTCGTTTATCAAGATTGAAAAGGGCGAGATGTTCATCTACGGGATGCACATAAGTCCCTACGAGAAGGGAAATATTTTCAACAAGGATTCGCTGCGTGTGAGAAAGCTTCTGCTTCACAAGGTGGAGATCCGGAAGCTGGAGGCCAAGGTGGCGGAGAAGGGCTACACGCTGGTGCCTCTGCAGGTCTACTTTAAGGGAAGCCTGGTGAAGGTCGAGGTGGGCCTGGCGCGGGGCAAGAAGCTCTACGACAAGCGGCAGGACATCGCGAAGAAGGACCAGAAGAGAGAGGTGGAGAGGGACTTTAAGCTGAAGTTTAAGTGATGCGTGAAGTGAAGGAAAGATGCCTTGACAGCCGGCCAGCGGCATGATATTATAATTCCACAGTCCGCTGTATCTGATATCGGCTGGACGCCAGTGAGGGGTAGTACTGGTTTCGACAGGGGCCATGCAGCTGGTGAAGCTATCCGCATGCAATGCGTTAAATGGCAAACCTAAATATAAACGCTAACAATAGAGAATTAGCATACGCTGCCTAATGGCGGCTGTCAGACTTAGAGCACTCACACTTTAAGACCCTGGCATCGACGATGTGAGAAACGACGCACGTTAAGCTTTGCGCGTGCGGGCGTATTATGAAGCTACTGAAGCATCAAGGGTGTTCGTTCCCGTGATGCGGAGGGAATGTCAAAGAACGGACTATGATAGTAGAAGAACAGGGAATTGGTTTTTGGACACGGGTTCAAATCCCGTCTACTCCACTTAAAAACGCCCGGCAAAATTAAGAAAAGAAAATCTTAATTTTACCGGGCGTTTCTATGCGATAATTTATTTGTTTCAGTCGGCATTTCAATATCTGTTATAAATTTCTCCACGATTTCCAGCATCAATTACAAAAACCGTTAAAATACCATGATCCACGGTATATATAATTCTGTAATTTCCAACACGCAGGCGAAACAGGTCGTTATGTCCTTTTATTTTTTTAATATCTTCTCCGTTGGGAAGCTGTTTGATTTCTGCAACTACTCTTTTTCGCTCATTCACGGGGAGCTTGTCGATAAATTTTTTGCTTTCTTTTTAATGATAATTTCGTACATTAATCAAGTCCCCACTCTTTTATACACTCCTCAAGAGGTATCCCCTCTTTGTCCTCTTCCGGCGCATTTTTGTAGTTTTCCAACATTCTCTGGCAGAACAAGTCATCTGCTTCTTCATCCGCCGCCACACCCTGCACATATGCCAGAACATAACCCATTTTATAATCTGGTATATTATCCAATAAATGAATAATCATTTCTTTGTTACTCATTTTTATAGCCTCGCTTTCTATTTTTAAACAATCTCGCCATTATCATATGGATATACCTCTTTTTTTAGTATATACTGCGATATATACCATGTCAAGGCGTCTCTTTCCAGGCATTCAAGGCCGCTGGACTTTCCGAAAAGAGTTTGTTATACTTATAACAGATTGTGAGAATATGGAAAGAAGATGAGAAGGATGATAAAAATGAAGCTGGCGAAGGAGGAGCACGATTTTTCCCACGGCAGCGTGGTTAAGAATATCTGGAGTCTGGCGGTGCCCATGACTCTGGCGCAGCTGGTCAATGTGCTCTACAACATCGTGGACCGCATCTACATCGGCATGATTCCGGAAAATGCCACGCTCTCCATGACCGGGCTGGGGCTCTGCCTGCCCATCATCAGCATGGTGATCGCCTTCGCGAACCTTTACGGCACCGGCGGTGCGCCGCTGTGCTCCATCGAGAGAGGGCGGGGGAATCTGAGAAAGGCCGAGAACATCATGGGAAATTCCTTCACCTTGATGGTTGCCACGGGGGTACTGTTCACGGTGTTCGGACTTCTGTTCAAACGTCCGCTTCTCTACCTGTTCGGCGCCAGCGATCAGACCTTTCCCTTTGCCGATGCCTACATAACCATCTATCTGCTGGGCAGTGTGTTTGTGATGATCGGGCTGGGCATGAACAGCTTTATAAATTCCCAGGGCTTCGGGCGGATCGGCATGTATACGGTGCTTCTGGGGGCAGTTGCAAATATCGTTCTGGATCCGCTGTTTATTTTTGTGTTCGGCATGGGCGTGAGGGGCGCGGCGCTGGCCACGATCATTTCCCAGTTTCTGTCTGCCTTCTGGGTGCTTAAATTTCTGACCGGTAAGAAAACCATTTTGAAGCTGAAGCTTCCTGCCATGCGTTTAAACGGCGAGCTGGTGCGCTCCATCACAGCGCTGGGGCTGTCGGGCTTTACCATGTCCATCACCAATTCGCTGGTGCAGATTCTCTGCAACGCCACGCTGCAGTCCTACGGCGGCGATCTGTATGTGGGCGTGATGACGGTTGTAAATTCTGTCCGCGAGATCATCCAGATGCCTGTGCAGGGAATCACCCACGGTTCCCAGCCGGTGCTGGGCTTCAACTACGGGGCCGGGGAGTATGGACGGGTGAAGACCGGGATAAAATTTGTCTCGGCGGCGGCCATTGTCTACACCACGGGGATGTGGCTGTTTGTTCACGGGATGCCGGAATTTTTCATCCGCATCTTCAACCGCGATCCGGAGCTGGTGGCGGCGGGTATCCCGGCCATGCAGATTTATTTCTTCGGATTTTTCATGATGTCGCTGCAGTTTGCGGGGCAGTCCATCTTTGTGGCGCTGGGGAAATCCAGACGGGCGATTTTCTTTTCCATTTTCAGAAAGGTGATTATCGTGACGCCGCTGACGGTTCTGCTTCCGCAGTTTATGGGGCTTGGGACCAACGGCGTGTTCATGGCGGAGCCATTTCCAACTTTATCGGCGGGGCGGCCTGCTACGGAACCATGCTGCTCACGGTGTTCAGAGAGCTGAACGCGCCGGACACGGTGAAAAAGGCATAACCACAGGTTATGGGCTTTATTCTGATTCGCCAAAATGCGAGAAAAACATTGACAGGAAAAGGAAATTGGAAGATAATAATTTCAAGAGTTCAGGAAAGGAAGGGAAGTTTTATGTATAATATCAGAATTGAGAGGACAACATGTCCGAAGGAGAAACCAGGTGCAGATAATCCCTTAAAGTTCGGCACCATTTTCACGGACCATATGTTCATCTGTGACTATATCGAGGGACAGGGATGGGTAGATCCCAGAGTGGTTCCTTACCAGCCGCTGAGCCTGGATCCGTCCTGCATGGTATTCCACTATGGCCAGGAGATGTTCGAGGGCTTAAAGGCGTACAGAAGCGAGGACGGCAGGACGCTTATGTTTCGTCCGGACAAGAATATCGAGCGCGCGGCGCGCAGCAATAAGAGACTCTGCATGCCGGAGATCCCGAAGGAGCTCTTCATGGAAGGCCTTCAGGCGGTTGTGGGCATCGATAAGGACTGGGTTCCGACGAAGCCGGGAACTTCCCTTTACGTTCGTCCGTTTATGATCGCGACTGACCCGTTCTTAGGGGTTCGTCCGTCCAGCACATACAAGTTTATGATTATCTTATCCCCGGTGGGCGCCTACTATGAGTCCGGTCTGGATCCGGTGAAAATCTGGATTGAGGACGAGTATGTAAGAGCCGTCAAGGGCGGTATCGGCGAGGCGAAGACCGGCGGCAACTATGTGGCATCCCTGTCCGCACAGGTGAAGGCCCACGACGAGGGCTACGCCCAGGTTCTCTGGCTGGACGGCGTGCACCGCAAGTACATCGAGGAAGTGGGAGCCATGAATATCTTCTTCAAGATCAATGGCGTTGTCGTGACTCCTGAGCTCAACGGAAGTATCCTTCCCGGCGTCACGAGACAGTCCACCATCGATCTGTGCAAGATGTGGGGCATCCCGGTGGAGGAGAAGCGCATCTCCGTGGACGAGATCGTCGAGGCTGCCAAGAGCGGCGCGATGGAGGAGTGCTTCGGCACCGGAACCGCTGCGGTGGTTTCCCCGGTGGGCGAGCTTCGCTATGAGAATGAGAAGATGGTCATTGGCGGCGGCGCGATCGGCCCGGTGACACAGAGAATCTATGACACCATCACCGGCATCCAGTTAGGTAAGATCGAGGGACCGGAAGGCTGGGTCGTGGAGATCAAATAATATCAGCTTAAGAAAGACAGCGGGGGCGGCCCTCTGAGAGGACCGTCCCTTTTGTGCGTAAACTGGGAGAGAACTCATGGGAGACGTTTTAGTTAAGGCGGCGGCCTTCGTGGCCGTGATTCTGGCCGGATATCTGATGAAGAGGGGCGGACTGTTTAAGAAGGAAGATTTCCATGTCCTGTCGAAGGTGGTCATCTACATCACGCTGCCGTCGGCCATTATTTCCAATTTCAGCAAAATGACCATCGATTATTCGCTGCTTCTCATGTGCCTGATCGGCATTTTCTGCAATCTGGTGACCGTGGCCGCCGGATATCTGGCAAATATAAGAAGAAGCGGGGAGTATAAGGCCTTTGACATGCTGAACGTGTCGGGTTACAATATAGGAAACTTTACGATGCCGTTTGTCCAGAACTTTTTTGGCCCGGTGGGCTTTGCGGTGACCAGCCTGTTCGATGCGGGAAACGCGGTCATGTGTACGGGGCTCACCTACACCGCGGCTTCGGCGGCCATGGCGAAGGGGCAGAAGACCACGATCAAGACCATGGCGAAGCAGCTTTTTTCTTCGCTGCCCTTCGATGCCTACATGCTGATGACCGTGCTTTCTTTTCTGCATATCAGCCTGCCGGCGGTGGCCCTCTCCTTTACGGAGACCGTGGGCGGGGCCAATGCGTTCGTGGCTCTGTTCATGACGGGCATCGGGTTTGAGCTTAAGCTGGATCGGGAGAACCTGGCGGAGATCGGCAAGGCGCTGGCTCTCCGCTACGGAATCGCGGTGATCATGTCCCTGGCGGCCTTTTTCCTGCTTCCGTTCTCGCTGGAGGTGCGCCAGGCGCTGGCGGTCATCGCCTTCGGCCCGGTGTCATCGGTGGCCCCGGCATTTTCGGGACGGCTGGGACTGGACGTGGGGCTGGCCAGCGTCATCAATTCCCTGTCCATCGTGGTCAGCGTCATCTGTATGACGGCTGCACTGATTCTTGTTTTATAGGAAAATCGTTTATAAGGAGGAACTGCTTTTGAACATCCGATTTGAGGGAGATATGGTGGAGAATGCGGAGTCATTTTACCACATGAACTATGCCAATATCGTCTGGGGAAACCGGATGAAGCGGCGCTTTGCCTATGTGGTGCTCCTGGCGCTGGCGCTCTACATGGGAATCTATCAGACCTTTCTGTCCGGGCAGGAGTCCACGAGTCGGGAGCTTCTCATGCTCTGGGGGCTTATCGCGGCCCTGGCCGTGGGAGGATTTTTCTACACCAGAAGAGATGTGCCGCTGGGCGCGGTGGTCAACCGGAAGCTGCTTCGCATGTGTCTTGGCGCAGAGGCGGGGGACAATCTGGAGGTTCACTACAGCTTCTATGATGAGAAATTCCGCGCGGACAGCACGAAAATCAACATCGACGAGGTCTACACTGATGTGAAGCGCGTGGCGGCGACCAGCAGATACCTGCTTTTGTTTATGGGAAAGGGACGCGTCCACGTCATGCTGCTGGATTCCATAAAGGGCGGTGAGAATGGCCTCGAGGACCTTAAAAAATTTCTCACGGAAAAAACTGGAAAGCCGGTGGAGCGCGTGCCGATGCGGCCGGAAAAGAAGAATTGATTGAAAGATCCTGGACATACTAAAGGGTGAGTAAAATCATCACAGGAGGTATGAACCATGACAAAGTTAGACTGTAATGTAACCACATGTCTTCACAATTCTGATAACTGCTGCTGCAAGAACGCCATCGTGGTGGAGGGAGCTTCCGCCACCAGACAGTGCGACACCTGCTGCGGCAGCTTCGACGAGAACAAGGGCGGTTCCTTCCGCAACCTGTTCAAGACGCCGGAGAAGAAGCTGAACGTGGAATGTGAGGCTACCAACTGCGTCTACAACTCCAACCGTTTCTGCGTGGCGGAGAGAATCGGCATCACCGGTACCAACGCGAAGACCAGCAGCGAGACGGAGTGCGCGACGTTTAAAGAGAGATAGTTTTCTGGGATGGAGACCACCTGACGAAGGGAAGAATGTCAGGTGGTCTTTTATGCATAAAAGGGACATATTTGGGGGAAAGGTATCAAGAATCTTGATAATTAATAGGAAAAACCATCATTTTTATTTCTGAAAAATCTGTGCTATGATTTAAATAATCAAAATATTGAAATTAAATAAGATAAATTCTGAAAAAGAAGGAGGAGAAGTATGGCTGTTGCATTTGTGAGAAAAGCAGACAGTATGCCGGAGTTGAAGGATGGTTTTGGACAGAAAGAGATGCTTGCCGGAACGTACGAGGGCGGCGTGAGAGCGTATCGCTGCGTACTGAAGGCCGGATGCTCTGTCTGTCCGGAAATGCTCCGGGATACACTGCAGATTTTTTGCCTGACTGATGGGATCGGATCGGTGACAACGCCGGAGAGAGCATTCAGTGTTAATGAAGTCTCATTCTTTGTGCCGGATCCGGATGTCTCATGTGCGATTCATGCGGCCACTGACATGATGTATACCATGTTCGTGGTGGAGCAGAAACCGGCGGATATCGAGCGATACCGGGCGTTTCATATGAAGCTTCCGTTTTTTAGGGGCTTGTCCCAGTGCACGGAGTATGTGCAGGACTGCCATTCTGCAAACTGCCGGAGTTATTCAGTGATCCCCACCAAGCGTCTCTGCCGGGTGCTGATGGGGGTCTGTGAGGCATCGGCGGAAGGAAGCACGGAACCGGAGGGCTGTATGGAAAAGGGACATCCGGCCGTGGCGCAGTGGAATGTGCTGTTCGGGGAGACGGATCTTCTCTTAACGGTGGATGGTGAGAGTGTCAGCCAGCAGGGCGGAGACTTCAGTTATGTGAAAGCGGGACTGGATCACTCGCTGCAGTGTATGCCGGGAAAGACCATTCATTACATATGGTTTGAACATTATGTGCAGGAGAAAGATTATTTAGTGAGCTACCCGAGAAGCTAGGGGGGAGATAGGAGGAGAGCGATGATACGCTATATTCCAAATGCGAAACCGTTTCGGCTGGCGGCAATGAACTGCCACTATATCAAATTTCCGCTCAGCTATTTTCTTGATCGGGCAGAGGCGTACGGATTCCGCTGTATCGAATTGTTTGGGGCCATGCCGCATTTTTTCATGGATGATGTGGACGAGAAATTGGTGGAACGGGTGAAGGATGAATGCAGGCGCAGATCTCTGGAGATTGTCAGCCTGTGTCCGGCCCAGGGAGCTTATCCTATGAATATTGCCATTGACGAGGCGCAGATACGGAAAAGAACTGTGATGATATTAAAAAAGGCTCTGCGCATTGCGGGAAAGCTTGGGTGTGACACCATGCTGGTTTCTCCCGGATTTGGATATCATAATCAGAAAAAGGAAATTTCCTGGTCTCACAGCAGAGAGTCACTTAAGGAGCTGGCAAAGGCGGCGGAGGACAGCGGCGTGGTGATTGTCATAGAACCACTGACTCCCACGACAGCCAATCTGGTGAATACCAGTAAAGATGCGGCGCGCATGATCACCGAGGTTGGCTCGGAGTATGTGAAGAGTATGATGGATATCGGGGTCATGAATTATATGGGTGAGACGGTGGACGACTATTTCCGTAATCTGGGAGATGACTTGAGATATATTCATTTTACTGACGGGCCGGGAGCGCATGTGGCGCTGGGAGACGGAACGTTTCCGATGGCACAATACCTTGCGGATATTGAGAGAAACGGTTATAAAGGGATACTCTCATTTGAAATCAATGACAAGCGGTATCTGTTAAATCCGGATGAGGCCATGGAGAAAAATATACGATGGCTAAAGGAACACGGGCTAAGCAGTTAGGACAAAAGGGAGGAGGCTGATGAATTTGAAGAAGATACTGGAAGGGTACTGTAAATTCACGGATCGTCTGGTGACGGTGTCGTGGAATATCGCGGCGGTTCTGCTGGGACTTCTGACGGCAGCTCTGGCGGTGCAGATTTTCAGGAGAACCGTCTTAAACTCTCCTATTTTGGTATTGAGGAGGGAGTGACGGCTGCGATTGTATGGTTTGCGGCTCTGGGGAGCGTGGTGGTGACGAAGGAGAACGGGCATGCACAGGTGGAATTTTTCCTCCGGTTTGTCCCGCGGCCTCTTAAGAAACCGGTGAACTCGCTGGCTTATATTTTAGGAGCGTTTGTCAGTGTTCTTATGGTAGAGGGAGGCATCCGGCTCTATAAGGTGCAGAAATTGGCGGTTCCGCAGGGAGGACTTCCCTTCGGACGGGTATACTATTATGCACTTCCAATGATTGTGATGGGAATTTTGCTGGTTATGGTCTGTATCAGTCACATGATACGGATTTATATGGACAATGAGAAGGCGAGAGAGGGGGAGACATCATATGAGTATATGGCTGTATCTGTTGTTGTTTCTGGCATTAATGCTTCTGGATGTACCAATCGCGTTTTCAATGATGACGACGACGGCGCTCTATTGCTTTGAAACCGGCAGCAATTTCAGTTTGTTTGCCAACACGATGTCAAATGCCATGGCCAGCTTTACCATGCTGGCGATTCCCACCTTCATCTTTGTGGGATCTTATATGAATCTTCTGGGATTCTCTGACGATATCTTTGCGTTTGCAAAGGCTCTGGTCGGTCATGTGACCGGCGGGCTGGCACATGCCAATGTGCTGGCATCCATGATATTTGCAGGCATGAGCGGCAGTGCCATCGCCGACGCGGGCGGTCTGGGCGCCATCGAGGTGAAGGCCATGACGGAGGCCGGCTATGACGACGGATTTTCTGCGGCCATAACAGCCACCAGTGCCGGCATTGGACCGATTATACCGCCCAGCATCAGTTTCGTCGTATATGGATCCATGACGTCGATTTCCATACTCACGCTGTTCATGGCGGGATTTGTCCCGGGAGTTCTGATGGGAATCAGCCTTATGATCATGTGTTATATTATGGCGAAGCGGCATCCGGAGATTGCGCCGAAAACTCCGAGACAGCCGCTTACAGATGCAGTAAAATACGGAATCAAGGCGCTGCCGGCACTTGGCGCTCCGGTTCTTCTTTTGGGAGGAATGAGCGGAGGTATGTTTACTGCCACGGAGGGCGGCGTGATGGCCTCGGTGTATGTCATATTTTTATCCATTATTTTCCGGAGATTTTCTGTGAAACGGTTGTGGGAGGTGCTGCGGTCTTCCGTGACGACCACCACTATGGTGCTGTTCATGATGGGAGCAGGGCAGATATTTAACAATATGATTACTACCTGTGGGCTGATGGATGAGCTTTTGACAGGAATGATGAATCTGGACAGCCCGTTCCTGGTGCTTCTGGCCCTCGATGCCATTCTTCTGTTTGAGGGATGCTTTATGGGAGGTACTTCCATTCTGATTCTGATGACTCCGTTCATTATGAATCTCTCTCTGGAGATGGGATTTGACCTGGTTCATCTGGGAGTGGTGCTGGTGCTTACCACCATGATCGGAGGCACGACGCCGCCCATGGCTCCGGCACTTTTTACGACCTGCAAATGCTGTAACGTGAGCTTTGAAAAGGCGCTGAAGCCGGCTTTGATGCTTCTGATTCCGCTGGGTGTACTGCTATTGATGCTTACCTATATTCCGGCGCTCTCGACGATGCTGCCGACCTTTATGGGATTGATGTAAAAAAGAAGGAGGATACTTTTATGAAGAAAACAATGGCTATGTTACTGGTACTGGGAATGACTTTCTCTTCTTTGGCGGGCTGTGGTTCCGGGGAGACCGGTGGGCAGCAGAATGTGTCGGACAGTGCTGCGCCGGAGACGACAGCGACATCTGGGCCTACGGCAGAAAAACCCATGATTTTAAAGTTTGGAAATTCCAGTGCACCCGACAAGCTGGGCAGTGTGGTGATGGAAAATTCTGCGAGAATGTGACGGAGCGCACCGGCGGGGCAGTGAAATGCGAGTGGTACCCGTCCAGCCAGCTGGGAGGCGGCACGGCACAGATTGAAGCCACCATGGCCAATAATCAGGGAGGAACGGCGACGGCGCTGGATTCTTATTCCACCTGGTGCAACGATCTGGGAATCCTGTCGGTTCCGTTCCTGTTTGAGGATGCGCAGTCCACGCTGGACTTTATGGCATCGGAGAAGGGCCAGGCGATGCTCGATATGCTGGCCAACGACGCCAATTTAAAGGTGCTCAATTACGAGTTTGTCCGTCTTCCCCGCGTGCTGATCTCGACGGCAGATATTACCCATCCGTCGGATTTAAAGGGAAAGAAGTTCCGTGTGGCCAATATTCCGCTGCAGGCGAAGATGTTTGAATATTGGGGCGGAACGGTCAATCAGATCGGATTTAATGAGTATCCGGAAGCGCTGATGCAGGGAGTTGTAAACGCAGGTGAGACCAGCAGCGAGTCGTTTTCCACTTCTAAGTTCCATCTGTATGCGCCGTACATTGCGGAGGTGAATTTCCAGTATCCGCTGGACTGCATCGTAATGTCAAATGATATGTATGAGCAGTTGAGCAGTGAGCAGCAGCAGATTCTTTTAGACTGCGCCCAGGAAGCAGCAGACGAGTACAATGAGAAATGCTATGCGGAGTTTGAGGAATACCGTCCGACCATGATCGAGGAGGGAGCCATTTTCCTGGATATCGACAGACAGGAATGGATCGACAGCGTGGATGGATTTTATACCCAGCTCAAGGAAGAGAATTTCTTCAATGATCCGGAGCTTCTGGACTATGCGATCAGCCTGAAGGAAGGGCAGTAGGGCTGGACAGGGCGAAAAATAGCAAAATTTTGCGCCGGCGGAGGTCGGTTTTGCTTCCGACCTCCCTTTTTGCGCCCAAATTCTGGAAAATACAGGCAGGGAGAGGTGACAGATATGAGTTACATGATAGGTGTCGATGTGGGCGGTACATTTACGGATCTTTCCGTGTTTAATGCAGAACGGGATTCCATTTTTAATTATAAATTGAGTTCCACCCCCGGCGATCCGTCCCAGGCCATTGTGGACGGTATACAGGCTGTGCTGGAGCTTTTAAATATTCGGGCGGAGGAAATTGCCTACCTGGCTCATGGGACAACGGTGGCAACCAACGCGCTGATCGAGAAGAAAGGCTCGCGCATCGGGATTATCACGACGGAGGGGATGAAGGATTTGATGGAGATCGGATGGCAGAAACGTCCGAATCTTTACGACCTCCTGCGCCCGAAGCCGGTGAGTATTATCCCGCCAGGGTTAAAATGTGAGGTTCCGGAGCGGCTTTTAAGCGACGGGTCAATAAAAACGCCGCTTGATGAGGCAGCCACGGTGAAGGTGATCAATTACCTGAAAAAACAGAAAGTGGAAGGGATCGCTGTGTGTACGCTTTTCAGCTACTTAAATCCCATTCATGAAAACAGGATCAAGGAGCTTATTAAGGAGCATTTCCCGGAGGCATACGTCTCGGTCTCCCATGAGCTGGTCCATGAGTTCAGAGAGTATTCCAGAATGAGTACGACGGCGTTAAACGCTATCTGGGTCCGGTGATGAAAAAATATGTCCAGCATTTTGAGGAGTCCGTGCGGGAAGTGGGCGTGAAAGTGAACCCATATGTCACGCAGTCCAATGGCTCCATCATTTCCATCAGTGAGACCATCGACTGTCCCATCAAGACCGCAGTTTCCGGGCCGTCCGCCGGTGTGATCGGGGCGGCTTACATGGGAGGCCTGTGCGGGCTCGGGAATATTATTACATTTGATATGGGCGGAACCAGTATCGATGTGAGTCTGATTGAAAACGGGAAACCCAAGCTCAGCAATGAGCGTCTGGTCGAGGGATATCCGGCGCGGATTCCGATGATTGATATCATAACTCTGGGCGCAGGAGGAGGCTCCATCGCCAGAATTGACGAGGGCGGAGCATTAAAGGTGGGGCCGCAGAGCGCAGGAGCCACGCCGGGGCCGGCCTGCTACATGCGGGGAGGGGAAGCCCCCTGTGTGACGGACGCCAACATCGTTCTGGGGAAGCTGAACCAGAAAAAGATTCTGGGAGGACGCATGGAGGTGGATATAGAACTCGCAAAGAAGGCGATCCGGGAAAAAATATGCGGCCGTTCATCTCTCACGCTTTCTCAGGCGGCGTCAGGAATCATAAGTGTTGTCAATTCCAATATGATGCGCGCCATCCGCATTGTCAGCGTGGAGCGCGGATATGATGCCAGGGATTTTGCTCTGATGGCTTTTGGCGGAGCGGGTCCGCTTCACGCCTGCGAGGTGGCAGGCGAATTGGGCATCCGCAGAGTGCTGATCCCGCCGAATCCAGGGACGCTGTGCAGTCTGGGCCTTCTGATGGCGGACACGAAATTTGACCTTTCCCGTTCCCGGATGATGCTGGCGATTCCCGAAAATATAGAGGCAGTCAATGCAGTTCTCTCAGAAATGGTGGAGGAAGGAAGCGGCCTTCTGGACAAGGAAAAAATCGCGCAGGATAAACGAAACTTCACGGCCTCCGTGGACGTGCGGTATGAGAGACAGAATTATGAAATCAACATTCCGTTGGATGACTGTGTGATGACGGAGGAAAGACTGAAAGAGACACTGCAGAGATTCCACCGGGCACACGAAAAAAATTTCGGGTATTATAACGAGGATTTCCAGGTACAGTTCGTGAATTTCCGCGTTTCTGCCATCGGAGAGATCGAAAAGCCGGCGCTTAAAGAGCAGCCGCTTAAAGCTTGCGCAGTGCTCCCTGAGCCCCAGGAGGTGAGAAAGGTGCTGTTTGTCGGAAAAGAGGAGTATCTTGATACCCCGGTTTATGGGCGTGAGGACTTCGTGCCGGGACTTGCGGCGGAAGGCCCCATGATCATCGAACAGATGGACTGCACAACGGTGATTCCTCCCGGCTGGAGGGTGCGGGTGGACGGATATATGAATCTGCATGTGGAGCAGGACGGAGGTGGAAAATCATGAAAAACTTGAAACAGACCGATCCGGTGCTGGTGGAAATTGTGGGGAATCTTATGCTCTCCATAGCGGAAGAGACCTGTCTTTCCATAATTAAGAGCGCCTACTCGACTAATATCAAGGAGCGGCGCGACGTGTCGGCGGCGGTGGTAGGGCCGGAGGGAGACCTGGTGGCACAGGCGGATTACCTACCGATCCATCTGAATGCGTTTCTGACTTTTATTCCCTACATATATGATCATTTTGACCGGAAGGGGATTAAGTCCGGCGATATGTTTATCGGAAATGACCCTTATCACGGGGGAGGCAATCATCTGCCCGACATCGTAGTGGCTATGCCTGTGTTTGGCGGCGGAGAGATCATCGGCTGGATCGTGAACATGGCACACCACTCCGATATCGGAGGGATGGTTCCCGGATCCACCTCCAGCTATGCTGACAGTATCTTCCAGGAGGGCATACGGATTCCGGTGATACGTATCTGCAATGAGGGGAAATTAAATGAAGATGTGTTCAACCTCCTGCTTGGAAATACCCGCGTGCGCGAGGAGCGGGAGGGAGATCTGACGGCTCAGATTTCTTCCAACCGCGTGGGCGCCAGAAGGATGGAGGAGGCCTATGAGAAATATGGCGAACGGCTTCTTTCATGTATGGAGGAAATGCAGACATACTCCGAGAGGCGGCTGAGGGCGGCCATCGCAAATGTACCGGACGGCGTGTATTCCTACACGGATTATCTGGACGACGGGGGCGATAATGATCCAGATCCGCAGAAGGTATCTGTGGATATCCGGGTGAACGGGGACAGTATTGTGTTTGATTTCACCAATACCTGCAAACAGCTGGCAGCTCCGCTTAATATCTCGTATAATACGCTGCTGGCGTCCTGCTTTTATTCGTTGAAAGCACTGTTTGGCGCGGATATACCGGCCACCAGCGGGATCTTTCGTGTGTTTGATGTGGTGGCTCCTAAAGGCTCGCTTGTGAACCCCATTGATCCGGCACCGTTAGGACTTACCATTAACGCGGCCCAGCGGCTCCCCGATGTGATTTTCGGTGCGCTGGCCGACGTGGCAGGAGATCGGGCTATGGCCGGCTGCAACAGCACATGCCAGACTACCGTGTTCACGAGGGAGGATCCGAAACGTCCAGGCAGTACGCTGATCTGCCATGAGGCCATCGCTGGAGGTTCGGGAGCCAGCCGGTGGGCGGACGGTCTGAGCGCCGTGCAGGTTCATATGACCAATACCTCCAACATGCCCATCGAGGCCATGGAGACAGAATTTCCAATTCTGATGATAAAGAAATATGCGCTTCGCACGGACAGCGGAGGAGCCGGCAGATTCCGGGGAGGTCTGGGCATTGACCGGGAATTTGAGATGCTGATGGACGGTATTTCCTGCAAAGCTACTGGAGACCGGCAGAAATACGCTCCCTACGGATTGGACGGTGGACACGAGGGGGCTACCGGAGCTTTTTACAGGGAACGGGACGGCATTCGCATAAGACTTCCTGGAAAGAGTACGGGAAATAAGATGGAAAAGGGAGAAATTCTGGTGGCGCTGACACCGGGAGCCGGAGGATTCGGAGATCCGAAGCTGAGGGAGCCGGAAAGGGTGCTGGCAGATGTGGCGGATGGTTATGTATCTCTGGAGTCAGCCCGCCGGGATTATGGTGTGGTTGTCCTGAGGGATGCGGACGGAATCTGCGCTCTGGATGCCGAGGCAACCAGAGCGCTCCGAGAAGAGTCTGTATAAATCAGATCAGAAGTTGCAGATGACCCGCCGCCTCTTTCTGGCGGAGATATTCGTAGAGGGATTCCTCAAACAGCTGAAGGCAGGATTCATATCCGGTGCGGGGAATACGATGGGTCAGCATGTAGCAGGTTCTGGGCGGCGGCGGACTGGTGAGCCGGTGGAGAGATACATTGCAGGAGGACTGGAGAAACAGGGCCAGCGACATGGGAACCACGCACCATAGATCATTGGGTGTCTGGTAAAACTGTTCCACCAGAGGGCCGTCGCCCATGCCGATAGCGGGGGAGCTGAAGTAGCCGAACCACTGGTTCCTCCAATGGATGTAGGTCTGGGAGTATTGAAACAGGAGTTCCTTTTCTGCGTTTAAATCTCCGGGGCGGACCGGTTCGCCGAAGGTGCCGGGAGCCGTGGGAGAGCTGCTGCTTAAGACGACTACATTTTCCTCCGTAAGGAGAGGTTTGTTGATGACGTTGCTGTAGACGGAGGGCAGAACGGAAAAGCCCAGATCCAGCTCACGGTTTTCCAGGGCCGGATAGAGGGCGGCGGACTGCATGGATTTTATCATTAAACGGATTTGCCCCGAGTTTTTCTGAAATATTTTCTGGAGAAGCTCGGGAAACAGGTACTGGATCAGGCTGGGGACAGAGCGACATAGAAGGAGCGGCTTCCATGCATGGTGTGAAGCTCCTGGGTCTCTGCCCACAGGGCGGTCCATCGCTCTGCAATATGGATAAAATCATGGCCGAAGGGCGTGAGCTCCAGTGTGCGGTGCCCCTTCTGGCGGGTGAACAGGGTGGCGTTCAGCTCCTTTTCCAGCATATTGAGCCGGTGGCTTAGGGTGGACTGGGACATATAGAGTGCGCTGGCAGCCTTGGAGAGATTGCGTTTTTCCACCAGTGCGAGAAAAATATTGATATCCTGCTGTGTCATTTATGTAAGCTCCTTTCCGCATGTCATTTTATCCTGTATCTTATTGTACCACAAATTCAGTCAAACGGCAGGGAGGTGTCGTATTTATGATTCAAATTGACAAGATGTGCAAAGAAAATAATGTTTCAAGTATTCCGCTTCTTGAGGGGAGCTGTGACCGTGTGAGTCTTTCCCGTGTGGAAGTGCGGCCGGGGAATATGTGGGAACCGGAGCTTTATCCGTTTCCGGAAACGACACAGATGATTTTGTTTCTAAGAGGAAAGGGATATGTGGCTGCAGATAAAAAGGCTTATAATATCTGCGGACCGGCGCTCTTTGTTCCTGGATTCGACCGGGAGAAGGTACGGGTGAGTGCGGCGGGTGGGCCGCTTGTCTGTCTTCGCATTGTCAGCCGGATGAATGAGGAGGACTGTGCACAGATAAAGAAAAGCCATATGGTATTTCCACGGTTCAGACCATTTTCGCAGGCGTGGGAGCATACCATGAATACGATTGATGATCCTGGATCGAATACGAGAGCCTTTGTGCTGATCGAGAACAGAAAGCTGGGGGCGAATAATATGGGGATTTTTCGTTCGGAGCCTGGGATCGCGAAAATTAATGCAGATATCCTCCCAGCCTATGATCAGTTTGTCATAGGACTGGAGGGAGCATGCTGTACGCTTTATGCCGGAAATGAATCCGCCGCTTTTGGTGAGGGAGATGTGGCATTTATCCCTAGAAACACGGAATTTCGCTTTGACTGCGGGGAGAGCGGAAGGATTCACCATCTGTGGTACAGCTTAAACCGTGCCTATGATCAGGACAGGGAGGGATAAAAATGAGTATAAGGCTTTTAAAGGGCGGCTCTATTGTGCCGCATTTCGATGAAAACGGTCTGTCCCATGAACCCATGATGGCAGACGCCAATCCGGAGGCCAGGCTTTATGAATGCGTGCTCCGGGCCGGAGCGACCTGGGAACCGGAGCTGTTTGGATTCCGGGAGAAGATTCAGATGTTTTTCTTTACAGGCGGAGACGGATACATAGAGGCCGAGACGCAGGTATGGAACATTGAACAGGGAGTCTTTGTACCCGACTATGACAGGGAGCGGATTGTCATACGGGCGGGGGATGAGGACGTTCATTTCCTTCATATTATAGGAGATTTGAACGATTATGACAGAAAGACTATGTCCAGATGGTGCATCAAGCTTCCGCGTTTCAGAAATTTTGAACAGTGTGTGCAGTATACAGAAGGGTTTACCGGAGATGCGGGTTCCAACGTAACTTCCCGTCTTCTGATCGAGGGACGTGCGTTCGGCCGCTGGAGTATGGGATGGAACCATGGGGAAGGCCCTACATTCATTGGCGAGCATATTCATAAGCACCTGGTTCAGTGGTATTATGTGCTTCCGGACGGCTTTTTTACTTATATCGCTGGAGGAAAGAAAGAGGATATGGAGCCGGGATCGCTGTCTTACACGGAAGAGAATACCTATCATGGCTCCATGTCGCCGGTGGGAAAAAGGATTAACTATATCTGGCTGGAGCTGGCCACAAATGGGTATCCGGAGGGGCCGGATGGATTCCCGGGGCTATAAAAGAATATCGGTTTTGAAAGAAAAAACTTTTCTGGCGGTTTTGTTTATGTGATAGCTGCCAGAAAAGTTTTTTGTGAAGGAAGAGTTCCTTTACTCCTTTTTATGTTTTTTTTGGAAAATAATCCCGAATTTTAATTGCAACTGCAGAGGGGGTGATTATAATAGAAGAAAGTTATGGAAAAAAAGATGTTTTGATGTTTGAGGGGAAAATCAATGGAAGAGAGACAAAAGAGATTTTTCTGTGGAAAAAGGGAGAAGCAGTCTTTGATAATGTAATCGCTATTTTTTTGATTTTTTGTTCTTTTTGATCGCAGTATTTGCATTGATATACAATATTGGGTTGAATCCATTTGATGGTCAGGTTGAGAAAATAATAGAGAAATTTAAGACGGATGAATATGTTATTCCGTACTATATTGCTGAGAGATATTGTATTTGGATTAATATGAGAAGCTTTTATTTTATGTTGGCATATGGACTGGAATTGCTGGCATTTATTGCGAGTATTATGACCGTTTTTTATGCAGCAAAAGATAGCAATTTGGGTGATAATAAGAACAATAAGAGGATCGTATTTTTGTCATTATTATCAGTTTGTTTTTCGGTTGCAAACATGTATGCAAGGCCGCAGTCTATAGCATATATGGCTCAACATACATGGCGTAGTCTTGATTCAGCTATTGTAGAAACGATAAATGATGAAACTCTCGATGCACAAGAAAAAGATAAAAGACTGGCAAATTGTGTAATTGAATTAGAAGCATATATAGAGACTTATGAAAGATAGTAAATAGCCGGACATATATATTTTTTGAATTCGAATATTTTTGTCTGCCCCCTTGACAAATCCCCCACCCATGATAAACTACCAAAAGTTGTTAATCACAACACACAGGAAAGCAGGTATCCACCTCACCTCGGCACAGCGGTGACCCGGGTTCATATTAAAGGCTCTGTTTATGCAGGGATGTATTTAGTATGGTGGATAGAAGTTTTCTATCTGCTTTTTTATTGCAGGATTGAAACGATCATTTTACAAGAATTTGGAGGTGCACGGTTATTAGCGAGTTAATGATTAACGAACAGATTCGAGATAAGGAAGTTCGTTTGATTGGTGAGAACGGAGAACAGTTAGGCATCATGTCAGCCAAGGAAGCCTACAAGCTGGCAAAAGACGCAGAGCTTGACTTAGTGAAGATCGCTCCGACGGCGAAGCCGCCCGTATGCAAGATTATCGACTACGGTAAGTACAAGTACGAGATGGCGAGAAAAGAAAAAGACGCGAGAAAGAAGCAGAAGACCATCGAAGTCAAGGAAGTCCGCTTATCGCCAAACATTGACACCAATGACTTGAAGACCAAGATGGGCGCGGCCAGGAAGTTCCTGGAGAAAGGCGACAAGGTAAAGGTCACCCTGCGTTTCAGAGGCCGTGAGATGGCGCACATGTCAAAATCCAAATACATCCTTGACGATTTCGCCGAGGAGCTGTCCGATATCGCCACCATCGACAAACCGTCCAAGGTGGAGGGCCGGACCATGGTCATGTTTTTAACTGCAAAACGTTAAAATAGATAACGATTAAGGAGGAAAATACAATGCCTAAAATGAAGACAAGCAGAGCAGCTGCTAAGCGTTTCAAAACAACCGGAACTGGAAAGTTAGTGAGAAACAAAGCTTACAAATCCCACATTCTGACCAAGAAATCTACCAAGAGAAAGAGAAACCTCAGAAAAGATATCGTCACCGATGCAACCAACGCAAAGGTAATGAAGAAGATCTTACCGTATTTATAGGATTTGGGATTAAGAAGGAGGAAATGACCGATGGCAAGAATTAAAGGCGGTATGAACGCTAAGAAAAAACACAACAGAGTGCTCAAGATGGCTAAGGGCTACAGAGGCGCTCGTTCCAAACAGTATAGAGTTGCAAAGCAGTCTGTAATGAGAGCTTTAACCAGCGCTTACGCAGGCAGAAAAGAGAGAAAGAGACAGTTCAGACAGCTCTGGATCGCACGTATCAACGCTGCAGCCCGCATCAACGGCTTATCCTACAGCAAGTTCATGTACGGCTTAAAGCAGGCCGGCGTAGAGATGAACAGAAAGATTCTCTCCGACATGGCAATCAGCGACGCAGAGGGCTTCGCAAAGTTAGCAGAGCTTGCAAAGAGCAAACTGGCTTAATCCAGTACGACTGGTTTATAATGATGAAGAAAGCGCTTTCCGGGTTTGAAAAGGCCTGGCGGGCGCTTTTTTACAGTCTGAGTCTCCACAGATGCTCCACAAGAGGTAGCTGGATGTAAAGTCAGAAGGCAAGAAGCCCCTGCGCGCGGGCGCAAGGCTATACCATGTTTGCATGTATAAAAGAACACGTCGCCGCTTTCTCTCATTCATTCGCCGCAGCCGCTTTCTGCAGATCCAATTCCCGGCACAGCTCGTCCCGGTAGGCCGGATCCCGCACGGCGCGCTCCAGGTCGTCGTAACGTTTGGCTTTTAAAAGATACTGGGCGAGCGCCATGCCCTCCGCCAGACCCGCAGCCATACCTTCAGCCAACCCCTCGGCCTTTCCATCCATTCTCTCATAAAGCTTTTCTTCCCATGCCTGCATATACTTCACTCCATATTCTTCACTGGCTTTGACCTCGCTGACCCTGCGGTGCAATTCCTGCACCTTTTCACTGCTGCACGTGCGGGCCATCTCGTCCGAGCTGTCCTCGATGTAGTGCAGAAGCTCCGCCAGCTCCTGGCTCACCTCGCCGTCGTTGGTGCCGCGGGTGTTAAGAAAATCCGGGTGATCCCGTCGTTCAGATACAGATCCGGCTCCTCCTCACAGCGCATCTTAAACGTATACCGGTATCTGCCGCGCCCCCACAGGTCGAAAGGGTGATCATAATCAGAAATGACTCCGGCAGGGGGTGAAAGTTCATGCCTTCCCCCGGCGGCAGCAATGTGCTGTCGATGAGTGCCTGGTAGAAACGGCTCCGCTTCGCCAGGCCTCCCGTGTTCCGCTTCTGCACCTCCGCGTCGTAGATCCGGTTTTTGTCGTCTGCGCTGTAGACGTCCAGACGGATGGAGCGGAGCCATGGCATCGTGCGAAACTCCTTCTCCACTTCTCCTGCTGCCGGAGCGACACCTCCTCGCCCATGATGATGGACAGCGCCAGCTCCAGCGACCGCTTATCCTCCATGACGCTGGCAAATAAAAAACGGTCGAGCAAGGTCAGATTGTTTAACTGTTTCGTGGGTGTTCTCAAAAACATCTCTCCTTCCATTATAGACAGTGAAATGTTCCGTTTCAATGCGGAAAATTCCCTGAAAGATAAAAAGATACGGAATACATCGGGGGACTCCCCGAGAGAACCCGGCGGTCGAACGCCGCCTGAAATTCACAAGTCAGATGACTGTGATTTCATTATATCAGACCGGCGGCGGATGTCAATGGGGCTTTGGGTGAAACTGGCGGCGGCCGGCGAAGCTTTTCAGCGGGACGCCTTTTTCTTACAATCTTCTTAAAGTCCCACATTTTAAATTGCGGGGCGTGTGGAAAGGTGTTAAAATAAAACATACATTTGCGCATAAAAAGACGCTGCATTCAGGAGATACATAGATGAAAAAGATATTAAGTACGATGGCCGCCTTCGTCCTGGCGGCCAGATGTGCCTGTTTCCGGCCTACGCCGCGCCGGAATGGCCGAATGATACGGGAGTTCTGGCGGAGGGCGGCATCGTCATCGACGCCGACTCCGGGGCCATGCTGTTCGGGCAGAATGTGAGGCTGCAGTATTATCCGGCCAGCATCACGAAGCTTCTGACGGCCCTGGTGGTTCTTGAGAACGCATCTCTGGACGAGCAGGTGAACTTTTCCTACGAGGCGGTCTACGATGTGGAGGAGGGGAGCGGCAACAAGGTGGGCCTGGAGGAGGGCGACGTGCTCTCTGTGGAGGACTGCCTCTATGCGATGCTTCTGATGTCCTCCAACCAGGCGGCCAACGCGTTGGCGGAGCACGTGGGCGGCAGCCGGCAGGGCTTTGTGGACATGATGACGCCCGCATCGCCCAGATCGGATGCACCGGGAGCCAGTTCAGAAACCCGTCGGGGCTCAACGATCCGGAGCAGGTGGTGACGCCCTACGACATGGCGATGATCGCCAGGGAGGCCTTTGACAATGAGGCGCTTCTGGAGATCGCCTCCGCCAGAAGCTACCGGCTTCCGGCCACCATCAATAACCCGGAGGACGCAGCCTCACGGCGGAGTGCCGCATTCTCAACACCACGGATCCCGACAGCAGTATTATTTTCCGGACGCTGTCGCAGCCAAGACCGGGTACACCTCCCTGGCGGGAAATACGCTGGTGCTCTACGCAGAGCGGGACGGCAGGAGCGTCATCTCCGTTGTGTTAAAGGGGAGCCAGCCCCAATATTATTTTGATTCGATCAGTCTTCTTGATTTTGGCTTGAGACAGTTTCAGAATGTGAATATACTGGAACATGATCCCGGCTTTCCCTCCGGCGAGGAGCCTGTGACCATCGGGGACAGAACCTTCGCCCCGTCAGAGCTTTCGATGGACGCCGATGCGGTTATTACCATTCCTGATGACGCAGCGTTCACCGACGCGGTCCGCTCTGTGGTGACGGAGCTTCCGTCCTATGCCCCCGCGGGAGCTGTGGCACTCATACAGTATCATTACAATGACCGGAAGGTGGGGGAGGTCTACCTTATCGAGAAGGCGGCAGCGGAGGCTGCAGCCGCGGCCGCGCAGGCACAGGCAGGAGACGGGGAAACGTCAGAATCAGACGCGGATGCAGCTCTCGCTGATGCGGAGACCGAACCGGCAGAGCAGCCTGAGGCCGCCGTTCCCGCCGCCACCGGCAGTGAACCCGAGGGACAGGGCGGATTTCCTGTGGGCATCGCTGCTGCACTGGGTATCGTGGCACTGGCCGGAGGCGGAGGAGTATTCTTTGTCATGCACCGCCGCGCCGAGGAGGCGCGCCAGGCGGCCCTGCGCAGGCAGAGGAGAAGAGAACGTCTCATGGAGGATGGCTGCGAGGAGGAGTTTGAGCGGCTGCTTAAAGAGCGTCTGAACCGCCCGGCCGCCGGGAGAAGCGAGAGAAGCGGAAAACGCGAAGGAACAGAGAGAAACGAAAGAACAGAGAGAAACGAAAGAGCAGAAAAACGCGGGACAACAGAGAACGACGAGTAAAACATTCAGATGACAGACGCGGCGGCGCCGCAAAAGCAGAAGGGACTTTTATGATCCCGGCTTTTGCGGCGTCGCCGCATCTGTCTTATGTGAAAATTTATGTCAAGCCGCCGATGTCTTTAACTGCGAGTACAGCACCGCCACGTCTCCATTCTCCAGCCGTGTGCTTCCCGAAGGAATGATGGCGCGGTCGCCGCGCTTGACCATGACGATGATAGTGTTTTTCTTGAACGGGACGTCACAGATCTGTTTCCCGAACCACCGGTGGGAGGGGGTGATGGAAATTTCTTGAGCCGGATGGTCTCCGTATCCTGGTAACCCATGGCGGCCAGGATCAGAAGATCGTTCTCCTCGATGACGGTGTCACCCTTGGGGACCACCACCTTATCGCCCCGCTGGATCGCGGCCAGCAGCGTGTCGGGAACCAGCGTCAGATCTTTAATGGCGTTCCCGATCCAGGGATGCCCGGGCGTGATCGGCAGCTGGATAAACTGTACTTCCGTCTCGTCCACGTAGTCGGTGAAGGTCCGGAGTACGTCGCTGTTCTCATCGATCATGTTCACTTTCCTGGACAGGATCGGCAGGAGTGTGCCCTGCAGGATGATGGAGTAGAGGACGACGCAGAACACGATATGGTAAATATCCCCGCCCGCAAAGCTGTCATTTACGGTCACCATGATGGCGAACACGATGGAAGCGGCTCCTCTGAGGCCTGCCCAGGAAATCACGGCAAACTGTCCGAGGGAGGGCTTAAAGGGGGCCAGCAGCACGCCGATGACCAGCGGGCGCGCCGCGAAGGTCATGAAGGTGGCGATGGCGACGGCCGGCAGCAGGACGACGGCAGCCGTGAGGGGAAGGATAAAAGCCCCAGCAGGAAGAAGATCAGCATCTGCATCAGCCCGTTAAAAGTGTCAAAGAACGTGGACAGATTTTTCTGGTTGTTCAGATTGCTGTTTCCCAGGATGATTCCCATGATGTAAACGCTTAAATATCCGTTGCCGCCGATGACGGACGGGAGCGCGTAGGCAAAAATGGCTACAGAGAACACGAAGATTGTGTCCAGCCCCTCGGCCTTGAAGGTCAGGTTCCGCAGCACCCAGATGGCCGCGGCGGCGATTCCGGCTCCGCAGAGGAGGCCGAACGCGATCTGGGCCAGTGTCATGAGAAGGATGGAGCCGGCGGAAGCATTTCCGGCCATCATGGTCAGGATAATCACGGTCAGCATGTAGGCGCAGGGGTCGTTGCTTCCGCTTTCCAGCTCCAGGATGGATGCGGTGCCGTATTTTAAGTTCAGCTTTTTGGAGCGCAGGATGGAGAACACGGAGGCCGCGTCGGTGGAACCCAGGACGGCGCCGATGAGCATTCCCTCCAGAAGCTCCATGCCGAGCACGTACCAGCAGAAGATACCGGTGAGCAGAGCCGTGAACAGCACGCCCAGCGTGGAAAGAACGATGGATTTCGCTGCCACCGGCCGCGCCTCCCGCCAGTTAGTGCCGAAGCCGCCGTAGAACATGATGAAAATTAACGCGGTGGAGCAGACGGTCTCTGCGATCTGGAAGTTCGCGAACGGGATCTTGAAAATGCCGTCCGAACCGAAGATCATGCCCAGAAGGATGAACACGAAAAGGGCAGGTATTCCAAGCCGTGAGGACAGTTTATTTCCCAGAATGCAGGAGAAAATGACGATGGCTGCGATTAAAAGTGTGATTGAAATGGGGACCAACTCCTGTCTTTTGATTTTATGCCATATAAATAAAATTATATAATTAATATGTAGGTATATGCAATTAAGAATACGTAAAATTTGCCCGCGAGGTGCCGTGGATTTTTCTGGCCTCCACTTGTCAAACGAACCCATTTATGTAATAATAGTACAGATCATACAAGATATGGAGGCATAAAATGGGTAAGTCACAGTATAATGCGGACAGCATTACCGTGCTTGAGGGCCTGGAGGCCGTGCGCAAGCGCCCCGGAATGTATATCGGCGGCGTGGGGACCAAGGGACTCAATCATTTGATATATGAGATTATTGATAACTCGGTGGACGAGCATCTGGCGGGAGAGTGCTCCTGCATCTGGGTGACGCTGGAGGCCGACGGCTCCTGCACCGTGAAGGACAACGGCCGCGGGATCCCGGTGGAGATGCATAAAAAAGGCGTCTCCGCAGAGAGGATCGTCCTCTCCACCCTGCACGCCGGAGGTAAATTCGACAACGAGGCCTACAAGACCAGCGGCGGACTCCACGGCGTGGGCTCCTCGGTGGTGAACGCGCTGTCCAAGCGCCTGGACATAAAAATCTATAAAAACGGCTATATCCACTATGACTCCTACGAGCGCGGCATCCCCACGGTGGAGCTCATCGATGGGCTGCTGCCGACCATGGGGCGGACGAAGGAGACCGGCACGGAGATCAACTTCCTGCCGGACGACGAGATTTTTGAGAAAACCCGCTTTAAGGCCGACTGGCTGAAAAGCCGCCTCCACGAGACCGCCTACTTAAACCCGGCGCTGACCATCGTCTACGAGAACCGCAGGCCCGGCGAGGCGGAGACCGTGGAGTATTCCGAGCCGGAGGGCATCGTGGCCTATGTGAAGGAATTGAACGCCGGCAAGACCGCGGTCTGCGAGCCCATCTACTTTAAGGATGAGATGGATAAGATCGAGGTGGAGGTGGCGATCCAGTTCGTGGACACTTTTGAGGAAAATCTCTTAGGCTTCTGCAACAACATTTTCACCCAGGAGGGGGGTACCCACCTGGCGGGCTTCAAGACCAAGTTTACCATGCTTGTGAACAGCTATGCCAGAGAACTGGGAATTTTAAAGGAGAAGGATGCCAATTTCACCGGCCCCGACACCAGGAACGGCATGACCGCTATCGTGGCCGTGAAGCACCCCGATCCCATTTTCGAGGGCCAGACCAAGACGAAGCTGGCCAGCGCCGACGCCACCAAGAGCGTATTTACGCTGAGCGGCGACCATTTACAGAGATATTTCGACCGCAATCTGGAGGTCTTAAAGAATATTATCGCCTGCGCCGAGAAGTCCGCCAAGATCCGCAAGGCGGAGGAGAAGGCCAAGACCAACATGCTCACCAAGTCCAAATTCTCCTTTGACAGCAACGGAAAACTGGCCAACTGCGAGAGCCGGGACGCCGAAAAGTGCGAGATCTTCATCGTCGAGGGAGATTCCGCCGGCGGCTCCGCCAAGACCGCCAGGAACCGGCAGTACCAGGCCATCCTGCCCATCCGCGGAAAGATTTTTAAATGTGGAGAAGGCGTCCATGGACAAGGTGCTGGCCAACGCGGAGATCAAAACCATGATCAACGCCTTCGGCTGCGGCTTTTCTGAGGGCTACGGCAACGATTTCGACATCACGAAGCTGCGCTACCACAAGATCATCCTCATGACCGATGCGGATGTGGACGGAAGCCATATCGACACGCTGCTCCTGACCTTTTTCTACCGCTTCATGCCGGAGCTCATCTACAACGGCCACGTGTTCATCGCCATGCCGCCGCTTTTCAAGGTGATTCCGTCCCGTGGGGAGGAGCAGTACCTGTACGACGAGAAGGCCCTGGAGCGCTACCGCAAGACCCACAAGGGCGATTTCCGCCTGCAGCGCTACAAAGGTCTAGGCGAGATGGACGCGGAGCAGCTCTGGGAGACCACCTTAAATCCGGAGAACCGCGTGCTCAAGCAGGTGGAGATCGAGGACGCCCGCATGGCCTCCGAGATCACGGAGATGCTGATGGGCAGCGAGGTGCCGCCCAGACGGCAGTTTATCTACGAGCATGCCGACGAGGCTGAGATTGACGCATAAGGAGAGAGACAATGGCTGAGAAGATCATCAAAACAGAATATTCGGAGGAGATGCAGAGAAGCTACATGAACTACTCCATGAGCGTCATCACCGCCAGGGCCATTCCCGATGCCAGGGACGGCTTAAAGCCGGTGCAGCGCCGCGTGCTCTACGACATGAGCGAGCTCCGGTTAAACCACGACAAGCCTCACAGGAAGTCCGCCCGTATCGTCGGCGATACCATGGGTAAATACCATCCCACGGCGACAGCTCCATCTACGAGACGCTGGTGGTCATGTCCCAGGTGTTTAAGAAGGGCATGGCGCTGGTGGACGGCCACGGAAATTTCGGCTCCATCGAGGGCGACGGGGCCGCGGCCATGCGTTACACCGAGGCCAGGCTGGAGAAATTTGCCGAGGAGGTTTACTTAAAAGATTTAGATAAGACCGTCAACTTCGTCCCCAACTACGACGAGACGGAGAAGGAGCCGGAGGTGCTGCCGGTCCGCGTGCCCAACCTCTTGATCAACGGCTCCGAGGGCATTGCCGTCGGCATGAGCACCAGCATCCCGCCCCACAACTTGGGCGAGGTCATCGACACGGTGCAGGCCTACATCGACAACCCGGAGAGCTCCACGCAGGAGCTTCTGACATACCTTCACGGCCCGGATTTCCCCACCGGAGGCATTGTCGCCAACCAGAGCGAGCTTCTGCCCATCTACGAGACCGGCGCGGGGCGCATTAAGCTGCGGGCAAAGATGGAGGTGGAGCTGGGAAAGCGGAAGGCGGACAAGGATAAGCTGGTCATCACCGAGATCCCCTACACCATGATCGGCGCGGGCATCAACAAGTGTTTATCGGACATTGCCGACCTGGTGGAGAGCAAAAAGCTGACCGACGTGGTGGACATTTCCAACCAGTCCAACAAGGAAGGCATCCGCATCGTCCTGGAGCTTAAAAAGGATGCGGATATCGAGAAGATCAAGGGAATCCTCTACAAAAAGACCAAGCTGGAGGACACCTTCGGCGTCAATATGCTGGCCATCGCTGGCGGCCGCCCGGAGACGCTGAATCTGCGGGGGATTTTAAAGAATTACCTGGACTTCCAGTATGAGAACGCCCAGAGAAAATACTCCGTGCTTCTGGAAAAGGAGCTGGAGAAAAAGGAGATTAAGGAGGGCCTTATAAAGGCCTGCGACGTTATCGACCTGATCATCGCGATCCTGCGCGGTTCAAAGAATTTAAAGGACGCCAAGGCCTGCCTGACCCAGGGGGACACCTCGAACATCCGGTTTACGGATCCCGGCTTCGAGCCCTACGCGAAGAAGCTGTGCTTCACGGAGAAGCAGGCCCAGGCCATCCTGGAGATGCGTCTCTACAAGCTGATCGGCCTGGAGATCCTGGCGCTGGAGAAGGAATATAAGGAAACGCTTAGAAAGATAAAAGAATACCAGAAGATTCTGTCCGGAAGAAAATACATGGACCAGGTGATCAAGGAAGACCTGAAGGCCATCAAGGAGGAGTTCGCCGTTCCACGTCGCACGGTTCTGGAGGACGGCCGCGAGGCGGTCTACGAGGAGCCGGCGGTGGAGGAGCAGGAGGTTTACTTCGTCATGGACCGCTTCGGCTACAGCAAGCTTCTGGATAAATCCACCTACGACCGCAACGCGGAGACCGTGGAGGCGGAGAGCGCGTATGTGGTTCACATGATGAACACCGACAAGGTCTGCCTGTTCACTCACACCGGCGTGCTTCACCAGGTGAAGGCCATGGACATCCCCTTCGGAAAGCTCAGGGATAAGGGAACCCCCATCGACAATCTGTGCAGGTACGACGGCACGAAGGAGACGGTGGTTTATGTGACCTGCGCGGCGGAGCTTGCGGGAAACACCTATCTCTTTGCCACGAAGGAAGCCATGGTGAAGCTGGTGCCCGGCGGGGAATTTATCACCAACAACCGCATGGTGGCATCCACCAAGCTGGCGGACGGCGATGAGCTGATCTGCATTCTCAGGGTAAACGGCGAGAAGGACGCGGTGATTCAGACCGGCGCAGGTATTTTCCTGCGGTTCCCGCTGGAGGAAATTTCTGTGCTCAAGAAAAATTCCCGCGGCGTGCGCGGCATCCGCCTGGGCGACGGGGACAGCTTAGAGGCCGTATATCTGTTAAATGACGAAGCAAGCACCGTGGAATATAAGGGAAAGACCGTGCATCTGAACCGGTTAAAGATAGGAAAACGCGACGGCAAGGGCAGCAAGGTCAGATTGTAAGAAAATAAGGAGGAAGAACACTATGGCAGAGATCAAGACACCAACCCCGCATATCGCGGCGAGACGGGGAGAGATCGCGGAGACGATTCTGCTCCCGGGGGACCCGCTCCGCGCCAAATATATCGCGGACCATTTTCTCGAGGACGCGGTGCAGTTTAATGCGACCCGCAACATGTTCGGCTTTACCGGAACCTACAGAGGAAAACCGGTTTCAGTCATGGGAACGGGCATGGGCTGCCCGTCCATCGGCATCTATTCCTACGAACTGATTCACGCCTACGGCTGCAAAAATCTGATCCGCGTGGGCACCGCGGGGGCCATGCAGCCCCATGTGAAGATCCGCGACATGGTGTTCGGCATGGGCGCCTGCACCGATTCCCGCTATGTGCGCCAGTTCCGGCTTCCCGGCGATTATTCCTGCATCTGCAGCTTCGGGCTTCTGGAGAAGGCGGTGGCGGCGGCCCAGGCGAAGGGGCTCACCTGCCACGTGGGAAATATTTTAAGCTCCGACGTGTTCTACAACCCGGATCTGCCCCCGGCCGGAAAGACCTGGGCCGAGATGGGCGTGCTGGCCGTGGAGATGGAGGCGGCGGCCCTCTACAGCAATGCCGCGGCGGCGGGTGTTAACGCCCTCTGCATTCTGACGGTCTCCGATTCCCTGGTGACCGGCGAGTCCACCACCGCCGAGGAGCGCCAGACCACCTTCACCAATATGATGGAAGTGGCGCTGGAGCTGGTATAATTCCGATTGGGGCAGAGAAAATGCCCTAAGTGTACGCTGGTGACGGACAAATGTATTTTTCTGACGTATTTTCGCTTGATTTTTTGTCGAGTTTAGTATAGGATAGAAAAGTACAATTTTTGTGACCGAGGAGATATGAAAATGGATAAGAAGTTGAAAGTTGGTGTACTGGGCGCCACCGGAATGGTGGGGCAGAGATTTATATCGATTCTGGCGGATCATCCTGGTATGAGGTGGTGACCGTGGCCGCCAGCCCCCGTTCTGCGGGCAAGACCTACGAGGAGGCCGTGGGCGGACGCTGGAAGATGGACACTCCCATGCCGGAGGGCGTGAAGAAGCTGGTTGTGATGAACGTCAACGAGGTGGAGAAGGTGGCTGCCGGTGTGGACTTCGTGTTCAGCGCCGTGGACATGTCCAAGGAGGAGATCAAGGCCATCGAGGAGGCCTATGCAAAGACCGAGACCCCGGTGGTCTCCAACAACAGCGCCCACCGCTGGACCCCCGACGTGCCCATGGTGGTGCCGGAGATCAACCCGGAGCATTTTGAGGTCATCGAGTTCCAGAAGAAGAGACTGGGAACCACCCGCGGCTTCATCGCCGTGAAGCCCAACTGCTCCATCCAGAGCTACGCGCCTGTCCTGACCGCCTGGAAGGAGTTCGAGCCCTACGAGGTGGTGGCCACCACCTACCAGGCCATTTCCGGAGCGGGAAAGACCTTCAAGGACTGGCCGGAGATGGAAGGGAACATCATCCCCTACATCGGCGGCGAGGAGGAGAAGAGCGAGCAGGAGCTTACGGCTCTGGGGACAGATTGAGGACGGCGTCATCGTGAAAGCCGCCGAGCCGGTGATCACCTGCCAGTGCATCCGCGTTCCCGTGCTCAACGGACACACGGCCGCCGTGTTTGTAAAGTTCAGAAAGAAACCGACGAAGGAGGAGCTCATCGACCGCATGGTGAATTTCTCCGGACTTCCCCAGAAGCTTGCGCTTCCCAGCGCGCCGAAGCAGTTCATCCAGTATCTGGAGGAGGACAACCGTCCCCAGGTGACGCTGGACGTGGACTTTGAAAACGGCATGGGAATCTCCGTGGGCCGTCTGAGAGAGGATACGGTTTACGATTACAAATTTGTGGGGCTTTCCCACAACACGCTGCGCGGCGCTGCCGGCGGAGCGGTTCTCTGCGCGGAGCTTCTCACCGCCCAGGGCTATATCAAAGCAAAATAAATTTCATGAGGCTGCCTGCCATTTTTCGCGGCAGCCTCGCCGTATGTGGAGGGATCATTTAAAATGTCAATCGCAAAGACTTTGTTCGGCCAGACGCCGGACGGGCAACCGATCTATTTGTATACACTGACCAACAGCCACGGCATTTCCGCCTCCTTCACGGACCTGGGAGGAACCTGGGTGTCCATGATGGTCCCGGACCGGGACGGCAGATGGCTGACGTGGTACTGGGCTATGACACGGTGGAGAAATACATGGTGAAGGGCCCCCATTTCGGAGCCATCGTGGGCCGGAATGCCAACCGCATCGCCGGGGGCTGTTTTACGCTGAACGGGAAGGAGTACCGTCTGGAGCTTAACAACGGCCCCAACAATCTGCACAGCGGCCCGGATTACTATGAGTTCCGCATGTGGGATGCCCAGGTGTCGGAGGAGGAGCTTAAGATCTCCTTCGCGCTCCAGAGCCCGGACGGCGACCAGGGCTATCCCGGAAACGGCGATATCATCGTCACCTACACGCTGACGGAGGACGACGCGGTGGAGATCAACTACCGTATGATCTGCGACGCCGACACCGTGGTGAATTTCACGAACCACAGCTATTTTAACCTGGCGGGACACGACAGCGGCTATATCGGCGCGCAGAAGGCGTGGATCAACGCCGATTTCTTCACGCCGTCCGACGAGTTTTCCATTCCCACGGGCGAACTGCGCCCGGTGGACGGCACGCCCATGGATTTCCGCGAGATGAAGGCGCTGGGGGAGGAGATCGACAGCGGGTACGAGCAGCTTGCCATGGCCGGCGGCTACGACCACAACTGGGTGATCAACGGCTACGGCACGGGCATCGTGCTGGCAGCGAAGGCCGTCGACGAGGCCAGCGGCCGGACGCTGGAGGTTTACACGGACCTGCCGGGCGTCCAGCTTTACACGGCCAACGGTTTAGACGGCGCGGTGTCCGGAAAGGGCGGAGCGAAGTACGGCCCCAGAACCGCCTTCTGCTTCGAGACCCAGTTCTACCCCAACGCAGTGAATACGCCCTCGTTCCCGTCGCCTGTCCTGAAGGCCGGGGAGGAGTACAATCACACGACCATCTATAAATTCGGAGCCGAAAAGAGATGAGTCCGAATGTGAGCAGGCGCACGAAGCTTTTAGCTGCCGCAGGAATGATCCTCACCACCATCATCTGGGGAAGCGCATTTGTGGTGATGAAAAACAGCGTGGACGTGATACCGCCCACCTACCTGCTGGCGCTCCGGTTTACGCTGGCTGCCATCGGCCTGGGGATCCTTTTCTTTCCCCTGGTCCGGCGGACCACCCGCTCGGATTTTAAGTGCGGCGCGGTTTTGGGCTTCTGGCTGTTTGTCAGTTATTTTTCCAGACCTACGGACTAAAATATACCACAGCCAGCAAAAATGCCTTTATCACCACGCTGTACGTCATCCTGGTGCCCTTTATCAACTGGGGCATCAACCGCCTGCGGCCGGGGAAAAACAACCTGTTTGCGGCGGTGGCGGCGGTGATCGGGCTGGCGCTCATCACGCTGGAGGGTGACCTGGGCGTCAACCGCGGCGACGTGCTGACGCTGATCTGCAGCATTTCCTTTTCCTTACATATGGTTTTTATTGCCAGATACACGAAGGATCACGATCCCACGCTGATGACCTTCTTCCAGATGGCCGTCAGCGCGGCGCTCTGCTGGCTGGTGGCGCCCGTGCTGGAGGGGGATTCTCCTTCTCGGTGCTGGGAGACCCGTCCATCGCCATGGGCATTCTCTATCTGGCCTTCTTCAGTTCCATGCTGGGGTTCCTTCTCCAGACTGTGGGGCAGAAATACTTAAGCGCAAATACCTCCTCCATCCTGCTCTCCTTTGAGTCGGTGTTCGGGCTGGTGTTTGCGGTCATTTTCCTGGATGACCCGCTGACGGCGAGACTGCTTTTGGGCTGTGCGCTGATGTTCGGGGCGGTCATCCTGTCGGAGTACAAACATGGCTAAATCACTGTTTATCGCGGAGAAACCGAGCGTGGCCCAGGAGTTTGCAAACGCGCTTAAGCTTCAGGGCCGCCGCGGGGACGGCTACATCGAGTCGGAGCAGGCGGTGGTCACCTGGTGCGTGGGCCATCTGGTGACCATGAGCTATCCGGAGGCCTACGATCCTAAGTATAAGCGCTGGAGCCTCTCGACGCTCCCGTTTCTCCCAAAAGAATTTAAATACGAGGTGATCGAGGGCGTCGCGAAGCAGTTTAAGATTGTAAGCGGCCTCCTAAACCGCGCCGATATCGACACGATCTACGTCTGCACCGACTCCGGGCGGGAGGGAGAGTACATCTACCGCCTGGTGGAGCAGATGGCCGGCGTCACCGGGAAGAAGAGGCGCCGGGTGTGGATCGATTCCCAGACCGAGGAGGAGATTTTAAGGGGCATCCGCGAGGCGAAGGATCTGTCGGAGTATGACAACCTGTCCGCCTCCGCCTATCTGCGGGCGAAGGAGGACTACCTCATGGGAATTAATTTCTCGCGCCTTCTGACGCTCAAGTACGGGCCGTCCATTTCCGGTTTCCTGCGTGTCAACCGCACCGTCCTCTCCGTGGGCCGTGTGATGACCTGTGTGCTGGGCATGGTGGTGCGCAGAGAGCGGGAGATCAGAGACTTCGTGAAGACCCCGTTCTACCGCGTTGTCGGCCGCTTCGAGGCCGGCGGCATCCCGCTGGAGGCCGAGTGGAAGGCGGTGGAGGCTCCCGGTATTTCGGGACGCCGAAGCTCTACAAGGAGAACGGCTTCAAGGCTAGGGAGGACGCGGAGGCGCTTATCGCCGCCTTGAGTGAGCATCCCCCGGCGGAGGGCGTTTTAGAGAGTGTGGAGAAAAAGAAGGAGACGAAGAATCCGCCGCTTCTCTACAACCTGGCGGAGCTTCAGAACGACTGCTCCCGCTTTTTTAAGATCAGCCCCGACGACACCCTGAAGGTGGTGCAGGAGCTCTACGAGAAGAAGATGGTCACCTACCCGAGAACCGACGCCCGCGTGCTCTCCACGGCGGTGGCCAGGGAGATACACAGAAACATCGGCGGTCTTAAGGGCTTTCCCCCGGCGGCCGGGTTTGCCGCGGAGATCCTGGAAAGAGGCTCTTATAAGGGGATTGCAAAGACCCGCTATGTGAACGACAAACAGATCACCGACCATTACGCCATCGTGCCCACCGGGCAGGGGCTGGGGAATCTGGGAAGGCTTTCCCCTCTCTCCCGGAGCATTTACGAGGTGATTGTCCGGCGGTTTTTAAGCATTTTCTACCCGGCGGCGGTGTACCGGAAATACACGCTGGACATCAGCCGCGAAGGGGAACATTTCTTTGCCAATTATAAGATCCTGGAGGAACCGGGGTATTTAAAGGTGGCGTATGTGAAGGCGAAGCCGAAGGGCGGCAGCGGCGCGGAGCAGTCCGGTCCGGCAAATGAGGATGGCGGGGAGGCCGCTGAAGGCGGGGCTTCCGGGGACGGCGCTCCGGGCGGGCGAGGGCCAGGAGATTTCCGTGGACTCGCCGGAGTTTAAGGCCATGCTTGCGTCCCTCAAAAAGGGAATGATCTTCCCGGTTCTGGAATTTATGGTGAAGGAGGGGGAGACCTCCCCGCCGAAGCGCTACACCTCCGGTTCCATGATCCTCGCCATGGAGAACGCGGGACAGCTGATCGAGGACGAGGACCTGCGCGCCCAGATTAAGGGAAGCGGCATCGGCACCAGCGCCACCCGGGCGGAGATTTTAAAAAAGCTGGTGAATATCAAGTATCTGGGGCTCAACAAGAAGACCCAGGTGATCACGCCCACGCTGCTGGGGGAGATGGTGTTCGACGTGGTGAGCGTCTCCATCAGCCAGCTCTTGAACCCGGAGCTCACGGCCAGCTGGGAGAAGGGGCTCACCTACGTGGCGGAGGGGAGCATCACCTCTGACGAGTATATGGAAAAACTGGAGCGGTTCGTGGCCGGGCGCACCTACGCGGTGTTAAAGAACAATCACCACGAGAACCTGCGCCAGTATTTTGAGCGTGCGGCGCTGAATTATAAAGGAGGAGCAAAATCATCATGAGAAAAGAAAATTTGAAAATTTCTGAATTGTATGACCTGTCCCACAGCATGGCGGGCCAGTGGCTCTCGCAGTTTACCTACCCGTGGGAGGCGCTCTCCGGCATCAGCGCCATGATACGGGAGCTGGGAGAAAAGCTCCCGGCCGACGAGTTCGACCGTGTGGCCGACGACGTGTGGGTGCATAAAACCGCAAAGGTGGCCCCCACCGCTCATCTGGGCGGCCCGCTGATCGTGTGCGCGGAGGCTGAGATCCGCCACTGTGCCTTCATCCGCGGCAGCGCGCTGGTGGGCGAGGGCGCGTGGTGGGAAATTCCACGGAGCTTAAAAACGTGATCCTGTTCGACAAGGTGCAGGTGCCCCACTACAATTATGTGGGCGATTCCATTCTGGGCTTCAAGGCTCACATGGGGGCGGGTTCTATCACCTCCAACGTGAAGTCGGATAAGCTTCTGGTGAAGGTCCATGCCCAGGATGGGGACATTGAGACGGGAATCAAGAAGTTCGGCGCCATGATCGGAGATATGGTGGAGATCGGCTGCGGCTCTGTGCTGAATCCGGGAACGGTGATCGGACGGGAGAGCAATGTGTATCCGCTTTCCAGCGTGCGCGGGTGCGTGGATGGGAAGTCCATCTACAAACGGCAGGGGGAGATTGCGCAGAAGCATGAATAAATAATAAATGGGGGATTCGCGGGAGGCGGGTCGGGGCGCAGGCGTGTAAATAAAACGCGGGCTCCTGACACGTCGCCCGCATTTTATTTGCACGCCTGCGCCCCTGATTGGCTGGCTGCGATTTATTTTGTTCCGAAAATCCGGTCGCCGGCGTCGCCGAGGCCGGGGCAGATGTAGGCGTCGGCGTTGAGCTCGCGATCCAGGTGGCCGACGTAGATCTGCACGTCCGGGTGTGCCGCATGGAAGCGCTCAAGGCCTTCCGGGGCGGCGATGATGGACATGAATTTGATGGTCTTCCCGCCGTGCTGCTTGATGAAATCCACAGCGGAGATGGCGGAGCCGCCGGTGGCCAGCATGGGGTCGGTGACCACGATGACGCGCTGGTCGATGGGGCGGGGCAGTTTGCAGAAATACTCGTGGGGCTCGTGGGTGGTCTCGTCGCGGTAGAGGCCGATGTGGCCCACCTTCGCGGAGGGGACAAGGGCCAGGATGCCGTTCACCATGCCGAGGCCGGCCCGCAGGATGGGCACCACGGCCAGCTTTTTGCCGGCCAGCATGGGAGTCATGCAGGTCTCGATGGGAGTCTCCACCTCCACGTCCTCCAGCGGAAGGTCGCGGAGCGCCTCGTAGCCCATGAGCATGGCGATCTCCTCGGTGAGCGCGCGAAATTCATTGGTTCCGGTGCGTTTGTCCCTCAGCATGGAGATCTTGTGCTGAATCAGGGGATGGTCAAATATCGTTACGTTTTCCATGGTTAGAAACCACCTTTCTTATTTATTATCAGGAGAATAGACGATGAGCGCGTAGTCGCCCAGGGCGTGGACCACGGGAAGGCTTATGTAGATGGTTCCCTGCTTCTCATAGCTGAATACCTCCGGGAAACCTTCCGTTGTGCCGGTGAAATCCGCCTTTTTTAACATTTCATAGTAGGATTCCACGGTGCCCTTTAAGCCGGCCCGCAGATCGCTCTCGGAGACCTTCGTGCCCTCGGCAAACTTATAATCGCCGGATGCGATGTAGCCTGCCACAGTGTAAGGGTCCGCGTAGTCCGAAAGCCCTAAGTTGCCCGCCGACTCCATGTCCACGGTGTTGGAGTAGAAGAGATTCACCGGGTGGGCGGCGCCGTCTGCGTTAAACGTGCCCTCGTAGGTCACGGTGATGCGGCGGCGGTTGATGGAGACGACCTGCGCCTTCACAGAAATTGTGTCCTTGGACTCGTCCGCGCCGAGGCCCTCAATCGCCCGCAGCGCGTTGGCCTTTAAGAGCGCATTGACTTCCTCCTGGATCGCGGAGTCGCTTAAATTGGACACGACGGGGTACTGGATGCTCACTTTATTGTTCGTGTAGGTCTCCATGTTGGCGGCCACGCTGGGGGCCGTGTTCTTGTCTGCCTCCATGGAAATGTCCGGCGCTTTGGTGGATTCAGCTGACGGATCGGCTAGACTTTCCCGCTCTACGGTCTGCGCTTCCGTGGTGTGGATACCGGACAGATCGATTTTCTCCTTCGACTTACATCCCGTCATCAGCAAAATGCAGACGAGGGGAAGAAGCAGCTTCATGTGCTTTCTCATAATTGGGTCCTCCTGGAAAATGACAAAATTTTCTATCGTTCAAAAACATTATACACGATTCGACAACAAATGTGGACTACATATTTATATATTTTTCATTAAGAAAAACGAAATAAAGAGGGAAACATTTATTAACAGAGCTACTTAATAAAAATCAATAAATCTAACTGGAAATGAGGTGCGGGTATGTTATAATGAAAAGTAACAACGAATATCCAGGAAGGAGGAAAATCATTCCATGAAAATGATTTCGATTGAAGACGAGCTTAAAAATAATTCCTACCCCGGCAGAGGCATCATCATCGGCAGGTCCGCGGACGGGACAAAGGCGGTGACGGCCTATTTTATCATGGGACGGAGCGAGAACAGCAGAAACCGCATTTTTGTGGAGGAGGGAAAGGGAATCCGCACCCAGGCCTTCGATCCTTCCAAACTGGTGGATCCCAGCCTTATCATCTACGCCCCGGTGCGCGTGCTGGGAAATAAGACCATTGTGACCAACGGCGACCAGACCGACACCATTTACGAGGGCATGGACCGTCAGATGACCTTCGAGCAGTCCTTGAGAAGCCGCGAGTTTGAGCCGGATGCTCCCAACTATACGCCCCGGATCTCCGGCATCATGCACATTGAAAATGGCGGCTACAATTATGCCATGTCTATCTTAAAGAGCAGCAACGGAAATCCGGATTCCTGCCACAGATATACCTTCGCCTACGAGAATCCGGCGGCGGGAGAGGGACATTTCATCCACACCTACATGCACGACGGGGATCCGCTGCCCAGCTTCGAGGGCGAGCCCAAGCTCATCTCCATCCCCGACGACATGGACGCGTTCACAGAGCTTCTCTGGAACAGCTTAAACAGCGAGAACAAGGTGTCCTTGTTTGTGCGTTACATCGATATCGCCACGGGAGCCTATGAGACAAAGATCGTCAACAAAAATCAGTAAAGGAGACAAACGATGAACGAACTGGAATTAAAGTACGGCTGCAACCCCAATCAGAAACCGTCCAGAATCTACATGGAGGACGGAAGCGAGCTTCCCATCACCGTGCTCTGCGGCAAGCCCGGCTACATCAATTTCCTCGACGCCTTCAACGGCTGGCAGCTGGTGAGCGAGCTTAAGAAAGCCACGGGGCTGCCCGCGGCCACCTCCTTCAAGCATGTGTCCCCGGCCGGAGCGGCGGTGGGACTTCCTCTTGATGAGACCCTGGCGAAAATCTACTGGGTGGACGACATGGGAGAGCTCTCCCCGTTAGCCTGTGCCTACGCCAGAGCCAGAGGCGCCGACCGCATGTCCTCCTTCGGCGATTTCATCGCCCTGTCCGATGTCTGTGACGTAGATACGGCCCGCATCATCAAGCGGGAGGTTTCTGACGGCGTCATCGCGCCCGGATACGAGCCGGAGGCGCTGGAGATCTTAAAGGCGAAAAAGAACGGAAATTACAATGTGATCCAGATCGATCCGGCCTACCGCCCGGCAGCCATCGAGAAGAAGCAGGTGTACGGCATCACCTTCGAGCAGGGAAGAAATGAGCTGTCCATCGACAACGACCTCTTATCCAATATCGTGACCGAGAACAAGGAGCTTCCCGACGCGGCGAAGATCGACATGATCGTCTCCCTCATCGTGCTTAAATACACCCAGTCCAACTCTGTCTGCTACGTGAAGGACGGGCAGGCCATCGGCATCGGCGCAGGACAGCAGTCCCGCGTGCACTGCACCCGCCTGGCGGGCAACAAGGCGGACAACTGGTTCCTCCGCCAGTCCCCGCAGGTTCTGGGTCTCCAGTTTGTGGACGGCATCCGCAGGGCGGACCGCGACAATGCCATCGACGTCTACATCGGCGACGAGTACATGGACGTGCTGGCCGACGGCGCGTGGGAGAAGATTTTCAAGGTGAAGCCGCCCGTGTTCACCCGCGAGGAGAAGCGCGCATGGCTGGACCAGATGGAGAATGTGACCCTCGGCTCCGACGCGTTCTTCCCCTTCGGCGACAACGTGGAGCGCGCAAAGAAGAGCGGCGTGAAATACATCGCCCAGCCCGGCGGTTCTGTGAGAGACGACAATGTGATCGAGGTGTGCAATAAGTACGGCATCGTCATGGCCTTCACCGGCATCCGCCTGTTCCATCACTAGGCGTTTTTGAAAAGCGGGGCTTTCGATCGAGAAGGTTCCTGCAAAGAAGTGCGAAGAAGTCAGTGTTTTATCAAAAAGTGGTTGCAAATCCAACCACTTTTTGATAAAATAAATCCTGCTGACAGCAAGCGCCGGCTTGTCGGAATGGCAGACGAGGTGGACTCAAAATCCATTGGTGGCGACACCGTGCGGGTTCAAGTCCCGCAGCCGGCATACCTTAAAAAGCTCTTGGAACCCCTATTTTATGCAGGTTTCAAGGGCTTTTCTGTTTTTGATATTTTGATACCCCATGATACCCGGTATTCCTCACGGCGCTTCCCTCTGGCAGACCGGGCAGAAGGTGCTGCTCCGGCCGCCGATCACCAGCCGGGAGAGCGGCGCTGCGCAGACCGGACAGGGATCCCCCTCGTGTCCGTAGGCCTGCAGAAACGGGGCGTTGCGGTAATCCTGTCCCCTGGTTTCGAGATATTCCTCCGGCGTCATCTGATCCTTCTCTATGAAATAGGAAAGCCGCTCGGGGATCACCGCGGCGAGGCGTTCCCACTCCGGATCGGTCAGGCTGCCCGCCGGGCGCGCCGGGTGAATCCGTGCGGTGAACAGGATCTCATCGGAGTAGATGTTGCCGATTCCTGCGATGACACTCTGGTCCATCAGACATTCCTTGATGGCCTTTTTTCGTTTTTCGAGACGGATCCTCAGATAGGAGGCGGAAAATGCCGGGTCGAAGGGCTCCTTTCCCAGCTTCTCAGCCCCGCTTAAGGAATCGGGTTCCCCGGTCGAAAACAGCCAGAGCCGCCCGAACCGGCGGGTGTCGGAGAAACGCAGCTCTCTGCCGTCATTCAGACGGAAAATCAGATGGGTGTGCTTTTCTTCGGGAACGGATGCAGATGTCAGCAGGAGACAGCCGGTCATCCGCAGATGAACAAGGATCCGGCTGCTGTTTTCCAGAAGAATGCTTAAGTATTTTCCCCGGCGTCCCATGCCGGAGATGGTCTGCCCCGCAAGCCGTGTGCAGAAATCGGACGGGGACGGATGGGCGATGACCTCGGGGCGTTTTACGGTGACTGCTTCGATGGATGCCTGCAGAAGCTGCGGCTCCAGCACCCGGCGGATGGTCTCAACCTCGGGAAGTTCCGGCATAGCGTGCCCCTCCTTTTCTGATTTTCTCGTGGTAAAAGTAGTTTACGACGACGGGAGGCGCGTCGAAGGGGCGGCTCATGCTGTCGTCATTGGTCACATAGTAGAGGCCGAGGCTGGCGGCGGCATGTCTCAGCGTCTCGTCCAGGGACTCCCAGTAGCTCATGTTTTTGCGGTCGTAGATTTCGCGGTACAGGGGCAGGAGCGAAGGATATTTTTCGTTTATGTACTCCATGATGACGGTTCGGAAGCTGCCCCGCAGGTTTAAATTCTCCAGCCAGACCAGGTTGCAGTGGTCCTTCGCGCGGCGGATAATGGCCTCCGCGTCCGTGATTCCCGGGAAGATCGGGGAGATGAAGCAGGTGGTGCGCACCCCGGCGCGGTGAAATGCCTCCATGGCGGCCAGCCTGCGCTCGATGGACACCGCCTCATCCATATCTTTGCGAAAGTCTTCGTCCAGCGTGTTTATGGACCAGGAGACCCGCGCATCCGGAAAGCTTTTGATCAGCTCTAGATCCCGCAGAACCAGATCGCTTTTCGTCGCAATGCTGATGTTTGCGCCGCTGCCCTTCAACTGAAGGAGAAGCTCCCTGGTGCGCCCGAAGGTCTCCTCCTGCGGATTGTAGGGATCCGTCACGGAGCCGATGAACAGCTCCCGGCCTGCGTATTTTTCCGGATGCTTGATGGCGGGCCATTCCTTTACATCCAGGAAGGTACCCCAGGGCTCCGTGTGGCCGGTGAAGCGCTTCATGAAGGAAGCATAGCAGTATTTGCAGCCGTGGGTGCAGCCGACGTAAGGATTGACGGAATACTCGCAGACCGGCAGATTGGATTTTGACAAAATGTTTTTCACATAAATCGTTTTGATCTGTGGTTCAGCCATCATTTTTCTCCTTTATAAAGTGTTTCCGGTGTCTGCAATGCTTTCTCAAACTTGTCCTTCATGTGCTGGGAAAACAGCGTGGTGAGACGCGTAAGCTCGGCGATCTCCGCCTCGGACAATTCGCTCATGGCGTCGATTTCCGCGCTGGCGGCGGGAGGAATGATGGTTTTGGCGTATTCGGCCCCGGCGGCTGTAAAGCGGATGATCTTGTTGCGGCGGTCTGTCTCCGATTCGGTCAGAGATACATAGCCCAGCTTCAGAAATTTCTTGATGATCGCGCTGATGGTCTGCTTGGTGGCGGACATCCGCTCGCAGATCTCATACTGCAGGCAGCCGTCCGGCGAAAACCAGATGATGTCCAGCACAAATAATTCGTTTGTGGTCAAGCCGTATTTTCTCGCATACGACGTATAGGCGGCGTATTGTACGTCGCGCAGTGCACAATATTGGTTGACATATGCCCTTACTTTTTCCCGATCCATGATGCGGCCTCCGTGATATGTTTGATAGTCTGATATTTGACCTTATTATAGTATGGAACAACGTCTTTTGCAAGTGTTTTCTGAATGAGAGAGGAGGGAATGGGCCTGGGACATCCGTGAAATCAGAGAGGCCGGGAAAGGAATGCCTTCCCCGGCCCCGGTGTTCAGACTTCAGACATCAGCAGACCGGCTGCTCACAGCAGTGATGGTCGGAGTCGATGTGATGTGCGATGAAGCGCGCTTTAAAGTTTCTGGTATTGCACATGGCGTTGGGAGTGCTGCCGGACACATCCAGATCCTCGGGCAGGACGAACTTCACGCATTTTACCAGCACATCCCGCAGGTCGGGTGATTATGCGCCGGGATTGTCAGGGTTTTCATTCCGCGCTGGTACTCATTTCCCTGCTGGTCAACCTCGCTCAGCATGACGGCCAGTGCGACACGCTTGCCGGGGCAGACATTCTTTACGTTCACATCCAGCTGAAGGATACGTCCCTGGGATTCCATATAGACGTCGCCAGCGTCGTACACGAGGGAATCCTGGCAGCCGCTAATAGCCACGTCCACGGGAAGCGGGCAGGGCTCGGGCTTTATGATGCAGCCGCAATCCACCTGTACGGTGGGCATCGGGAAATTGGCCTGGTTGTTCTCGGAATCCGTGTAGGTGATGGATTCGTTGACGGGTTTGGTCCCCGAGGTGTTTGCAATGTGCTTCACGAGAAATTCCAGTGTCGCGCCCTCGTTGCCTGTCGTTCCCAGCTGATCGATGGTCCAGCGCAGGGTGGTGGGATTGATCATGCTGGTGACTCCCTTGGTGGGAAGCAGAATGCTGGTGATCACGAAATCGGAGTTTACCACCTCGTCGATCACGATGTTTGTCGCTCCCGGCTTGGAGATATTTGCCGCCAGATCTTCAAACAGATCCTCAAGCTCCGCATCGTCCGGTGTGATTGCCACGTGGGAGGCGTCGGGATCCGTGGCCCAGTTGTTCAGGATGGCGGGATCGATGCCGTCGGAGCCCACCAGGCCGATGCAGTAGATGATGATGCCGGATGCCCGCGCAGCCGCAGCCACGGGATTGGGATCCGGGCCGGCGGTGGTCTTTCCGTCGGTAAACATGACCATGACCCTGGCGTTGGCAGAGCTTGAGTCAAACAGCGCAGATGCCTTAGCAAATGCGTCCGCGTGGTTCGTGGAGCCGCCGGCGGACAGACTGTCCACAGCAGCCTTCAGATTGGCCACGGAATTGGTGAGCAGTGAGTTCTGTACGGCTGTGTCTGAGAAGCTGACGATTCCGATACGGCTGCCGGAGCCGATGCTGCCGCTCTGCGATCCGCCGGTCGCCTCAGAGATAATGTCGATGAATTTCTTAGCGCCGCTTTTCAGATTGGCAAGCGGACTTCCCGCCATGCTTCCGGAGCGGTCGAGGACCAGGACAATGTCCGTCGGGCTGGTGCTGATATCCGGAGAAGCGGCCAGCGCCAGAGTGACCTTTAAGGAACCAGAGCAGTCGATCCGGTCCATGCTTATAAGCTTGTTCGTATTAGTTAATCCCATATTCTATCTCTCCTTTTTTAATTCAGGCTTGTTTCACAGGCCTACTACAGTATATGTGGCAAGCTCCCGGAGAGTGTATGGGGCGCATGGATGGGATGAACGGGTTTTCTGCAGTGTAAAGATACTTTGAATTTCAGGAATGAAAGAAATTTAGAAAATAGATTTCTGACTGCAGATGATTCAGATTGCGCAGATAGCGCCGGCACGGTCAGGCCAGTTTCTGCAGCTGCTCGGAGTGTCTGGCGACGACCTGCTTCAAGAGGCTGACGTCCGCTGCAGTGCCTCGGTGATGGCCGAAGAGTTCTCGTATCTCCTGGCCGCAGGAACATAGTTCTCAGCCAGAAGCTGGATGTTTCTGTCGGTGACGTTCTCCAGATGAAGATTGATATTGGTGACGCTGGACTGGAGAGTGGTGACATTGTTCTGGAGAGCGGAAACGTTGTTCTGGAGATCAGAAAAGTTGTTCTGAAGATCAGAAACGTTGTTCCGGAGATCAGAAACGTTGTTCTGAAGGTCAGAAACGTTGGTCTGAAGATCAGAAACGTTGGTCTGGAGACTAAAAACATTGTCTTGCAGGTTCAAAACATTGTCTTGAATAGCAGAAACGTTATTCTGGAGAACAGCAACGTCATTCTGAAGAGCAGAAACGTTGTCTTGCAGGCTAGAAACATCGGTTTTCAGCTGTGCCACATCCATCTTTAAGACAGCGAAATCTTTTTCCAGGTTCCCAACCCGGATGTTCAGAAGATTCGTTATGTCTCTCAATTCTGCGACATCCTGCTTTAATTGGATGACTTCCGCCTTAAGTCCCCCGACTTCCGCCTTGAGTCCTCCCACTTCTGCCTTGATTCCATCGACATCTGCCTTAATCTCCCCGGTCTCCGCCTTAAGCCCCTCAAGATCCTCCCGGATCGGCGTCAGCTTCGTGTCGAGCATATCCGACAGAGCGGACAGCAGTTCCTTGTCTGTCATAAGCGATTCCTCCTTTCTTTTGTATTGTTCTCCCAGTATATCATACTTGTTTTGTGAAAGTCTATTAACTTTTATGAAATTCTTATGGAGGATTTTATAAACTTTTATTATAATGGATTGCAAATCCTCCAATCCCGCCAACTCTGCCTTGCAACCGGCCCCGGAATATTGTATACTCAAAGGTATCGATTTGAAAGGAGGCGGCGGACATGACCTGTCAGGAGGCGGAACGGCTGGTTTTCCCTTACATACGCGACGAGCTGGACGGGGACACCGTGGAGGCGTTTCTGGAGCACATCGATTCCTGCGAGGCCTGCAGCGAGGAGCTGGAGATCTGCTTTACCGTGGATGTGGGCCTTAAGAAGCTGGATTCGGGGACCGGCGCCTACGATATTGCGGGGGATCTGGAGCGGAAGCTGGAGGATTCCTACGACGAGATAAAACGCATGTGGAGCTTCCGCATGTTCAAATATTCTGCGGCGACGTTGGGGCTCATGGGCCTGGCGCTCACATTTCTCGTACAGTGCCGCGTATGGTGGCAGCAGGGAATATTTTAAGGAGACAGAGAATGGAAAAACTGGTTTTGATCGACGGTCACAGCATTATCAACCGAGCCTTTTACGGGGTGCCGGAGCTGACCAACTCGGAGGGGCTCCACACCAACGGAGTCTACGGGTTTTTAAATATCATGTTCAAGATTCTGGACGAGGAGGGAGCCGGCCATCTGGCGGTGGCCTTTGACCTGCCGGAGCCCACGTTCCGGCATAAGATGTACGATGCCTACAAGGGGACACGAAAGCCCATGCCGGAGGAATTGAGGGAGCAGGTTCCCGTTTTAAAGGAAGTGCTCGCCGCCATGGAGATCCCGATTCTCACACTGCCCGGCTACGAGGCCGACGACATCCTGGGAACTGCGGCGAAGCGGGCGGCTGCGGCGGGGATGGAGGTCAGCATCGTGTCCGGCGACCGGGATCTTCTGCAGCTTTCCGACACCCACATAAAGATCCGCATTCCCCGGACCCAGAGGGGGACGACCACCATCAGGGACTATTACCCGGAGGACGTGAAGGCGGAGTACCAGGTGACGCCCGCGGAGTTCATTGACGTGAAGGCGCTGATGGGCGACACCTCCGACAATATCCCCGGCGTTCCCTCCATCGGGAGAAGACGGCCACGGCTCTCATCGGCCAGTTCGGCAGCATTGAAAATGCCTTCGCCATATCGACGAGGTGAAGCCGCCCCGGGCGCAGAAGGCGCTCAGGGAACATTATCCCCTGGCGCAGATGAGCAAGGAGTTAGCGACCATCTGCACCGACTGTCCGGTGGAGTTTGATCTGGAACAGTGCAGGATCGGAAACATCTACACGGCTGAGGCCTATCAGTATATGAAGCGGCTGGAATTTAAGTCCCTGCTCACGAGATTTGACGGAAATGTGCCGCCGGCTCTGGAGATTGAGAAGCATTTTAAAGTCGTCCGCGACTTAGGCGAGGCGGAGCAGGTGTTTGAGCGGGCCGGAGCCTGTGAGACGGCGGGGCTTCAGCTGATTTCCGATGAAAACGGGGCGGTGGGTCTGGCGCTGTGCTTCGGCGAGGAGGACATTTACTGTCTGCCGGCGCAGGGATTTCTGACTTCCGGGTATCTGGCTGACAAGGCGGCCATGCTCTGCCGGGAGCTGCCGCTTGTCTGCGTGCTGGATTTAAAAAGCCAGCTTCCGTTTCTTAAAATCCCCGACGACGGGCCGGTGATGGACGCGGGGGTGGCCGGGTACCTCCTGAATCCGCTGGGGGACACCTACGCCTACGACGACCTGGCCAGGGATTATTTAGGACTCACGATCCCGTCCCAGGCGGATCTTCTGGGAAAGGAGAAACTGCCGGCCAGTCTGGCGGCGGGAGTGGAGAAGGCCTTCGACTGCGCCTGCTTCATGGGCTATGTGGCGTACAAAGCGGCCGGTCCTTTGACGGAAAAGCTTCGGGAGACCGGCATGCACAGCCTGTTCACCGACATCGAGATGCCGCTCATTTACAGCCTCTTTCATATGGAGGAAGAGGGAATCCGGGTGGAGAAACAGGAGCTTAAGGAGTACGGAGACCGGCTGAAGGTGCGCATCGGGAAGCTGGAGCAGGAGATCTGGCAGGAGACCGGAGAGCAGTTTAACATCAACTCGCCGAAACAGCTGGGCGAGATCCTGTTCGATAAGATGAAGCTGAAGGGCGGAAAGAAGACAAAGACCGGCTACTCCACGGCGGCGGACGTTCTGGAAAAGCTCGCTCCGGACTATCCGGTGGTGCAGATGATTCTGGATTACCGGCAGTTTACAAAATTAAATTCCACCTACGCGGAGGGGCTGGCGGCGTTTATCGGCGGCGACGGCCGCATCCACGGGAAATTCAATCAGACCATCACGCCACGGGCCGCATCAGCAGCACGGAGCCGAATTTACAGAACATCCCGGTGCGCATGGAGCTGGGCCGGGAAATCCGCAAGGTGTTCGTGCCGAAGGACGGCTTTGTCTTCGTGGATGCGGACTACTCGCAGATCGAGCTGCGCATCCTGGCCCACATGTCGGGGGACGAACGGCTCATTGAGGCTTACAAAAAGGCCCAGGATATCCACGCCATCACAGCCTCCGAGGTGTTCCACACGCCGCTTGAGGAGGTGACGCCGCTGCAGAGGCGCAACGCCAAGGCCGTGAACTTCGGCATCGTCTACGGCATCAGCGCCTTTGGCTTGAGCGAGGACTTAAGCATCTCGAGAAAAGAGGCGCTTCAGTATATAGAGAAATATTTCGAGACCTATCCGGGCGTCAAAAAATTCCTGGACGGGCTGGTGGAGCATGCCAAAGAGCAGGGCTATGTGACCACGCTCTACGGCCGCAGACGCCCGGTTCCGGAGCTTAAATCCTCCAACTTCATGCAGCGCTCCTTCGGCGAGCGTGTGGCCATGAACTCACCGATCCAGGGGACGGCGGCGGACATCATGAAGATCGCCATGATCCGCGTGGACCGGGAGCTTAAGAGGAGAAACCTGGAATCCCGGATTGTCCTGCAGGTGCACGACGAGCTTCTGGTGGAGACGAAGCGGGAGGAGATCGATGAAGTGAAGGAGCTCCTGACGGAGACCATGAAGCACGCGGCGGATCTTAAGGTTTCCCTGGAGGTGGAGGCCAATGTGGGAGAGAGCTGGTTTGACGCGAAATGATCCGGGTGACCAGCGGAGAGACGAACGCGAGGAGAGTGCAGACGCAGGCAAGAGGTGGATGCAGGCAAGAGGCGGACGCGAAGGAGAGAACATGAAAATCATACGAGTTGCGGGCGGCGTCGGCTCGGGAAAGAGCCAAGTGCTGTCCATACTGAAAGAGGAATATAACGCCCACGTCATTCTCGCCGACGAGGTGGCGAAGCGGCTCATGGAGCCGGGGCAGCCGGTATTTTGCCAGGTGGTGGAGGCGCTGGGGGAACAGATCCTGGGGGCGGACGGAACGATCGACCGCCCGCGGATGGCACAGATCATTTTCTCCGACCGTGAGGCCCTTCGCAGGTCGATGCCATCACCCACCCGGCGGTCTGGGAGGCCATCGTGGCCGAGGCCCGGGGGCTCCGGGGGCGGAGCTTGTGGTGGTGGAGGCCGCGGTGATGGGGGAGGAGGAGCCGGACATCTACGATGAGAAGTGGTTCGTCTGGGCCTCCCGGGAGACCAGAATCAGCCGGCTGATGGAAAATCGCGGCTACAGCCGGGAGAAATCCCTCTCCATCATGGCAAACCAGTGGCCGGACGAACGGTTTAAGGAGTACTGCGGCGTGGTCATTGACAACGACGGAAGTCTGGAGGAGACGGGGAGACAGATCGCCGCACAATTATTACATAAAGGACAGAATGAGACATGAGATTCGTAAGTATTGCCAGCGGCAGCAGCGGGAACTGCATCTATGTGGGCTCTGACCGCACCAACCTGCTGGTGGATGCAGGCATAAGCAACAAACGCATCGAGCAGGGACTGAATGAAATCGGCATCAAGGGGAGCGAACTCTCGGGCATCCTCATCACCCACGAGCACTCTGATCACACCAGGGGGCTGGGCGTGCTGGCCAGAAAGTACGGGGTGCCGGTCTACAGCACCAGAGAGACGCTGGAGGAAATCGCCGGCATGAAGTCCCTGGGCGAGTACCCGAAGGAGCTTTTAAAGCCCATCGCGCCGGACGTGGATTTTACCGTGGGGGATCTGACGGTAAAGCCGTTCCGTGTGGACCACGATGCGGCAAACCCGGTGGCCTACCGCATCCAGAACGGCCGCAAATCGGTGGCCGTGGCCACGGACATGGGACATTATTCCCAGTACACCATCGACCATCTGCAGGGGCTGGACGCATCTTGCTGGAATCTAACCACGATGTGCGGATGCTGGAGACGGGGCCGTACCCGTACTATTTAAAGAGGAGAATCCTGGGGGATCACGGGCATCTCTCCAACGAGAATGCCGGGCGGCTTTTAAGCTGCATCCTCCATGACAATATAAAGAAGATCCTTCTGGGACATTTAAGCAAGGAGAATAATTACGAGGAGCTGGCCTACGAGACAGTCCGGCTTGAGATTACCCAGGGGGACTGCCCCTACAAGGCGTCGGATTTTTCGATTTCCGTGGCCAGCAGGGAGCAGATGTCAGAGATCGTCACCGTTTGATATTATTTTAAACATAAAGGAGAAAGCGAACATGAAAAAGGCCATCATAAGCGTAGTGGGAAAGGACAGTGTGGGCATTATCGCCGGCGTCTGCACCTATCTGGCGGAGCACCAGATCAACATTTTAGACATCAGCCAGACCATCGTGCAGGAGTATTTCAACATGATGATGATTGTGGATACCAGCGCGTCCACGGTTCCCTTCGAGACCATCACCGGAGATCTGGAGAAGCTGGGGCTCTCCATCGGCGTCAGCATCAAGTGCCAGAGAGAAGAGATCTTCACGGCGATGCACAGGATCTAGAGACGGAAGGGAACGGGTGACATGTTAAATATTTTCGAGGTAAATGAGACCAACAATATGATTGAGAAGGAGAACCTGGATGTCCGCACCATCACCATGGGCATCAGTCTCCTGGACTGCTGCGACAGCAATGTGGACGCGGTCTGCGAAAAGATCTACCGGAAGATTACCACGCTGGCGAAGGACTTGGTTTCCACCGGGGACAGCATTTCAAAGGAACTTGGCGTTCCGATTGTAAATAAGCGTATTTCCGTGACTCCCATCGCCCTGGTGGGCGGCTCCTCCTGCAAGACGCCGGCGGACTTCGTGGCCATCGCAAAGACCTGGACCGGGCGGCGAAGGAGGTGGGCGTCAACTTCATCGGCGGCTACTCGGCCTGGTGTCCAAGGGGATGACCAGCGCGGACAAGCTGCTCATCGAGTCCATCCCGGAGGCCCTGGCGCAGACCGAGCGGGTGTGCAGCTCCGTGAACGTGGGCTCCACCAAGACGGGGCTTGACATGGATGCGGTGAAGCTCATGGGCGAGATCGTCCTGGAGACTGCCAAGAAGACGAAGGAGAACGATTCCCTGGGCTGCGCGAAGCTGGTGGTGTTCTGCAATGCCCCCGACGACAACCCGTTTATGGCGGGAGCCTTCCACGGCGTCACCGAGGCCGACGCCATCATAAACGTGGGCGTCAGCGGCCCGGGCGTGGTGAAGACCGCGCTTTTAAAGGCCAGAGGGGAGAATTTCGAGGTGCTCTGCGAGACCATCAAGAAGACGGCGTTCAAGATCACCCGCGTGGGCCAGCTGGTGGCCCAGGAGGCCTCCAGGCGGCTGAATGTGCCTTCGGTATCATTGACCTTTCCCTGGCTCCGACGCCGGCGGTGGGAGACAGCGTGGCGGAGATTCTGGAGGAGATCGGTCTGGAGCGCGTGGGCGCGCCGGGCACCACGGCGGCGCTGGCGCTTCTCAATGACCAGGTGAAGAAGGGCGGCGTCATGGCGTCCTCCTACGTGGGCGGCTTAAGCGGCGCGTTCATCCCGGTCAGTGAGGACCAGGGCATGATCGACGCGGTGAGTATGGGAGCCCTGACGCTTGAAAAGCTGGAGGCTATGACCTGCGTTTGCTCCGTGGGCCTTGACATGATCGCGATTCCCGGCGACACGACGCCCTCGACCATTGCAGGCATCATCGCCGACGAGGCGGCCATCGGCATGATCAACCAGAAGACCACGGCCGTGCGCGTGATCCCGGTGATCGGGAAGGACGTGGGGGATACGGTGGAGTTCGGCGGGCTTTTAGGCTACGCGCCGGTGATGCCGGTGAACCGGTACTCCTGTGAGAAGTTTATCTCCAGAGGCGGCCGGATTCCGGCGCCGATCCACAGCTTCAAGAACTGATGCGGGAATATCTGCTGTAGAAGAAATGTAAAAACCCGCGGCGAGGACGATGGAAAATGTCCCTGCCGCGGGTTTTGCAGCTTTACGGTTCTGTTATTTTATAACTCTGTCAATTTTATAATTCCACCTCGACAAAATCCTTGACAAGATCCTCGAAGCGTTCCCTCTTTCTGGTCAGCACCACCTCGCCGTTTTCGCGGATCAGGATCTCCGCCGGGCGCAGACGGTTGTTGTAGTTGGAGCTCATGGCAAAGCCGTAGGCGCCCGCGTCCAGAACGCCCAGGATATCCCCCTCCTTTACCGGAGGAAGCAGGCGGTCCTTCGCTAAAATATCGCCGCTCTCGCAGATATTTCCTACGATGGTCACCGGCTCCGGTGCGGCGGACGCCTCGTCTGGGGCAGAGTCCCCGCCCTCGCGGTAAATCTCAATCCCGTGGTAGGAGTCGTACATCACGGGGCGCACCAGCACGTTGAAGCCGATATCGCAGCCGGCGAATTTCTTGTCGTGGTTTAATTTTACGCTGTTCACCCGGCCTAAGAGGACGCAGCTCTCGGCGCTGATGTAGCGGCCCGGCTCGATGCGGAACTTAACCATTTTTCCGTACTCTTCGGCGAAGGCGAAGAGCTTTTTGTCCAGCTGCCGTCCCAGATCCTCCATATCCAGGGGAGCCTCCCCGTCCTCCTTGTGGTAGGGGATGCCGAAGCCGCCGCCCATGTCGATGAAGGCAAGGTCCGGGAACTGACGGGCGATGTCAAGAAGAGCGTCCACGCTCTGCACAAACGCATCTGCGGTCATGAACAGGGAACCGATGTGCTGGTTGATCCCGATAAGCGTCAGATTGTACGCCGCGAGAATCTCCTTCACCTCGGGGATAAACTCCGGGTTCACGCCGAATTTGGTCTTCTTTCCGGCGGTGACCACCTTCTCGTGGTGTCCGGCGCCGACGCCGGGATTAAAGCGGACGGCCACCTTTCCGCCGGGATTCAAGCGGCCGAAAAGCTTAAGCTGGCTGACAGAATCCACGCTCACGGTGACGCCCTCGTCGATGGCGTACTGCATCTCCTCCGGGGTGGCGTTGTTTCCTATATAGAAGATTTCCTCCGGGCGGAAACCGGCGGCCTTCTCCACGAAAATCTCGCCGGGGGAGACCGCGTCAACCTCCAGGCCCTCGGAGCGGACAATCTTTAAGAACGTGAGATTGCCGTTGCCTTGGCGGAGTAATCCACCACAAAATTCGGGTAGGTGACGAGGTTTTAAGGTCGCGGCAGCGCTCCCGCAGGATCCGCTCATTGCACACGTAGAGGGGCGTGCCGTACTCTCTGGCCAGACGGACGGGATCATTTCCCTCGAAGAAATTCATCTGGTCCGTGACTTTTGTATAGACTGAATGCATGTGACATGACTCCTTTTTCTTTGGGTTTTCTTGACATATTATAGCCGTAAAATTATAATTTGTATACTGTTAATTTGTATTTTTATGAATTGAAAGCGAGCGGAGGCCATGATGGAAGAGCTTAAAAATATGCTGGATTATTTTATCAACGAGCGGCTGGACCGGGTGATCTTAAGCAATCCCCGGGTGAAGGGGGAGGTCGTGAAGGCGGTGATCCGCCCGGTGGCGCTCAAGGGGAACGTGATGTACCAGGTGGAGGAATTTACGGAAAAACAGGCGTTTCACAGGAACTTAAGCGCCGGGGAGGCGAAGGAGTATATCGCTGGACAGCTCTCGTCCCGGTTTAAGCAGGGGGAGATTTCCTCGGCCCTGGGAACCGGTCGCGTGCTGGTGGGAAAGAAGGGGAACATGACGGTGAAGATGAAAAAGCAGGCGCCGTCAAAGATCAGCGCGGCCCCCGTGTCCCTGCCGGCGGCCCACAACCGGCAGAAGCGTTACATTCTGAAGGAAGGAACGCCGGTGCCGTTTCTGGTGGAGCTGGGCGTGATGACGAAGGAGGGGGCCGTGGTCCGCTCCAGATACGACAAATTCCGCCAGATCAACCGTTTTCTCGAGTTCATCGAGGACATTCTGCCGCGGTTAAATAAGAGCCGGGAGAATACCATCATTGATTTCGGATGCGGAAAATCCTATCTGACTTTTGCGATGTACTACTATCTCAAGGAAGTGAAGGGGTATTCCATCCGGGTCATCGGGCTGGATTTAAAGCAGGATGTGATCAACCTATGCAACCGTCTGGCGCGGCAGTTTGGGTTTGAGCGTCTCACGTTTTACCACGGGGATATCGCCAGCTTCGAGGGGGTGGAGCAGGTGGACATGGTGGTGACGCTCCACGCCTGCGACCTGGCCACCGACTATGCGCTGGCGAAGGCGGTGCGCTGGAATGCCGCCGTCATCCTGTCCGTCCCCTGCTGTCAGCACCAGTTAAACGGACAGATGAAAAATGATCTGATGGCGCCGATTTTCCGCTACGGAATCCTTAAGGAGCGCATGGCGGCTCTCTGCACGGACGGCCTGCGGGCGGAGATTCTGGAAAATCAGGGATACCGGACCCAGCTTCTGGAGTTCATCGACATGGAGCACACGCCGAAGAATATTCTGATCCGCGCGGTGCGCCAGGGGCAGGGAAAGAATAATAAAAAGGAAATCCAGGCGATCATGGATTTCCTTCATGTGGAGCCGGAGCTTGCGAAGCTGTTAAAGCTTACCTAGAGTCACAGGATGACGACCGGCTGGCGGTACTCGTTTTTAAATTCTCCGCCGAAGCGCTGCTGCTTCACAGTCTGATACAGGTGGGAGGCATAGATCTCCTGTTCCAGAAGCCGGAGGGCGGTTGGGGACAGGAGGTTTTTGCGTCCGCCAGTTTGGTCACCACCGGGATCCGGCTCTTTCTCTTAATCTCGGAGAGGAGCGGGGCCGCGTCCCTCCGGAAACCCAGAAGACGGGCATAGGGGGCGGACCCAGCGGCCTTGTAGGCGGCCATATCTTCCTTCGTGATGTCCAGAAGCAGGTGTGTCAGCGCGCGGCTTACGCGGGTGTAGGTGACCTGCTTTGTCTTGAGCCCGGCGATGCGGGCGGAAAATCCCTGGTGGCCGGGGTCCAGACAAGCGATGCGGGCGGCCAGCTCCGGGGAAACGTCCTCGTACCGCTCCAGCCCCGCGGTTCCCTCCCGGTGCAGGAGCTCTCCAATCTTATAATCCAGAAGCGGCGCGAAGGCCTCGGCGGTCAGCGGGCGCTCCCGGCGGATGAGCGGGAGCGTGTCTGCGGGGGACGAGCCGCGGGAGAGCGGTGTCCAGAGGCGATGCATCGGGACTGTCCGTACCCTGGGCGGCGGCTCCTTCCGTCAGCAGCCGGCGGATGGCGGACGCGGAAGCCAGCTCTCCGTCGGTGCTGAGATCGTGGTAGCCGCGGTCCGCCCGCCGGATGGTGAAGGGCTTCATCGGGCTGTCGGTTTCCTTGAGGCCCGCAGATACTCGATGCCCAGAATGTCGTTGGGGGAGTCGGCAGGCCCATCCGGCAGCCTGTGCGGTTACGGCCCGGGCGGCCAGGCCCTGGCTTTCGGAAAACTCATCCCTTCCCGGAGTCCCGCCTGCAGCGCGTCCTTAAATTCCGGCGGTTCGTCGCATAGGAGCCCGGCCATCTGCTCCAGCGGCGCAAGGCTTCCGCACTCGCTCCCGAAGCAGAGGCTGTCCACCGCACCCAGCGCGTCCAGCAGGCGCACGCCGAAGCCGGCGAACTCCTTCGCGGAGGCGGCGGAGAAGGGGGCGGGGATCTCGAAGACCGCGTCGGCCCCGTTTAAGAGGGCCATCCTGGTGCGGACGTATTTGTCGAAGACCGCAGGCTCCCCGCGCTGTACGAAGCTGCCGCTCATGGCGACGGCGCAGAAGGGGGCCCCGGTCCGCGCTTTTGTCAGCTGCAGATGGTACCGGTGGCCGCTGTGGAAGGGGTTGTACTCGGCGATGACCCCGGCGGCCCGGATCGGTTCATTGATTTTACTCATGGCAATTTCTCCTCACTCCCATGATGGTATCATCCGCAGGAGGGAAATGCAAGGGCGAATTGCGCCGGTGTTCACGGCGGGGCTTTGTTAAAAAAATAATTAAATCGAATGGGCTTGTATACAATAAACAAGTGTTATATAATATAAGCTAACAACCTATGAAAAAATTTTGAAGGGAGTTTTAAACTATGTCATTCATTGATTTAATGAAGGAAAAAGCAAGACAGGACAAGCAGACCATCGTTCTTCCGGAGAGTACCGATAAGAGAACCCTTATCGCTGCGGCGCAGATCCTCAAAGAGGGAACTGCGGACCTGATCATGATCGGCAAGGAGGAGAAGATCATGGACGGCGCCGGATGGCTGGAGGTTGATCTGACCGGCCTTAAGGTAGTTGATCCCGACACGGACCCCAACTTCGAGCATTACGCTGAGACCCTTTTTGAACTCAGAAAGCACAAAGGCATGACCATCGAGAAGGCCAAGGAGATCCTTTCCACTGATTACTTAACCTACGGCATCATGATGGTTAAGGAGAAAGATGCCGACGGCATGGTTGCCGGCGCCTGCCACTCCACCGCCGACACTTTAAGACCGGCGCTTCAGATCTTAAAGACGGCTCCCGGAACCGACCTTGTGTCCGGTTTCTTCATCATGGACGTGCCGGACTGCGAGTACGGCAGCAATGGAACCTTCCTGTTTGCCGACTGCGGCTTAAACCAGGATCCCACCGCCGAGGAGCTGGCATCCATCGCTGACTCCAGCGCCAAGAGCTTCCGCGCCCTGGTAGGCGAGAAGCCGGTGATCGCCATGCTTTCCCACTCCACCAAGGGAAGTGCGAAACATCCGCTGGTAGACAAGATGGTGGAGGCGACCAGAATCGCCAACGAGAAATACCCGAACTTAGACGTGGACGGCGAGCTGCAGCTCGACGCGGCTTTAGTTCCGGAGATCGCCAAGTCCAAGGCGAAGGGCAGCGAGGTGGCAGGACATGCCAACGTTCTCATTTTCCCGAACCTGGACTGCGGAAATATCGGCTACAAGCTGGTTCAGAGACTGGCAAAGGCTGAGGCCTACGGCCCGATGCTCCAGGGTATCGCCAGACCGGTCAACGACCTTTCCAGAGGCTGCTCCGCCGAGGATATCGTGGGCGTGGTGGCGCTGACTGCCGTACAGGCACAGATGGTATAAAATTCAGGGGGAAATGAACAGATGAATATTTTAGTAATCAACTGCGGCAGCTCGTCGCTCAAATATCAGCTTATCAACTCCGATACAGAGGCCGTTCTGGCGAAGGGCCTCTGCGAGAGAATCGGCATCGACGGAAGCCAGATCACCTACCAGCCGGCAGGCGGAGAGAAGGAAGTGACCGTCTCCCCGATGCCCACCCACACCCAGGCCATCCAGCTGGTGTTAGACGCTCTGAAAAATGAGAAGACTGGCGTGATTAAGAGCCTTGACGAGGTGGGAGCCGTCGGCCACAGAGTCGTGCACGGCGGAGAGAATTTTACCGCCTCCACGCTGCTGACCGACGAGGCCATGAAGGCCATCGAGGAGTGCAACGACCTGGCGCCGCTTCACAACCCGGCCAACTTAATCGGTATCCGCGCCTGCCAGGAGTTAATGCCGGACACTCCCATGGTAGCCGTGTTCGACACCGCGTTCCATCAGACCATGCCGGAGGAGGCTTACCTCTACGGCCTGCCCTACGAGTACTATGAGAAGTACAAGGTGAGAAGATACGGATTCCACGGAACCTCCCACAGCTACGTTTCCAAGAGAGCGGCGGAGATCCTTGGAAAGGATTATAATCAGATGAAGACCATCGTCTGCCACTTAGGAAACGGCGCCAGCATTTCCGCTGTGGACGGCGGCAAGTCCGTGGAGACCAGCATGGGCCTCACTCCCTTGGAGGGACTTGTGATGGGCACCCGTTCCGGCGACATCGACCCGGCGATCATGGAGTTCATCGCGAAGAAGGAGAATTTAGACATCACCGGCGTGATGAACGTTCTCAACAAGAAGTCCGGCGTGCTCGGCATCTCCAAGCTGTCCAGCGATTTCCGCGATCTGGAGAACGCAGTGGCAGAGGGCAACGAGCTGGCACAGAAGGCACTGAACGTATTCTATCACAGAGTCGTTAAGTACATCGGCGCTTACATTGCAGTGATGAACGGCGTTGACACCATCGTGTTCACCGCAGGCTTAGGCGAGAACGACAAGGTGATGAGAAAGACCGTCTGCGCCAACTTAGAGTACATGGGCATTAAGATCGACGACGAGGCAAACGGCAAGCGCGGCGAGGAGATCGTCATCTCCACTCCGGATTCCAGGGTTACGGTCATGGTGATCCCCACCAATGAGGAGCTGGCCATCGCCCGCGAGACTTTGGCACTGGTATAATTTTTCCAAAATAGTCGTTGACAAACGCACAGCTCGTATGTATAATAATACAGGTGCGTATTAGGAGTATAATATGCTTATTAATTTATCCGAACTTTTTACCCGTGAAGGCAAGGAGGAGACGTATCAGGTACCCTTCGAGGCGGACACCGTGGACCACATGGGGCAGACCTATGAGGTGACGGAGAAGCAGCCGGTGCAGATCACGGTGACGAACCTGGGGGAGAGAAAGCTCCTTTTGGAGGGCCATGCGGAACTGACGCTTTCGATTCCGTGCAGCCGCTGTCTGACCCCGGTGCCGTACCCGGTGAGCATCGACGTCGATACCGTGCTTGATTTGAAACTGACGGAGGACGAGCGGGCCAGAGAGTTGGATGAACAGCCATTTTTAAACGGTTATAATCTGGATGTGGACCAGCTGGTCTGCAACGAACTGCTGCTGAGTTTGCCTATGAAAGTTCTCTGTAGGGAAGACTGCAAGGGAATCTGTAATAGATGTGGAGCAAATCTCAATATTGAGACTTGTGACTGCGATACTAGGGCACTCGACCCAAGAATGTCAGTTATCCAGGATATTTTCAATCAGTATAAGGAGGTGTGACCATGTCTATCTGCCCTAAGAACAAATCTTCCAAGGCGAGAAGAGACAGCCGCAGAGCGAACTGGAAAATGAACGCTATGAACTTAGTAAAGTGCAGCAAGTGCGGAGCTCTTATGATGCCCCACAGAGTGTGCAAGGCTTGCGGTTCCTACAACAAGCGCGAGATCGTTAAAGTTGAGGACTAATCAGCAGCTGATATGAGAAGATTGACAGAGACCTTCGGGAAGCTTTTCCCGGAGGTCTTTTTTCGCTTTGCAAAAAACGGCATTTCCTGTCAGATAAAAACGCTCCGGAAGATTCCTGCGGTATTTTGGATAAATCCTGCTTTGTCCGGCCAGACTAACCAGAACAGATCACAACAAATTTTTGATGAAAAGAGGAGTCGGCATATGAAAGACAGCGGACAGAAACAGGATATGCAGGAGCAGAAGGAGGTGCAGGACCAGATCCGCGAGAGCGGCCAGGTGATCGTGGAGAACGGCAAAGGGAAACCGAGAATCTACATTCTCTCCGTCATCGGCGAGATCGAGGGGCACGAAAACCTCTCCGGCAGCAGCAAAACCACCAAATACGAGCACGTACTTCCGAAATTGGCGGAGATCGAGGGGGATGACGATGTGGATGGCATTCTCCTGCTCATCAACACCGTGGGAGGCGACGTGAGCTGCGGCCTGGCGCTGGCGGAGATGGTGGCGTCCTTAAGCAAACCCACCGTCTCCCTGGTCATCGGCGACAGCCATTCCATCGGCGTGCCGCTGGCGGTGGCGTCGGATCAGTCCTTTATCGTGCCCACGGGAACCATGATGATTCATCCGGTGCGCATGACCGGCATGGTCATCGGCGCGGTGCAGACCTACGAATATTTCCAGATGATCGAGGACCGGATCATTCTTTTGTGGCGGAGCATTCCAGGGTGGGAAAAGAGCGCCTGAAAGCACTGATGCACAACACGAAAATGCTCACCAAGGATCTGGGAACCGTCCTGGTGGGGCATGAGGCGGTAAAGGAAGGTCTCATCGACCATCTGGGAGGCATGAAGGATGCGCTGGCCTGCCTGTACCGCCTGGCGGAGGAACATAAAAAACGGTAATTCATTGCAATTAATTGGATTTTTATGTATACTATACTCTGCATGAAATAGATTCAAGGAGGCTGGGCAGACGTGGCAGGAACCAGTAAAAATAAGAGAAATTCTTCGGCCAACACCAGAAGAAGCACGAAAAATACGAAGAATTACAGAAATACAAAGAGCAAAAAGAGAGGGCAGGAGGCGGAGGAGAGCTTTATCCGCGGAGAGGTGATGATCATTGGCTCCGTGGCCCTGGCCATTCTTTTATTTTTGAGCAATTTCCATCTGTGCGGCGCCGTCGGCGACGTGCTCCGCGGCTTTATGCTGGGAATGTTTGGCGGCGTCGGATATCTGGTGCCGGTGTTCCTGTGCGTCGGCGTGGGATTTTACTTCTCGAACCGGGGAAATGTGGCTGCGGCGGTCAAGCTGGCTGCCGCTGTGGCGGCCGTCCTGGTGCTCTGCGGGCTGGACCAGATGATTCTGGGAAGCGGCTACAGCAGCGGTTGGAAACTGACGGCCTATTACAATGCCTCCACCGCCGGAGGCGTGGGGGGCGGCCTTCTTGGCGGCCTTCTGGCCGCGGCACTGGGAACCTCCCTGGGGACTGTGGGCGCGTATGTGATTCTCCTTGTCCTTCTGGTGATCTGTCTCGTCTGCATCACGGAGAAGTCCGTGGTGAAGGTGGTGAAGAAGGGCGGCGATAAGGCGTATCAGTACGCGAAAGAGGATCTGGACCGCAGGAAGGAGCTGCGCGCCGAGCGGGCGGAGGAGAGAAAACGCCTGCGCGAGGAACAGAGGGTCCGCGGCGTGAATCTTGCCTCCACCAATCTGCTGGAGGAAGAGGCGGACGCAGGCCGGCTGGAGCCGGTGGAGATGGAGAAGGAGAGCGGGCAGAGGCAGGAGCCGGAAAATCCCGCCGATGTGTTCCGCGGACGGATTGCCAGGCCGGAGCCGGCGGACGCAGAGTATGTGGACGCGGAGGAGCTGGATGCGGCCGCGCCGGCGCGCATGTATTCCCGGGAGGATGAGGAGGTTCCCTTCGATGAGGAGGACATACATGCGCAGGAGATTTTCCCGGTGCACAGTCTGGTACATAAAGAGGAAGAAGAGTACGGCGGCGATATTTACATGGACGAGCCGGATGAGGAGCCGCTGCTTTGGCGGAGGGCCTGGTGGACGGCGCGATCTGCGTGGCGGAAGGCACAAAGACCGTGGTTACCGCCGGCGGAAAGATCATTGAGAAAGACACGGAGCTTTTAAGAAAGAAACTGGAGGGACAGGGCGGAGGCTCCGGCGCTCCTTCCATCCCCAACAACACACTGGCGCCCGGAAGCGGTCAGGCACTGGGGACGGCGAGGGCAGAGCAGGCGAGAGCCGGGCAGACGCAGCCGTCCGGCGGGTCTGCGGCCGAAAAACCTGCGCCGCCCGTGAAGAAGGAATATGTGTTCCCGCCCATCAGCCTGTTAAAGCGCGGGGAGAGAAAGAGCGGAGGCTTCTCCGACAAGGAGTACAAGGAGACCGCCATCAAGCTGCAGCAGATCCTCAAAAATTTCGGCGTGGGCGTCACGGTCACCAACGTGAGCTGCGGCCCGTCGGTTACCCGCTATGAGCTCCACCCGGAGCAGGGCGTGAAGGTGAGCAAGATCGTCTCCCTGACCGACGATATCAAGCTAAACCTGGCGGCGGCGGACATCCGCATCGAGGCCCCCATCCCCGGCAAGGCCGCCGTGGGAATCGAGGTGCCCAACAAAGAGAACAACACCGTGCTCCTCAGAGACCTTCTGGAGTCCGAGGAGTTTAAAAAGCATCCCTCCCGCATCGCATTTGCGGTGGGAAAGGATATCGCGGGCCAGACCGTGGTGACGGACATCGCGAAGATGCCTCATCTGCTGATTGCCGGAGCCACCGGTTCCGGTAAATCCGTGTGTATCAACACCCTGATCATGAGCATCATCTACAAATCCAATCCGGAGGATGTAAAGCTCATCATGATCGATCCCAAGGTGGTGGAGTTAAGCGTCTACAACGGCATTCCGCACCTTCTGATCCCCGTGGTCACCGACCCGAAGAAAGCGTCCGGCGCTCTCAACTGGGCCGTGGCGGAGATGATGGACCGCTACAAGAAGTTTGCCGACTACAACGTGAGAGATCTTAAGGGATACAATGAAAAGATTAAGAATATAGAGGATATCGAGGACGAGAACAAGCCCCAGAAGCTGCCGCAGATCATCATTATCGTGGACGAGCTGGCGGACCTTATGATGGTGGCGCCCGGCGAGGTGGAGGACGCCATCTGCCGCCTGGCGCAGCTGGCGAGAGCCGCCGGCATCCATCTGGTCATCGCAACCCAGCGCCCGTCGGTCAACGTCATCACCGGACTGATCAAGGCAAACGTGCCGTCGAGGATCGCATTCTCCGTGTCCTCCGGCGTGGATTCCCGGACCATCATCGACATGAACGGCGCCGAGAAGCTGCTGGGCAAGGGCGACATGCTGTTTTACCCCTCCGGGTTCCAGAAGCCCCAGCGGGTGCAGGGCGCGTTCGTGTCCGACCAGGAGGTTTCCAGGGTAGTTGAGTTCCTCACGAAGCAGGAGCTGACCAGCGAATACAGCCCCGACATCGAAGCCCAGATCGCGTCAGCTCCCGCCCAGGCCGATGCCTCCGACCCTGCAGGCAGCCGCGACGACTACTTCGTCCAGGCCGGCCGCTTCATCATCGAGAAGGACAAGGCCTCCATCGGAATGCTCCAGCGCATGTTCAAAATCGGCTTCAACCGCGCCGCCCGCATCATGGACCAGCTGGCCGAAGCCGGCGTAGTAGGCGAAGAAGAAGGCACCAAACCCCGAAAAATCCTGATGACCATGGAACAATTTGACGAACTGGTAAGAAATGGGGTATAATGTTCCATAACTACAAGCCGGGCGGCAGATAAGCCGCAGAAGCCAGAGCGAGAGCCCGCTCTCGAGCTGGCTTTTGAGGATTAGCTGCCATGCGGCGCCAGCCGCAAAGCCAGAAAAACACGCTCCGCGCGTTTTTCTGGCTTCCCCCGGCGAACTCCCGGAAGCACCCCCAAAACCCCAGCGCTTCCGATCCCCCGCGGGAAACGAATCACTACCCCCTCATTTTCCCGCCACACACCCCCGGGAGGCATACACCCCCTCCCCCCACACAAAAAAGGAAAAAAGGAGACCATTGATCATGAAATCCGACATCCAGATCGCTCAGGAAACCCAGATGCTCCCCATCAAAGAAGTCGCCGCCGCCTACGGCATCACCGAGGACGACTTAGAGCTCTACGGCAAATATAAAGCCAAGCTCTCCGACGACTTCCTGGCGGGCCTCTCTTCCCGCCCCGACGGGAAATTAGTCCTGGTAACCGCCATCAACCCCACCCCCGCCGGTGAAGGCAAAACCACCACCAGCGTCGGCCTGGGACAGGCCCTTGCCAAAATCGGAAAGAATGCCATCATCGCCCTGCGCGAGCCGTCCCTCGGCCCGTGCTTTGGCATCAAGGGAGGAGCCGCCGGCGGCGGATACGCCCAGGTGGTTCCCATGGAGGACTTAAATTTACATTTCACCGGAGATTTCCACGCCATCACCTCGGCGAATAACCTCCTGGCGGCGCTTTTAGACAACCACATCCAGCAGGGCAACGCCTCGGCATCGACACCCGGCAGGTACTCTGGAAACGCTGCCTCGACATGAACGACCGCGCCCTCAGAAACATCGTGGTGGGTCTGGGAGCCAAGGCCGACGGCGTGGTGCGGGAGGACCATTTCGTCATCACCGTCGCCTCCGAGATCATGGCCATTTTATGTCTCGCCGACGACATGAAGGATTTGAAGGAGAGGCTTGGGAAAATCATCGTGGCCTACAACTTCGCGGGTGAGCCTGTGACGGCCGCCGATTTACACGCGGTGGGAGCCATGGCCGCACTCTTAAAGGACGCCTTAAAGCCCAATCTGATCCAGACCTTAGAGCACACCGGAGCCATCGTCCACGGCGGACCCTTTGCCAACATCGCCCACGGCTGCAACAGTGTGCGCGCCACGAAGACCGCCCTCAAGCTGGCTGACATCGTGGTTACCGAGGCCGGTTTCGGCGCAGACTTAGGCGCAGAGAAGTTCTTCGACATCAAATGCCGCAAGGCGGGGCTTAAACCCGACGCAGTGGTGCTGGTGGCCACGGTCCGCGCCCTCAAGTACAACGGCGGCGTGCCGAAGGATCAGCTGAGTGAGGAGAATCTGGATGCGCTTAAGAAGGGCATCGTAAACCTGGAAAAGCACATCGAGAATATCCAGAAATATCACGTGCCCGTGATTGTGACCTTAAACTCCTTCATCACCGACACCCAGGCCGAGTACGAGTTCATCCGGAACTTCTGCGAGGAGAGAGGCTGTGAGTTTGCGCTCTCTGAGGTGTGGGCCAAGGGCGGCGAGGGCGGAAAAGCCCTGGCCGAGAAGGTGGTCTACACGCTGGAGAACAAGGAGAGCCATTTCGCCCCCATCTACCCGGACGAGATGAGCTTAAAGGATAAGATCTTTACCGTGGCCTCGGAGATTTACGGCGCGAAGGGCGTGAACTACTCCCCGGCGGCGGAGCGCGCGCTGAAGAAGATCGAGGACATGGGCTTTGGAAACCTGCCGGTCTGCATGGCCAAGACCCAGTATTCCCTGTCCGACGACCAGACGAAGCTGGGCCGGCCGGAGAACTTCGATATCAGCATCCGCGACGTCTATGTCAGCGCGGGCGCAGGCTTTGTGGTAGCCTTAACCGGCGCGATCATGACGATGCCGGGACTTCCGAAGAAGCCGGCGGCGGACAACATCGACGTGAACGACGACGGTGTGATCACAGGATTATTCTAAAAGAAAATTTCATGACGGAGGTGTCCTGCGGGGCCGGAGATTTCCGGTCTGGCAACACTTCCGTCATCGTGCGTATTATACGGTATGGAGGAACGATATGAGATTGATGGATTGGCTCGGTGAGCTTTCTTATGAGCATGTGCAGGGAAGTCTTGACCGGGAGGTGAAAGACGTGATTTATGACTCCCGCAAGGCCTGCCCCGACACGGTGTTTGTCTGCATGAGGGGAGCCAGCGTGGACTCCCACAAATTTGCCGGCGACGTGATCGCAAAGGGAACGAAGGTGCTGGTGGTGGAGAGAGAGGTGGAGGCGCCGGAGGACGTGACGGTCTTAAAGGTGGAGAACGGCCGCTCGGCGCTGGCGTATCTCTCGGCGGCCCGTTTCGGCTATCCCTTACGGAAAATGACCGCCATCGGCGTGACCGGAACCAAGGGAAAGACCACCACCACCTACATGATCAAGTCCATCGTGGAGGCGGCGGGAAGGAAGGCCGGCGTCATCGGCACCAACGGCGCGGTCATCGACGGCGTGCGCTACGAGACGAAAAACACCACGCCGGAGTCCTACGAGCTCCAGGAGTATTTCGCCAAAATGGTGGAGGCGGGCTGCGACTGCCTGATTATGGAGGTTTCCTCCCAGGGCATCATGATGCACCGGGTGGACGGCATGGAGTTTGACTACGGGCTGTTCCTCAATATTTCCCCGGACCATATCGGGCCCAACGAACATAAGGATTTCGAGGAGTATTTTTATTATAAGAGGCAGCTTTTAAACCGCTGCCGGGTGGGGCTGGTGAACCGGGACGACCCCAGATATGATGAGATTACAGAGGGCGCTTCCTGCGAGCTCTATTCCTTCGGCATGGATCACGATGCGGATTTCAGGGCGGAGGACGTGGAGTGCATCTGGGACGAGAGCTTCGTCGGCACCCGCTTTAAGGTGGCCGGGAAGGAAAACATGGACGTGCGCATGAGCATCCCCGGGCGCTTCAATGTGGCCAACGGCCTGGCAGCCCTGGCCGTGTCCTCCCTGCTGGGGCTTCCGAAGGAGAAGATCTGCCACGGGCTGGAACATATCCACGTCAATGGACGCATGGAGATCGCCTATGCCTCCCCGGAGTTTACGGTGATCATCGACTACGCCCACAATGCGGTCAGCATGGAAAGCCTCTTAAAGACGCTCAGGGAGTATAACCCCGGCCGTCTGGTCTGTGTCTTCGGCTGCGGCGGAAACCGGGCGAAGGACCGGCGCTACAGCATGGGCGAGATCGGCGGAAGGATGGCGGATCTCTCGGTCATCACCGCGGACAATTCCCGGTTTGAGAAGGTGGAGGATATTATCGCGGACATCAGGTCCACGCTGGTTCCCACCGGGGGCGCCTACGAGGAGATCCCCGACCGGCGGGAGGCCATTTTCCACACGATCCGGAATGCGAAGCCGGGCGACATGATCGCGGTCATTGGAAAGGGCCACGAGGACTACCAGGAGATCGAGGGCGTGAGGCATCATTTCGTCGATCGTGAGGTGGTGGACGAGGCCGTGGCAGAGCGCATAAAAATGAGAGGCAGATAACATGGAACATATAACGGTAAACGAAATTGTAACGGCCACGGGGCGGACAGCTGCTTGGCGGGGGACGGGGGATGTGGAGGTTTCGCGGCTCTCCATCGACTCCCGCGACATCGAGGGAGGAGATCTCTTCGTGCCGCTGATCGGGGAGAAGGTGGACGCCCACCGGTTTATCCCACAGGTGTTTGAGAAGGGGGCGGCGGCCACATTGACCAGCCGCGGCGGCGAGACGGACGGCGGGCATCCCTGGATCCTGGTGGACGACACGGTGAAGGCGCTGCAGGCCGTGGGCAGCCTCTGCCGCGACCGGCTTACGATTCCCCTGGTGGGGGTGACCGGAAGCGTGGGAAAGACCACCACCCGGGAGATGATAAGCGCCGCCTTAAGCGCCGGTTTCCGGGTGTTTAAGACGCCGAAGAACAATAACGGACAGCTGGGCGTGCCGGTCACGCTGTCGAAGATTACGGGGGACGATGAGATCGCGGTCATTGAGATGGGCATGAGCATGCCCGGCGAGATGGAGGTCATCGCGCGGATAGCCCGCGTGGACACGGCGGTCATCACCAACGTGGGCGTGACCCACATCGAGAATCTGGGGACGCGGGAGAACATTCTGCGCGAGAAATTAAATATCCAGGAGGGCATGAAGGAAGGGGGAACCCTTCTCTTAAACGGCGACAATGACCTGCTTAAAACCGTGACGGCCCGTCCGGGGATCCGGACGCTTTTCTTCGGAACCGGCGGCGGAAACGACTACCGGGCCGAGGACGTGCGGATGGAGGACGGCTTTGCCTCCTTCACGGCGGTACATAACGAAACCCGCGTGCCAGTTTCCTTAAATGTCATGGGCGAGCACAACGTATCAAACGCCTGGCGGCCCTGGCGGTGGCGGAGCTTTACGGCATTCCCATGGAGAAGGCCGCGGAAACGCTGAAAACCTATGGCGGCTACGAGGGGCGGCAGAGGATCTTTGACTGGAACGGCATTCACATGGACGACGACACCTACAACGCCAGCCCCGACTCCATGAAGGCGGCGGTGAAGGTGCTCTGCTCCATGGCCTGCGAGGGACGGCGCATCGCGGTGCTGGCGGACATGAAGGAGCTGGGGCCCGACGAGGAGCGTTTCCACCGCGAGGTGGGAACCTTCATCGGCGGGATGCCGGTGGATGAGGTCATCACCCTGGGCGAGCTGGGGGCGGCCATCGCCAGGGGCGCGGCGGAGAAAAATCCCGCCTGCGTGACGGCTTCCTTTATGGACAAAGAGGAGATGGAAGGCTATTTAAGGAGCCGTATGAAGCGGGGGGACACCGTTCTCTTTAAGGGCTCCAACAGCATGAAGCTGGGCGAGGTCGCGGCCCATTTCAGAGAGGACTAGAGACGGATGGCAGAACAATATGCCGACATTATCATAGATATTTCCCACGAGAAGGTGGACCGGGTGTTCCAGTACCGGATCCCGGAGGCGCTTGCGGGCGAGGTGACCGTGGGAGCCCAGGTGGATATCCCCTTCGGACAGGGCAATTCCCTGCGAAAAGGCTATGTGGTGGGACTGACGGGGACGCTCTCATACCCGGCGGAAAAGCTCAAGGAGATTTCCGCCGTCCGGAAGGAGGCGGTGTCGGTTCAGTCCCAGCTCATTAAACTGGCCTGGTGGATGAAGGAGCAGTACGGCTCCACCATGAACCAGGCCTTAAAGACCGTGCTTCCGGTGAAGCAGAAGGTGGCCGGCCGCAGGGAAAAACGCTGATCTGTCATCTTTCGCGTGATGAACTGGCGCGGGCGCTCGAGGAGGCAGAGAAAAGAGCTTCAAGGCGAGGGCCCGGCTTTTGCTGCCCTGAAAGAGAGCGGGGAGATCCCCTGGGCGGTGGCGAAAAATCAGTTAAATATCTCCGAGGCAACGGTAAAACCGCTGATTGAACGGGGGATTCTCTCGCTGGAGGAGAGACGGAAGACTCCGCCGGGCGGGGAGAATGCGCCCTCCGGTCCCAGGGTGACGCTCAACGGGGAACAGCAGGCGGCGGTCCGGGGGATTGTGAGGGATTTAGACAGCGGACGCCCCGCGGTTTCCCTCATCCACGGCATCACCGGCAGCGGGAAAACCGAGGTCTACATGGAGATCATCGGGCATGTGCTGGCGCAGGGAAAGCAGGTGATTCTGCTGATCCCGGAGATTGCCCTGACCTATCAGACGGTGATGCGGTTCTACCGGCGGTTCGGGGACCGCATCTCCATCATGAACTCCCGGCTCTCGGCGGGCGAGCGCTATGAGCAGTGGCAGAAGGCTGCGGCAGGGGAAGTGGACATCCTCATCGGGCCGCGCTCCGCGCTGTTTGCGCCGTTTCCCAGGCTGGGGCTCATCATCATCGACGAGGAGCACGAGGGGGCCTATAAGAGTGAGACCATGCCCCGGTACCACGCCCGGGAGGTGGCCGGGGAGCGGGCCAGGATGGAAGGCGCCGGGCTGGTTTTAGGCTCCGCCACCCCGTCCATGGAGGCCTACGCCATGGCGGAGGCAGGAATTTACCGGCTCTACCGGCTCACAAAGCGGGCCGTGGAGGATGCCAGACTCTCCAGGGTTCACGTGGTGGATCTCAGAGAGGAGCTGCGAAACGGAAACAAATCCATGTTCAGCGGGAGGCTCACGGAGCTTGTGGAGGAGCGGCTCCGGAAAAAGGAACAGATCATGCTGTTCATCAACCGGCGCGGGTACTCCAACTTCATGTCCTGCCGTTCCTGCGGCGAGGCCATCCGCTGCCCCCACTGCGACGTGTCGCTGACCTACCACAGCGCGGGCCGGCGGGCGGGAGACGGAGGCGTTCTCACCTGCCATTACTGCGGGCACACGGAACCGGTTCCGAACAAATGCCCTCACTGCGGCTCCCCCTACATCGCCGGGTTCGGCGTGGGGACGCAGCGGCTGGAGGAGATGACCCGGCTTGCATTTCCAGGCGCCCGGGTGCTGCGCATGGATGCGGACACCACCTCGTCGAAGAACGGGCACCAGGAGATTCTGGAGAGCTTCGGAAGAGGGGAGGCGGATATTCTCATCGGGACGCAGATGATCGTGAAGGGCCACGACTTTGCGCGGGTCACGCTGGTGGGGATCATGGCGGCGGATCTGTCGTTGAACACGCCGGATTTCCGGTGCAGCGAGCGGACATTCCAGCTGCTTACCCAGGCGGCGGGGCGGGCGGGGCGCGGCTCCCGGGCCGGGGACGTGGTGATCCAGACGTACCACCCGGAGCACTACAGCATCCGCGCGGCGGCGGCCCAGGACTACGGGATGTTTTTCCGGCAGGAGATGGAGTTTCGAAGAGTCATGAATTACCCGCCGGCCTGCAGGATGCTGACGGTGCAGTTTGCCTCCCCGAAGGAGGAGGAAGCGGACCGGGCGGCGAAGGCGGCGGCGGAGAGAATCGCGGACGCCGCCAGGGAGGCGAAGGCCCAGGTGCTGGGACCTGTGAACGCCTCTGTATACAAAGTTAATGATATTTACAGAAAAATTTTATATATAAAGCATACGAATTATGATATACTAATAAGAATGAAAAATGACATGGAGGAATATGCCGCACAGACGGAGCCCTCAAAGGGACTGCTGGTGCAGTACGATTTCTCGTGAGGACGAGGAGAGGCGAAAGAAATGGCAATCAGACAGATTCGAGTGATTGGAGACGAGATTTTAAGAAAGGAATGCAAGCCGGTGACGGAGATGACCGACCGCACCCGGGAGCTTATTGAGGACATGTTCGAGACCATGTACGAGGCAGGCGGTGTGGGTCTTGCGGCCCCCCAGGTGGGCATCCGCAGACAGATTGTGGTTATCGACGTGGAGGATGGCAACCAGTACGTCCTCATCAACCCGGAGATCATAGAGATGGAGGGAAGCCAGACCGGAAGCGAGGGGTGCTTGAGTGTCCCCGGAAAGAGCGGCCAGGTGACCCGTCCAAACAAGGTAAAGGTGAAGGCCCTCGACGAGAACATGGAGGAGATCGTCCTGGAGGGCGAGGAGCTTTTAGCCCGCGCCATCTGCCACGAGTGCGATCACTTAAAGGGAGAGCTTTACGTGGATCTGGTGGAAGGCGAGCTGATGGATGTGCAGGCAGAGGAAGAGTAGAAGATGAAACTGATATTTATGGGAACGCCGGATTTCTCTGTGGGGGCGCTTAAGGCCTCATCGAGGCCGGACACGAGATACAGGCTGTGGTGACGCAGCCGGACAAGCCGAAAGGCCGCGGCAAGGCGGTTCTGATGACGCCGGTGAAGGAAGTGGCGCTGGAGCACGGCATTCCGGTGTATCAGCCGGTGCGGATCCGCAAGGAGCCGGAATTTATAGAGACGCTTAGGGCCATGGAGCCGGACGCGATGGTGGTGGTGGCTTTCGGCCAGATCCTGCCGAAGGAGGTGCTGGACATCCCACGGTACGGCTGTGTCAATATCCATGCCTCCCTGCTTCCCAAGTACCGCGGGGCGGCCCCGATCCAGTGGGCGGTCATCGACGGCGAGCGGGAGAGCGGGGTGACCACCATGCTCATGGACGAGGGACTGGATACCGGCGATATGCTGGAGAAGGCCGTCGTCGTGCTGGATGAGAAAGAGACAGGCGGAAGCCTTCACGATAAACTGAGCGAGGCGGGCGGAAGGCTTATCGTCTCCACCTTGAAGAAGCTGGAGGAGGGGACGGCGGTGCGCACGCCCCAGGGCGAGACGCCCACGGCCTACGCCAGAATGCTGGATAAATCCTTAGGGGACATCGACTGGACCATGGACGCGGCGGCCATCGAGCGGCTGATCCGGGGCTTAAATCCCTGGCCCAGCGCTTACACCTCCTTAGACGGGAAGACCCTTAAGATCTGGGCGGCGGACGTGCTTGCGGAAGGATCGGACGGCGAACCGGGAGAGGTTCTGCGGGTCGGAAAGGACGCGGTTTTCGTGAAGACGGGCGAGGGCACGCTGGCCATAAAGGAGCTTCAGCTGGAGGGCAAGAAGCGGATGGACGCGGGCGCGTTCCTCAGAGGCTTCTCCCTGGAGCCGGGCGCCGTATTCAGAAAGCGATAACGCTCCGGTGAGCAGAGAACAGAGACAGTACAGAATTTGAAAGGAGTTATGATTTTATGTATGGATATGGAGGATACGGCATGGGGTACGGCTGGTTCGACCCGACGATGATCCTTCTTCTGATCGGCATGGCGCTTTCCATGCTGGCATCGGCGAAGGTGCAGAGCACCTTTGCGCCTACTCGCGGGTGCGGAGCAAGACCGGCATGACCGGCGCCCAGGCGGCGGAGCGGATCCTGCGCTCCCAGGGCATCGACTACGTGCGCGTGGGCCATGTGCGGGGCAATCTGACAGACCACTACGACCCGAAGAACAAGGTCTTAAACCTGTCAGATACCGTGTATAATTCCACCTCCGTCTCGGCCATCGGCGTGGCGGCCCACGAGTGCGGCCATGCGGTGCAGGACAAGGTGGGATATTTCCTCTTGAACTTCCGGGGCAGTCTGGTTCCTGCGGCCAACTTCGGCGCGCAGCTTTCCTGGCCCCTCATCATCATCGGCTATCTGTTCGGCGGAGCCGGCGGCACGCTGGTGAAGGTGGGGATCCTCATGTTCTGCGCGGTGGTGTTGTTCCACCTGGTGACGCTTCCCGTGGAGCTTGACGCCTCCCGGCGGGCGCTGCGCCTGTTGGACGAGAACGGCATTCTGGTGGAGGACGAGGTGAAAAAGACCAGAAAAGTCCTGGGTGCGGCGGCGTTAACCTATGTGGCGGCCCTGGCGGCCTCCATCCTGCAGCTGTTACGGCTGCTTATCCTGTTTGGCGGACAAAGGAGAAACGATGACTAGGACGGAAGATTCCAGGGAGATTGCCCTGGACATTCTGATGGAAATACTGGAGAGGGAGGCTTAAGTCACCAGGTTCTGCGCCAGGCCCTCTCCAAATACCAGTATCTCGACAAGGCGGAGAGAAGCTTTATCACCAGGCTCTCCGAGGGAACCGTGGAATATCTGCCCCAGATCGATCACGTTCTGGGGACCTGTTCCAGCGTGAAGGTACATAAGATGAAGCCGGTCATACGGACGATTCTCAGGATGTCTGTGTACCAGCTCCTTTATATGGACCGGGTTCCCGACGCCGCGGTGTGCAACGAGGCGGTGAAGCTGGCGATGAGGCGGAAGTTTGCGGGGCTTAAGGCTTTGTGAACGGAGTCCTGCGCACCGCAGCCAGACGGAAGGACGAGTGGGTGTTTGAGGACGGAGCCCTCGCCTGCTGCCTGCCCCAGTGGCTCTATGACCGCTGGGCTTCGGAGTACGGAAGCGAGACCGTACGGCGGATGGCGGAGAGCTTTCTGGAGAGCCGGAGGCTTTCGGTGCGCTGCAATGTGAGCCGTGCGCCGAAAGAGGAGATTATTAAAAGCTTAAGATCGCAGGGCGTGACCGTGGAGGAGAGTGACCTCTCCCCGGCGGTTTTATATTTGCGTGACTATGACTATCTGGAACGGCTGGAGGCGTTTGAAGAAGGCCTCATCCAGGTGCAGGATGTCAGCTCGGTGCTGGCCGGCCATGCGGCGGCGGTGAAGAGCGGAGACCGGGTCATCGACGTCTGCGGAGCGCCCGGCGGCAAGAGTCTCCATGTGGCGGACCTTTTAAAGGGAACCGGCCATGTGGAGGTGCGGGACATAAGCGATTACAAGGTGGGACTCATCGAGGAGAACATCGCCCGCGCAGGATTTCAGAACATGGAGGCCAGAGTCTGGGATGCCCTGGAACTGGATCCAGAGGCAGTGGAGAGCGCGGACATCGTGCTGGCGGATCTCCCCTGCTCGGGCCTGGGGATCATCGGGCGGAAGCCGGAGATCAAATACCGGGTGACGCCGGAGCAGATTAAGAGCCTTGCGAAGCTGCAGCGGGAGATTCTCTCCGTGGTCTGGCAGTACGTAAAGCCGGGCGGACAGCTGATCTACAGCACCTGTACCATTTCTCCGGAGGAGAACCAGAACAATGTAAAATGGTTCCTGGAAAACTTCTCCTTTGAACCGGCGGGCCTTTCCGGACGGCTCCCGGAAACACTGGACACCGGAAGCTTTAAGGAGGGCTGGGTGCAGCTGCTGCCCGGCCAGTATCCCGGCGACGGATTTTTCATAGCGGCACTTAGACGAAACGATGGATAGAACAGATATTAAATCACTGAATTTAGAAGAACTGAAAACACGGATTGCGCAGCTGGGCGACAAGCCCTTCCGCGCAAAGCAGATATACGAATGGATGCACAGGAAGCTGATTGCAGAGTTCGACGAGATGACCAACATCCCGAAGAGCCTGCGCGAGCGGCTTGAGGAGGAAACGTATCTCACGGCCCTGGAGCCGGTGGACGTGCGGGTTTCCAGACTGGACGGGACGAGAAAATACCTGTTTGCCCTCCGGGACGGAAACGTGATCGAGAGCGTGCTGATGCGCTATAAGCACGGCAATTCCGTCTGCATTTCCTCCCAGGTGGCTGCCGCATGGGCTGCCGTTTCTGCGCTTCCACCCTGGACGGCCTGGAGCGGAACCTGACGGCCTCGGAGATGCTGGACCAGGTCTACCGCATCCAGCGGGAGACCGGAGAGCGGGTGTCCAACGTGGTGGTCATGGGCTCCGGCGAGCCCATGGACAACTACGACAATCTGGTGCGCTTCATCCGCCTTCTGACCGACGAGAACGGCTTAAACATCAGCCAGAGAAACGTGACGGTCTCCACCTGCGGGCTCATTCCCGGCATCCGGAGGCTGGCGGACGAGGGCCTTCCGGTGACGCTGGCCCTCTCCCTTCACGCCCCCAACGACCAGGTGCGCCGGGAGCTGATGCCCATTGCCAGAACCTATGCGCTTAAGGATGTGTTGGCGGCCTGTATGGAGTATTATGAGAAGACCGGCCGCCGGCTGACCTTCGAGTACAGCCTGGTGAAGGGCGTCAACGACAATCTGGCGGAGGCGGCAGAGCTTTCAAAGCTTTTGAAGGGCATGCACGGCCATGTGAATCTGATTCCCGTCAACCCCATTAAGGAGCGGGATTTCGTGCAGTCCAACCGGCCGGCCATCGAGGCCTTCAAGAATCTGCTTGAAAAAAACGGAATAAATGTTACTATAAGAAGAGAAATGGGCCGCGACATCGATGGCGCCTGCGGCCAGTTGCGAAAAAGCTATCTGGAAAAAAGCGAAAGGAGTGAAAGAGGATGAAAGCATACGCAGTGACGGACGTGGGCCGTTCACGCTCCATGAATCAGGACAGTGTATTTGCCTCTGTCGATCCCGTGGGCCCTCTTTCTAACTTATACATGGTGGCCGACGGCATGGGAGGCCACCAGTCGGGAGACCTGGCTTCCCGCTATCTGGTGCGGAATCTGTGCACTTACATAAGGGAGACGGACGGCGAGCCGCCGGAGGTCCTTTTAAGGGCCGTGCAGCAGGTGAATGGGGAGCTCTACCAGCTCTCCACGGAAAAGCCGGAGTATGCCGGCATGGGCACCACGCTGGTGGCGGCCACCGTGAAGGACGGCGTGCTCTATGTGGCCAACGTGGGGGACAGCCGGCTCTATCTGGTGCGCCGCGACGGTTTAAAACAGGTGACCCGGGACCACTCCTTCGTGGAGGAGATGGTCTCCATGGGGCGCATGGAGAGAGGCAGCCAGTCCTATCTGGAGAAAAAGAATATTATCACCCGGCGGTGGGCATTGACCGCCGTGTGGAGGTGGATCTGTTTGAGGTGGAGCTGGAGGAGGGCGACTACATTCTTCTCTGCTCCGACGGCCTGTCCAACATGGTGGACAATACGGATCTGTTCCGCTTAAGCTTTCTTCCGGGAAGTCTGGAGAAGAAGGCGGAGGCCATGGTCACGCTGGCCAATGAGCGGGGCGGACGGGACAATATTTCCGTCGTGCTTGTGGAGATCGAACCGGAGGAGGTGGCCGGATGCTGAGAAGCGGTATGTATTTGCAGAACAGATATGAGATATTGGAGCAGATCGGTTCCGGCGGTATGTCCGAGGTCTACAAGGCCAGATGCCATAAGCTCAACCGCCTGGTGGCCATCAAGGTCTTAAAGGCTGAGTTCAGCGACGACGCCAGTTTTGTCAGCAAATTTAAGATCGAGGCCCAGGCGGCTGCCGGGCTTTCCCACCCCAACGTGGTCAGCGTCTACGACGTCGTGGACGAGGGCGTTCTTCACTATATCGTGATGGAGCTCATCGAGGGCATCACGCTCAAAAATTACATCTGCAAAAAGGGCAGGCTGGACGTGCGCGAGGCCATCGGCATCGCCATCCAGGTGGCCCAGGGCATGGCGGCGGCCCACGAGCAGCACATTATACACCGGGATATCAAGCCGCAGAACATGATTATTTCCCGGGACGGCAAGGTGAAGGTGGCGGACTTCGGCATCGCGCGGGCGGTGTCCTCCCAGACCATCGGAGCCACGGCCATGGGCTCGGTTCACTATATCTCGCCGGAGCAGGCCAGAGGCGGCTACAGCGACGAGCGGAGCGACATCTACTCCCTGGGCATCACCATCTACGAGATGGTGACGGGCCATGTGTGCCCTTTGACGGGGAAAACACGGTGACGGTGGCTCTGGCGCACATCGAGGCGCCGCTGCTGCCGCCCAGCCGGCTGAATCCGGCGGTGCCGCCCAGCCTCGAGAAGATTATCTTAAAATGTACCGAGAAGAAGCCGGAGAACCGCTACAACAACGCCACGGAGCTCATAAGCGACCTGCGCCGCGCCCTGGTCAATCCGGGCGGCGATTTCGTGCGCACGGCGCCCCAGGTGGACGATTCCCCCACGGTGACCATCAGCGCGAAGGAGCTGACCCTCATCAAGGACGGCGCCAGACAGAGAGAACAGAGGGACACGAGGGAGCCGGGAGAGTTTGCGGAGCCTGCGAGGAAGCAGCAGCGAAAGATTCCCGTTAAGCATCGGGACGACGATGTAAATCCGCAGATTGAGCGGCTTTTAACCGGCGTCGGCGTGGTGGTGGCCATCATCATCGTGGCCGTGCTTCTGTTCATCGTCTCCCAGCTCACGGGCCTGTTTAATAAGGGTTCCGGCGTGAGCCCCACGTTGATTGCCACGGAGGGAGCAGCCGGGGAGAGCGCCTCCTTAAGCGACACGGAGACCTACATGCCAGGCGTCGTGGGGATGTCCCTGGACGAGGCGGAGAAGATTCTCGCCGAGCATGATCTGACCGTGAAGCTCTCCTACGCGGAGTCGGAGGATTACGCGAAGGATACCGTCATCGGCCAGAATCCGGCGAAGGATACGGTGGTGGCGAAGCACAGCGCAGTCACCCTGACGGTCAGCGAGGGCACCGATAAGATAAGCCTGGACGAGATGAACCTTCTGTCCATGACCGCCGAGGATGCCAAAGCGCTCCTGGAGGGCCGGAGACTGACCGTCAATGTAACAGAGGAGTTCAGCGAGACGGCGGAGAAGGGAACCATCCTCCGCTACGAGCCGGCGAGTGCGGCTCCGGGCGGGACGGTCACGCTGTATGTCAGCGCCGGGCCGGAGATGGCAAACGTCAAGGTTCCCACGCTGCTGGGACACACGGCCGAGGAGGCCGCCGCGCTTCTTACGGAGGCGGGGTTGGTGGCCGGGGAGGTCACGGAGGAGACAAGCGAGACCGTGGCCAAGGGACTGATCGTCAGCCAGAGCGCGGAGCCGGACAGCGAGCTGCCGCAGGGCAGTGCCGTCCACTATGTGCTGTCCCTGGGAAAGGCGTCCCAGAACCAGCCGAAATACTATGCGACCATCCGGGAGGAGTACAGCTTTAAGAACGTCTACGGACCGGGGGCCGCGGCCACCAACATCGATGTGATGATACGGTTTAAGCAGACGGTGAACGGCCAGACCGTGACCAGGACATTAATGGAGCCCAGAAACGTGTCCGGAGCGGCGATCCTGCCCATCAACTACACCATCGAGGGCGCACCCGGCGTGCTCACCGGCACGCTGGAGGTGGTGAACGCCACCGACAACACGGTACTTAAATCTTATCCTCTGGAGTTTTATGAGGCGGCGCAATGACAGGAAAGATACTAAAAGGCATTGCCGGATTCTACTACGTCCACGACGGGCGCGGGAAGGTCTATGAGTGCAAAGCCAAAGGAATTTTCAGAAATAAAAAGATAAAGCCCCTGGTGGGCGACAATGTGGAGATTGATATTATCAGCGAGGAGGAGGGGACGGGAAACATCACGTCCATCCTCCCCAGGACCAGCAGCCTGATCCGCCCGGCGGTAGCCAACGCGGACCAGGCGCTGGTGGTTTTTGCGGTGACCGATCCGGCCCCCAATCTCAATCTGCTGGACCGGTTTCTGGTGATGATGGAGCGGCAGTCCCTGCCGGTGGAGATCTGCTTCAACAAGTCCGATCTGGCCTCGGAGGAGGAGATGGAGCGGCTGAGGGCCATGTACGAGGGGGCCGGCTACGGCGTCCATCTGGTGAGCGTCCACGAGAGCCAGGGCCTGGAGGAGATACGGAAGCTGATCCGGGGAAAGACCACGGTGCTCGCCGGCCCCTCCGGCGTCGGGAAGTCCTCGCTCACCAATTTCCTCCACCCGGAGGCGGATATGGAGACCGGTTCCATCAGCGAGAAGATCCGGCGGGGAAAGCACACCACCCGCCACTCGGAGCTCTTCTTCATCGGGGAGGGCACCTACATGATGGACACCCCTGGCTTTTCTTCCATGTATATGGAGGACATGGAGCCGGAGGAGTTAAAGGACTGCTTTCCCGAGTTTGCCAGGCATGAGGAGGACTGCCGCTTCCTGGGCTGCGTCCATGTGGGCGAGAAGATCTGCGGCGTCAAGGAGGCCGTGGCGGCCGGAACCATCGATAAAAGCAGGTATGAGAATTACCTGCTTCTCTACGACGAACTGAAAAATAAAAAGGAGATATGGAAGATGATACGTTTAGCACCCTCGATTCTGGGAGCGGATTTAAGAGACTGGGGAGGAGGTTCGCCAGGTGGCGGAGGCGGGCGCCGAATACATCCATCTGGACGTGATGGACGGCGCATTTGTGCCCAGCATTTCGTTCGGGATGCCGGTGATCGAGAGCCTGCGCCCGGTGACGGACAAAGTGTTCGACGTCCACATGATGGTGGAGGAGCCGGGACGCTACGTGGAGGCCATGAAGAAGGCCGGCGCGGACTTGATCTGCGTCCACCAGGAGGCCTGCGTGCACCTGGACCGGACCGTCAATCAGATTAAGGAGGCGGGCTTAAAGGCCGGGGTGGCTTTAAATCCTGCCACGCCGGTTTCCACCCTGTCCTGCATTCTGGACCAGGTGGACATGGTGCTCATCATGTCCGTGAATCCCGGCTTCGGCGGGCAGAAGTTCATCCCCTACACGCTGGAGAAGATAAAGGAGCTCCGTGCCGAGTGTGACCGCCGCGGCCTTTCCACCGACATCCAGGTGGACGGCGGCGTGACCCTCGGCAATGTGCGCCAGGTGATCGGGGCGGGGGCCAATATCATCGTGGCCGGCTCTGCAGTGTTTAAGGGCGACTGCGCGGCCAACACGAGGGCCTTTCTGGATATATTTAAGGAGTATGACCGATGAAAACCTGTCTGATCATCAGCGGCGGCCCGGTGGACCGGAAATTTGCGGCGGAATTTTTAAAGGGCCGCACCTACGACTGCATCATCGCCGTGGACGCGGGGCTGGAGACAGCCCTCGGCCTGGGGCTTACGCCCACGGCGGCGGTGGGAGATTTCGACACCGTGAAACATGAGGTGTTCGCCTGGTTTAACGGTCAGAAGGGCATCGAGTGGGATATCCACAAGCCGGAGAAGGACGAGACCGACACGGAGCTGGCATTCCTCACGGCCATGAATGAGGCTGCGGGGCCATCGACGTCATCGGGGCCACCGGCGGCCGCATGGATCACACCATCTCCAACATCCACTGCCTGCTTCCATGCCTGAACCGCGGCGTGTCCGCGGTGCTGGCGGACGAGAAGAACCGGATTTTCTGATGGATAAAGGGCGTACCTTCAAGAAATCCCAGTGCTTCGGGAAATACATCTCCTTCCTGCCGCTGACGGAGCAGGTGAAGGGAATTACGCTTAGGGGCTTTAAATATCCGCTGACCAGCCGGGATATCGTCATCGGCCCCAGCCTCACCACCAGCAACGAGATCGAGGAGGAGGAGGCGGTCATCACCTTCGACGAGGGAATCCTCATCTGCATCGAGTCCAGAGATTAAAAACTGGACTGGACAAAAAAACACAAACTGGATATTTTGCACCAGCCACTTGCGTGTTATGATTTGGGGCATAATACATAACACATCGAAGGAGTGACAGGATATGATCCAGAAAGAGAATGAAAAAGTATTTAAACTGGCGGTAACCGGGCTGATGGCAGCCCTCTGCTACGTGGCCTTCACCTATGTGAAGATCCCGATTCCCACCATCGGCGGCGACATGGTGGCCCTGCATGTGGGAAATGCGTTCTGCGTGCTGGCGGCCCTGCTTCTCGGCGGCACCTACGGCGGCGTGGCGGGAGCTCTGGGCATGACCATCGCAGATCTGATGGATCCGGCCTACGTGACCAGCGCCCCGAAGACCTTTATACTGAAATTCCTGATCGGCCTCATCGCCGGGTTCATCGCCCACCGCGTGGCGAAGATCACCGACGACCACGACGCGGGATATATTTTCCGCTGGAGCCTCATCGCGTCGGCGGTGAGTCTGGGCTTCAACGTGATCGCCGATCCGGTGTTCGGATATTTTTATAAAAATTACGTTCTGGGAGTGGAATCCTCCGCCGCAAAGATCATGAGCACCCTGGCGGCCGGCGTGACCTTTATAAACGCCGTCGCGGGCACCGTGGTGGTGGTGGCCGTCTATTCGGCCATCCGGCCCATATTAAAGCGCACGGGACTTTTCTTCCACATCCGCTAAGGAGACATCTATGGAATCTGCAAGACAGAAGAAAATTGCAATGATCAATGATCTTTCGGGATATGGCCGCTGTTCTTTAACAGTGGCTATTCCTGTTATCAGCGCCATGAAGGTGCAGTGCTGCCCGGTCCCCACGTCCATCCTGTCCAACCACACGGGGTATCCGAGCTGTTTTTTGACGATTACACCGACCGGATGCCCGGCTACATCGAGCAGTGGAAGAAGCTGGGCTTCTCCTTTGACGGGATCATGACCGGGTTTCTGGGGTCCAGAGAGCAGATCGAGATCGTCACGGATTTCATTCGGTATTTCAAGAGGGAGAACACGGTTGTTTTAGTGGATCCCATCATGGGCGACCACGGCGAGGCCTACGCCACCTACACCCCGCAGATGTGCGAGGAGATGAAGGAGCTGGTGCAGTACGCCGGCATCGTGACGCCCAACGTCACCGAGGCCTGCCTTCTGACGGAGACGGTTTACAGCGAGAATTTCAGCCGCAGGGCGCTCACGGACCTCTCCTATAAGATTCTTCTCATGGGGCCGAGGGCGGTGATCATCACGGGGATCGTGCGGGAGAACCGCATTTTAAACCTGGTGCACGAGCAGGGAAAGGAGCCTGTGTTCCTCTCCACCCGGCGGGTGGGGCATGAGCGGCCGGGCACCGGGGGACATCTTCGCGTCGGTGGTGGGCGCGTCGGTGGTCCGCGGGCAGACAATCGAGGAGGCCTGCCGGAAAGCCGGAACCTTCGTGAAAAAATGCATCCAGCGCTCGGAGGAGCTGGAGATCCCCATTCCGGACGGCGTGTGCTTCGAGGAATGTCTGTCGTTTCTGATGCGATAGGATTTGGGGCTTTTATTCTTTGGAAATATGTAGTATAATCAACGGCAGAATTAAGAATTTATGAAAATACAGGAACTTTAGGAGGAAATCATGTTAGATTTAAGGTTTGTGAGAGAGAATCCCGAGATTGTCAAGCAGAACATCCGGAATAAATTCCAGGACGCCAAGCTGCCGCTGGTGGACGAGGTCATCGAGCTGGATGCCAGAAGCCGCAGCGCCAAGGCGGAGGCCGATAATTTAAGAGCCGACCGCAACAAGATCTCCAAGCAGATCGGCGCTCTGATGGGACAGGGCAGGAAGGAGGAGGCCGAGAGCTTAAAGCAGAAGGTGAACCAGGACTCCGCCCGCCTTGCCGAGCTGGAGGAGCAGGAGAAGGATCTTCAGGAGAAGATCAAAAAGATCATGATGACCATTCCCAACATCATCGATCCCAGCGTCCCCATCGGAAAGGACGACAGCGAGAACGTGGAGGTGCAGAAGTACGGCGAGCCGGTGGTTCCGGATTTCGAGATCCCGTACCACACCGACATCATGGAGCGCTTTAACGGCATCGATTTAGACAGCGCCAGACGGGTGGCAGGCAACGGCTTTTACTACCTGATGGGTGACATCGCGAGACTTCACTCCGCCGTGATTTCCTACGCGAGAGACTTTATGATCAACCGCGGCTTCACCTACTGCGTGCCGCCGTTTATGATCCGCAGCGACGTGGTGACCGGCGTGATGAGCTTCGCCGAGATGGACGCCATGATGTATAAGATCGAGGGCGAGGATCTCTACCTCATCGGAACCAGCGAGCACTCCATGATCGGTAAATTCATCGACACCATCATTCCGGAGGAGAAGCTTCCGCAGACGCTGACCAGCTATTCCCCCTGCTTCAGAAAGGAGAAGGGCGCCCACGGTCTGGAGGAGAGAGGCGTGTACCGTATCCATCAGTTTGAGAAGCAGGAGATGATCGTGGTCTGCAGGCCGGAGGAGAGCCCCATGTGGTTCGATAAGCTGTGGCAGAACACCGTCGATCTGTTCCGCTCCATGGATATTCCGGTGCGCACGCTGGAGTGCTGTTCCGGCGACCTGGCCGATCTCAAGGTGAAGTCGGTGGACGTGGAGGCATGGTCCCCGAGACAGAAGAAGTATTTTGAGGTGGGAAGCTGCTCCAACTTAGGCGATGCCCAGGCCCGCCGTCTGAAAATCCGCGTCAACGGCGCGGACGGAAAATATTTCGCCCACACCTTAAATAACACCGTGGTGGCTCCGCCGAGAATGCTCATCGCATTCCTGGAGAACAACCTGCAGGCGGACGGCTCCGTCCGCATTCCGGAGGTGCTTCGTCCCTACATGGGCGGCATGACCGAGATCCGCTAGGAGTACGGATATGAAATATTTGATTATTCTGGGCGACGGCATGGCCGACGAGCCCATCGAATCGCTGGGCGGGAAGACTCCCCTGGCATATGCGGATACGCCCAATATGGACCGCCTGGCTGCGCGGGCGGAGCTTGGCATGGTGCGCACCGTTCCCGAGGGCATGAGTCCCGGCAGCGACACCGCCAACTTATCCGTGCTGGGCTACAATCCGAGAAAATACTACACCGGCCGTTCTCCGTTAGAGGCCCTGAGCATCGGCGCCGAGATGAAGGACAGCGATGTGGCGCTGCGCTGCAACCTGGTGACGCTGACCGACGGGGAGACGGCTTACGCAGATAAAAAAATTCTGGATCACAGCTCCGGGGAAATCACCACCGGGGAGGCTGCGAAGCTCATCGAGGCCGTGCGTCCCGTGTTTGAGAATGACACGTACCGTTTCTTTGTGGGCACCAGCTACCGCCATCTGCTTCTGTGGTCAGAGGGCCGCGTGGAGGAGCTGACGCCGCCTCACGACATCCTGGGAAAGACCATCGGAGAGTATCTGCCGGAGGACCCGGTGCTGCGGGACATGATGGAGAGAAGCTATGAGATTCTGGATAAACATCCGGTGAACATAGACCGCGAACGGCGCGGCCTTCACAAGGCCAATTCTCTGTGGTTCTGGGGAGCCGGAACCCGGCCGGCCCTGGACTCCTTCGAGGAGAAAAACGGAAAAAAGGGAGCCATGATCTCCGCGGTGGACCTTCTGAAAGGAATCGCCGTGGGCGCCGGGATGACCAACATTTCCGTGGAGGGCGCCGACGGTTCCCTTCACACCAACTACGAGGGCAAGGCCCAGGCGGCCGTCCGGGCGCTTCTGGAGGAGGGCCACGATTTTGTCTACGTGCATGTGGAGGCCCCCGACGAGATGGGGCACCAGGGCAGCGTGGAGAACAAGGTGGCGGCCATCGAGTATCTGGATCAGAGGCTCATCGGCCCGGCCTGCCAGGCGCTTGACGCCTCCGGCGAGCCGTACCGCATGCTGATCATGCCGGATCATCCTACCCCCATCCGCGTGCGCACCCACGTGGCGGACCCCATTCCCTATCTGCTCTACGACAGCAGGAAGGACGTGGGCTGCGGGCTTACCTACAATGAGGAGACTGCGCCGGCACCGGCGTGATGGTGGACGAGGGGTATCGGATGGTGGAGAAGCTGTTCGAGGAGTAGAAACTGTCAATAATCATCATTAAAAAAGTCCTGTGGGAGAAATCTCTTTCCACAGGACTTTTTGATTACATATATTACCCATCCGCCTCCTTAAGCTCCAATCTCGGCACCGCCATCAGCGAATAATTGGAGTGGTAGATCACAAACCCCGGCGCGCCGCCCGTCACCTTTTTGAGGCCTCTGCGCTGTAGGTAATCCACCTCCACCTTCTCGCTGTTCCTCCCCTTGGAGTAGTAGGCCGCCAGCGCGCCGGCCTCCTCAAATACCCGGTCGGGGAGCTCCTTTCCCTCAGATTTCACAATCACGTGGGAGCCGGGGATTCCCTTGGCGTGGAACCACCAGTCGTCGCTCCCGGCGATCTTGAAGGAAACCTCCTCGTTCTGGTAATTGTTTTTCCCACATAGATGTGGAACCCGTCGGAGGAGATATAGTGGAAGGGGCGGCTGGTCACGCGGGCCTTCTTCTGGCCGGGGCCGCGCTTTTTGATGTAGCCGAACTCCTGCAGCTCCTCCTTGATCTGGGTTAAGTCCTCCTCCTTAAGCGCGATGTCCAGGGCCGCGCTGATGGACTCCAGATGCTCAATCTGGGCTGCGGTCTCCTCTGTCAGCTTGCTCAGAGCCTCGTAGGTCCGCTTTAATTTATTGTACCTGTCAAAATGCTTCTGCGCGTTCTCCTTCGCCGTCAGCTGCGGGTCCAGCGGGATCTTTATATCCTCGTTGGTGTAGTAGTTAAAGCAGGTAAATTCCTTCTCCCCGCCGGTCAGCTCATAGCCGTAGGTGTTCAAAAGCTCCCCGTAGATCCGGTATTTCTCCCGCTTTTCCGTGTCCTTCAGCTGCTTCAGCTGCAAATCGTACTTCTTATAATTTCTCTCCAGCGCCGTCTGCACGATCTTCCGTAAGTCCACCGATTTCTGCCGGATGCGGGACACCGTATTTTTCGACGCGTAGTAGTCCTCTAAAAGCCGGCTTACGGAATCGTAGCTCACATGCTCATAGTTTCCGCCCTCGAAGCAGGAGAGGGGCAGCGCCGAAAACTCCACCGGCGTCTGATTCTCCAGAATCATGACCGGGGAAAAATGTCCCGCCCGCACGTCGTCCATCACCAGGGTAAACATGCGGTGCAGATGGGTTATTTCCGCCTCCGGCATCATGCTGGCGGAGCGGTCGGCGTCCACGGAGGCCATGTGGCAGAGCTCCTCGGCCATGATGGGGCTGATGCCTGTGAGATGGGTGTAGAGCGTTTGGGAGGCCGGCGCGGATGAGGATTTTAAAAATCCGGAAAACTCCTCCTCCGTCACGGAGAAGGGGTCGAATTTCTCCACAGTCTGCGGGATAAAATACGTCCGCCCCGGAAGCACCTCCCGGACGGAGCTCAGCTGCGCCGATACGTGGCGGATGCTGTCGATGATCCTGTCTTCCCCGTCCACGAAAATGATATTGCTGTGCTTGCCCATCATCTCCACGATGAGCCGTTTGCGGCACAGATCGCCCATTTCGTCCAGGTGCTCGATCTCCAGGTGGATGATGCGCTCCAGCCCCGGCTGGGAGACCGAAAGGATGCGCCCGCCGCCGATGTGCTTTCTTAAGAGCATGCAGAAGTTCGGCGCGGTCATGGGGCTCTGCTTGCTGGACTCCGTGAGATAGATGAGGGGAAGCCCCGGGTTTGCCGACAGTAAAAGCCGGTAAGTATCCCTGTAGTTTTTTATGGTGAAGAGAAGCTCGTCCTTCTCCGGCTGTGCGATTTTGGTGATGCGCCCGCCGGTCAGAGCGTCGTTTAACTCCTTCGCAAGGCCGGCGATCATGATTCCGTCAAATGCCATATGATAAAACCTCCTGTCATTTCGTATCTAGTAGTATATCATGGATTCCCGGACAAAGGAATACCCTGGCCGGAGGGTTGACTTGCCATTTATTATGAATTATAATGTTATTTATCTATGGGAAAGAGAGGCTCTGGCAATGCTTAAGAGTATGACAGGTTTTGGACGCAGCGAGATTGTGACCGATGAATGCAAGATATCGGTGGAGATGAAATCAGTCAATCACAGATATCTGGACCTTGGCATCAAGATGCCGAAAAAGTTTAATTATTTCGAGGCGGCGATCCGGAATCTGCTGAAAGGCTACATACAGAGAGGAAAAGTAGATTTATTTATCAGCTACGAGGACTACACCGAGGGAAATGTTTCCCTGAGATATAACCGCCAGCTGGCCGCCGAGTACATGCAGGCCTTTAAGGAGATGGCGGAGCAGTTCGGCATCGAGAACGATGTGAAGGTTTCCGCGCTGTCCCGGTGCCCGGAGGTTCTTACCATGGAGCAGGAGCCCGAGGACGAGGACAAGATGTGGAAGGTGCTGGAGACCGCCTTAAGGGAGGCGGCGGAGCGCTTCGTCGAGACCCGGAAGGCCGAGGGCGAGAACTTAAAGGCGGATCTTCTCGGAAAGCTGGACAGCATGACCGAGCTGGTCTCCTATGTGGAGGAGCGCTCGCCGAAGGTCATCGCCGAGTACCGGGAGAAACTGGAGTCCAAGGTGAAGGAGCTTTTGGAGAGCGCCTCCGTGGAGGAGAGCCGCATTCTCACCGAGGTGACCATTTTCGCCGACAAGATCTGTGTGGACGAGGAGACCGTGCGCCTTCGCAGCCACATCGAGAGCACCCGGGCGGAGCTCATGGCCGGCGGCAGCATCGGCCGGAAGCTGGACTTCATCGCCCAGGAGATGAACCGGGAGGCCAACACCATCCTCTCGAAGGCCAATGACCTGGAGATCTCAGACCGGGCCATCGCGCTCAAGACCGAGATCGAGAAGGTCCGGGAGCAGATACAGAATATTGAGTAGACGGAGTGATTGTATGAGTAAAAAGGGAGTTTTAGTGGTTGTCTCGGGATTTTCCGGGGCGGGCAAGGGCACGCTTATGAAGGCCCTGCTTGATCAGTACGACAATTACGCTCTGTCCATATCGGCCACCACCCGCGCCCCGAGGGAAGGGGAGGCGGAAGGCCGGGAGTATTTTTTTAAGAGCAGGGAAGAGTTCCTCCGTATGATTGAGGAGGATGCGCTCATCGAGTATGCCCAGTACGTGGGCAACTATTACGGGACCCCGAAGGACTACGTGCTCGGCAACATGGACGCCGGGAAGGACGTGATCCTGGAGATTGAGATCCAGGGAGCCTTAAAGGTGAAGGAGAAGTTTCCGGAGGCGGTGCTCGTCTTCGTGATGCCGCCCAGCGCCGGGGAGCTGAAACGCCGCCTGATCGGGCGGGGCACCGAGCCTTAAGCATCATCGATGCGCGCCTTAAGCGTGCCGCCGAGGAGGCCGTGGGGATCGAGAAATACGACTACATCATCGTCAACGACGATGTGAACGAGTGCGCAGCCAGACTGCATGCGCTCATCCAGTCCCAGCACTGCCGGGCGTCGGAGAATCTGGAATTTATAGAAAAAATCCGGCAGGAAATGAATCAGTTTTAAAGGTTGAAAGGAGATTTTTAAGATGTTACATCCGTCCTACAGTGACTTAATCGAAGTAGTAAACAGCGAGGTGGAGCCGGGCGAGCAGCCGGTGGTCCAGAGCCGTTATTCCATCGTCATCGCCACCGCCAAGAGAGCCAGACAGCTGATCGCTGGCGAGGACGCGGCGGTAGCGGCAGGCGGCAGAAAGCCCCTTTCCACGGCCATCGACGAGCTGTATCAGGGAAAAGTGAAGATCGTCAGCGAAGAAGACATTGCTGAGGAGGAAATCAACTGCTAATTCATGAAGCCGTCTCAATGCATCGAGATGGCTTTAATGCTATACTATGAGAATTTGACAGAAAAATTAAGGAGAAACACTGCGAATGAATGTACTTTGTATTTCACTGGGCTGCGACAAGAACCTGGTGGACTCCGAGATGATGCTGGGGCTCTTAAACCAGAAGGGCTACTCCTTCACCTCCGACGAGCAGGAGGCCGACATCATTCTCATTAACACCTGCTGTTTCATCGGCGACGCAAGGAGGAGAGCGTGAACACGATCCTGGAGATGGCGGAGTTAAAGAAGCAGGGGCGCTTAAAGGCGCTCATCGTCACCGGCTGTCTGGCCCAGCGCTACAAGCAGGAGATTCTGGACGAGATCCCCGAGGTGGACGGGATTTTAGGGACCGCCGGCATCGACGAGATCGCGGAGGTCATCGACCGGGCCCTGGAGGGACAGCACGTCTCCCGCTTCGAGCCCCTGGACCGCCTTCCGAGGGTGGAGGCGAAGCGCTTCGTGACCACCGGCGGGCATTACGCCTTCTTAAAGATTGCGGAGGGCTGCGACAAGCGCTGCACCTACTGCATCATCCCCAGCCTCCGCGGCTCCTACCGGAGCTTCCCCATGGAGGAGCTGGTGGCCGAGGCCGGGAATCTGGCGGAGCAGGGCGTGAAGGAGCTGATTTTAGTGGCCCAGGAGACCACGCTCTACGGCGTGGACCTTTACGGAAGGAAGTCCCTTCCGGAGCTTTTACGGCGGCTGGCGGCCGTGGACGGCATCCAGTGGATCCGCATCCAGTACTGCTACCCGGAGGAGATCACCGACGAGCTCATCGAGACCATCGCCACAGAGGAGAAGGTCTGTCACTACCTGGACATCCCGATCCAGCACGCCAGCGACCGTATCTTAAAGCGCATGGCCAGAAAGACAAACCAGGAGGAGCTTAAGGCCATGATCGGAAAGCTGCGGGCGCGGATTCCGGACATTGCGCTCCGCACCACGCTGATTTCCGGGTTCCCCGGCGAGACGGAGGAGGATCACGAGATTCTCTGCCAGTTCGTGGACGAGATGGAGTTTGACCGTCTGGGTGTCTTCGCCTACTCGGCGGAGGAGGATACCCCGGCGGCATCCTTTGAATACCAGGTGCCCCAGCAGCTCAAGGAGAAACGCCGCGACGAGCTGATGGAGATCCAGCAGGAGGTGGCCTTCGACAAGGCGGAACGGAAGGTGGGTTCCGTCGTGGAGGTGATGATCGAAGGCAAGGTGGCCGATGAAAATGTGTTCGTGGGCCGCACCTACATGGACGCCCCCGACGTGGACGGTCTGATTTTCGTGTACGCGGACGCGGAGCTGATGACCGGCGATTTCTGCCGTGTCAGAGTGACCGGCGCCAGGACTATGATCTGATAGGAGAGCTGATAGAATGAATCTGCCGAATAAATTAACCATACTGCGGGTCATCATGATCCCGTTCTTCGTCTGGTTCCTGCTGGCCCAGGGCGGAGAGAACACGACGTACCGTTTCATATCCGCGGCCATCTTCATCGTGGCCAGCCTGACGGACATGCTGGACGGAAAGATTGCCAGAAAGTACAACCTGGTCACCAATTTTGGAAAGTTCATGGATCCGCTGGCGGATAAGCTTTTAGTCTGCTCCGCCCTCATCTGCCTGGTGGAATTAAAGCAGCTTCCGGCCTGGATGGTCATTATCATCATCAGCCGTGAGTTTATCATCAGCGGCTTTCGCCTGGTGGCCTCCGACAACGGCATCGTCATCGCGGCCAGCATGTGGGGGAAATTCAAGACCACGTTTCAGATGATCGCGGTGATTCTGCTGATCGTGAAGATCCCGGCGCTTGACCTGGCGGCGCAGCTGTGCGTCTGGGTGGCGCTGGCGCTGACGGTCATCTCGCTGATCGACTATATTGCAAAAAATCATAAGGTACTTACGGAAGGGAGTATGTGATCATGGTAGTAGAACTGATATCTGTGGGGACCGAGCTGCTGCTCGGGAATATTGTGAATACCAACACCCAGTTTCTTGCGGAGAAATGCGCCCTTCTGGGGCTCTCCATGTACCACCAGTCGGTGGTGGGCGACAATGAGGAGAGGCTGAAGGATACCATAAGAACCGCTATCCGCCGTGCAGACATCATCATCTTAAGCGGCGGCCTGGGGCCCACCGAGGACGACATCACCAAGGAGGTCTGTGCTGCCGTCATGGACTGCTCCCTGGTGGAGGATCCCCACACGAAGAAACGTCTGGAGGAGCGGTTCAAGAACAGCATCAAGAAGGACGTGCCCGAGAGCAACTGGAAACAGGCCCTGGTTCCCGTGGGAGCCACGATCCTGGACAACCAGAACGGCACGGCCCCCGGCCTTATCATCGAGAAGAACGGAAAGACCGTGATCCTGCTCCCGGGCCCGCCGGACGAGCTCTGCCCCATGTTTACCGGGCAGGTGATGCCGTATCTTCAGAAGCTCCAGCCCGAGGTGATCCGCTCCCGCATGGTGAAGATCTGCGGCTACGGCGAGAGCAAGGTGGAGGAGATGGTTCTGGATCTCATCGACGGGCAGAAGAACCCGACCCTGGCCACCTACGCCAAGACCGGCGAGGTGCACCTTCGTGTGACGGCCAAGGCGGCCAGCGACGAGGAGGCAGGAAAGCTCTTAAAACCGGTGGTCAAGGAGATCCGCAGGCGCTTCGGCGACGCGGTCTACACGGAGGATGAGGACGAGTCGCTGCAGGACGCCGTGGTGAAGCTTTTAAAGAAATACGAGCTCACTGTGACCACAGCCGAGTCCTGCACCGGAGGAATGCTGGCGGCCCGCCTGGTCAATGTGCCCGGTGTCTCCGACGTGTTCCGCGAGGGCTTCATCACCTATTCCAACAAGGCCAAGCGGAAGATTCTGGATGTGAATAAAGCCACGCTCAAAAAGTACGGCGCAGTCAGCGAGCAGACGGCCAAGGAGATGGCCAAGGGCGGCGTGTTCGCCACCGACGCGGACATCTGCATCGCCATCACCGGCATCGCCGGCCCCGACGGAGGCACGCCGGAAAAGCCGGTGGGCTTAGTCTACATCGCCTGCTATCTGCAGGACGACGTGCGCGTGGAAGAATATAGATTTAAGGGAAACCGCGCAAAGATCCGCGAACAGGCCGTGGTGAAGGCCTTAGACCTTCTGCGGCGCTCCATCATAAAGAATTATAAGAAAGACTGATTGCAATGAAAATCCATTGGCATAAGCCGCTCTACATGGGCGCGCGGGCGGGGGAGAAGCGTTTCCGGATCATCCAGCGCCTCCGCCTGGGCCGCCCCATGCACGGAACCCACGTGATCACGCCGGCGGTGGGGGAGAGGAATCTCCTGGACATCTATCCGGCGGGGAGATGAAAAAGCCCTGCTACAGAGACCGGGAATTTTTCATTCTGGGCATCGGCGCGGACTACGACGACGCCGTGGAGCTGGCCGGGCGGATCATCAGTCAGGTCTACAGGGAGACAGGAGGCTTTGACGTTTCCGTCTTTCTGGAAAAACAGAATCGGTAGGGCGTGACAAGATGCTTCACATGTTGCTGTTGATATTAAAAATATTGGGAATCGGCCTGCTGGTTCTTCTGGGACTTCTGCTCCTTTTCCTTCTCATCGTCCTGTTTGTGCCCCTGGGCTACGAGGGACAGGGAAGCTTCATCGGGAAGGTTCCCAGGGGGAGAGGGCGCGTGCGCTGGCTCTGGGGTCTCATCTCCCTAAGCGTTTCCTATGACGGGGAGGCGTCGGCGAAGCTGCGTCTCTTCGGCATTCCGCTGTTTGATCTTCTGGGCGGCGGAGAGAAGAAGGAACGGGCGGAAAAAGGGCGCGGCCGTCATAAAAACGGCGGCGGAGGAAGAATAAAAAGCAGGCGGGAGAGGAAAGCGGACAGTCCCGGACCGCGCCGGAGCCGGAGGAAAGTCCGGAATTTTCCCCGGCCCCGGAGCCGGAGCTGAGCGCCCAGGAGCTCTCCGGAGGCGCGGAGCATGGAGCGGGCGGGGAGGAGAGTTCCCGTCCAGGGAAACTCCTTGACCGGATCCGGGCGTTTTTAAGCGGTTGTCCGAGACCGCGCGGCATTTAATTGCCTCCGTGAAGCGCCTGCTGAAGCAGAAGGAGGAGCTGACGGCGTTTCTTGAGAACCGGACACCCGGGAGGCGGTCGGCTTCCTGTGGAGGAGGCTTAAAATACTGCTTGGGCATTTTCTCCCGAAGAAGGCGTCGGGGCGGATCCTGTTCGGAGCCGACGACCCCTGCATGACGGGAAAGATCCTCATGTATATGAGCTGGCTCTATCCCTGTACGGCGGCAGCTCTCGGTGGAACCGGCGTTTGACCGGGCTGTCTTCGAGGCGGAGGGAGATTCAAGGGAAGGCTGCGGATGATTCATCTGGCCGCGGCGGCCGTGAGAATTTTGCTTAACAAAAAGACGAGGGCCTTTTTAAAGGCATTTCTGGATAAATAGTCAGAAGGAGGAGCATATGGCAGACAATCAATTTTCATCGACGGTGGAGGCGCTGTTTAGGGGAATGGACAATTTCATCACCACGAAGACCGTGGTGGGAGAGGCGGTGAAGGTGGGAGACACCATCATCCTGCCGTTAGTGGACGTGACCTGCGGCATGGCCGCCGGGGCATTTGCCCAGACCGCCAAGAACAGCGGGGCCGGAGGCATGAGCGCGAAGATGAGCCCAGCGCGGTACTGGTGATCCAGAACGGGGTGACCAAGCTGGTGAACATCAAGCACCAGGATGCCGTGACGAAGGTGCTGGATATGGTTCCCGACTTTGTCAACAAATTTGCCGGCGGGCACGGCCAGGAGGTGTCTGAGGAGACCGTGAAGACGGCGAAGGAAGTGGCCGCCGCCTGCGAGTCCAGAACCGGGGACCAGGAGGCATAGAAAGGGCCCGGCCCGCATATCATAGACTATACCCTTAGTTTCCGGGAGGATGCGATGAGGCGTCTGTGCGGGCTGATGCTTTTCTGCACCGGGGTGGGAATGACCCTGGTGCTCATATTCCCCAAGAATTTCCTCTGGGTCTGCGCGGATTTGGGGATTCTGTTCCTGGGGTACCATCTCTTTTGCTGTAAATAATTGGAATCAGACAAAAATAAAGCTCCGAATCGCAAAGATCCGGAGCTTTTAATTCAAAATCAATTAAGCTCTCTCAACTAAACCAGAACGCAGGCAAGAAGTACATACATACATCTTCTGGGAACCGCCGTTGGTCTTAACCTTAACAGATTTAACGTTTGCCTTCCACATTTTGTTGGATCTTCTATGGGAATGGCTGACTGCATTACCGAAGTGAGCAGCTTTTTCACAGATTGCACATTTAGCCATGATTGCACCTCCTTATACCTCATTGGGTCTTATGTATAAAAACCCACAACACATGTATGATAACAGATAGGACATGATTTTGCAAGCGATATTTGAAAAAATGTTACTTTTTTGCATATTATTTTCCATAATATCCGAAATATCCGACTAAGACTTCCGCCGGGAGTGAATTTATGATATAGTAAAGGATAGTACAGGATACAGTATATGGAAGAAATTAAAAAGAATGGAGGCTAGGATATGAGAGGTCGTATCAGCAACAAACTGGGCGAGATCCGGATCGATCCCGACGTCATCGCCCTGTATGCGGGAACCACCGCCGTGGAGTGCTTCGGTATCGTGGGAATGGCCGCCGTCAACATGAAGGACGGGCTTGTGAAGCTTTTGAGCGGGAGAGTCTGACCCACGGGATCAACGTGGTGATCAAGGACAACCGGCTGAGCATCGATTTTCATGTGATCGTCTCTTACGGAGTCAGCATCTCTACCGTGGCTGACAATCTGATTTCCAGCGTGAAATACAAGGTAGAGGAATTTACCGGCATGGATGTGGAGAAAATAAACATCTATGTGGAAGGTGTACGAGTGATAGATTAAGGAGGACGCAGCCTGTTATGATGAAGACGGTTGACGCTGTGACGCTTAAGCAGGCGTTTCTGAACGGAGCCAGGAATCTTGAAGTGAAAAAGGAGTGGATCAACGAGCTGAACGTGTTCCCTGTGCCGGACGGCGACACGGGAACCAACATGACCATGACCATCATGCCGCCGCCCGCGAGGTGGCCGCCGTGGAGGAGCCCACCATGGAAAGTCTTGCCAGGGCCATCTCGTCCGGCTCCTGCGGGGCGCGCGGGGAAATTCCGGCGTGATTCTGTCCCAGCTGTTCCGGGGCTTTACGAAGGAGATCAAGACCGTGGAGGAGATCAACACCGTGACGCTGGCCAACGCTGCGGTGAGGGCCACAGAGACCGCCTACAAGGCAGTCATGAAGCCGAAGGAGGGGACGATCCTCACGGTGGCCAAGGGAATGTCCGACAAGGCCGTGGAGCTGGTGAGCCAGACCGAGGACATCGTGGAGTTCTGCCGGGCAGTCATCGAGTACGGGGACTACGTGCTGAGCCAGACGCCGGAGATGCTGCCGGTCTTAAAGCAGGCCGGCGTGGTGGACTCCGGCGGCCAGGGACTGATGCAGGTGGTGAAGGGGGCCTTCGAGGGGCTTCTGGGAAATGAGATCCAGGCGGATGTGGAGATCCCCGCCGCCGCGCCGTCTGTCCGGACCGCGGACAGGCCGGGCACACCGGCTGCCGCCGATATCCGGTACGGCTACTGCACGGAGTTTATCATCAATGTGGAGAAGAACTACGACGACGCGGAGGAGCTTCACTTCAAGGCGTATCTGGAGTCCATCGGCGACTCCATCGTGGTGGTCTCCGACGACGGCGTGGTGAAGGTCCACGTGCACACCAACGATCCCGGACTGGCGATCCAGAAGGCGCTGACCTACGGCTCCCTGTCCCGGATGAAGATCGACAACATGCGGGAGGAGCACGAGGAACGGCTGATTAAGGACGCCGGGCGGATTGCGGCAGAGCAGAAGGCCGCGGGACAGAAGAAGGCAGAGAGCAGAGAGCCCGGAAAAGAGTACGGATTCATCGCTGTCTCCGTGGGCGACGGCCTGGGCGAGATTTTTAAGGGCCTGGGAGCCGACTGCCTGATCGAGGGCGGCCAGACCATGAACCCCAGCACCGAGGACATGTTAAACGCCATCGAGCAGGTGAACGCGGAGCACGTGTTCATTCTGCCGAACAATAAGAACATCATCCTGGCGGCGGAGCAGGCGAAGGCGCTGGTGAAGGACAAGGAGATCATCGTGGTTCCGTCTAAGACCGTGCCCCAGGGCATCGCGGCGCTCATAAGCTTTGTGCCCGACGTGTCCGCCCAGGAGAATCTGGAGGCCATGACGGAGGAGATGGGGCGCGTGAGAACCGGGCAGGTGACCTACGCGGTGCGCAGCACCGTCATCGACGGCATGGAGATCCACGAGGGCGATATCATGGCGCTGGGGGATTCCGGGATCCTGGCGGTGGGAAAGACGGTTCCGGCTGCGGCCATGGACGCCGTGCGGGCCATCGTGGACGGGGAGACGGAGCTTATCAGCGTCTACTACGGAAGCGATGTCAGCGAGGAGGACGCGAATGCCCTTCTTGCGGAAATAAAGGATGAGTTTGCCGGCTGCGAGATCGATCTGCAGTACGGCGGGCAGCCCATCTACTATTATCTTATCTCTGCGGAGTAAACGATGAACGACAAATCGATTCTGACCATAAAGGGAGTGGGGAGAAGACGGCGGCGCTTTTTATGCGGCTGGACATTCACACGGTGGATGATCTTCTCCACTACTATCCCAGGGCCTACAACCACTTTGAGGAGCCGGTTCCGTGCGGGAGCTTATGCCGGACACGGTGGCGGCCTGCGCCGGCATGCTGGAGAAGACTCCCGGCCTGGCGCGTTTTAAACATATGCAGGTGGTGACAGCGGCGCTTCGGGATGATTCCGGCGCCGTTTCCCTCACCTGGTACAATATGCCTTACTTAAAAACTACGCTGAAACCGGGCGTTCCCTACATCTTCCGGGGGCGCGTGGTGCGAAAGCGCGGACGCCTCACCATGGAGCAGCCGGAGGTCTACAGCCCGGCAGATTACGGAAAACTTCTGACGGCCCTGCATCCGGTGTACGGGCAGACGAAGGGGCTGGGGGAACAAGGCCATCGAGAAGGCGGTCACCCAGGCGCTTATGGACCGTCAGCTGGAGAGAGACTATCTGCCCGAGTCCATCCGCACCCGCTATCAGCTGGCGGAGTACAACTATGCGCTGGAGCACATCCATTTTCCCGAGGACGAAAAGGAGCTTCTGTTCGCGCGAAAGCGGCTGGTATTCGACGAGTTTTTCCTGTTCCTGCTGGCCGTGCGGCGGATGAAGGAGAAGCGGGAGGACAGGGAAAGCGCATACGTCATGGACCGGTGCGGCGAGGCAAAGCGGCTGCTTCACAGCCTTCCCTACCGGCTCACCGGCGCGCAGCTGCGGGCGCTTAAGGAGGTCTATGGAGATCTGGCGGGCCGGAAGATCATGAACCGGCTGATTCAAGGCGACGTGGCTCGGGAAAAACCATCATCGCCGTGCTGGCGCTCCTGCGCGCCGCGGAGAACGGTTTCCAGGGAGCTTTAATGGTGCCGACGGAGGTGCTGGCGAGACAGCATTTCGAGTCCATCATCCAGATGTTTGAGGAATACGGAATCGGGGCGCGGGCGATTTTGCTGACCGGTTCCATGACCCAGAAGGAAAAACGCCTGGCCTACGAGGCCATCGAGAGCCACCGGGCCGACATCATCGTGGGAACCCACGCGCTGATCCAGGAAAAGGTGGTCTACGACAAGCTGGCACTGGTGATCACCGACGAGCAGCACCGGTTCGGTGTCGGCCAGCGGCAGATGCTGGGAAGCAAGGGGGAGGAGCCCCACGTGCTGGTGATGAGCGCCACGCCCATTCCCAGGACGCTGGCCATCATTCTCTACGGTGATCTGGACATCTCGGTTATCGACGAGCTGCCCGCCAACCGCCTGCCCATCAAAAACTGTGTGGTGGGCACCGGCTACCGGGAGAATGCATACAAATTCATCGCGAAGGAGGTGGCCGCCGGCCGCCAGGCCTACGTGATCTGTCCCATGGTGGAAGCCAGCGAGATGATCGAGGGTGAGAACGTCATCGACTATACGGAGACGCTCCGCCGGAATTTGCCGCCGTCCATCTGTGTGGAGTATCTGCACGGCAAGATGAAGCCGAAGGAGAAGAACGCTCTCATGGAGCGCTTCGCTGCCGGGGAAATCCAGGTTCTCGTGTCCACCACGGTGATCGAGGTGGGCATCAACGTTCCCAACGCCACGGTGATGATGATTGAGAACGCCGAGCGCTTCGGCCTGGCCCAGCTCCATCAGCTCCGGGGCCGCGTGGGGCGCGGCGGGCATCAGTCCTACTGCATCATGGTCAGCGGAAACGACCGCCCGGAGACCATGGAGCGGCTGGACATCTTAAACCGCTCCAACGACGGCTTCTACATCGCGTCGGAGGATTTGAAGCTTCGCGGGCCGGGGGATATCTTCGGCGTGCGCCAGAGCGGGGACATGGAGTTCAAGCTGGCCGATATTTTCACGGACGCGGCGGTGCTCAAGTCCGCGTCGGAGGAGGCCGACCGGCTTCTCGCGGACGATCCGGAGCTCTCGCGGGAGGAAACAGGGAGCTTAAGAGCCGGCTGGACGCCTACCTGGAGAAGAGCTATGGAAAAATTATGCTGTAGGAGGGATACGATATGAAGCAGTTTCTGACATGTTATCTGGTCTGCCTGGTTGGTCTTGTCATATTTACTTTTTTCGGCGGGCTGAATCTGCTCTTTTTTCCAATGCGTGGGCTTCCATCGCGTTTTACGCGCTGGTGCTGGCTGTGATCCTTCATCTGGTCATGAGCTATGAGGAGCGGCTGGAGAAGCTGGAGAAACGGGTGAAGGAGCTGGAGAGCGCGGGGGCGGAAGAAGACGAGCAGTTGAAATGATCGGAAACTACCTGCTGCAGAAAAGACAGAAGCAGGTTATAGAAGAAAATCTTTTTTAGAGAAGGAGTAACACTATGCTGCGTCTACGCCCCTACAAAAAAACTGACGGAACAACCCTGGCGTCCTGGGTCCGCGATGCGCGCACCGTGGACATGTGGAAGCGCGGCGGTTCACCTATCCGCTGACCGGCGATCAGCTGGAACGCTACTATGAAGATTTCGACCGGGACGAGAATGCCTGGATTTTCACCGCACTGGATGAGGAGGGGAAGATGGCGGGGCATTTCTGCATGAGGCTGGCGGACTATGGGAAGAACAGCGTCCGTCTCGGCTACATCATCGTGGACCCGGAAATCAAGGGAAAAGGTTATGGCCGTCAGATGCTCTCTCAGGCGTTATGCTATGCGTTTCAGATTCTGGGGATGCAGACGGTGACGCTGGGCGTCTATTCCGACAACGCGGCGGCCAGGAGATGCTATGAGAGTCTTGGATTCAAGGAGACGGGCCGGACGCCGGAGGACGGACGGGAATACATAGAGATGGAAGCGGAGGCATAGCGTCGGGAGCCTGATCCGCGCGAGGTATGAAGAACTGCCGACGCCGAAACCGAAGAAATAAAAGAGCTGGGTAATTTGTGAGGCAACAAAAAAGGACATGGAGCAGGTAAAAAGTCACCTGTTCCGTGTTCTTTTTCGTTTTGGCCGGTATAATGGTGAGGCGTCGTCACGATGCCGTATGATGTAAAAATGGAGGAATGCGTTTGTCAAATACTTACGGATATATCCGCGTCAGCACGCGGGAACAGAACGAGGGCAGGCAGCTTATTGCCCTGCATGAGGCAGGAGTGCCCAAGAAGAATATTTATATGGATAAGCAGAGCGGCAAGGATTTTGAGCGCCCTCAATACAGGCGGCTCCTGCGGAAACTGAAAAAAGACGACCTGCTCTACGTTAGGAGCATCGACCGTCTTGGAAGAAACTATGAGGAAATACTGGAGCAGTGGCGGATTATCACCAAGGAAAAGGATGTGGACATTGTTGTGCTGGACATGCCCCTGCTGGATACCCGGAGAGGCAAAGATCTGATGGGGACATTCCTGGCCGACATCGTTTTGCAGGTGCTCTCCTTTGTGGCGGAGAATGAGAGAACGAATATCCGCCAGCGCCAGGCGGAGGGGATTGCGGCAGCAAAGGGAAAGGGAATACGGTTTGGAAGACCGCCCAGACCGCTTCCGGAGAACTATCACGATGCCTACCGGCGGTGGAAAGCCGGGAAGATCACGGGGACTGCGGCGGCACAGGAGTGTGGTCTGCCGCTGTCAACTTTTCGTGATAAAGCAAGGAGTTACGAAAATGCCTCTCATCCATAAGTCTCCCGATTTGCGGGAATGTGTACTTTTCCGTAAATCGATACGCACAACTCAGTATTTATAATGCTACCACAAATCAGAGCGGCTTGCAACACTGTTTTCGAGAGATTTTGCACGATTCGGCGAACGGAAATCCATGCCGGTAATGCCTGCGGAAAAGTACACATTCCTGCATGGATTCGCAGGAGGGATGTGCTTTATACGGAAATTTCAGATTGCTTTTTGGAAAGAGGTGGCTGGTGGAATGGCTTTTCTAAAAAACCTGTTTGGAGGCAGATCCATATCCGATGCGGAGCAGGCCCGTCGTCAGGGAACAAGATATATTTCTGCAAAATCCGTTGCAGAAATGTCGGAGGAAGAAAAGCGGGAATATTGGCGGCACTCCCGTGAACTGCCGGATATGGAGGAACGGATGCGCCGCATGACAGAGTTGGCGGACGCCGGCTTTATCTCCGCCTATACGACGATTTTCGATACACTTTTTGCCCGTGCGGAAACAGCAAACAGCAAGGTGCCGCTGGAGCAGCTGGAATACTGGGCCGGACGCGCCGCAAAGGCCGGGCATATTAATGGTCATTTCTATCTCGGCCTTGTATACGAAACGCCGGAGTACCTGCAAAGAGATTATGAAACCTACATGGCAAAATCTCTGCAGGAATACCTGCTGGCGATGGAGATGGAGAATGAAAACGCGCCTCAGAGGCTGGAGAGACTCTGGAACCATGAATTTACCAGCTCGCAGTACAGTGCGGAGGAAAGCAGGCAGGCGCAGGCTTTTTTCGCGAACAGATGAAAGCCTGGCTGGAACCGGAGTTAAAGCGTCTGCGGGAGCAGGATGACGAAGAAGCCTGCTGTGCATTCGGCCAGATGTATCTTTACGGCATCCTGTATGAGCAGGATCTCGCAAAAGCCCGTCATTATTTTAAACGGCTGGCAGATGCGGGGAGAGAATTTGGAACTCGTATGCTCGCCAATCCTTTGTTTGATGAGGAAGACGAGGACGAAGAATAATAAAGAAAAAGGAGACTTTACAATGGGATTATTTTCAAAAGAACCCGCAGAAAAGAAGGCGTATGACAAAGCGCTGATCGCCATGCTGTCCAAGCCGAACGCGAAGACCATGGCCGCGATGGAGGATGCTTCGGCCAAATGGCTGGCGGCTGGCAGGGATACCTTTTATTGGCCTTTGCTACGATCTGGCAAGCTGCAAGATGCCCTTTGATCCGGGCAGGGCCGATCTCTATCATCAGAAAGCGAAGGAGGCAGGCAGGAAAGCGGGCTGCGGCTGGATCGAGAGTTTCTATGCAACCTTTGAGGAATCGGCAGGAAATTTCCGGACCGAGGAAGATTACTTCCCGCGCGTGGAGTATATACGCAAAACAGGCGCGGCAATGCTGCAGTGGCATGAGGTGGGGAAAAACAATATCCTTCCGGAGAAATCATCCAAGGACGATGTGGATTTCTGGTACCCGCTGTTTATGGGAATCGATACAGGTTCAAGCGGATTGTTCAAAAAGCCGACAGAGGAGCAGTCAGATTGTATGATACAAGAATCCTGTTTTTCTGATTATGCGACCGCCTGCCTTTGCTACAGAAGCGCAATGCAGAACGATCTCATTAAACGGGGCGATTCAATTATTGAAGATGCGAAAAAGCTTGCTTCTGAGAAGACGGATATGTATTATATGTCTACCAAAGACACCAGCGCTTTTGTCCTCGGGTATGTGAATCTGATTGGCGGCGGGCCGTTTGTCGATGTCCTTCCCGACCCTTCCCGCAGAACGGGTTGGAAGTGGATCTGGCTGTCCGCGCATTCGGGCTGTATGTCCGCGCTCCATTTTCTGGCGGATTTATTCAACAGCGATATGGGAAAGGAAATCCGGGCAGCCGGCGCGGACTTTTATTCCATGGATGAAGAAAAGGTTCTCCCGCAGCTGCTGCAGCTGCTGGAATTAAGCTACGGCAGGAATGACGCAGGCGCAATGCGGCGGATCCAGGAACTTAAACCATGACGGAAGGTAAGGACAGGCTGAAAGATGCGGCTCTGGCCCTGGCGGTGACCGAATTGCGGGGGCGGCTTCTGCACCGGCGTTTCCAGCTGTCGCCTGCACCGGGACAGCTGGAAGCACTGCAGGCGCTGCAGCAGAAGCATGAGGCGCAGCGCAGGGCATTGAACGATATACGCAGGAGTATTCCCGAATGTGAAGGAAAAGCATATTGGTGGGACATCGACTACAAGGCGGAAAAACTGCCTGTGCCTTTTGCGGACTGCCTGTCTATGCCGCAGGGGATTTATTCGGAGCAGGATGATTTTGAAGATCATTCCGGAGGCTTTCTGACACGCGCCGGGCGCTCCATCACCGTCATGGATGCACTGCGGCAGTATTTTTCCATGTCAGATTACATTGTACTGCACGCGGACCGGAAGCGGATGAAGGCGAACCTCAACGCGCCGCTGTCCATGCGGGCAATCCTTTGCTGCGAAGAAAGTGCTGCCGCACCGGGAAAGGACGGCGCAAATCATCGTCCCATGCCGCAGGAGACAGATAAATCCTATGAATATCGCCGCCTGCAGCGGGAAGCGGCTGCCATTTCGGAGCATCTGTCGGAACAGATCGCCGCTTTTGACAGGCGGAATGATTCACTGGAACGGCTTTTGAATGCGGCGGCAAACAGGGGGCCGTTTACCGACCAGGAGAGCTGGCTCATGGGAATGACGGACGATGATGACTATTACACGACGGCACTCTACCGGGAATACCGGCAGAACGAAATGAAGGAAAAAGCCCGCGACGAAATTTCCCGGCTGGAATATCAGATGCAGCAGATGCGAAAACAGGCGGCAAGAGCGCAGGAGGACAGACAGCACTATGAACTGAACCGCTCGTTGGCGAGACAGCGGGAAGGATTTATATTGAAGCTGATTCGGTGCGGGTATGTCTTTTACCTGCAGCAGCAGTTCGTTGGCCTTGTCGTCATCGCCCGCCCGGAAATGCTCTTCCATTTACGCCACCGGGGAACTCTGTCCCCTTACGACATATACGGCCCAGCGCTTGAAGCAAAGACATCCGGATATGTGATGCCGGACCATTGCCTCTTATGGACTTTATTCTGCAGAAATATGGCGTAGGCTTAAAGCCGTACTCCGTGCTGGCCTCCCGTCCGAAAAACGCATCGGACGAGTTCTGGCGCTGCTGGGCAGAAAAACGATTTGCATTTTTTGCAGAAGAAAAAATGGAGGGTGTCCCAAAAGTCATGAAATGACTTGAGGGGACACCCTCTTTTCGTATTTCTATATTCTTCCCCAGACCTACACCAGCGTATGGTAATAATCATACCCCTCAGAATTATACTTCCGGATGATCTTCTGGATCTTCTCGGTGGGCGATAAGCTGTTTCCGATGGAGGCGTTGTGGTTTAAGGAGTTGATGATCGCGGCGATGTACTTGCTCATGTCGGCCTCCACATACCAGTCCTTGGTGAACAGCTCCGGTACGCGGTAGTTTAAGTTGGTCGTGATCACGCAGTCGATGTAGCCCTTGGCGTAGAACTCGTCGAACTTCTCCAGGCCGTTGGTGAACAGGCCGAAGGTACAGCAGACGATGACCTTCTTCGCCTTTCTCTCCTTTAACTCCTTGGCGGTGTCAAGCATGCTCTCGCCGGAGGAGATCATATCGTCGATGATGAGAACCGTCTTGCCCTCCACGGAGGAGCCTAAGAACTCATGGGCCACGATGGGGTTGCGGCCGTTGATCACCTTGGAATAGTCGCGTCTCTTGTAGAACATGCCCATGTCCACGCCCAGGTTGTTGGCCAGGTACACGGCGCGGTTCATGGCGCCCTCGTCCGGGCTGATGACCATGAAATTGTCCTTGTCGATGTGAAGGGTCTGATCGTGCTTGAAGAGAGCCTTCACGAACTGATAGGTGGGCATGAAGTTGTCAAATCCGCTTAAGGGGATGGCGTTCTGTACACGGGGGTCGTGGGCGTCAAAGGTGATGATGTTCTGCACGCCCATGTTCACCAGCTCCTCCAGCATCATGGCGCAGTCTAAGGACTCCCTGTGGGTGCGCTTGTGCTGGCGGCCTTCATATAAGAACGGCATGATTACGTTGACGCGGTGCGCGGTGGAGACGGTGGCTCCGATGATGCGCTTTAAATCCTGGTAGTGGTCGTCCGGGGACATGTGGTTGGTGAAGCCGCTGACCTTGTAGGTGAGGCTGTAGTTGGTCACGTCAACCATGGCGTAAATGTCCGTACCTCTGACGGATTCCTCACGGAGCCTTGGCCTCGCCGCTTCCGAAGCGGGGGCATTTGCATTTCAGAAGATAGGAGTCCGCGTCATAGCCGCGGTACTGCAGATTCTCCTGGCGTTTTTTAAGGACCTCGATGTCATTTCTTCTGAAATTAATAATGTGATCGTTGACTTTCTGGGCCAGTTCCTTACAGCTTTCCAGAGCGGCTATCTTTAAAGGAGCTACTGGAAGTGTATCGTTAAAAACGTAATCATTTGCCATGATTCATCCTCCGTAGGTGTTTGGGTTTTATTTGCTACTTGTTTATACCATCTTTAAACATTTACAGTCAATAGAAAAACCAAATTTCGTCAAAAAAAACAGGAAAAACATAGGTTCTTTACAAAAAATGGGAATGTTGTTATGATAGAAAGCGATAAAGAACGGAAAAACCGAGGGAAAAACATGCAGAAAAAAGGACATCTGATCCTGTCCGTGGACCCCGGATCCATCGCCGACCAGCTGGAGCTTGCGGCCGGAGACCGGGTGATGAAGATCGACGGGCAGGAGCTGGAAGATATATTTGACTATCAGTTTTATTTGAACAGCGAGTCCATCGTCATGGAGGTCTTGAAGGCCAACGGCGAGGAGTGGGAGCTGGAGATCGATCACAACTACGAGGATCTGGGCATCAATTTCGAGAACGGCCTGATGAGCGAGTACCGCTCCTGCCGCAATAAGTGCATTTTCTGCTTCATTGACCAGATGCCGCCGGGGATGAGGGAGACACTGTATTTTAAGGACGACGATTCCAGGCTTTCGTTTTTGCAGGGGAACTACGTGACCCTCACCAACATGAGCGAAAAGGACGTGGACCGCATCATCCGCTTTCATCTGTCGCCCATCAATATCTCCGTGCACACCACGAATCCCGAGCTTCGCTGCAAGATGCTTCACAACCGCTTCGCCGGGGAATCCTTAAAGATCCTGGACCGGCTGTGGGAGGCCGGGACGCCGATGAACGGGCAGGTGGTGCTCTGCAAGGGCATCAATGACGGGGACGAGCTGGAACGGACCATCGCGGATCTTTCCAGATACGTGCCCTGTATGGAGAGCCTTTCCGTGGTGCCTGTGGGCCTTTCTAAATACCGGGAAGGCTTATATCCCCTTGAGCCTTTTACAAAGGAGGACGCGGAGGAGACCATCGACCGGATCGAGCGGTGGCAGAAGAAGCTCTATGAGGCGCATGGAACCCATTTCGTCCATGCCAGCGACGAGTTTTACATCCTGGCGGGGCGGCCTGTGCCGGAGGAATCCCGCTACGACGGCTACATCCAGCTGGAAAACGGCGTGGGCATGATCCGGCTTCTCGCCGAGGAGGTGGCGGACGCGCTGGAGAGCAGAGAGGGGGATGAGGTGTGCGACGAGATCTCCCTGGCCACCGGCGTGCTGGCCTATGATTACATGAAGAAGCACGTGGAGGCTTTTAACGCCAGATACCCCAACCGCCGCGTGCACCTTTACCGCATCGAGAACCGGTTCTTCGGGGAGATGATCACCGTGGCCGGCCTCATCACCGGGCAGGACTTGAAAGAGCAGCTTGTGGGAAAGAATCTGGGCCGCCGGCTGCTGCTGCCGGAGGTGATGTTCAGAAGCGGCGAGGAGGTATTCTTAGACGATATGACCCGCGAGGAGCTTCAAAATGCTTTACAAGTGCCGGTGAATATTGTAAAATCAAGCGGATATGACCTGATTGAGGCCTTTCTCCATGCGGAGGAGGGCGAAAGCACCTACAGCCCATACGAGTTAAAGGAGATAGATTATGAATAAGAAGAAACCGGTGGTGGCCATCGTGGGCCGTCCCAACGTGGGAAAATCCACTCTGTTCAACGTCCTGGCCGGCGAGCGCATTTCCATCGTGAAGGATACGCCCGGCGTCACCAGAGACCGGATTTATGCCGACTGCAGCTGGCTGGACAAGAATTTCACACTCATCGACACCGGCGGCATCGAGCCGGACAGCAAGGACATCATTCTCTCCCAGATGCGGGAGCAGGCGGAGATCGCCATCGAGACCGCCGACGTGATCATTCTGATCGTGGACGTGCGCCAGGGAATGGTGGACTCCGACGCCAAGGTGGCGGACATGCTGCGCCGCTCCAGGAAGCCGGTGGTTTAGCGGTCAACAAGGTGGACAGCTTCGAGAAATTCGGCAATGACATCTACGAGTTTTATAACCTGGGCATCGGCGATCCCATGCCCATTTCCGCCGCCTCCCGTCTGGGGCTGGGCGACCTTCTGGACGAGGTGGTGAAGTACTTCCCGGAGCATGACGGCGAGGACGAGGAGGACGACCGCCCGCGCATCGCCATCGTCGGCAAGCCCAACGTGGGCAAATCCTCCATCGTGAACCGGCTGCTGGGCGAGAACCGCGTCATCGTCTCCGACGTGGCGGGAACCACCCGGGACGCCATCGACACGGAGATCGTCTACAACGGCACAGAGTACGTGTTCATCGACACCGCGGGCCTGCGCAGAAAGAATAAGATTAAGGAAGAGCTGGAGCGCTACAGCATCATCCGCACCGTCACCGCCGTGGAGCGGGCCGACGTGGTTTTAGTGGTCATCGACGCGACGGAGGGCGTCACCGAGCAGGACGCCAAGATCGCCGGCATCGCCCACGAGCGCGGCAAGGGCGTCATCGTGGTGGTGAACAAATGGGACGCCATCGAGAAGAACGACAAGACCATCTACGAGTACACGAAGCAGATCAAGAACACGCTGTCCTACATGCCTATGCGGAGTATATTTTCATCTCCGCGGCCACGGGGCTTCGGGTGAACAAGCTTTACGAGCTGATCGACATGGTCCGCGAGAACCAGAACCTGCGTGTGGCCACCGGCGTGTTAAACGAGATCTTAAGCGAGGCCGTTGCGCTGCAGCAGCCGCCGTCCGACAAGGGCAAGCGCTTAAAGATCTACTACATGACCCAGGTTTCCGTGAAGCCGCCCACCTTCGTGGTCTTTGTCAATGACAAGGAACTGATGCATTTCTCCTACACCAGATATCTGGAGAACAAGGTGAGAGAGGCCTTCGGATTCCGGGGAACCTCCTTAAAGTTCATCATCCGGGAGAGAAAGGAGAAGGATAAGTGATGTTTGAGAGAGTGATCTGCCTGGCCGTCGGGTACTGCTTCGGGCTGTTCCAGACCGGCTACATTTACGGGCGCACACAGAATATCGATATCCGCAACTACGGCAGCGGAAATTCCGGCACCACCAACGCTGCGGGTCATGGGAAAGAAAGCGGGCGCCTGGTGTTTCTCGGCGATTTCTTCAAGGCCATCATCGCGGTGGAGCTGATGGAGATTTTATTCTCCGGCAACCAGAGCCCGGCCCTTCTGGGGCTCTACGCGGGCTTCGGCGTGGTGCTGGGGCACAACTTCCCGTTCTACCTTAAGTTTAAGGGTGGAAAGGGCATCGCCTCCATGGCCGGCATCATGGCCGCCTTCGACATCCGCGTGGCGCTGGTCTGCCTGGTCATCTTCGTGGCCGCTGTGGCCATTACGCGCTACGTGTCCCTCGGCTCCATTCTCGTGGTCATCACCTTCTTTATCGGCTGCGTCTATTTCGGCAGCAGGGGCGATTACCGCATCGCCGCGGGCGACCTGCGGGAGCTCTACATCGTGGTGTTTGTGCTGATGGCCATGGCGATCTGGCGTCACCGGTCGAACATCGGGCGGCTGATGCACGGGACGGAGAACAAGCTGTGGGGAAATAAAAAGTAAAATCCAGAGTAAGAGAGAAAGAGAGGAAAACTCATGGAACGCATTGGAATCATCGGATCAGGAACCTGGGGGACTGCCATCGCGGTCCTGCTTCACAATAACGGCCATCAGGTCACCCTGTGGTCGGCCATCCCCGAGGAGATCGAGGAGATCGGCCGCACCCACAGACACAAAAATCTCCCGGAGGTGACTCTGCCGGAGGATATCACGTACACCGCTGATCTGGAGGAGGCCATGCGCGACAAGAGGATCCTTGTCATGGCGGTGCCGTCCGTCTTTGTGCGCAGCACGGCGAGACGCATGAAGCCGCTTTGTAAGGACGGGCAGATCGTCGTCGATCTGGCGAAGGGCATCGAGGAGAACTCCTTAAAGACCATGTCTGAGATTATCAAGGAGGAAATTCCCCAGTGCGAGGCGGCGGTCCTCTCCGGGCCCAGCCACGCCGAGGAGGTGAGCCGCGGCATTCCCACCACCTGTGTGGCCGGCTCAAGGAAACGCCAGGTGGCGGAGGAGATCCAGAGTATCTTTATGAGCCCGTTCTTCCGCGTCTACACGAGCCCGGACGTCCGCGGCATCGAGGTGGGCGCGGCCTTAAAGAACGTCATCGCCCTGGCGGCGGGCATCGCCGACGGACTGGGCTACGGTGACAACACCAAGGCGGCCCTGATCACACGGGGCATCGCGGAGATCGCCAGGCTGGGAACCGCCATGGGCGGCAAGCCGCAGACCTTTGCGGGGCTCTCCGGTATCGGCGATCTGATTGTGACCTGCGCCAGCATGCACAGCCGCAACCGCCGGGCCGGCATTCTCATCGGCAAGGGCTACACCATGGACGAGGCCATGAAGGAGGTCCAGATGGTGGTGGAGGGCGTCTACTCCGCCAAGGCGGCGCTGGCGCTGGCGAAGAAATACTATCTGGAGCTGCCCATCGTGGAGCAGGTCAACGAGGTTCTGTTTGACAATAAGCCGGCCTCCGAGGCGGTGGGAGATTTAATGCTCCGGGATCCGCGCATCGAGAACAGCGAGCTTCCGTGGGAAGCGTAGAGAAAGTAAACAGGATGCCCTGTGCCGCCGCCGTGCGGCGCAGGCATTTTTGCTGTGCGAAGTTCGCCCGTCAAAAACATTTGTCCGTGATATAACTACAAAATTATCACAAAAAACTTGACTTTTGTCTGCATTCTCCGTATAATTACAAACTATATCGGTTTATACTGATGAAGCATGAAAGAGGAGGAGTAATTATGAAAAAGAAATTATTAAGTCTTGGACTTGTAGCAGCCCTGGCGGTATCTGCAACCGCCTGCGGATCCAGCAGTTCCGGCGATTCCGCCCCGGCTGAGACCACGGCGGCATCCGGAAACGCAGACAGCTCCGACGGCGCGGCAGAGGGCGGCACCATAAAGATCGGCGGCATCGGCCCGATCACCGGCGAGGCGGCCATCTACGGCCAGGCCGTTATGAACGGCGCGCAGCTGGCGGTTGACGAGATCAACGCGGCCGGCGGCATCAACGGCATGACCATCGAATACAGATTTGAGGATGACGAGAGCGATTCCGAGAAGGCGGTCAACGCATACAACACCTTAAAGGACTGGGATATGCAGGTTCTTATGGGAACCGTTACCTCCACCCCGTGCATCGCGGTGGCGGCAAAATCCTTCGAGGACAACATCTTCCAGCTGACTCCGTCCGGATCTTCCGTTCCGTGCATCGAGCATCCCAACGCGTTCCGCGTGTGCTTCTCTGACCCGAACCAGGGCGCGGCTTCCGCGGAGTACATCGGAACCCATGAGCTGGCTACCAAGGTGGCTGTGATTTACGACAGCTCCAGCGTATATTCTTCCGGTATCTATGAGAAATTTGCGGCAGGCGCTGCCGAGCAGGGCATCGAGATCGTATCCGCTGAGGCGTTCACCGCAGACAGCAATAAGGACTTCTCCGTGCAGCTGCAGAAGGCGAAGGACAACGGCGCTGAGCTGGTATTCCTTCCGATCTACTACACCGAGGCATCCCTGATCCTGGCGCAGGCCAACAACATGGGCTACGAGCCGATGTTCTTCGGCTGCGACGGCCTGGACGGACTTCTGACCGTTCCGAACTTCGATCTGGCTCTGGCTGAGGACGTGATGCTTCTGACCCCGTTCGCGCTGACGCCGAGGATGAGCTGACCCAGAGCTTCGTCTCCAGGTACGAGGAGCAGTTCGGCGGTATCCCGAACCAGTTCGCGGCTGACGCTTACGATGCGATTTACGCCATCAAGGCGGCGGCAGAGGATGCCGGCATCACTTCCGACATGACTCCGTCCGACATCTGCGACAAGCTGGTTGTCTCCATGACCAACATCACCATCGACGGACTGACCGGCGAGGGCATGACCTGGACCGCAGACGGCGAGCCGAACAAGGCCCCGAAGGCTGTCAAGATCGTGGACGGCGTATACACTGCGATGTAATTTTAACGGCTTTATAGCGAAGATTTTTTGCAGGGGAATGCAGCGGAGGGATTTCCCTTCCGCTGCGTGCCCTTGCTTTTTGCTACTTGATTCAGAGGGTTAATCTACACAAAGAGGTGAGAGGAAAATGAGTTTTGTATCCTATTTGATAAACGGCATCAGTCTGGGCAGTGTGTATGCGATTATTGCGCTGGGCTATACCATGGTGTACGGTATTGCCAAGATGCTTAATTTCGCCCACGGCGATGTGATTATGGTGGGAGGGTATGTGGTCTTTACCGTGGTCAGCACCATGGGCTTAAGTCCTGTGCTGGGCATCGTCCTGTCCGTCATTATCTGCACGGTTCTGGGCGTCACCATTGAGAAGATTGCGTATAAGCCCCTGCGCGGTGCGTCGCCTCTCGCAGTCCTCATCACGGCCATCGGCGTCAGCTATCTGCTGCAGAACCTGGCGATGCTGATTTTCGGAGCCGAGACCAGGGCCTTCACCTCCGTGGTGAAGATTGCCCCGCTCAAGCTGGCGGACGGAGCGCTCACCATCTCCGGCGAGACCATGGTGACCATTTTAGCCTGCATCGTCATCATGATCGCTCTGACGTCATTTATAAAGTACACGAAGGCGGGACGCGCCATGCTGGCCGTCTCCGAGGACAAGGGCGCAGCCACGCTGATGGGAGTCAACGTGAACGGCACCATCGCCCTCACGTTCGCCATCGGTTCCGCGCTGGCGGCGGTGGCCGGCGTGCTTTTGTGCTCCGCCTACCCGTCCCTGTCCCCCTACACCGGGGCCATGCCGGGCATCAAGGCGTTTGTGGCCGCCGTATTCGGCGGAATCGGCTCCATCCGGGAGCCATGATCGGAGGCATTCTCCTGGGCATTATCGAGAACCTCTCCAAGGCGTACATTTCCTCACAGATGGCGGATGCCATCGTGTTCAGCGTGCTGATTCTGGTGCTGCTTGTCCGCCCGACGGGCATTCTCGGCAAACAGATCCACGAGAAGGTATAGGAGGTGCGCCGTATGAAACGAGACAGTTAAGTCCAAAGACAAAAGAAAATATAAGCATATACGGTCTGGTCATCCTCGCCTATCTGGTGGTCCAGGGGCTCATTATGGCCGGCCAGATGTCCAGCCTTATGAAGGGGCTTTTGGTGCCCCTGTGCGTGTATGTGATCCTGGCGGTGTCCTTAAACCTCACCGTGGGCATCTTAGGCGAGCTGAGCCTGGGACACGCGGGCTTCATGTGCGTGGGCGCCTTTGCCAGCGCATTTTTCTCCAAGTGCATGCAGGAGGTCATCACGGTCTCCCTGGTGCGCTTTATCCTGGCGATCTTAATCGGAGCGCTGACGGCGGCGGTCTTCGGCATCATCATCGGCATCCCGGTGCTGCGGCTTAAGGGAGACTACTTAGCCATCGTGACGCTGCCTTCGGCGAGATCATTAAAAACCTGGTGAACGTCATCTTCATCGGCCGCGACAGCGCGGGATTTCATTTTTCCATGAAGGACTCCATGTCCCTGGGGCTGGAGGCGGACGGGAAGGTGATCATGAACGGGCCCCAGGGCATCACCGGGACGCCCAACGACTCCACGTTCACCATCGGAATCATCCTGGTGATTCTGTCGCTCATTATTATTCTGAACCTGATAAATTCCCGGACCGGACGGGCGGTCATGGCGATCCGCGACAACCGCATTGCCGCCGAGTCCATCGGTATCGATATCACGAAATACAAGCTGCTGGCGTTCTCCGTCTCCGCCTCCCTGGCGGGAGTGGCCGGGGCGCTCTACGCGCACAACCTGTCCACGCTGACGGCCACGCCCAAGAACTTCGGCTACACCATGTCCATCATGATCCTGGTGTTTGTGGTGTTGGGCGGCATCGGCAGCATCCGCGGCTCCATCATTGCGGCCGTCATACTGACCCTGCTCCCGGAGCTTCTCCGCGGGCTGCAGGACTACCGCATGCTCATTTACGCCATCGTGCTCATCGTCATGATGCTCTTCAACTGGAGCCCCAGGGCGGTCGAGTTCAAGGAGCGGTATATGGCAAAGCTCTTGAAACGAAGGAAGAAGGAGGCATCATAATATGGCGCTGTTGGAAGTGAAAAGTCTTGGAATCGCCTTCGGTGGCTTAAAGGCCGTCGACGGGTTCCATATAAGCGTGGAGAAGGGCCAGCTCTACGGCCTCATCGGCCCCAACGGAGCCGGCAAGACCACGGTGTTCAACCTCTTAACCGGCGTCTACAAGCCGGATCAGGGCAGATTCTCCTGGATGGGCAGTCCATCGGGGGGAAGAAAACCATCGAGATCAACAAGGCGGGCATCGCCAGGACGTTCCAGAACATCCGTCTGTTCAAGGACATGACGGTTCTGGACAACGTGAAGGCGGGCCTCCACAACCACTATCCCTACTCCACGGTGGAGGGGATTCTGCGTCTCCCGAGATTCAGGGAGCAGGAAAAACGGATGGACGCGAAGGCCATGGAGCTTTTAGAGGTCTTCGAGCTGGAGGACTCCGCCAGCGTGCTGGCGGCCAACCTTCCCTACGGCAAGCAGAGAAAGCTGGAGATCGCCCGGGCGCTGGCCACGGAGCCGAAGCTCCTTCTCTTAGACGAGCCGGCGGCGGGCATGAACCCCAACGAGACCGCGGAGCTCATGAACACCATCCGCTTTGTCCGCGAGAAATTTGACATGACCATCCTGCTCATCGAGCACGACATGAAGCTGGTGTCCGGCATCTGCGAGCGTCTGACCGTCTTAAACTTCGGACAGGTGCTCACTGAGGGCGAGACCGGCGAGGTGCTCAACGACCCGCAGGTTATCACCGCATATCTGGGAGAATAGGAGGGAACTGTCATGCCAATGTTAGAGGTAAAGGATTTAGAAGTATATTACGGGATGATACAGGCCATCAAGGGCATTTCCTTCCAGGTGGACGAGGGCGACGTCATCGCGCTGATCGGCGCCAACGGAGCCGGCAAGACCACCATCCTGCACACCATCACCGGGCTGATCCCGGCGAAGGCCGGCACCATCACCTTCGAGGGAACCGACATCACCCACATGCCGGGCCACAAGCTGGTGCCCATGGGCATCGCCCACGTGCCGGAGGGACGCCGCGTGTTCGCCCAGCTCTCAGTGCTGGAGAACCTTAAGATGGGCGCCTACACCAGAAAGGACAAGCAGGAGATCGAAGATACCATCAAGATGATCTACGGCCGCTTCCCCCGCCTGGAGGAGCGCAAAAACCAGCTGGCGGGTACGTTAAGCGGCGGTGAGCAGCAGATGCTTGCCATGGGCCGGGCGCTGATGTCCCATCCGCGGCTCATCGTCATGGACGAGCCGTCCATGGGCCTGTCCCCGATCTATGTAAACGAGATCTTTGATATCATCAAAAAGATCAGCTCCGAGGGCACCACGGTGCTTTTAGTGGAGCAGAACGCGAAGAAGGCGTTGGCCATCGCCAACAAGGCCTACGTGCTGGAGACCGGAAGGATTGTTCTCCAGGGAAATGCGAAGGATCTGATGAACGACGATTCTGTAAAAAAAGCCTATTTAAGCGAGTAAAGCTCTGGATTTTTCTTCCAAAAAATGATATGCTTATAGCATAAATTATCATTTTGCAGGAGAGGGGTAGTGGGAGCATGTTACAGAAAGCAATCGAGATCGCCGAGCAGGCGCTGGCAGGCATGACGGATCAGAACGGCCAGCCCTATATCGAGCACGCAAGGCGGGTCATGGATGCGATGGACACGGAGGAGGAGAAGATCGTGGCCATCCTGCACGACGTGGTGGAGGACACGGAGATGTCCTTAAAAGACCTGATGGACGAGGCTTCAGCCATGAGGTGGTGGAGACTCTGGATCAGCTCACCAAGCGCAAGGACATGACCTACGACGAGTACATCGAGGACATCAGCTGCAGTCCCATGGCGACGAAGGTCAAGCTGGCGGAGCTTAACGACAACATGGACGTGATCCGCGTCAACAAGATGTCGTTCAAGACTTACTCGCTGGAGAAGCGCAAGGAGCGCTCCATCGAGCTCTGACCCGGAACAACAATTAAAGAATATGGGATTGCCCCCTTGCATATATTGTAACAGCAATAGCAAGGGGGTAATTTTATGGACAATTTTAATGTATACAAGGACATCAAGGCCCGCACCGACGGAGAGTTCTATCTGGGCGTGGTGGGGCCGGTGCGCACCGGCAAGTCCACGTTCATCAAGCGGTTCATGGAGCTGATGGTACTCCCCGGCATGGAGGATGAAAATGATCTGATGCGCACGAAGGATGAGCTGCCGCAGAGCGCCGCTGGAAAGACCATCATGACCACGGAGCCCAAATTCATCCCCAAGGAGGCGGCTTTAGTGAACTTCGGCGACGGCATCCAGGCAAAGGTGCGCCTCATCGACTGCGTGGGCTTCATGGTGGACGGGGCTGCCGGACACGTGGAGAACGACGCGGAGCGGCTGGTGAAGACGCCTGGTTCGACTACGAGATTCCCTTCACCCAGGCGGCGGAGCTGGGGACCAGAAAGGTCATACGGGACCACTCCACCATCGGCATGGTGATCACCGCCGACGGCTCCTTCGGGGATTTAAAGCGCCCGGACTACATAAACGCCGAGGAGAAGACCATCCAGGAATTAAAGCAGATCGGAAAGCCCTTTGTGCTGATCCTCAACTCCTCCAGGCCATACTCCGAGGAGACGGTCCGGCTGGCCGCGGAGTTGGGAGAAAAATACGGCGTCAACGTGGTCCCGGTCAACTGCGAGCAGCTGAAAAAGGACGACGTGAAAAAGATCATGGAGCAGCTTCTCATGGAATTTCCCGTGACGGAGCTGGATTTCTATATCCCCAAATGGCTGGAGATCCTGCCGGAGAGCCACTGGCTGAAGGCCCAGGTGGTGAAGGCCGCCGGGGACATTTTAAAGAAAGTGGAGCGGATGAAGGACATCCAGCCGGAGGCGTTTGCGGAGCCGGGGGAGGCCATCCGCGAGATACGCGTCACCGGCATGCAGATGGCGGACGGCTCCGTGGCTGTGAATGTGACGGTGGACGACGGATACTATTATCAGATTCTGAGCGACTATGTGGGGCTTCCCATCGAGGGCGAGTATCAGCTGATGCAGACGCTCAGCAATCTGGCAAAGATGCAGAAGGAGTATGAGAAGGTCCAGAATGCCATGTCCCAGGTGCGGTTAAAGGGGTACGGCGTGGTGACGCCGGACCGCTCGGAGATCGTGCTCGACGAGCCGCAGCTCATCCGCCACGGCAACAAGTACGGCGTGAAGATGAAGGCGGAGGCCCCGTCCATCAACCTCATAAAGGCCCACATCGAGACGGAGATCGCGCCCATCGTGGGGAATGAGCAGCAGGCTGAGGATCTGATCGCCTACATCCGGCAGAACGCGAAGGAGAGCGACGAGGGCGTGTGGAGCACCAATATTTTCGGGAAGTCCATCGAGCAGATCGTGGACGACGGTATCCAGGCCAAGATCTCCCAGATGACCGAGGACTGCCAGGCAAAGCTCCAGGACACCCTGCAGAAAATTATCAACGACAGCAACGGCGGTATGATTTGCATTATTATATGATCCCGTGATATACTAGAAGAAAAAAGAGCGGAGATGATTATATGAGGTTGATGTTTATTGGCGCCGACCATGAGGTTACGGGGAGCTGTCATTATCTGGAGGCCTGCGGACTGAAAATTCTGGTGGACTGCGGGATGGAGCAGGGGGCCAACGTGTTCGAGAATGCCGAGCTTCCTGTGGGCTACGGGGAGATCGACTATGTGCTGGTGACCCACTCCCACATCGATCACGTGGGGCTTCTCCCGCTCGCCTACGCCAGAGGCTTTAAGGGCTCGGTCATGGCCACGAGAGCCACCTGCGATCTGTGCGATATCATGCTGAGAGACTGTGCCCACATCCAGGAGACGGAGGCGGAGTGGAAGAACCGCAAGGCCAAGCGTGCCGGCCGGCCGCAGACGCCGCCTATCTATACCATGAACGACGCGGAGGGCGTGCTCAAGCATTTCGTGCCCTGCGAGTACGGCGAGATCATCCGGCTGGCCGAGGGGCTTACGATCCGCTTCACGGACGCCGGCCACCTCTTAGGCTCCGCCTCCATCGAGGTGTGGATGAAGGAGGACGATACGGAGAAGAAGATCGTCTTTTCCGGTGATATCGGAAACCAGAACAAGCCGCTGATCCGGAATCCCCAGTACATCGCACAGGCGGATTACGTGGTCATGGAGAGCACCTACGGCACCAGGAACCACGTGCGGACCGGGGGAATATATCGACGAGTTTGCGAAAGTGATCCAGGAGACGCTGGACCGGGGAGGCAACGTGGTGATTCCCGCCTTTGCGGTGGGCAGGACCCAGGAGGTTTTATACTATCTGCGCCGCATCAAGGAGGAGGGGCTGGTCAAAAATCATCCCCATTTCCCGGTGTACTTAGACAGCCCCCTGGCCGTGGAGGCCACCCACGTGTTCAAGAAAAATATGCTGGACTGCTACGACGAGGAGGCGAAGACCCTGGTGATGAAGGGCGTCAACCCCATCTTCTTCCCGGGACTCAGACTTTCCGTCACCAGCCAGGAGTCGGTGGCCATCAACTTTGACGACAGCCCCAAGGTGATCATCTCGGCGGCGGGCATGTGCGACGCCGGGCGCATCCGGCACCATTTAAAGCACAATCTGTGGCGGCCGGAGTGCACGATCCTGTTCGCCGGCTACCAGGCGGCGGGCACGCTGGGGCGCAGCATCATCGACGGCAGGGAGGTCGTGAAGATCTTCGGCGAGGCCATCGAGGTGCGGGCGCAGATCCGCTCCATCGAGGGCATCAGCGGACACGCGGACCAGAAAGGACTCTTTGCGTGGCTGGACGGCTATCTGGAAAAGCCCGGCAAGGTGTTCGTGGTGCACGGCGAGGACGCCACCTGCCAGGAATTTGTGCGGATCCTTAAGGAGGAGAAGGGCTATGACGCAGCGGCCCCCTACAGCGGCTCCGTCTACGACCTCAAGGAGAACCGCTGGCTGGCCGTCACCGAGGGCGTGCTCATCAAGAAGGATGCTCCCGCTAAAAAGGCGGCGGGCGTGTTCGGACGTCTGCTGGCTGCCGGCGAGCGCCTGATGCAGGTGATCCGCAGAAACGAGGGCGGAACCAACAAGGATCTGGCCAAATTCGCAGATCAGATCAATTCGCTCTGCGACAAGTGGGACAGGTAGTCCCGATCTAAATATACGACCCATTGAGGAGGACAGAATTTGAACGTACAGATATACACAGACGGGGCGGCCAGAGGCAACCCCGACGGCCCCGGCGGCTACGGCGCGTCCTGCAGTTCTGGGATTCAAAGGGGCAGCTTCACGAGAAGGAGCTCTCCCAGGGCTACATAAAGACCACGAACAACCGCATGGAGCTGATGGCGGCCATCGCCGGGCTGGAGGCCTTAAACCGCCCCTGCCGGGTGGAGCTCTACTCCGACTCCAGATATCTGGTGGACGCTTCAACCAGCACTGGATCGACGGGTGGCTTAAGAAGGGCTGGAAGCGGGGGAAAAATGAACCCGTGAAAAACGTGGACCTCTGGAAACGCCTTCTGGCGGCCAAAGCGCCCCATGAGGTCACCTTCATATGGGTGAAGGGCCACGACGGACATGCCCAGAATGAGCGCTGCGACGTGCTGGCCACCACGGCTGCGGACGGCCCCGGAAAGATCGCCGATCCCGGTGTGGATATCCAGTAATTACTATTTTCTTACGAAATATTACTATTTTGAGGCTCCTATTCCCTATGCAGGCGGTTTGTGCTATGTTATTTACAGGATAAAATGCAGAAGGAAGGATCGCCTTGAAAAATAGAGGAATTTGGATTGCCATCGCCCTGATTCTGGTTCTGGGAATCGGCGTCACCGCCTACACCAGCCGGGTGACCGGCCAGGCGGGTGCGCTTGCCAGCCAGTCGCTGGCGGACGGCTACACGTCCGGGCAGAGCATGGCCAGGAATCTGTACGGTCAGGCTTACTACGAGGAGGAGTTTCTGCCGGAGGCCGGGACCGGCGCCGCAGAGGCCGAAGCGGAGGAAGAGCGTCCGGCAGAGGATGAAGAGAATACGGTGGAGCGTCTGGCCGCGGCTGAGTCCGCAG
>BBZO01000003.1 GCA_001304875.1 Clostridia bacterium UC5.1-2E3
CCCGGAGGCAGCGGGCGCAGATAGGCAGCGTTTTAAGAAGCCGCCGGTTTCAGATAGGCGCGGTTTTAAGCTGGCGGCGGGCCAGTGCCGGGCAGGCGGTGAGCCAGGCAGGCGAGGGCCCCGGACAGGGAGGGCCGGCGATCATCATATCAGTTTGAAAGGAAGGTTCCATCATGGAAGGACAGCAGCCGCTCATAGAGCTTAAGGACATTTATAAAATCTACCGCATGGGCGCGGAGGAGGTTCACGCCAACGACGGGATCACTCTGACCATCTGCCGGGGCGAGTTTGTGGCGATCGTGGGAAAATCCGGAAGCGGAAAATCCACGCTCATGAACATCATCGGCGCGCTGGACGTGCCCACCAGCGGAACTTATCTGCTGGGCGGAGAGGACGTGGGACACATGAGCGACAACCAGCTGGCAGAGATACGCAACAAAATGATCGGATTCATTTTCCAGCAGTACAATCTGCTTCCCCGGGACAATCTTCTGGAAAATGTGGAGCTCCCCCTGCTCTACGCCGGCGTCGGAAAAAATGAGCGCCGGGAGCGGGCCATGAAGGCGCTGGAAAAGGTGGGCCTTGCCGAAAAATGGGCCAGCAAACCGAAGCAGCTCTCCGGCGGCCAGCAGCAGAGGGCGTCCATCGCCCGGGCGCTGGCCGGGGATCCGTCGCTCATACTGGCCGACGAGCCCACGGGCGCGCTGGATTCCCGGACCAGCCGGGAGGTGCTGGATTTCATGAAGGAGCTGCACCGGGAGGGAAATACCATCGTGATGATCACCCATGACAGCTCCATCGCCCTGGAGGCGGAGCGGGTCGTCCGCATCCACGACGGGAAAATAAATTTTGACGGAGATGTGAAAGAGTATGCTTCAATCCTTTAACCTGGCCATAAAAAGCATATGGAGCAATAAAAATGCGTTCGTTTCTGACCATGCTCGGCATCGTGATCGGCGTGGCCGCGGTGATCATCCTGGTGGGACTCATCAACGGCCAGATGTCCTACATGAAGGAGAGCTTTGCCAGCATGGGAACCAACCAGATCATGGTCAATCTGGTGAATTTAAGCACCCGTTCCGTCTCGGACGACGAGATGTACGGGTTTTACGAGGAGAACCGGGAGTATTTTGCCCAGATGTCCCCCACGGTCTCGGTGAACGGCACCGTCAAGGTGGGAAATGAGTCCCAGACTTCCACCTCCATCACCGGAGTCAGCGAGGAGTATCTGGATCTCAAGGAGCAGGCGCTGGACGAGGGGCGGTTCATCCAGTATTCGGACATCGTCTCAAGGCAGAAGGTCTGCGTGGTGGGGTACTACATCGCGCAGGAGCTGTACGGCGGCGCATCGAAGGCCTGGGCGGGACCATCAAGGTCAACGGCGAGGCCTATGAGATCGTGGGCTGCGTGGAGCGGCAGACCAGCGAGAGCGACGACGTGGAGGAGGGCGGCAGTGACGATTTCCTATACCTTCCCTACACCACAGCCGTGAAGCTCTCCAGAAACGGCGTCATCGGAAACTATGTGTTCACCACCGTGGACACCGACGAAACGGAGACGGTCAAGGATCTGTTCGACGAGTTCCTGTATCCCATTTTCAAGGACGAGGATCTCTACTCCATCACCGCCATGAGCGAGATGCTGGATTCCCTAAATTCCATGATCGCCATGATGTCTCTTCTGGTCGGAGGCATCGCCGGAATCTCTCTTCTGGTAGCCGGCGTGGGCGTAATGAACATTATGCTGGTATCCGTGACGGAGCGCACCCGGGAGATCGGCATCCGAAAATCCCTGGGCGCGAAGCGCAGAACCATCATGCAGCAGTTCGTCATCGAGGCGGCCGTCACCAGCTCCCTCGGCGGAATCCTGGGAATTATCCTGGGCTGTCTTCTGACCGGCGTTATCGGCAATATGATGGGAATGGAGGCGGAGCCGACGCTGGGGTCCGTTCTGGTGGCCTTCGGCGTGTCGGTGGGGATCGGGCTTCTGTTTGGCTATATGCCCGCGGGACGGGCTGCACGGCTGAATCCGATCGATGCGCTGAGGAGTGAGTAGGAGGAGTTGAGACCTTTTAAAACCTGGAGTTGGGCTGAGCGGTCCAGCATTTTTAAGTCCCGCTCGGCCTCATCCAGAAACTCTATGGTCCATATTATTTTCATTCGATTTCTACATCCTCCGTATGTTCAATATCCTGTTCGGAAATGTTCAGATGTTCCATGACCTCTGAAAATGAGACAGATGGCTTTTTTGGGTTGGCTTTCAAGCGGCTGGAGGCCTCGAGCAGAAGCAGATAATTTTCCTCGATTGGGCTTCTGTGCAGAGCCGGTCAAAAATACACGCTCTTTTCTCGAAAAAAATATATGTTATATTTTAAGATATAGAGATATGGGGGCAAAAAGTGTCGTGCCCCTACCATTCCGGACTGCTCCGCGTTTTGCGCCTCTGCAGCCCGTGAAAATAATACACAGAAAGAAGGAGCCAGCCATGATTTTACAGACACCCCGCCTGTATTTAAGAAGAATGACAGACGACGATTTCCCGGCCCTCTGCCTTATGCTTAAAGATGAGGAGGTCATGTACGCCTACGAGCATGCGTTTTCCGACGAGGAGGCCAGACAGTGGCTTCACCGTCAGATGGAGCGCTACGCTCAGTACGGCTTCGGGCTGTGGGCCGTCGTTCTAAAGGAGACCGGCGAGATGATCGGCCAGTGCGGGCTGACCATGCAGGACTGTGACGGCACGGAGGTGATGGAGGTGGGGTACCTGTTCCAGAAAAAATTCTGGCATCAGGGCTACGCTGCGGAGGCTGCCATAGCCTGCCGGGACTACGCGTTTGAAACGCTGGGCGCATCGGAGGTGTACTCCATCATCCGCGACAACAATCTGGCTTCACAGCGCGTGGCCGGGCGCAACGGCATGACGCCGCGCGGCCAGTTCGTGAAGCACTATTACGGGATGGATATGCCCCATATCATATATTCAGTGAAACGGAGGGAATGGGATGTCATTAAAAATCATTGAGGGCGATATAACAAAATGTGAAACCACAGCCATTGTGAACGCAGCTAACACCTCGCTCTTGGGCGGCGGGGGTGTGGACGGGGCCATCCACCGGGCGGCAGGCCCCGGGCTTTTAGCCGAGTGCCGGGCATTTCACGGCTGCCCCACCGGAGAGGCCAGAATCACGAAGGGCTATAATCTCAAAGCCGCCTATGTCATCCACACGCCCGGCCCACGCTACGCCGGGGGAAATCGTGGGGAAGCGCAGCTTCTGGAGTCCTGTTACCGGAATTGCCTTCTGCTGGCCATGGAGCACGGAATCCGCGAGATCGCATTTCCGTCCATCAGCACAGGCATTTACCGTTTCCCGCTGAAGGAAGCCGCCGAAATCGCGGTCCGCACCATCAGGCAGTATCCGCAGATGGACGTAACCATGGTCTGCTTCGATCCGGTGACCAGAGAGGCATACGAGGAGGCGTTGGAAACCTGTCTGCGGGAGGCGGAACGCCGGAAGAATATGGAGAATCTGCAGGACACAGAGAAGCTCCAGGAGGAGTAGGGCATGGAAAGAAAAAACGAGACGACGGCAGTGAATGCCGGTTACTGTAATCTCCCCATGAAGCTGGCATTTGAAAACAGGGAGCTGACCGCGGATGTCCGGAACATTCTGACTGCCTGTTATGGCGCAGAGCAGGGAATCTGCGAGTTTGAAAGGTGGAGACGTTCGGGCCGAACCTTCCGCCAGTTCGCCGCATTCAGCAGTGAGGAGGAGCTGCCGCCCAACGTGCGCGGCCAGGTGTTTGCGGCGATGGAGGCGGCAGATGCGCGGGCTCCCTTTCCCATTACCGCCCTGTACCCGTGGCTGGAGGAAACACGCTGGAGCTTCGATGTGGCCAGAGTGATCGGGATCCGGTCGATGTGAGAAGAGGGGCGGAGCGCCTGTTCGATCTGGCCCGGATGGAGTTTGAGGAAACGCCCCAATCCGCGGACAGCAGCCGTGATTTGTTTATCAGCTGCGATCCGGTCACCAGCTGCGGTTCGGTCATCGGCCGCGCCCCGATCACTAGTTGCGATCCGGTCGCAGGCCGGATGCGCCTGTCTCTGATTCCGCTTGGCGAAAACGAGGATACTGTCACTTTATTTCCCAGAGATAAAAACGAGCTTTATAAAATAGCAAAGTCGGTTCTGTTTGACGGAACGCTGGATTTAGATGCTTTTGAGGCGGATATCATATAATCCGCTGAGGCTTTAAAATGGCTGCAAAAAGGAGTGCGAAAAAAGTATGAAATGAACCTGGGATGGATCTGGAACGAAACATGTAGCAAACATGGAATACATATGGAAAGGAGAAACAGCCGTGCTGGCATACACATACAAGACAAAAGGAACATTTAAACTGGAGGAAAAGCCGGTGCCGGAAATCCTGTCCTCCACCGACGCCATCGTGCGGGTCACCCTGTCCAGCATCTGCACCAGTGACCTTCACATCAAACACGGCTCCGTGCCGCGGGCGGTGCCCGGCATCACTGTGGGGCATGAGATGGTGGGCGTGGTGGAAAAAGTTGGAGCTGCGGTGACGAACGTGGCCCCCGGAGACCGGGTGACCGTCAATGTAGAAACCTTCTGCGGCGAATGCTTTTTCTGCAGAAACGGATGGGTCAACAACTGCGAGGATGAGAACGGCGGATGGGCGCTGGGCTGCCGCATCGACGGCGGACAGGCCGAGTACGTCCGCGTGCCGCTGGCAAACCAGGGCCTCAACCGGATTCCGGACTCCGTCACGGACCGGCAGGCTCTGTTTGTGGGAGATGTGCTGGCCACCGGGTACTGGGCGGCAAAAATCTCCGATATAAAGGAGCAGGACACGGTGCTCATCATCGGCGCAGGCCCCACCGGCATCTGCACGCTGCTCTGTGTGATGCTTAAAAACCCGGCGAAAATCATCGTCTGCGAGACTGACGCGGGCCGCCGGAAATTTGTGAAAGAGCACTATCCCCAGGTGGAAGTCGTCGATCCGCAGGCTGCCGATGTGGAGCGCTATGTGAAATCCATTACTCCGCATGGAGGCGCGGACGTGGTGCTTGAGGTGGCGGGCACGGAGGCCACCTTCCAAATGGCCTGGAAATGCGCCCGCCCCAACGCGGTGGTCACCGTGGTGGCCCTGTACGACGGTCCCCAGACACTGCCGCTACCTGATATGTACGGAAAAAATCTGACGTTCAAATTCGGCGGCGTGGACGGCTGCGACTGCGGCGAAATTCTCTCTCTGATCGCAGAAGGGAAAATCGACACGACACCGCTTATCACCCACACCTTTAAACTGCGGGAAATCGAAGCTGCCTACGAGCTTTTTGAAAACCGCAGGGATGGCGTGATCAAGGTGGCAGTGGAGCCGTAATACGTTTCTTTATGTTATTTTTTGCCGAAGAAGTGGAGAACCCGCAGCGGAGTTCCCTCCCCGGCTTTAAGCGTAAATTCCCCGGTTCTGGCGGGGACAAAAATCTGACAGGTCTTCTCAAGCGGGATGCGGGTGAGGCCGGCGGTGAGCATTCCCCGTCCCTCCAGCACGTACAGCCCGGAAAAACCATGGGAGTCCGGTACGGTGATCGTCCCGTCTGTCCGGATCTCGTCTAAACGAAACAGCGGAGTGTTCTCATATCCGATCAGGGTGGAGATCGTTCCGCTTTCTGTCTTCATAAGGGTGTCCGGCTTTATAAAATACCGGTCGAGAATCGTCTGCCGGTCCATGTCGCCGTAGCAGAATGCGTCGAACATGCGGTCAAAGCCCAGTCCCTGGTGACAGAGAAAATCATCCACCGCAAAGCCGCTGGGCGTCGTCCGCTCCACGCGTATCGTGAAGTCCGTGGGCTCCTGGATCTCGGCCAGGAGACAGCCTGCGCCGATGGCGTGAGGCATGCCGCCCTCAATTAAGATCGTATCTCCGGGCTTCACCTCAAATTTCTGCATGGCGTCCAGCATGCCGGGAATATCCTGTGTGTCAAAGAGGTGCTTCCAGTATTCCCGCGTGATTCCCGGGCGGAATCCCAGATAGATGCATGGCGTCTGGCCGTCCACGTCCCTGGTGCCCAGAATATGCCAGCACTCCGTCTTGCCGTAGGGGCTGTGAAACAGCTCCATAGCCTTTTCGCGGTCCGGATGCACCTGCAGCGTCAGCCGTTCGGCGCTGTCAATCAGCTTGACCAGCACGCCGGGCGAGCCGCCGGGACACGCGTCTGGATGCGTGTCGAGCAGGTCTTTCAAAGTCTGGGAGGTTCCAAAAAGATGGCTCATCCCCTCGTCCTTGATATCCTCGCGTCCGACATTGCGGGCGGCAACCACCGACATGATCCATTCCTCCGGAAAATGTCCGTTCTCGCCGCCGGATATTCCGTGAAGCTCATCCAGGAGACGTCCGCCCAGATAGGTGCGCCAGACCCGTGGATTGTCCAGGCGGACAGGCGTATTTTCGGCGGTGGGGATATCCACCCGCTTTCCTGTGGCGCTGGATTCATAGATGGCGTGGATGACCTGCAATGGAATGCGGCCTTCCCTGGCGTCGATCAGAACGGGAGTGCCCGTATGGACGGCATGAACGAAATCTGCGTATTCCCTGGTGTGGTTGTGATGGGAAATTCCTCTCGGATCGGCGGCACCGGAGTTGCCCTCCTCTGCGCCGATGGGGAGCGGACAGGGAACCGGCAGGGACCAGAGCGTGATGGAATCCTCTGTGAGCTCCACCGAGCCCTTCTCCCCGCAGAGAATCAGTTTTTCGCGTAAGCCGGCTGGGAGCAGACGGTAGCGTCGATGGAAGCCACCGCGCCTCCTGCAAAGCGGACGGCGGCCGCCACCGTATCTTCCACCTCGATGTCTCTGAGGAGCGTGTCCGAATAGCCGCAGGCACTGACCGGACGGCCCATGAGCCAGCACAGCAGGTCGATCCCGTGGATGCCCTGGTTCATCAGAACGCCGCCCCCATCCCCGGCGATGTTCCGCGCCATCCGGCCTGGTCATAGTATTCCTGAGAGCGGAAATAGCGCATCATAAGGGAGGCCGACACCATGCGGCCGAAGTGGCCGGCGTCGATGGCCGATTTAATCACCCGTGCCGCGTCGGAGAAACGGGACTGGGAGATCGTGCAGACCACAAGTCCGGTCTCGTCCGCTTTTCTGACCACTTCGTCCGCCTCCTCCAGTGTCAGGCACATGGGCTTTTCCACCACCACATGTTTCCCGGCGTCCAGCGCCATAAGAATCTGACGGGCGTGGTCCCCGCTGGGCGTACAGATGGCGACGGCGTCCAGGCTGCCGTCCGCCAGCATGTCCTCGTAGCTTTCCCAGGCGGTGATGGAAAATTCCTTCGCCAGCGCGCAGGCGCTATCGTAGCTGTGGCTGCAGCAGCCGGTTAAGGAGATGCCCTCCGTCTCCTGTATAGCCAGGGCGTGGTAACGGGAAATCATGCCGCAGCCGACGATTCCGATTTTCAGTTCTTTTTTCTGTTCCATATAAAGACTCCTAATCTTCTAATGTTTGCTTTACCCCTGTCGGTTTGTGAACCTCGTTTAAGTATGCAACGGCGGCGTCCTTCTGTTCTTCGGGGGTACAGTCGATCCAGAGATAGTGCATTTTCTGGTCACCCTGGGCGATCACTCCGTGGTTGCTGCCCAGAGGGATGTGTAAGAGCGTATCTCCCTTCATGGGCAGATGTGGCAGTCGATGAGCAGGTTCATGTCGTTCTCCGGAAAACTGAAGAAAAACTGATCCAATAAAGGATGCGCGTGCTGTCCCACCAGATCGTCCCCGTTGGCCTCCACACTGCCCATGGCAAAGCGCGGGATCACGGACTGCTTTAAGAGGGCCCGGCTGATGGTCGTCTCACTCTTAAAGAAATCCCGGTACTGCTCCGCGTCTGCATAGGCCAGGCTTATGGGAAACTCTGTCGTGCTTTTCTCGAGATCTTTAAGATCATTTTCGCTCATATCCCAGCAGATTTCAAGCAGAATCGCGTCGGAATGTGCCGAAATAAGAATATCGCTCTGCGGTTTTGCGGTAAACAGAGCCCGCTCGTGGTAAGAAAATGTCTTGTGCTCTGCCTCGAAGGTCACGGATCCGCTGCAGAGAAAGAGGATGCATATGTGCTCGTTCTGCCCCTTAATAGAAATCGTTTCGCCGGAGGGCAGATGCAGGCAGGACACCGCCGCCCCCGGAATTTCTCCGGGGAGCAGGGGAATCCGGCAGTTTCCCGTCATATGTGCGGGCAGGGTCTCCATTTTGATGTAAGAGGGTATTTCTCTGGCTGGCATAAATTAAAAACTCCTTTCCTGGAATATATCTTATTGTACTTAGGGATGGCGCGCAAATCAACATCCGCTGCTGGCGGTCATTTCGGGCATAGAAGGGTCGTCTCCGTTGACGGCCAGGACGCGGTCGACGACCAGCTGTCTGAACTCGGGACTCAGCATGGCGAAGTAAGCAGTGAAGCCTGTGACACGTACCACCAGATCCGGATATCGGGACGGATCCTTGTGGGCCTCCAGGATTTTGTGCTTGTCAATAATGTTGATATTGAGAAGCGTGTTTCCCGTCTCCAGGATCGTGCGGATCATGGCCACCATTTTTTCTACGCCCTCATCGGTTCCGGCAATCTGCGGGTCCAGCTCCAGCTGCAGGGGAGCGCAGTTTCCGTAGAAGGGCTGGATGCTGGCGATGCTGTTGGCCATGGCTGTGACGGCCCCGTCCTTTCGGAAACCGAAGGTCGGATTGGCCCCGTGGCTGATGGCCTCGCCGTTGTGACGGCCGTTGGGGGTGGCGCGCACATGGCTGCCAAATTCCAGCGTGTTGGACCAGCTGAACCACCCGGGGATGAACTGGATATCCGGGTAGTCGGGATCCAGGGAGCGGATGAGTGGTACTGCCTCGCGCACCAGGCGGGAGAACAGCTGGCTGATGCGGACGGCCCAGCGGTCCGCCAGTGTGTTTCCTCCGCAGTAGCGTTCGCTGTGGAGCATCATCTGGCGGATGTATTCCCCGTCGATGTCGTTCCAGTTTAAGTCAAGCTGTCTGGTGAGGGCCGCCCAGGTGATCTTGTTTTCCCGCTCGATGCGCTGCTCGCAGGCGGCGAAGCTGTCAGCCACCGTTCCGATGCCTGCGCCGTCCATGCACATGTTGAAATACATGGCGGATTTCGTCACATCGGCGCCCTTTTCCACCGGGCCGCGGCTTAAGAGATTGCAGATGAGCTCCGGCTCGTTCTGATCCTGGTGGTGGAGGTGGAAGAGAATGCCCCGGGCAGTGGTTTCCACGGCCTTTGCCAGATGTTTCTCGAATTTGTTCCACAAAACCCCGGTGGAGGGAGGTGTGCTCGCGGCCTCGTTCATCATCTCGAAGTAGGCGACTTCAAACACCTTGGCGGTGTTGATTTTTACCAGATCGTTTAAGGTGTATTCCATCCCCGGAATGCTCATCCAGCTGCATCCGGCGGCCAGGCGTTTCCTCGCCAGGCTCTGGCTGTAGCCCAGGCGCATGAAGCCGTTGACCAGACTGTTGTCGCCGGAGAAACGGGGCCATCCGTTTTTGTTTTTGAAAAGATATCCTACGCTGGCCTTGAAGAAATCCTCGTTCATGTTGTCGTGAACCCGGACTGTCAAGTTGCATGCAATGTTAATCCAGTCGGCGGCTTCCAGGATCAGATAGCTGATGTGGCTGGCCATGTCGTTGCCCTCATCATCGGGGCCTGCAGCTGATAGTAGCGGGTGTCATTTAAGAACAGGCAGGCAATATAAAATTTTGCGGTCTCGTCGTCCACGAGGCCGGCGGCGATATCGTGCTCGTAGAAGGGGCGTAAAAGCTCATCCAGCTGTCCGCCGGAGGGACCGCGGTTGTAAAGGCGGCTGAAGAAGCTGAACCAGCACATCCACTGAATGCATTCACGCAGCGTCTCTGGCGCTCCCTCGGCCATTTTTTCGTTGCATTTCGGCCATTTCCTCCAGGTTCTTTCTGAGATACGGGTTTCGCTCCTGCCCGGCGAGATCACGGATTTCGGCGGCCATGCGGTGAAGAAATGCGATGATGTGCTCCACCACCATGATCTCGCTCTCGTAAAACAGCGCGTGTTCGGGGCCGCTGTTGATGGCCTGGTATTTTTTCAGCTTTTCCAGAATGCCTCCCCAGCCCATCTCAAACCCCATGCGCAGGTCGGGGGTAAAGTGTCCGTCGGATCCGATGCCGCAGACGATGTTGTACCGGTCGAACGCCTCCTTCAGATCGTCGTAGGGAATGTCTGGGTTCCAGATGGCACCCTTCTGCCGGGTCATGAAGAAGAAGCCGCGCCCCACGAAGGCGTCCAGAGGGTCGCAGTAGAGCGGGTGCTCATCCAGGAGCTTGCAGTAGTTGGTACGCCAGCCTTCGTAGCCGTAGAAGCTGCCGTTTTCATTGTTGGGTACCATCTCAAAGTGGAAATCGTCGGGAGGAACGACGCGCCCGTAGTCGTCCTCGTCAAGGCCGCCCTCCATATCGATCTTTTCCTGTGTCTGTGCAAGCTTCCGTTCCTTCAGCAGGCGGATGCGTTTGTCCAGCGTGAATGTTTCATTTTCGGGATACTCGTTGATAAACTGGATGTTTCCATGATACAGACCTCCTTCTAAATATGTATAATCAATCGCTGTTTTCTGTTACTCTGTGCGGACCGTGATGCCGGCCTCTCCGGCCAGCTCTTTGAGCTCTAGAACGCGTTCCCGCGGGAGCGGCTTCGCATTCGCGAAAGGATTTGCCTTTCGGAGACTCTGATATTTGGTATCTCCCAGGGGATTGAAGTTTAAGAGCTCGTAGTACAGGAATCCGCTTCCCTGCACGACGCCGGCGAGAAAACCGGAAATCTGCCGGATATTTTCGTCGCTGTCAGTGGCTCCCGGAATCAGCGGAGTGCGTACGAGGAAGGCCTTGCCGCTTTCGGAGAGTTTCCGTATATTCTCCTTAATCTGCTCGTTGCCGGTTCCGGTCCATCTCTTATGCTCTTCGGTGTCATCCAGCTTCAGATCGCACATGATAAGGTCCGCTTTCCCGATCAGAGGGGAAATTTTCTCCCAGGGGAAGTTTAAGTTTGTCTCCAGGCCGACGGGAATGGATTCTTCGTGGCAGGCATCCGTAAGAGCTTCTGCAAATTCCAGCTGGCAGAGAATTTCTCCGCCGGATAGGGTGACGCCGCCTCCGCTGTTTTCGTAGTACGCCTTATCCTGACGGATTTCGTTCATGACATCCTCCACAGAAACCTTTGTGCCGCTGACTGCCATTGCGTTCGCGTAGCAAACTTCTGCACACTTTCCACATTTAATGCACAAATTTGGGAAATAGCGGTGCTCGTTGTTGATTCTTTTGTGTGCCTTGCTGGGACACGCATATACACATTTGTAGCAGCCGATGCATTTGGCAGCATAGTAATGCAGCTCCCGGCTTGGGCGGATGGTTTCCGGGTTGTGGCACCAGGCGCAGTTCATGTTGCAGCCTTTGAAAAAGACCACAGTCCGTATGCCGGGGCCGTCGTTCAGAGCGAAGCGCTCGATCTCTGTAATCATGCCGTTCATAGCTAAACACCTCTCATATAAAAATGATATTTGATATTGATTCTGATTGTAGACGAGTTTGCCGGTTAATTTTTGCATATATTTCTTTAATTTTTGGGTTTTTCTTTTCATATTTTTCATTTTTGTTTCCGTAGGGCAAATTTTCGCAAAAAAATATAAAAAATAAACAGCAAAATAATGTATAGAAAAAATTCTATAATATAAGAAAATTATTTCTATGGGAGGTTACAAAAATGAAAAGGAAAATCACAGCAGTATCATTGGCACTTGCACTGACACTGGGACTGGCGGGGTGCAGCTCCTCTGGAAGCAAATCGGAGAGCGCAGAGCCGGCGGCCACCGAGGCAGTGGCTGGAGCAGAGGCTGAGGCGGAAGGCGCCGAATCACAGGATGCCGGAAGCGAAGCAGAGGGCGACGTGGAGAAGGCGAAAGTGATCATCTGCGGAACCAACGGCCCCGGCGACACGCAGTCCATGGCACATGAGAAGTTCGCGGAGGAGCTCAACAAGCTGGGCGACTGGGATGCGACTGCCATGGTGTCCTCTGAGATGGGTTCGACAGATGATGTCCTGGAGCAGGCGCTTTCCGGCGCGGGCGTAATCGCGGCGACAGATCCGGCCCGGCTGGCATCCTATGTTCCGGAATTTGGTATTCTGATGATGCCGTACTTATTTGACAGCTACGACCAGATGGATGCGCTGTTAGACACGCCTCTTTATGCAGAGTGGTCCGAGAAGCTGGAAGGACAGGGGCTTCAGCTTCTGACAAACAACTGCATCACCGGTTTCCGTATGTTCGTGACGAACAAGGAAGTTAAGAAACCGGCAGATTTAAACGGTCTTAAGATCCGTACCATGGGCACCCCGATTTCTGTAAATTCCGTGAATGCGATGGGAGCCATCGGAACTTCCATGAACCAGTCGGATGCGTACAATGCCATCGAGACCGGTGTTGTTGACGGCGGCGAGTGGCAGATCCCGACGATCTACAGTCTGCGTATGTTTGAGGTGTGCGATCATATTTCTCTGACCAAGCATTTCCTTCTGACCGGCTCCATCGTGTGCGGCGACGGCTGGTACAACTCTCTCACGGAGAGACAGCAGAAGGAGTTAAAGGAAACGGCGATCAAAGTGTACGGCGAGACCAAACAGAATGTTATGGAGTACGAAGAGAAGTATCTGGCTGAGATGCAGGAGATGGGCGTGACGGTAGACGAGCCCGATCTGGATGCATTCCGCGAGGCGACGGAGTATCTGTATTCTGACGATGCCACCACCGGAGGAGTCGATTTTGTCGCTCTTCGCGAGGAATTATACTCTCAAATGGGAATCCAGTAACATGCCGGAAGGCAGAACTGGAGGTGTTAAATGAAGAAACTTTACAAAATTTATTGCAAAACGGAGATCGCGCTGGCGGCGGCCGGATTCTTTGCGATAATTGTTCTGACATTTGGAAATGCGGTTTTGAGATTATTTAATCATCCGATCGTGGCAAACGACGAAATTTGTTCACTTTTGTTCGCATGGGTTTCGTTTATGGGTGCGGATATCGCGCTTCGCTCAAACCGCTTGGTGGGAATGGATATTCTCACGATGAATCTTCCGATCCGTATTCAGAAGATTCTGCAGCTGATCGTTTACATTATCATGATGGTCATTATGGGAATGTTCGTCTACCAGGGCACGGGGCTCGCAAAGCTGAACTGGGCGAGAGTTTTTAACAGCCTGCCCATGTCCTATGGATGGGTCACCTTAAGCTTGGCGGTCTGCGGACTTATGATGATAATTTCATTGGTAATCAAGGCTGCGGTTGTAATAAAAGAATTTACGAATGACAGCTTCAATATCAAAATGCATGACCCGGATAATGAGAAGGAGGTGGCATAGGTGAACGAACTGGTTATTATGATGATCGTATTTCTTGTGCTGCTTCTGATCAATGCGCCGATCGCCATTGTGATTGGAGGATCAGGAATTGTATGGTTTCTGACCACAGGAGATATTCCGATCAATATTGCGGTCCAGAGAGTGATTGCACAGACGCAGTCGATTTCGTTTCTGGCGGTTCCGTTCTTTATCTTTGCTGGAAACCTGATGAACCGGACAGGTATCACGCCGCGTCTGATGAAATTCAGCCAGGTGGCCACGCGAAAGATGATCGGAGGCACCTGTCAGGTATCCGTACTGCTGTCCACTCTGATGGGCGGTGTGTCGGGATCGGCGGTGGCGGATGCGACCATGGAGCCCGTATTCTGGGGCCGAGTATGACAGAAAGAGGATATCCGAAGGGATATTCCTGTGCGGTTCTGTGCCTGACGAGTCTGATTACAGCCACGATTCCGCCGTCCCTGGGACTGATCCTGTATGGGTTTGTGGGAAATGTTTCCATTGGCCGTCTGTTTATTGCCGGTCTGATCCCTGGAATCCTGATGTGTCTGGCTCTGATGGGAACCGTGTGGTGGACCAGCAAAAAGGCCGGGTACGATATCCCCGATGAGTCCGTGAAGGCACCGTCGGCAGGAGAACTTCTGACTTGCGCAAAAGAATGTTTCTTTGCTCTGATATTCCCGGTGCTTCTGATTTTACTGATCCGTTTTGGACTCTGTACCTCCACGGAGGCGGGAGCGTTCGCGGTTATGTATGCGCTGCTTTGCGGGACAGTGATCTATCATGAACTGAACTGGGACGGCTTTGTGCAGTCATTGAAGGACAGCGTGGTGGATACGGGCGGAATCATTTTTAATTATTGCGATGTCGGGAATTTTCAGTTATGCTCTTACTGTGGAGAAAGTACCCACAGTTTTGGGCGGCGTACTGCTGAATCTCACGGATAATCCGCAGATTATGATGATTATGATTATCCTGTTCCTGACAGTGACCGGAATGGTGATCGACTCGAATGTCAACATACTTCTGTTTACTCCGCTGATCCTGCCGGTTCTGACGGAGATGGGGGTAGACCCGGTACATTTCGGAATCATTATGATGACGATTGTGACAATGGGATGTATGACTCCGCCGGTGGGAACGGCCTGCTATTCGGTCTGCGATATCATGGGCTGTCCCATCTCAGAGTATGTAAAATATAGTATTCCATTCTTTGCGGCCGTGATTGGTCTGGATATTGTGATGGTATTCATTCCGGATGTCATCCTGTTCCTGCCCAATCTGATCTATGGCTGATGGAACGAAAGATAAAGCGGGAGGCGGGTAAAGATTTACCCGTCTCTTTTGTCCGACAGCACACGCATCTTGCAATACTTTCAAAAAGAAAGGAAACGGTGGCGCGATGGAAAAGGGAAAAATGAAACTGAGCCGGCAGTATTACGAAAGACTCGAAAATGTCTTTTCTATTGAATACAAGGACACGGCAGGAACCTCCAATGCCAGGGTTCACAGGCATGACCAGTATGAGATTCTGCTGTGCCTGTCTGACGGGATGTTTCTCACGGTGGATGGTGAGGAGCATGAAATTCGGAAGAATACTCTTCTGATATTCAACAGTGTAGATCTGCATCAGTTTGGCACAAAGGAGCCGGAAGGCGAAAACAAACGCTATGTCCTGTACTTTGATCCATCCTATGTGGATTATCTGTCCTCGGAGCGTGTCAGCCTGCTGGAATGCTTCCTGTTCCGCCCCTTCCCCGATGGTGGATCCTGGAGCTGACCGAGGCGGAAGCGGATGACTTCTGTCGTCATCTGGACCGTCTGCTGGAGCTTCGGGACAAATCGGAGGAGGAGTGCTATGGAAAGGAGCTTTATATTCAGCTTTTGCTGGCGGAAATGTTATTAAAAGTCAATTCTCTGTATCGTTCCTATCATGGAATTGCCAATGAGGATCACGACAGAAACCGGATTTATGACATCGTCAATTATATTCACAGAAATTATGAGGAAGAGATTCTGTTAAATACCCTGTCCAGGCGCTTCTTCATAAACAAATATGCCCTGTGCGAACGATTCCGGGATGTCATGGGAACCACCCCCAGCCAGTACATCATCAACTGCCGCATCTCCAAAGCCAAAGAACTGCTGGCCGATGGCTACACCGTGGAATACACCTGCGGAAAGGCGGGATTCAACAACCTGTCCCACTTCAGCAGGACGTTCAAAAATAAAGTAGGAATGAGCCCCAAACAGTACCAGCAGAAAAACATACCAAGAGACGGGAGTGAATAAAAATGGCTGAAAACGGATTGAAAAATTAGGCTTTACAAATGCCGGCGTCTGTGATAGAATCATCTTACATCAGAACACACGTTCTGTCAAGCGAATATTTAAAACTTCATTGACCCGATGATTTGACATCTACAGAAAGCGGTGAAAGCTTGGACAAATATCAGATCTTAAAGCAGTATTTTGGCTACGACCATTTCCGGGAGGGCCAGGAGCGGCTGATCGACGCGATTCTGGAAGGCAGGGATGTGTTCGGGGTCATGCCCACAGGCTCGGGCAAGTCCCTCTGTTTCCAGATTCCCGCGCTGCTCATGGAGGGGCTGACCCTCGTGATCTCTCCGCTCATTTCTCTTATGAAGGACCAGGTGGCGTCCTTGAACCAGGCAGGCATCCACGCCGCCTATCTGAACAGTTCCTTATCCGTTTCCCAGTATCACAAAGCGTTGTCCCTGGCCAGGGAGGGCCGGTATCCGATTATCTATGTGGCTCCGGAGCGGCTGGAAACCGAGGAATTTTTGGAATTTGCCCTGCATGCGTCTATTTCCATGGTTGCGGTGGACGAGGCCCACTGCGTCTCCCAGTGGGGGCAGGATTTCCGCCCCAGTTATCTCAAGATTGTTGAATTTATAAAAAAATTGCCGAAGCGTCCGGTCATAAGCGCCTTTACGGCCACTGCCACGCAGGAGGTCCGTGAGGATATCGTCGATATTCTGATGCTTCGCGATCCGCTTCTGGTGACGACGGGGTACGACCGGCCGAATCTTTACCTGGCGTCCAGACGCCGAAGGATAAATACGCGGCGCTTAAAAATTTCGTGGAGACTCACCCCGGACAGTGCGGCATCGTTTACTGTCTGACCCGGAAACTGGTGGAGGAGGTGAGCGGGAAACTGCTCAAAGACGGGATATCGGTGACCCGGTACCATGCCGGCCTGTCGGACGCGGAGAGGCGGCAGAACCAGGATGATTTCATCTATGACCGGGCGCAGGTGATGGTGGCGACCAACGCCTTCGGCATGGGCATCGATAAGTCCAATGTGCGCTATGTGATCCATTACAATATGCCGAAAAGCATTGAGGCTTCTACCAGGAAATCGGCCGATGCAGCCGGGACGGGGAGCCTGGGGAGTGCATCCTGTTTTACAGCGGCCAGGATGTGATCACGAATCAGCTGTTTATTGATCACAACCAGGACAACCAGGAGCTGGATGACCTGACCCGCCGGCTGGTGACGGAGCGGGACCGGGAACGGCTTAAGAAGATGACGTTTTACTGCTTCACAAACGAGTGCCTGCGGGATTATATTCTGAGATATTTCGGCGAATACGGGAACAATTACTGCGGGAACTGTGTAAACTGTCTGACGCAGTTTGAGACCATAGACATCACGGAGGCCGCCGGATGCATCCTCACCTGTGTGGAAAAAAGCCGCCAGAGATATGGAACAAATGTCATCATCGACACCGTGCATGGGGCAAATACCGCGAAGATACGAGGCTACCGCATGGACGAAAATCCATGTTACGGGAAGCTTTCTAAAATGCCGGCCTACAAGCTGCGCCAGGTGATGAATTATCTTCAGTTAAACGGTCTTCTGACCGTGACAAATGACGAGTTTGCCATCGTGAAGCTGACGGAGAAATCGAGAGAATTTATGCAGTCGGGCGGGACTCTTACCATGAAGATGGCGAAGGAGCAGGAGAAGCCCCAAAAGGACAAAAAGGAGAAGGCCGCTTCAAAGCGCAAAGGCCTGGCTGCCGGTCTTGCCTCCGGCGAATTTACAGAGGCGGAGGAGACGCTGTTTGACCGCCTGCGCGCGCTTCGCATGGAGATTGCCCGCGAGGAGAAGGTGCCGCCGTACATCGTATTCTCCGACAAGACGCTGGTACATATGTGTTTTGTGAAGCCAAAGACGAAGACAGAGATGCTGGGCGTCACCGGTGTCGGTGAATTTAAGTTTGAAAAATACGGCGAGAGATTTCTTGCATGTCTGTCATCCGCGGACGAGGGGGTGGAACCATGATACTCAACACGGGAAGCCGGACGGATATTCCTGCATATTACAGCCAGTGGTTTTACCGGCGGGTGGAGGAGGGATATCTGCTTGCCCGGAATCCATACAACCCGGTCCAGGTGACCAGGTATGAGCTGAAGCCGGAGGTGGTGGACTGTCTGACCTTCTGCACGAAGAATCCGGCTCCCATGCTTTCCGGGCTGCCGCGCTGCGGCCGTTCAGGCAGGTGTGGTACGTCACTGTAACGCCGTACGGAAAGGAGATCGAGCCGTTCGTCCCGGATAAAGAGGCGGTCCTCGCATCGTTTAAGGAGCTCTCCCGCGCGGTGGGAGAGCGGGCCGTCTTCTGGCGGTATGATCCGATCTTTCTGAATGACACATATACCGTAGAATATCATCTGAGACAGTTTGAAGCCATGGCCTCCGCTCTGGCGGGATACACCAGCCGCTGTGTGATAAGCTTTATCGATCTTTACGAGAAGACAAAGCGCAATTTCCCGGGCATCCGTGCGGTGAGGCGGGAGGAACGGCTGGTTCTGGGGGAGAATCTGGCCCGGATTGCCGGAGCGCATGGGATAAAGCTGCACACCTGCTGCGAGGGCGATGAGCTGGCTCCTTTCGGCATCGACTGCGGCGGATGTATGACCAGGGAGGTGCTGGAGCAGGCCATCGGAGAGCGCCTTCTGGTTCCCGGCGGCAGAAAGCCGGCCAGACAGGAGTGCAGCTGTCTTTTGGGAAATGATATCGGGGCGTATAATTCCTGCGGCCATGGCTGCCTTTACTGCTATGCAAATTACGACCGGGCGACGGTTATACGGAATATGAAAGCCCATGATCCGGCATCCCCATATCTGATCGGGCACAGTCGGCCGGATGAGGTGATCCGCGCCGCCAGACAGGAGTCGTGGATTGACCGGCAGATTTCCCTCGACGACTGGGCTTTGCGTTGACATTCGCCTGTAAATCCGGTATTCTTTTTATAGTAGACTATAGTACAAAAAGCGAGGAAACTCATATGGGACAGCGAGTGAGAGTTACGGAGTACGATCCCCGGTGGAGGCTTGATTATGAGAAAGAAAAGGAGCTGATTGCCGGGATTCTTGGGGAAGAGATGGTGTCGATCCATCATATCGGGAGCACGGCGGTGGAGGGGCTGAAGGCAAAGCCCGTGATCGACATTCTCCCGGTGGTGAGAGACTTAGAGGCGGTGGACGCCCTGAACAGACGCTTTGAGGCCGCCGGCTATGAGTGTATGGGAGAGTTCGGCATCAAAGGCAGGAGGTATTACAGAAAAGGTGGGGAGGAGCGCACCCACCAGATCCATATATTTGCTGCGGCGAACGGAAAGGAGATCCGAAGGCACCTGGCATTCCGGACTATTTAAGAAGCCATCCTAAAGTCCGCCGGGAATACGGAGCGCTCAAGGAAGCGCTGGCGGCAGCGCATCCCGACGATATCGGGGCGTACTGCGATGGAAAGGATGCCTTTGTGAAGGAGACGGAACAGAAGGCGATCCGCTGGCGGCGCGAGAATCTGTCGAAGGAGGAGCTGGCGGCTGCGGTCATCGATGCGCTCCGGTGGGAGTATCCGGGCGCCGCGTGTACGCTGGATTACAACCAGGCGTGGAAGCTGCTGGTCAGCGTCCGGCTGGCGGCCCAGTGTACTGATGCCCGCGTGAATGTGGTGGTTGAGGATCTGTACGCCAGATTCCCGGATGTTCACAGCCTGGCCTGCGCGGATGTGGATGAGATCGAGAAAATTGTGAAGCCCTGTGGACTGGGACACAGCAAAGCCCGCGACATAAGCGCCTGCATGAAGATGCTGGAAAGCCAGTACGGGGGCTGTGTGCCAGACGATTTTGATGAGCTTTTAAAGCTGCCTGGCGTGGGAAGAAAGAGCGCGAATCTCATCATGGGAGATGTGTTTGGCAAACCTGCCATCGTGACGGACACCCACTGCATCCGCCTGGTGAACCGCATGGGACTGGTGGACGGCATAAAAGAGCCGAAGAAGGTGGAGATGGCGCTCTGGAAGATTGTGCCTCCTGAGGAGGGGAGCGATTTCTGCCATCGCCTCGTCTATCACGGGCGGGATGTATGTACCGCGAGGACGAAGCCATACTGCGACCGGTGCTGCGTGAGCGATCTCTGTGCGAAAAACGGAGTGCAGGAATAGCGCAGAACAGAAAGCTGGAGGGGCAGAACCAGGCAGCGGAAAGGTAAGGACACGGTCAGAAAATAAAAACAGGGGGAGTAGAAAATGTATTATAAGGAATATGGAAATACAGGCTTAAAGGTATCGGCCATCGGTCTCGGCACGCTTCGCTACAATATGGACGATATCCGCGCCGGGCGTTATGAGGCGTGTGCCGAGATTCCGCTCTACGCGTTTGAGAAAGGGATCAATTACTGGGATACGGCGCCGGACTACTGCGAGGATAAGAGCGAGATCGTGACGGGCATCGCCCTGTCCCAGGTGGACAGGAATAAGGTATTCGTCACCTCCAAGGTAAATCTGGGGACGTTAAAGACAGACAGGCCGACGAGAGATGATTTCCGCAGGCGGCTGGAGCTCTCTCTAAGCCGTCTGAAAACCGATTACATAGATTTTTACCATATGTGGTGCATGATGAATATGGAATCCTGGCAGAGGCATATGGATACGCTGTACGGCTTTTTCGAGGAGGCGAAGCGCGAGGGCTGATCCGCCATATTGTTCTCTCCTCCCACATGCAGGGCAATGACAATGAGATCGTAGTAGATTCCGGGAAATTTGAGGGAATGCTGATCGGCTATAATGCGCTGAATTACAGATTCCGCCAGAGCGGCGTGAAAAAAGCGTATGAAAACGGCATGGGGATTGTGGTGATGAATCCGCTGAGCGGCGGTCTGATTCCCCAGAAACCGGAGCTCTTTACCTATCTGACGGAGGGGACAGATCTGACGGTTCCCCAGGCGGCGCTGCGGTTTGTGGCTTCGCACCGGGAGATCACCGTGACGCTGGCGGGATGTACCACCAGGCAGCATGTGGATGACGCGGTGAAGGCGGTGGAGAATCTTGAGGAGCTTCCGGCGGAGGAAGTGGCTGAGAAATTTGGCGGCAGCCGCATGGCGCTCAATGATCTGTGCACCGGCTGCGGCTACTGCAAGGGATGTCCCATGGGACTTGAGATTCCGAAATTTATGGACGGCTACAACCAGAAGCTTCTCTCCGGGGATACGGCCCTGGTTCCGACCCGGCTGCGCATCCAGTGGGAGCTTAAGCCGGAGCAGGCGGCGGCCTGCATCGGGTGCGGTTCCTGCGAGAAGAAATGCACCCAGCATCTTCCCATCATCGAGAGGATGAGAGAGATTGCTTCCCTGCCGCCGGAGAATCCGGACTGGTCTAGCGCCCAGTCCCGGAAAGACCTTCGTACATTTTCTCCGTGACGGGTACGTCGATGGAGCGCTTTCTGGCCTCCTTCACGATGTAGCCGCAGAAGGTTTCCACCTCCGCAGGCTTTCCGGCGCGCACGTCGCGCTGGAGCGAGCTGGTGGCGTCGTCCGCCAGCTCGTGATGGAACCGGTGGATGATGGCGCTAGCGTGGTCCTCTGTCAGCCGGACTCCTTTGGAAACGCCGACTTTGTAGGCTTCCCACACCAGATCCTCGTATTCCTTCGCCTTTGCGGGAACGCTCCGAAGCTCGCCGATGGTGTTGTCATAGTAGGCGGTGGCCACGTTGTAGGCACAGTTAAGGATATATTTGCGCCAGATCTCCAGCTCGATGTCCTTCGCAATCTTGTGGTCGATATCGGCCCCCGAGAGGATGGCAGATACCAGCTCCACCTTTTCCTGCTGTCCGGGAGCGGCATTTTCGATGCCGATCCGCAGACTGGCGAAGTCGCCCTGCTGGGTGACGGAGAAATCCTCGTTGGCAAACGCCACAATGTAAATGAGGGAGCTGACGACGGTTCCCTTTCCGAGTGCAGCGGCGATCCTCTCGGCGGGATCCACGCCGTTCATCACGGGAACAATGATCGTATCTTCGGTGACAAAGTCCTGGATGTCACGGCAGGCCTCCTCCAGCGAATAGTTTTTCACGCACACAAAGATGATGTCCTGTTCCCCCATCTGATCGATGGGAACGGCACGCTCCGGGCGGGCTACGATCTCGCCTTTGTAGTCGCTGTGGAGCACCAGCCCGTTTTCCCGGATAGATTCCATGCGGCGGCCTCTCACCACCAGCGTCACATGCCCGTAAGTCCTGGCCAGCATGGCGCCCAGGTAGCCGCCCACTCCGCCAGCGCCGACGACTGCGATCCGTTTATCTTTTAAATTTTCCTGATTCATATGAAGACCCCTCCTTCGTTCTATGTTACTATTATATAGCCATCTGAAAATATGTCAATTTACACATGCGCGCAGTCCCTTGACGCTGCCTGTGATCTGATTTATACTTGCACCGTGTAAAGCATTGAGAAACGGGGATAATAAAAAAGTAAATCAAATATTCAAATTAAAATAAAGAAGAAAGGAAAAGCACGCCGATGAGAGGGTTAGAGACGAGGATACGCGAGATACGCCACCGCATTTTCCGGGAAGTGGCCCGCATGGCCTATCATACCGAATGGCCGGTGGATAAACGAATTGAGGAGCTCCCCTACAAGATTATACCGGGGGAAGTGAGCCGTTTCAGAAATGATGTGTTCCTGGAGAGAGCCATCGTGGGCGAGCGGCTTCGCCTGGCCATGGGTCTCCCCTGTAGGAGCGCCGCGGAGCACGCGCCGCTTTCTGACAACATCGAGGCGGCAGACCGGCCGGAGACTTACTACACGCATCCGCTGATCAATGTGATTAAATTTGCCTGCAATGCCTGCAATGAGAAACGGGTGATCGTGACCAACGGCTGCCAGGCATGCCTGGCGCACCCTGCGTGGAGGTGTGCCCGAAGGACGCCGTGTCCCTGGATCCGGGCAGCGGCCTTTCAAGAATCGACGATGATAAATGCATCCGCTGCGGCAGATGTGTGGATGTGTGTCCGTACCATGCTATTATCGTGCAGGAGCGGCCCTGTGCGGCGGCCTGCGGAGTGGAGGCCATTGGCTCCGACGAGAATGGCCGTGCAGATATCGACTATGACAAATGTGTCTCCTGCGGCATGTGCCTGGTGAACTGTCCCTTCGGAGCCATCGCCGACAAGTCGCAGATTTTCCAGGTGATCCGCGCCATCCAGTCTGGCGAGCGGGTGTACGCTGCCGTCGCCCCTGCGTTCGTGGGCCAGTTCGGCCCGAAGGTGACACCGGGAAAACTGCGGGCGGCCATGAAGGAGCTGGGCTTCGCGGACGTGTTTGAGGTGGCCATCGGAGCGGACCTCTGTGCCACCCAGGAGGCCATCGACTTTGTGCGCGAGGTGCCGGATGAGAGACCGTTTATGGGAACCTCCTGCTGTCCCGCCTGGTCGGTGATGGCAAAGCGGATGATGGGCAAGGAGGGAAGCTGTATTTCCATGGCCCTGACTCCCATGACGCTGACGGCACGGCTCATAAAGTCGGAGCATAAAAAGGCGAAGGTGGTGTTCATCGGTCCCTGTGCCGCCAAGAAGCTGGAGGCCATGCGGAATGACATCCGGAGCGACGTGGATTTCGTTCTGACCTTCGAGGAGATGGCGGGAATCTTTGACGCCCGGCATGTGGATATCGAGAACATTGCGGAGGATCCGGAGGGCATCAACGACGCGTCCACCGACGGCCGCAATTTTGCGGTCTCCGGCGGAGTGGCCCAGGCGGTGGTGAATGTGATCAGGGGCCGTTTCCCCGACCGGGAGATCAAGGTGGAGCGCGCCGAGGGCCTGAGAGAATGCGGGAAACTCTTAAAAGCTGCGGCGGCCGGAAAGTACAAAGGCTATCTTTTAGAGGGCATGGCCTGCCCCGGAGGCTGCGTGGGAGGAGCCGGGACGCTCCAGCCCATACAGAAATCACAGCGCGCCGTCAACAGGTACGCCGAGCAGGCCGGACACCGCACCTCCAACGAGACGGAACACGTGAAAGAGCTGAATAAACTTGTGGAGTAGACGATGGGATTTCATTTAATAGATATGGAGACCTGGGAGCGGCGTGAGCACTACCGCTATTACAGGGACAGGATAAAGGCCAGGTACAACCTGGGCGCAGAGATCGATATTACAGGCCTTCTTCCCCAGGTGAAGGCGGAGGGACTCCGGTTTTATCCGGTGTTTGTGTATCTGGTCATGCGGGCGGTCAATGAGCAGAAGGAGCTTCGCATGTCCATGGACCGCGAGGGACGGCTGGGATACTGGGATTTCTGCCATCCGTCCTACACGATTTTCCACCAGGATGATCATACCTTTTCCGACATATGGACCGAATGGAGCGACGATTTCCGGACGTTTTACGGGCGGGCCGCGAAAGACATGGAGACCTACAGGGATGTGAAGGGGATCAAGGCGAAGAAGGATACGCCTCCCAATTTCTGTCCGGTCTCCTGTGTCCCCTGGCTGAGCTATTCGTCCTACGGAAGCGACACCTACGCGGAGAGCAGCATGCTCTTCCCGGTGATTCTGTTCGGCCGCTACTATGAGGAGAACGGCCGGATAAAGATTCCCTTAAACATCGCGGTCAATCACGCGGTGGCCGACGGCTATCACACCTGCCTGTTTTTAAACCGGGTGGGAGAGCTGGCCGGGGCGTTCCAGCTTCCGGTAAAAGGAGCTTCCCCGCCGCCCGGCGGCGCAGCCCGCGGTCATAACGATCATAAATAAAAGAAAAATAAAAAGACAGAACACAAAAGGAGAGACACCATGGCAGTTCCATCCCCGGACATCATCCGCATCACCGGAGCGTCCGAAAACAATCTGAAACATGTTTCTTTAGAGATCAAGAAGAAAAAGATCACCGTATTCACCGGCGTGTCCGGCTCCGGCAAATCCTCGCTCTGTCTGGACACCATCGCGGCGGAGTCCAGGCGGGAGTTAAACGAGACCTTTCCCAGCTTCGTGCAGCAGTACCTTCCCAAATATGGGCGGCCGGAGGTGGAGAAGATTGAGAATCTGCCGGTGACCATCGTCATCGACCAGAAAAAGCCGGCGGCCAACACCCGTTCCACGGTCGGTACATACACGGACATTTACGCCCTTTTAAGGCTTCTGTTTTCCAGAGTCGGAAAGCCGTTCGTGGGCTATTCCGACAGCTTTTCCTTCAATCACCCTGCGGGGAAATGCCCCAGATGCGACGGGTTGGGGATGGTGACCGATCTGGATATCCACAAGCTGGTGGATTTTGACAAATGCTTAAACGATGAGGACGTGATTCATTTTCCCACCTTCACCACCGGCGCATGGCGGTGGAAGCGGTACGCCTACAGCGGGCTGTTCGACCTGGATAAGAAAATCAGGGACTATTCGCCGGAGGAGCTGGATCTGTTTTTATATTCCCCGCAGATCCGGCTGAAAAATCCCCCGTCCAACTGGCCCAAATCCGCCAGATTCGAGGGAATCTACCCCCGCATGTACCGAAGCATCATCACCACCAAGGAGGGTAAACGGCAGCAGAAGGTGCTGGATCAGATGGTTTCCACGTTTGTCTGCCCGGAGTGCGGCGGCTCCCGCGTCAACGAGAAGATCAGGAGCTGTAAGATAAACGGGAAAAATATCGCCGATGTCACCGATATGTCCATCCCCGACGCCATCGGGTTTATCCGCAGTGTGGACGCGCCTCTGGCGGTGGATTTAAAGCGGGAGCTTTTAAGACGCCTGACGGCGCTGGAGGAGATCGGTCTGGGCTATCTGTCCCTAAGCCGCGGCACCGGCACGCTGTCCGGCGGAGAGGCGCAGAGAATCAAGATTGCCAAATACATCAATTCCGCTCTGAGCGATATGGTTTATGTGCTGGACGAGCCCAGCGTCGGCCTGCATCCGAAGGATATCGAGCGTCTGAAGCGGTCGCTGCTGCGCCTTCGCGATCATGGGAACACCATACTCATCGTGGAGCACCACCGCGAGATCATAAAGATTGCTGATGAGATTGTGGACATGGGCCCGGCGGCGGGAAGCGGCGGCGGGACGATCATGTACCAGGGGAATTATGACGGCCTCGTGGAATCGGACACCATAACCGGGCGCATGCTGAGAAGCCGTTCCCAGTGGAAGGACGGCGTCCGGACGCCGAAGAGCTTTTTCACGCTGGAGCACGCGAAGCTTCACAACTTAAAAGATGTGACGGCCCACATTCCTTTCGGCGTGATGACGGTCATCGCCGGCGTGGCCGGTTCGGGAAATCTTCTTTGATGGAGGCATTTTTGAGAGCCTACACGGAGCCGGTGATTTCCATCCGCCAGAAGGACATCGGAATCAACCTGCGCTCCACGCCGGCCACATATCTAGACCTCTCGGATGAGATACGAAAGCTGTTTGCTAAAGCCAACAAGGTCAGCAATACACTGTTTTCTTTCAATTCCAAAGGCGCCTGCCCGGCCTGCGGAGGAAAAGGAGTCATCGTTTCTGACATGTCGTTCATGGACGCCATCGAGACCGAGTGTGAGCTGTGCCACGGCACCCGCTACGCCCAGGAGGTTCTGGAATATAAATACAAAGGGAAGAATATCGCCGAAGTGATGGATATGACGGTCACGGAGGCCATCGGGTTCTTTGCGGGCGAGGAGTTCCTCATCCGCCTGCAGTCGCTGGAAGATGTGGGCCTGGGGTATCTGCACTTAAACCAGGCCATGACGACGCTCTCCGGCGGAGAGCTGCAGCGCGTGAAGCTGGCCAGCGAGCTCCACAAAAAGGGAGCCGTCTACATTCTGGACGAGCCCACCAACGGCCTCCATCTGGATGACGTGAGAAAGCTTTTGATTCTCTTCAACCGGATGGTGGACGAGGGGAACACGCTCATCGTCATCGAGCACAGCCTGGACGTGCTCAGACAGGCCGACTATGTGCTGGAGCTGGGCCCGGAGGGAGGCATGAGCGGCGGCCGCCTGCTCTATGAAGGAACACCCCGCGGGATGCTCACATGCGGGGTGTCGGTGACGAAAGAATATTTAAAAGATGCCTGAGTTTAGAACAATTCCTGCACCAGATTAAACACACCCGCCGACTGCAAGAACAGCACGGCCATGATCACCGGCGTCACATACCGGATCATAAACGCGTAAAGCTTTTTGCGCCCGAAGGTGTGTCCGCTGGCCTCCATTTCCTCGATGATCCACTGCGGTTTGATGACCCATCCCACAAAGATGCAGGTTAAGAAGGAGATAAACGGCATCAGAAAACTGTTGCTTATGTAGTCCATCAGATCCAGGATCTGGGCGGTGGACCCGCTGGGGAGCGTGAGCTCAAAGTAGAACACGTTGTAGCCCAGGCACACCACCACGGCCGCCGCCGTGGCCAGTACGCCGACGGTAAGGCTCATGGCTTTTCTCGACTGATGGAAGATCTCCATGCAGTTGGCCACCAGCGTCTCCATGATGGAGATGCAGGAGGTCAGCGCCGCGAAGGCGACCATGATGAAGAAAACCAGTCCGATCACCGGGCCCGCTACGCCCATGGAGGCAAACACCTTCGGCAGCGACACAAACATCAGACTGGGCCCGGAGGACATGCCGTCCATCCCGGAAAATACGAACACGGCCGGGATGATCATAAGTCCCGCCAGAAATGCCACGCCCGTGTCGAACAGCTCGATCTGGCTCAGCGACCGGCTTAAATTCACGTCCTTTTTCACGTAGGAGCCGTAGGTAATCATGATTCCCATGGACACGCTTAACGAAAAGAAAAGCTGGCTCATGGCGTCCAGGGTGATGCTTAAGAAACGGCCGAACGTGACTCCCTCAAGGCTGGGAGTGATGTATACCAGAAAGCCCTGGAGCCCGGTCCGGGTCACTCCGGAGGCGTCCGTGTAGCTGAGCGTGAGGGAGAACAGGGCGATGCCGATGATCATTACCAGAAGCCCCGGCATGATGATGCGCGAAAACTTCTCGATTCCCTTCTCCACACCCCGGTACACGATAAACGCGGTGGCCGCCATGAAAAGGAGCATGAAGACGATGGGAGAGATCTGCGAGGTAATAAAATCAGTAAAATAGCTGTCCCCCGCAGCCGCGGCTCCCCCGCCGGTCAGGTATGTGACGATGTATTTGGTGACCCAGCCGCCGATGACCGAGTAGTAGGTGATGATGAGCGCCGGAACCAGGAATGTCAAGTATCCTAAGAATTTCCACCGGCTGTCCATGGCGGCAAACGCATTCAGCGCGTTTAACTTCGTCCGGCGTCCGATGGCCACGTCTGTGGTCAGAAGCGTGAAGCCAAAGGTCAGTACCAGGACGAGATAGATAATAAGGAACAGCCCCCCGCCGTCCTTGGCAGCCAGGTAGGGGAAACGCCAGATATTTCCCACGCCGACAGCGCTTCCCGCCGCCGCCAGGACGAAGCCCAGAGAGCCGCTGAAGCTGCCTTTTCGTTTCATTTCCATACAAAACTATCCTCCGTTATATCGAATCGTGCCGCCCGAAGGCGAACGTTTCTATATTACCAGAGTCAGAAGACCTCGTCAATAACAGCTGAGGCCCGAATTGCACGGTCAATGATGTAGCGGATCTCCTGCGGAATGTCCGCGTCCTCCGGCAGTATGTAGGGCTTGTCCTCCAGAAAGGCCCCGGACAGCAGATAGACATAGTATTCCCCGTCGTTTCGCTCCTCGGCCAGGGCGTCGCCCTTCACCTGCATGTCCTTCGTATCCTGCTCGCGCCCCAGGGACATGTCCATCAGCGTCTCCAGCATGACGGCGAAATGCTCGTCGTCCCAGGCGGACAGATACATGCATTTGCACAGGCCTTTGGTAAAAACGGATAATTCGAGTAGCAGTCCATCAGCTCCTTGAACCGCGTCCGGTGCCCCGAATTTTCAAATAATTTTGCCGCATCCAGCGCCGCGAGACAATTTTCCTTCCACCCCATATACCATTCCCCCTTGATATTTGTTGATATAATTTTATTATGCCAGGAAAGAAAAGTCAATTCAGTTGAGAAAATCAGAAAGTTAGGGTATAATAGGAACACTTAGCGGGCATTCGGCGATATTTCCCGCGGGTGTCCCGCGCAAATAAAGGAGAGTTACATTATGAGCGAAGACAGAAAAGCATTTTTAGACAGACTCCGTACATCGGACGAGCTGTTTGTACTTTTATCCCTCTGCACCAGACAGGCCTATGTGGTGTGCGACGAGGAGACGTTTGACGACGAGATATTCATGTATTTTGACGGCGAGGAGGCCCGGGCGGCGGCGAAGAAGCTGGCCGACGAAAAGACCCCGGTCACGGCCGGCCGCATCGAGGGCAAGCAGCTCCTCATGTTCTACACCAGTCTTCACACCATGGGCATCAATGCCATAGTGGTGCGCGAGGGGGAAAATGAGACGCTGATCCAGCTGGAGGAGCTGGTGAAGCGCATCGAGCAGCCCGAGGGCAAGGTGTGGGTGGAAAACCCGTCCCTTCATCTGACTGCCCTCTACTTTATGCAGGAGTTCAGAAAGCAGCCGAACCAGCAGATTACCGGGCAGATGCGCCAGCTGCAGGAGGAGATTGCAGCCAACTTCGAGAAAGCGCGTTTTATCATGGCTGTCTCCACCGAGGAGAAGGGCCTGCCGCTGGTGAAGTTAAATAACGGCGATGTGTTCCAGCCGGTATTCACGGATGTGCTGGAGTTCCAGAAATTTAACCGCGAGAACAAATTCCGTCCGGTGGTCATCGAGTCCCAGAAGCTCCCCCAGGTGCTGGCGAAGGAGGCCAAGGGCGTGGTGTTAAACCCCATCGGCATCAACATGCCCATGCTTCTCAACAAACGCGTCCAGGGCCAGTCCCAGGCGGATGTGCAGGCACAGCCCCAGCCCCAGCCGGAGGCCGCTCCGGAGAATCAGGAGATGTAATCGGACACAGTCATGCAGATCGGATTATCGGAACATTTTACCTATAGGAAACTGATACGGTTCGTCCTGCCGTGCGTGGCGATGATGGTCGTCACCTCGCTCTACACCATTGTGGACGGCTTTTTCGTGTCCAACTTCGTGGGGAAAAATTCATTTGCGGCACTGAATCTGATTTGGCCGCTCCTCATGGTTATGGGCTCCGGAGGCTTTATGATCGGCTCCGGGGGAAGCGCCCTGATTGCCAGGAAGCTGGGCGAGGGCAACGACGACGCGGCAAACCAGATCTTTTCCATGCTGGTGCAGGTGACGGCGGCAGTTGGAGCCGCCATCTCGGCGGTGGTCTTTATTTTCATACGCCCTCTGGCTGTGCTTTTGGGAGCCAGCGACCTGATCATTGACGATTGTGTGCTGTACGGGCGTATTCTGCTCTGCTCCAACGCCTTTTTTATGCTCCAGTGCGCCCATCAGAATTTTCTGGCGGCGGCGGAGAAGCCGAAGCTGGGATTTCTGGTGTCTCTGGCATCGGGGATGACCAACGTGGTGCTGGATTTCCTGCTGGTCTACGTGTTTCCCTTTGGCCTCTGGGGCGCGGCGCTGGCCACGGCGCTCAGCCAGGTGGTGGGAGGGCTGATTCCCACCGTGTATTTCCTGCGCAGAAATTCCAGCCGTTTAAGGCTTGTGCGGGCCCGCATGGACTGGCATTCCCTGTGGATCGCATGTACCAACGGCTCATCGGAGATGCTATCCAACCTCTCCAGCTCGGTGGTCAACATGCTGTATAATCTACAGCTCCTGAAACTGGCGGCGGAGACGGGTGTGGCGGCCTCGGGGCTGTTATGTACCTGGCGTTCGTGTTCGCGGCCTGTTCCTGGGATATTCCATGGGATGTATTCCGGTGGTGGGGTATCACTACGGGGCGGGGAACAGGGACGAGCTGAAAAGCCTTCTGAGAAAGAGTCTGGTGATCACGGCGGCGGCGGGCATTGCCATGCTTGTGCTGGCTGAGACGCTGGCTTATCCCATCTCCCGGATATTTGTGGGATATGATTCTGAGCTGTGCGATATGACCGTGCAGGGGCTGAGGATCTACGCGGTCACGTTTCTTTTGAACGGATTTAATATTTTTGGTTCGGCGTTTTTCACAGGCCTTAACAACGGGCCGGTCTCGGCGCTGATTTCGTTTTCCAGGACGCTGGTGATCCAGGTGGCGGCGATCATGATTCTCCCCGTTTTCTGGGGACTGGACGGCATCTGGGCGGCCACCGCGGCGGCGGAGGCCGTGACGCTTCTGGTGACCGGAGGGATGCTTCTCTGGAAACGGAAGGAATATGGATATTTTTAGAAAAATGGGAGATATCACCTAGAAAAATAAATGCTCGATCAGAATCTTCACGCCCATCAGCACGAGACAGACACCGCCGATGAGGACCGCCTGGGTTTTATATCTGAGGCCGAATACGTGGCCCACTTTCACGCCTGCGGCGGAGAAACAGAAGGTGGTGATTCCGATGAAAGCGGCGGCCGTGAGGATGTTCACGTTCAGGAATGCGAAGGTGACACCCACGGCCAGTGCGTCGATGCTGGTGGCCACGGCCAGTGGAACATGGATTTAAAGCCGACAGAGCTGTCCACGTCCTCCTCCTCATCCGAACGGGCGTCGCGGATCATGCCGATGCCGATGATGGAGAGGAGCACGAAGGCGAACCAGTGATCCAGGGCGGAGATAACCTCGCGGAACTGATAGCCCAGCATAAAGCCAATGGCAGGCATCAGGGCCTGGAATCCCCCGAAATAGCAGCCGACGATGGCGGCGTTTTTTACGCTGAGCTTCTGCATGGACAGTCCTTTGCAGATGGAGACCGCGAAGGCGTCCATGGAAAGAGCGGCGGCGATGATGAAAAGTTCTATGAATGACATGGCTGTATGTATCCTCCTGGATAAAATATTCTGTTTTTCTCTGAATTATGAGTGTATTTCCCAGTATACGGCTGCGGGGGCCGGACGTCAATGTCAATCTGTAAAAATACCGTAAAAAAACTTGTCAACATGTGGAGTTTGTGGTACTATACAAGCTACCTATGTATGTGAAAAATAAGACGAGGAGGGAGTCAGAGCTATGAAGCCATATAGTGAAATGACACGCGAGGAACTGCAGGAGCTCAAGAAGGAGCTGTCCGCAGAGTACAAGATTTTTCAGGGAAAAGATTTAAAGCTTGATATGTCCAGAGGTAAGCCCAGCACCGAGCAGCTGGATCTCTCCATGGGAATGATGGACGTTTTGAGCAGCGAGGACGACCTCATTTGCGAGGACGGCACCGACTGCAGGAACTACGGCGTTCTGGACGGCATCAGAGAGGCCAAGGAGCTGATCGCCGACATGATCGAGGTATCCCCGGACAATATTATTATCTACGGAAACTCCAGTTTGAATGTGATGTACGACACCATTTCCCGCGCCATGACCCACGGCGTCATGGGAAGCACTCCCTGGTGCAAGCTCGACAAGGTGAAGTTCCTCTGCCCGGTTCCGGGTTATGACCGTCACTTTGCCATCACCGAGTATTTCGGCATCGAGATGATCAATGTTCCCATGAACGAGGGCGGCCCGGACATGGATATGGTCGAGGAGCTGGTGAGAAACGACGAGGCCATCAAGGGAATCTGGTGCGTACCGAAGTACTCTAACCCCTCCGGCGTTTCCTACTCCGATCAGACCGTCCGCCGCATGGCCCGTCTGAAACCGGCGGCAGCGATTTCAGAATCTACTGGGACAACGCCTACGGCATTCATCATTTATACGACGACGATCAGGACAACGTGCTTGAGATCCTGGCGGAGTGCAAGAGAGCCGGCAATCCGGATCTCGTTTACAAGTTCTCCTCCACCTCCAAAATCAGCTTCCCGGGCTCCGGTATCGCGGCCATCGCGACCTCCCCGAACAATCTGGAGGACATCAAGAACCAGTTAAAGATCCAGACCATCGGACACGACAAGGTGAACCAGCTTCGCCACGTCCGCTTCTTCAAGGATATTCACGGCATGGTGGAGCACATGAGACTTCATGCCGACATCCTGCGCCCGAAGTTCGAGGCGGTGACCGGCATTCTCGAGAGAGAGCTGGGCGGCTTAGGCATCGGCACATGGACCAACCCGAAGGGCGGCTACTTCGTATCCTTCGACTCTCTGGAGGGCTGCGCGAAGCAGATCGTTGCCAAGTGCAAGAAGGCAGGAGTGGTGATGACCGGCGCCGGCGCCACCTACCTTACGGAAAGGATCCCAAGGACAGCAACATCCGTATTGCGCCGTCCTATCCGCCGCTTCAGGATCTGGTGACTGCCACCGAGTTATTCACTCTCTGTGTAAAGCTGGTGAGCGTGGACAAGCTCTTAGCGGAGATGGAGTAATTAAACATGCACAAAAGGGGAGCGCCGCTCCCCTTTTTCTTTTACTTTTTTAATTTCCTATACTACAATATATCCGAAAAGGCGGGTATACTTACTATGTTGAAAAAACTGTACGGCAAAATGGTCAACCCGGAGACGGTTTCCTACTTAATCTTCGGCGTGCTCACCACGGCGGTGGACTGGATTGTCTATCCCATATCCAGATGGTTCGGGGCGTCCGTGGCGGCGGCCACGTTCCTCGGCTGGGCGGCGGCTGTGATCTTTGCCTTTGTGACGAATAAAATATTTGTGTTCAAGAGCCATGTCTGGGCCCGCGGGGCTTTTGAGGGAGTTTGTCTCCTTCGTGGCCTGCCGGGCGTTTTCCGGGTTTGTCACCATCGTGGCCATGGTGGTGATGGCGGATTTTCTGGGATGGAACGAGTATCTGGCCAAGGTCATCGTCTCGGCCATGTCGCTGATCCTCAACTACGTGTTCAGCAAGCTGATCATTTTCAGAAAAACGTCCGCCGGGGAGTAGAAAGACGCCATGGAACATCGTGACCTTGAGCAAATGTCAAAGGAACTTGAGTGTATGATAGAGAAAATAAATTCCGGGGCGGGGGCGCCGGGGGAGAAGAACGCGCCGGAGGCCGGGCTGGACGAGGCGCTGGCCGCCGTGGGGCATCGCCCCGGCTTCGAGGAGGAAGCGGACGAAGATCTCTCTTCCTCCGGTGTCGGCGAGGATGCGCTGAACCGCTCCCCGTCCGCGGGCTGGCGCGACGGTCTGAGCCTGATCCGGCCGTCGGACGCATACCTGTTAGCGTTCTTCATTCCGGTCATCATCATGGTGATCGTGTTTATCCAGCGGGGGATTTTCCTTCGGGGAGAACAGCTTTCTGCGGACGGACATGTATCACCAGTACGCGCCGTTTTTCCAGGAGTTCAGGGAGAAACTTACGTCGGGGGAGAGCCTGCTCTACAGCTGGAATGTGGGGATGGGCGTGAATTTTTCGGCGCTCTACGCTACTATCTGGCGAGCCCCTTAAACTGGCTGATTGTCCTGTGTCCGCGGGATTATGTCATAGAATTTATGTCCTACATGGTGGTGGTGAAGATCGGCCTCTGCGGCCTTTCCATGGCCTGGTATCTGCGCAGCCACAACCGCCGCACGGACATCGGAGCCGGCGTGTTCGGCACCTTTTATGCGCTGTCGGGCTACCTGGCGGCCTACAGCTGGAACATCATGTGGCTGGACTGCATCATCCTGCTGCCCGTCATCGTGCGCGGTGCGGAGCAGCTGGTAAATGAAAAAAGCCCCACTTATACTGCCTGGCGCTGGGGCTGTCGATTCTGTCCAACTACTATATCTCGATTATGATATGTATGTTCCTGGTGCTCTGGTTCTTCGCGCTTCAGGTACTGAAGGGCTGGAAATCCTTCCGGGAATTGATTGTCACCGGCGCGCAGTTTTTGGTCTATTCGCTGGCGGCGGGAGGGCTGGCGGCGGTGGTGCTTCTGCCGGCGGCGCTGGCGCTGCAGACCACGGCCTCGGGGGATTTTAATTTCCCGAAGACCATCGATTCCTATTTTTCCATCATCGACATGATGGCGCGGCATATCGGAAACGTGGGGACGGAGATCGGGCTCAACCACTGGCCCAACATTTACTGCGGCGTGGCGGTCTACATGTTCCTGGTGCTGTTCGCGGTGTGCCGGAAGATAACCGTGAGGGAGAAGGCGGTCTATCTTCTGACCCTTTTGTTTTTCTATTTAAGCTTCTCCACCAATGTGCTGAACTTTATCTGGCACGGCTTCCATTACCCCAACAGCCTGCCGTGCAGACAGTCGTTCATCTACATTTTCCTGGTGCTGGCCATGTGCTACAGGGCCTACATGCATCTTGGGGACATTTCCCTGCGGCAGGTTGCCATGGCCTTCTGGATTTCTGTGGGCTTTGTGCTGATCGCGGAGAAGACGGTGCTGGAAGAGCATTTCCATTTTTCCGTGTTCTACGTGGCGATCCTGTTTCTGGCGGTCTACGCGGGGATCATATATTACTATAAAAACCGGGGAGCAGCCGGCTGGCGGCGGCCCTCATGATGCTGGCGGCCATCGCCGTCGAGGCGGCGGCCAACACGGCGGTGACCAGCGTGACCACCACCAACCGCACCAGCTACACGCTGGACAATGCGGACGTGCTGGAGCTGACGGCCATGCTGGAGCCGGCCTCGGACTTCTACCGGGTGGAGAAGATCGACCGGAAGACCAAAAATGACGGCGCCTGGCTCTCCTTCCCGTCGGTCTCCCTGTTCTCGTCCACGGCAAACGCGGATCTGACGGAGTTTTTCAAAACCTTTGGCTGCGAGGCGTCCACCAACGCCTACAGCATCACGGGGAGCACGCCCTTCGTGGACTCGCTGCTTTCGGTGCGCTACGCGCTGTATCCGGATGAGCAGTGGAACCGGACGGAGCTCTCCTTTGTGGGACAGTCGGGCTATGTGTGGCTCTATGAAAATCCCTGTGTTCTGCCGCTGGGCTTCATGATTCCGCAGGCCATGGACCTGGACTGGAATCTGGAGACAGAGAATCCGGCGGACGTGCAGAACCAGCTGTCGGACCTTTTAAATGTGCTACATGCTCATCGACACGCCCGGCGAATATAACGGAAATACATTTACCTTCACGCCGGAGGAGAGCGGGGAGTATTACGTCTACGTGACCAACCGGTCGGTGGAGACCGTGACGGCCACCTGGGGCGACCAGACGAAGACGTTTTCCCATGTGAACCGGGGGTATTTCATCGAGCTTGGCCCGCTGATTTCCGGCCAGACCGTGACCCTCAAGGGGAGCGGGAACGACGAGCTGACCGCCAGGGCCTACCGCTTCTCCTATGAGGGGCTTGAGGCCGTCTATGAGACGCTTTCTGCGGAACCGCTTACGCTTAATAGCTGGACTTCGTCAAGCCTTGACGGAACTGTGACGGCGTCGCAGCAGGGGCTTCTCATGACCACGATTCCCTACGACACCGGCTGGACTGTCCGGGTGGACGGGACGGAGGTGACGCCGAGAAAGATTCTGGGCGCGTTCTTGGGAGTGGAGCTGAAGGCAGGTGAGCACGTGCTGGAGCTTGACTACATGCCGGACGGGCTGAAAAACGGAGCTTATATCAGCGGCATCAGCGCCGCATTCATCATACTTTCCCTCGTCATCACGAGGGCCATAAGAAGGAGGAAAAGAGGACAATGAAGCTGTGGGGAGGACGTTTCACAAAGGAAACCAACCAGTTGGTGCACAATTTTAACGCATCCATTTCATTTGACCAGAAATTCTATCACCAGGACATCGAGGGCAGCATGGCCCACGTGAAGATGCTGGCGAAGCAGGGGATCATCTCTGCGGAGGACCGGGACGCGATTCTTGAGGGACTTGCGGGGATCATGGCGGACATTGAGAGCGGCGCGTTAAAGATCACGGGCGAGTACGAGGATATCCACTCGTTTGTGGAGAGCAATCTGATCGAGCGCGTGGGCGAGGCGGGCAAACGCCTGCACACCGGCAGAAGCCGCAACGACCAGGTGGCCCTGGACATGAAGCTCTACACCAGGGATGAGATCGGGGAGCTTCAGGGGCTTTTGAAGGAGCTTCTGGAGGCGCTCTTAAAGATCATGGAGGAGAACACGGACACTTACATGCCGGGCTTTACCCATCTGCAGAAGGCCCAGCCCATCACGCTGGCCCACCACATGGCGCTTATTTTGAGATGTTCCTGCGCGACAGGGGCCGGCTTTCTGATATCCGCGAGCGGATGAATTACTGTCCGCTGGGCTCCGGCGCGCTGGCCGGCACCACCTATCCGCTGGACAGGGAGTACACGGCAGAGCTTCTGGACTTTTACGGGCCGACGCTCAACAGCATGGATTCCGTCTCTGACCGGGACTACTTAATCGAGCTTTTAAGCGCCCTGTCCACCATTGCCATGCATTTAAGCCGTTTCTGCGAGGAAATCATCATCTGGAACACCAACGAATACCGGTTTGTGGAGATCGACGATTCCTACAGCACCGGCAGCAGCATCATGCCGCAGAAGAAAAATCCGGATATCGCCGAGCTGATCCGCGGAAAGACCGGACGGGTGTACGGCGCGCTCATATCCCTGCTCACCACCATGAAGGGAATCCCGCTGGCCTACAACAAGGACATGCAGGAGGACAAGGAGCTGACCTTCGACGCCATCGACACGGTGAAGGGGTGCCTGGCTCTGTTTACGGGCATGATTTCCACCATGAGCTTCAGAAAGGACGTGATGGAGGCCAGCGCGAAGAACGGCTTCACCAACGCCACGGACGCCGCCGATTATCTGGTGAACAACGGCGTGCCCTTCCGCGATGCCCACGGCATCATCGGACAGCTGGTGCTCTACTGCATCGATCAGAATAAATCTCTCGATCAGCTGACCCTTGAAGAGTTCCAGGCGGTGAGCCCGGTGTTTAAGGAGGACGTCTACGACGCCATCAGCATGGAGACCTGTGTGAAGAAGCGCATGACCATCGGCGCTCCGGGACAGGAGGCCATGAAGAAGGTGATCGCGGTTTATAAAGAGCGGCTGAAAAGCGAATAATTGTGCAGAATGCCGGGCGAACGGAGGAGGAGTGCGAAAAATGAAGGAACTTAAGGAGTATGTGATCAGTATCCCGGATTTCCCGGAGCCGGGGATTATCTTCCGGGACGTGACCTCGATTCTGCAGGATGCGGACGGCCTTAAACTGGCCATCGACAGCATTCTGGGGATGCTGGAGGGCGTGGATTTTGACGTGGTGGTCGGGCCGGAATCCCGGGGCTTTATCTTCGGCGTGCCGGCGGCCTACGCCATGCATAAGAGCTTTGTGCCGGTGAGAAAGCAGGGAAAGCTGCCGCGTCAGACCGTATCCATGGAGTATGACTTGGAGTACGGCAGCGCGGTCATCGAGATGCATGAGGACGCCATCCGTCCGGGGCAGAGAGTCGTCATCATCGACGACCTTATCGCCACCGGCGGCACCACGGAGGCCATCATAAAGCTGGTGGAAAAGCTGGGCGGCGAAGTGGTGAAGATCTGCTTCGTGATGGAGCTTTCTGGCTTAAGGGCCGGGAGAAGCTAAAAGGGTACGACGTGGAGTCGGCGATTGTGTATGAGGGGAAATAACTATTGACGCGATTTTGGAGACAGTGAGGTATCTGTAGATTTGTTGTTCAGAATGGGAGGAACGACAGGTGAAAAACCATCGCAGTTCCAGCAATGGGGCGCATGGTTTTCCATTTATTTCTCCTTTTTGTGTGCCATTGTTCCAGCACTCGTGCGATCTGTGCCAGCAGAAGCTCCTTGTCAGGCATATACAGCACATATTTGGAAACAAAAATCTGATTTGACAGCCCTCCGAGTGCGTATTGCACATCCAGATTATTTTTATCCGTACAGAGAATGATGCCGATGGGAGGATTGTCGTCCGGGTCATTGACTTCTTCTTTGTAATAGTTCAGATACATATTCAGCTGACCGGCAGCTTCTGGCATAAATTCTTTTGTTTTCAGTTCAATCAGAACATACGCTTTCAGAATTTTATTATAAAATACCATATCTACAAAGCGCATGATGTTTCCAACCGGTACACGCTGTTGTGTGCCGACAAACATAAAGCCGCGGCCAAGCTCCAGCAGAAAATTTTCGATATTTCGAATCAGAGCGGATTCCAATTCATTTTCCATGACAGGTTTGTTTTCCGGCAATCCAAGAAATTCAAATACATAGGGATCGCGGATTATATCATTGGGCTTTGTGTATTCGATGCCTTTCTGAGCCAGAGACAATACTTGAGCTTTATTGACATCGCCGCGGGAGAGTAGCAGACGCTCAAAAAGCATGCTTTCCTTCTGCCGTCGAAGCTCGCGGACTGACCAGCTGGATTTTATACATTCCTGCTCATAAAAGCTGCGTTTATCTGGATCAGAAACAGATATGAGCTCACAGTAATGTGACCATGACAATTTTCCAGACACTGTCTGGAAAATTGGGTGCGTCAGATAGAACAGCCTCATGTTATAAACATTAGACTGAGAGAAGCCCTTGCCGAGTTCTTTTGTCAATGCTTTCGAAAGTTGACGAAGAGTAGCGTCTCCATATGCTGCACGTACTTGTTCGTTCTGCTCATATCGGACAATGATCTCTCCGATATGCCAGTAAGTGGACAATAATTCCTGATTGACTTGTATTGCCACATTCTGGCGGGATTTATTTAATAGTTCACGGATTTCGGAAACAACGGAGCCGAGATATTGGCCATCCGTTGGAATCATTTTGTTCTGCTTTGCCATTCTGTCAGTCTCCTTTCAGATTTTTTCAGTGAACATACACGGATATTCTTGTATTTTATAGGATATCATATCGTGCGGACAGTTTCAATTCAGTGTTGATTGTTAAAAAGTCCCCCCTTCCCACGTATACCCCTCCCCCACCCGTCAATACTTCCTATACCAGACCCCACCCAATTTTCCACCCAGCCGCGCACACCAATCCCGCACAATGGAAAAAATAATTGCAATTTCCGACAAATAAAACTATAATAGTTCTAATGGCCATGTTTTTCCACTGATAACATGGGATCAGGAGGGTGACATTTTATGGCAGAAGATATCTCCAAGAAACCGCTGGATGAGGAGCTGGAGGCCCCGGCGGATTTTACGAGTCCGGAGGAGCTCTATCAGGAGCTGATAAGAAGCATCAGAAAGTATCATCCGTCGGATGACATTTCCATGGTAGAGAAGGCATATGAAATTGCATACAATGCGCACAAGGAGCAGAAGCGCAAGTCGGTGAACCATATATCATTCACCCTCTTTGTGTTGCGATCATTCTGGCGGATCTGGAGCTTGACAAGGAGACCATCGTGCTGGTATCCTTCACGACGTGGTGGAGGACACAGTGATGACCGACAAGGAGCTGGCGGAGGTCTTCGGCGACGAGGTGGCCCTTCTGGTGGACGGCGTCACAAAGCTGACCCAGATTTCCTGGTCCACCGACAAGGTGGAGATCCAGGCGGAGAATTTGAGAAAGATGTTTCTCGCCATGGCGAAGGACATCCGCGTGATCTTGATTAAGCTGGCCGACCGCCTGCACAACATGCGGACGCTCCAGTACATGACCCCGGCCAAGCAGAAGGAGAAGGCGAGAGAGACCATGGACATCTACGCGCCCATCGCCGACCGGCTGGGTATCTCCAAGATCAAGACGGAGCTGGACGATCTGTCTTTAAAATATCTGGAGCCCGAGGTGTACTACGATCTGGCGGAGAAGATCTCCCTGCGCCGCGACGCCCGGAACGCTTTTGTCCAGGGGATTGTGACGGAAGTGAAGAAACATATGGAAGATGCGGAGATCGAGGCCAAGGTGGACGGCCGGGTCAAGCATTTCTTCAGTATATACAAAAAGATGGTCAACCAGGATAAGACCCTGGATCAGATTTACGACCTGTTCGCGGTCCGCATCATCGTCGAGACTGTGAAGGACTGCTATGCGGCGCTGGGTGTTATCCACGAGCTTTACAAGCCCATTCCGGGCCGCTTCAAGGACTACATCGCCATGCCGAAACCCAACATGTACCAGTCGCTGCACACGACGCTCATCGGGACCGGCGGACAGCCCTTTGAGATACAGATCCGGACCTACGAGATGCACCGGACGGCGGAGTACGGTATCGCCGCCCACTGGAAATACAAGGAGAGCGGTAGCGGGCAGGCGGCTGCCGACAGCGAGGAGGCGAAGTTAAGCTGGCTGCGCCAGATCCTCGAGTGGCAGAAGGACATGTCCGACAACAAGGAGTTCTTAAGCCTGTTAAAGAGCGATCTGGACCTGTTTTCCGACAGCGTCTACTGCTTCACCCCGTCGGGCGATGTGAAGAACCTGCCCAGCGGCTCCACGCCCATCGATTTCGCCTACTCCATCCACAGCGCGGTGGGCAACAAGATGGTGGGAGCCCGCGTCAACGGAAAGCTGGTCAACATCGACTACGTGATCCAGAACGGCGACCGTATCGAGATCATCACCTCGCAGAACTCCAAGGGCCCCAGCCGCGACTGGCTGACCCTGGTGAAGAGCACGCAGGCCAAGAACAAGATCAACCAGTGGTTCAAGACCGAGTTAAAGGAAGACAACATCATCCGCGGCAAGGAGATGATCGAGAAATACTGCAAGGGCAAGGGGATCAACTTTGCCGAGATCAACAAGCTGGAATACATGGAAAAAGTCATGAAGCGCTATGCGTACAAGGACTGGGATTCCGTGCTTGCCTCCATCGGACACGGCGGCCTCAAGGAGGGCCAGGTCATCAACAAGATGGTGGAGGAGCGGAACAAAAAGATCAAGAAGGAAGTGACCGACGCCAACATTTTGGAGGAGGTCGGCGGGCCCGGCAAGGTGCTCCCGGTGGCGGCTGCCAAGTCGGGAAGCGGCATTGTGGTCAAGGGGATCCACGACCTGGCCGTGCGTTTTTCCCGGTGCTGCAATCCGGTGCCAGGGGATGAGATCGTGGGCTTTGTCACCAGAGGCCGCGGCATTTCCATCCACAGGACCGACTGCATCAACATCATAAATCTCCCGGAGATCGAGCGCGACCGCCTGATCGACGCGGAGTGGCAGCAGCCGGAGGGCGAGGAGAGCAAGGAGCGCTACTCCACGGAGATCAAGATCTACGCCAACAACCGGATCGGAATGTTTGTGGACATTTCCAAGGTGTTTACCGAGCGGCAGATCGACATCAAGTCCATGAATGTGCGCACCAGCAAGCAGGGCAAGGCGACCATCGCCATGACCTTCGACATTCGCGGCGTGGAGGAGCTTAATAAATTGACAGACAAGATACGGCAGATTGAAGGCGTATTGGATATTGAGAGAACTGCAGGCTGATGCCACTGCAGTTTTCTCTGCGTTATGAAGGAGAGAAAGAACAATGAGTGATTTCAGAATCAAGACCATGGTTTTGGGGATGGTTGGGACCTGCTGCTATATCGTGTACCACGAGAAGACCAGGGAGGCGGTGATCATCGATCCGGCCGACGCGGCGGACTACATTGCAGGACAGTGCCGGACGCTTGACGTAAAGCCTGCGGCTGTCCTCTTGACCCACGGACATTTCGACCACATTCTGGCGGCGCCGGAGCTCAAGCAGGAGTTCGGGATCCTGTCTACGCATACGAGAAGGAGGCGGGGATGCTGGCGGATCCGTCCCTAAGTCTGACGGAGGGATTTTCCAGAAATCCGGTGACCGTGAAGCCGGATGTGCTTCTTAGGGACGGGGAGGAATTTACGCTGGCGGGATTTACATGGAAAACCATCGCCACGCCGGGGCACACCTCGGTTCTGCCTGCTACTATGTGGAGGCGGAGGACGTGCTTGTAAGCGGCGACACGCTGTTCCGCGATTCCTACGGGCGCACGGATCTGCCGACGGGAAGCGCCATGGAGCTGGCCCGGTCCATTCACCGGCGGCTGTTCGTCCTGCCCGACGACACCATGGTGTACCCGGGCCACGGCGAGCCCACCACCATCGCCTACGAGAAGGCATACAATCCCATTGCGGTTTACAGAGGAATTTAGAATATGATACATTTGGAACTGGAAGATACATCCTATGAGTCGGATATACGCGAGCTGACCGCCGCATTTTTCCCGCCCAGGGAGGCGGAGAAATGTGAAATTACCGTGCGTTTTTACGCAAAATGTCCCGGGCCGGAGGACGGCCGGGAGGCGGAAACGCGAGAAGCGCTGGAGGGCGGCCGGGAGCCGGGAATAAGTGAGGTGCTGGAAAATGGCCGGAAAGCAGCAGTATGCGGCGAACCGGAAACCGCGCCGGACAGCGGTCGAACAGACTGCGGAAAAACCGTATGGTTTGAGGTCTGCGTAAACGGGGCGCAGCAGGAAACCTCCGCCCGGGAGCACGTGCCCGACTACAGCAACCGTTTCGAGACGAAAAATCAGTTAAAAACGCCTGCTCTACGGCACTTTAAGGAAGCTGACCGGGCGGACGCTCCCCTGGGGGACGCTCACCGGCATCCGGCCGACGAAGATCGCCATGGGGCAGCTGAAGGCGGGCATGACTGAGGAGGCGGTGATGGATGACATGGAGAAAACCTACCTCGCCAGCCGGGAAAAGACATCGCTCTGTGTGGACATCGCGCGCCGGGAGATGGAGCTTTTAGAGCCGCTAAACTGTGAGAGCGGCTACAGTCTCTACGTGGGAATCCCGTTCTGCCCCACCACCTGCCTGTACTGCTCGTTCACCTCCTACCCCATCAGTCTGTGGAAGGACAGGATGGACTCCTATCTGGAGGCCCTCTACCGGGAGATGGACTACGTGGCGCAGGTGATGCGGGGGAGGACGCTGGACACGGTGTATTTCGGCGGCGGCACGCCCACATCGCTTAAGGCCTCGCAGCTGGACGCGCTGATCACCAGGCTGAAGGAGACGTTTCCGTTTGACCAGGTGAAGGAGTTCACCGTGGAGGCCGGGCGGCCGGACAGCATCACAGAGGAAAAATTCGCGGTGCTTAAAAAGCACGGCGTCACGAGAATTTCCATCAACCCGCAGACCATGAACCAGAAGACGCTGGACTTAATCGGCCGCCGCCACACGGTGGAGATGGTGGAGGAGAGCTTTCACATGGCCCGGCGGATGGGCTTTGACAACATAAACATGGATCTGATTCTGGGACTGCCGGGGAGGATTTGGAGGACGTGCGGCGCACGCTCGCCCGCGTGAAGGCGCTGGGCCCGGACAGCCTGACCGTCCACTCGCTGGCCATCAAGCGCGCGGCGAGGCTTAACATGTTTAAGGAGCAGTACGAGGAGCTTGCGATCACCAACACCCAGGAGATGATCGAGCTGACCGCGGCCTGCGCCCGGGAGATGGGGCTTCTCCCTACTACATGTACCGGCAGAAAAATATGGCCGGGAATTTTGAAAATGTGGCTACGCGGCGCCGGGAAAGGCCTGCATCTACAATATTCTCATCATGGAAGAGCAGCAGACCATCGCGGCCTGCGGGGCGGGCACCACGACGAAGGTATATTTCCCCGCCGAGAACCGTCTGGAGCGGGCGGAGAATGTGAAGAACGTGGAGCAGTACATCGACCGCCTGGACGAGATGATGGAGCGCAAGGGAAGATTGCTTTCCCTGCTGTAAGGCGGACGCCCCCCGGACCGAAGACGGCGGGAGAGGACGAAAGAGGCGTGCACGGCAAAAAACACTTGCAAAAATACATCCGTCGTTTAAAATGTAAGTAAACAATTTTTAGGAGAGAAATTATGGCACTTAAAAAGAAGCCGGTCACCGGCATGAAGGATATCCTGCCCGCGGAGATGCAGATCCGCGACTACGTCATGGGAATCATCAAGGACACCTACAAGAGCTTCGGCTTTTCCTCCATCGAGACCCCCTGCGTGGAGCACATCGAGAATCTCACCAGCAAGCAGGGCGGAGACAATGAGAAACTGATTTTCAAGATTTTAAAGAGGGGCAACAAGCTGGATCTGGACAGCGCCCGCGAGGAGAACGACCTGGTGGACGGCGGCCTCCGCTACGATCTGACGCTCCCCCTTTCCCGATACTACGCCAACAATGCGGCCCAGCTTCCGAGCCCCTTCAAGGCGCTCCAGATGGGCAGCGTGTGGAGAGCGGACCGTCCGCAGAAGGGGCGTTTCCGTCAGTTTGTGCAGTGCGACATCGACATTCTGGGCGACGCCAGCTCCCTGGCGGAGATCGAGCTCATCCTGGCGACCACCACGGCGCTGGGGAAAATCTGCCCGGACAACGCGTTCACGGTGCGCATCAACGACCGCGGGATTTTAAAGGCCATGGCGGCCCACTGCGGGTTCCCGGAGGAGTCCTGCGACCAGGTGTTCATCATTTTAGATAAGATGGACAAGATCGGCGTGGACGGCGTGGCGGCCGAGCTTATGGAGGCCGGCTTTGCGAAGGAGAGCGTGGACAAATATCTGGCGCTTTTCGACAGCGTTTCCAGGGACGCCGCCGGCGTGAGAAAGCTGGGCGAAATCCTTGCCGACGTGATGCCGGCGGAGGTTTCTGAGAATCTGGCCCACATCATGGACACGGTGCAGGGCTCCGCGGTGGCGAAGTTCGGCATCGAGTTCGATCCGACGCTGGTGCGCGGCATGTCATACTATACAGGAACCATTTTCGAGGTGGCCATGGAAGGCTTCGGCGGCTCCGTGGCGGGCGGCGGACGCTACGATAAGATGATCGGCAAATTCACGGGCATGGAGACCCCGGCCTGCGGATTTTCCATCGGCTTCGAGCGCATTGTCACCATACTCATGGATCAGAATTTCGAGGTTCCGGCCCAGGCGGGCAAGAAGGCGTACCTCTTTGAGAAGGGCGTGGACAGCCAGGTGCTTTCCGGCATTTTGAAGGAGGCCATGGAGGAGCGCGCGTCCGGCGCACAGATCCTGGTGGCGCAGATGAACAAGAATAAGAAGTTCCAGAAGGAGCAGCTTGCAAAGGAAGGCTACACCGAGTTTAAGGAATTTTACAGAGAAGCGATAAAGAGATAACGGAGGACAGTAAAATGGCAGAATCAATGGTAGGTTTAAAGCGCTCCCACAGATGCACGGAGGTCTCCGCGGCCAACATCGGCGAGACCGTGACCGTTATGGGCTGGGTGCAGAAGAGCAGAAATAAGGGCGGCATCATTTTCGTGGATTTAAGGGACCGCTCCGGAATCCTGCAGATCATTTTCGAGGAGCAGGACTGCGGCGCGGAGAGCTTCGCGAAGGCCGAGAAGCTCAGAAGCGAGTTCGTGGTGGCAGTGACCGGCCGCGTGGAGGCACGCTCCGGCGCGGTGAACGAGAACTTAAAGACCGGCGATATCGAGGTGCGCGCCAATGGGCTTCGCATTCTCTCCGAGTCGGAGACGCCGCCGTTCCCCATCGAGGAAAATTCCAAGACCAAGGAGGAGCTGCGCTTAAAATACAGATACTTAGACCTGCGCCGCCCGGATATCCAGAGAAATCTGATCACCAGAAGCCGCGTGGCGACACTGACCCGCGCCGTGCTGGCAGAAGAGGGATTTTGGAGATCGAGACGCCGACGCTGATCAAGAGCACGCCGGAGGGCGCGAGAGATTATCTGGTTCCCAGCCGCGTGCATCCAGGAAGCTTCTACGCGCTGCCGCAGTCCCCGCAGATTTTCAAGCAGCTTTTGATGTGCTCCGGGTATGACCGCTACTTCCAGCTGGCCAGATGCTACCGCGACGAGGACCTGCGCGCGGACCGTCAGCCGGAGTTTACGCAGATCGATATGGAGCTGTCCTTCGTGGATGTGGAGGACGTGCTGGCAGTCAACGAGAAGCTGTTAAAGAGACTGTTTAAGGAGATCTGCAATTTTGATATTGAACTCCCGATCCAGCGCATGACCTGGCGGGAGGCCATGGACCGCTTCGGCTCAGACAAGCCGGATCTGCGCTTCGGTATGGAGCTTAAGAATGTGTCCGACGTGGTGAAAAACTGTGAGTTCGTCGTGTTCAAGGGCGCGCTGGAGCAGGGCGGTTCCGTCCGCGGCATCAACGCCGAGGGACAGGGCGCCATGCCGAGAAAGAAGATCGACGCGTTGGTGGAGTTCGCCAAGGGCTTCGGCGCCAAGGGCCTGGCCTACCTGGCCATCAACGAGGACGGCACCTACAAATCCTCCTTCGCGAAGTTTATGACCGAGGACGAGCTTAAGGCGCTGGTGGAGGCCATGGGCGGCAAGCCGGGCGACCTGCTTTTATTCGCGGCGGACAAGGACAAAGTGGTGTTCGACGTGCTGGGCAACCTCCGTCTGGAGATCGCAAAGCAGCTGGGCCTCCTTAAAAAGGACGATTTCAAATTCTTATGGGTGACGGAGTTCCCGCTTTTCGAGTATTCCGAGGAGCAGGGACGCTACGTGGCCATGCATCACCCGTTCACCATGCCGATGGACGAGGATCTGCACCTTTTAGACACAGATCCCGGTGCGGTGCGCGCGAAGGCTTACGATATCGTGTTAAACGGTACGGAGCTGGGCGGCGGTTCCGTGCGTATCCACCAGGCAGATATCCAGGCGAAGATGTTTGAGCTTCTGGGCTTCACCGAGGAGGCCGCCAGGGAGCAGTTCGGCTTCCTTCTGGATGCCTTCAAGTACGGAGTGCCGCCGCACGCGGGACTCGCCTACGGCTTAGACCGCGTGATCATGCTAATGGTCGGCGCGGACAGCATCCGCGACGTGATCGCCTTCCCGAAGGTGAAGGACGCCTCCTGCCTCATGTCGGAGGCCCCGGCGCCGGTGGACGCAAAGCAGCTGGAGGAATTGCAGATTGCGGTGACGGACGAGGAGAAAGAGTAAGAACGCGGCGGAAGCAAAGGGACCGCCCGGATAAGAATGTTTCATAGGTTTTAAAATGGGGCCGCCGCCCCGGCAGATGATGGTTCTGCCGGGGCGGCGGCTCCTGTTGGTGAGATTCAGGCAGCCTTATATAAGACCACCCCCTCTTTCAGCACATTGGTGTAAAATGGATATGCGGCGACCCATTGTCTGAAATGCTGGATGTTTTCACTACGGGCATCATCCAGATATCATTTTCTACATTGTATTCATAGCCCAATTCTGACAGGGCATCGGAGTAGGCATCCATGTCTTCCGGCAGCAAATCTACCAGAAGCATGATATCAATATCAGAGTCAGCCGTGTAATCGCCTCTTGCATAAGAGCCATATAAAATAACTCTTTTTAGATGTGCGCCGTAAATTTTCGCAACGTATTATAATTTTTTGTGCCTTTGTCTATACGTCGAAAAACTTCAAATATCTGTTGATATTCCTGCAATATTGTATTAACTTGTAAATATAGAAAATAATCACATGTGTTCAGCAAAAATGAGGAATATGGCGAATGGAAAAAATAAAGAAAACGCTGCTTGACCTGTTGTTCGGAGACATCCAGGTAATCTTTGCATTCCTGTTTTTTACATGGGGAACGCTCTGTCCCTCAAATCCAATGCAGACGGATGCTGTCTTCACTGTGAAGTTTTACAGTGTACTGTTCGGCGTGCTGGCATTATCGGAGCTGATCATTCTGGCTGCGGCCGTTTTTATGAAGCGCGGGATCACCAGTATTTCCATGTTTATTCTTTACAGCTATATCCGTCTCTTTCTGGAGCCGCACCAGAACGCCGGGACGGCCGATATCCGTGCGCTGCTGTGCTTCGGGGCTGTCGCTGGGCTTCTGCACATATTTGAACTTTTTTATCTGAAAAGGCAGAGGCGGGGAGAGGAGGCGGACGGGGGTCTGCCGCCCCGGAACTTTCCGCTTATCGCCGTGCTTGCGGATTTGTATGCGTTCTGCAATATATGGTTCTGGCTGGGTTAGCGGCGGCATGTCCGAGTGACAACCTGAACAAACATGAGCACAGGAAGATATTGAGCTATGATTTTTGCCTTGATAAAATATGGAGGAGAAAAATGCCTGTAATAACAGATTTAGAAAGACTGGAGGTTTATAATTATGAACAATATTGAGACATGGATAGACAGCATATTTAAAAACACAATCCCGGACGAAGTCGTCGCCATAGCGTTCAATCTATATGAAGAGGAAAATAATCATTGGTCCATCGAAATGATAGGAAGCAGCAGCTTTGATGCGGAAGATTCTGACTGGGCCTGTGATGAGATATTCGATACAAGAGATCATATGCTCTCATGGACACAGGACGCAGCATGGGAAGAAATTTTGCAGGAGGCAGTAGAGAAAATCCAAAGATATACCGAAGCTGGAACGTACGCGGAACAAATGAAATCTTATTCGGGCATCGGTGTAGGCTTTGTGGATGGAGATCTTATTATTATCCATCAAGAAATTAACTGACTGTTCATCTGTCGGGGGAGTGGAACAGAGCGGCAAAATTGGAAATGGAGCGAATAAAAGCTATGGATTTTGAAACATTCAGAGGGATTGTCAGAAAAGCAAAAACTGAAAAATCGCAGCTTTTTGAATTGCAGCATGACAAGATTCCGACAATGGAAGATGTAATCGCATTTCAAGAGCAATATCAAATTATTTTACCGGAGAAATACATACAGGTTCTCTTGCATCTGGGCGGCGGTTATTTTGGATATGCCAACATCTATTCTTTAGATAAGGACAGTTCTCTTTTTATTTTCAATCACAACCCGGCCAGAGTGGAAGATTTGCTTTTTATAGCTGATAATGGGTGTGGGGATTATTATGCGTTCCGAGTGGAAGGCAATATGTGCAGCGAGGAAATCGTTTTTTATGACCATGAGAGCAATACCGTACAAAATACGGGTTTTTCTGATGTGTTAGAATACCTTGTAAAAACGGGATTGCGTCAATCATAACAAACTTCAGAAAGCGAATATCTATGTTATCTGGAATTTCAGGGCGCTGATGAAACGTTTGCGGGAGTTGATTGGTTCTGCGGGACTTTTCGTTGTTTTTGAAAATACATAGGACACGTTTATATCCTTTGGAAATACGGAAAAGGGAGAAAAAAGCCCGCACAAAACATATTGTTTGTACGAGCCAGGTTAAACTAATAATTTTCGACAATGCACAAGAAATCAGATTGTCAACTTACAAAGAAAATCCCATAAATGACAATAAAGGCAAAGAAAATAAGAACTGCACCCCCAATCACAAGACATTGTTTGATAAATTTTTTGCCATTATTCATATCATTATAAACTGAGGATAATTTTTCGCCGTTTATATTTTTTCTCTTACTTCCTGCACATCAATATCCTTTACCAATTCATCTAATGACAATCCAAAATAATCACTCAATAATACTAAACGCTGAAAATCGGGATAGGATTGGCAGGATTCCCATTTTGAAATGGTTTGTCTGGAAACTTTTAACTCATTTCCTAATTCTTCTTGTGAAAGTCCCTTGGACTTCCTTAGACTGATTAACTTTTCATTGAAATTCATAAACTACCTCCTAAGGCTGTTCTAATTTGCGTCCGCAGGAAAAGTATTGCAAATACAGGCGATTTTTTCAACCAACTTTTGTTGGAAATTTGTCAACCATTCATAACAAAGCCTTTATTTTATGCTTTGAAGGTAAATTTTTTCACCAGCCGTAAGGTTTTTTTATATCCCGTTTTTTAGATCAATGAAACAATGATACGAACAGGAGTATTAGCTGTCATGCCGCTACTTTTATAGACAGCCTTATTGGAGCGCCGTTCTCCATCGCCTTCTGCGCAAATGAAAATTTGATGAAAATTGCTGGGACAATAAAATTTCTGTTGAAATTACTACAGTATTGTAGTAATATATAAATACAGAAAATACTTGAGTATATGGGGTGATTTATATGAAGTTCAGTCTGACTGAAATGGAACAGGAAATTTTGGAATATTTGTGGAATAGCAGAAGCTGGACGTCGGGAGCGGAGTTTTGGAAGCTTTTGAACGACAGGGGACGGGAGTGCAAGCGGCAGACGGTCAACACATATCTTTCGCGCATGGCAGATAAGGGGCTTCTGATCCGCGATGGGAAAAAATACATGTACGCATATAACCGGGAGGAGTTCGACAGCGAGAAGGCGGACGAGCTGCTGCACTCCATGTACGGAGGTACCATAAAAAATTTTGTGGCGGCGCTCACGGGCGGGAATAAGATTGGGAAGGAAGAGGCGGACGAGCTGAAGCAGTATCTGGACAGTCTGAAATAGCAGGAGCAGGAATATGTCGATCGTTTTTACAATGATGCTTTCGGGCAACAGTTTGTTTCTTCTTTTCCTTATCGTGAACCGCATAAAGAAGGATTTCTTTTCGCTGAAAGAAAAATATACCCTATTGAAGCTTTCGCTGCTGCTTACATTGGTTCCTGTCGCATACATAAAGGATAAAATCTCCTATTTATACGATGTTCACCTGCGCAGCCGGTTTCCCGATACATTTACCATTGACGGCGATCTGCCGTTGATTGTACTGGTGGATGAGATTCCCCGGAGAAATACGGCGTATGTGAGAAGTGAGACGGTGTTTTTCGTGTGGCTGGGTGTCGCGCTGGCCATAGGCTGCTTCTATGTATATAGATACGTTAAGATAAGAAAATTTATCCTCTCGTCAACCCGGGAAATGGAGGCAGGAGAGGCGTATCAGATTCTTGAGCGGATTCGGGAGCAGCTGAAAATCAGAAGGCGGATCCGGCTGAATGTAACGGAGGCGCAGATCTCTCCTTTTACCATAGGCATTTTCAGTCCGGTTGTGGTGGTACCGGCCCTCAAAGACAGCAGGCAGATGGAGCTTGTGATTCTTCATGAATTATACCATATAAAGAGGTATGATATCCTGTTTAAAATGCTCCGTTTCATATTCCTGGGACTGTACTGGTTCAATCCGCTGGCATATATGCTGAGCGCTTGTATGGACGATGTCTGCGAGCTCACCTGCGACGAGGCGGTGACCGGGCATCTGAACGGTGAGGAACGCCGGGAGTACGGCATGATGATCATAGACATGCGTCCATGGAGACGATCTGTTCTCCGCTCCATGTTGCCCTGTTCAGCAATAATAAAAATAAATTAAAAGGAAAGGATGTATTACATTATGAAAGGGAATGGAAGAAAAAATAAAGCGGCGGTATTTCTGGCGCTGGGGCTGGCAGTATGCAGCGGGATTCCGGTGTATGCATACGAGGGGACGCAGATGATACGGGCGGATGAACATACCGTGGACACGTGGAATCTTGGCGATGATGATATTATAATTTATTTTTCGGAAGCTGGAAATGGAATGAGGGTAGTTGATGATATCCTTTATGATCTTCAGTTCAAAGATGAGAACGGGAATATTTATAATTTGGAAGAACCAGTAGCGCATGAACAATGTAAGACACATCAATTTGTAATGGGAGAGGTTTCAAAACATAAAAAAAATAGTAATGGAGGCTGTACTGTGAAAATTTATGAGGCTAAACGTTGTAAAGTATGTGGCTATGCAGAGACAGGAGCTCTGATTAGTGAAAATAATTATAATCCATGCCCACATTAAGACGTCTTTTATATAATGGGAAATTTAATTTAGAGAAGGTGTGATTCCATTGGGAGAGTAAAACGGTAATGTAGAAAAAGTAATTGAACAATAAAAAAGAATAGGAGAAGAATTATATGAAGAAAAGGGGATTAATCAGTTTATTATTGACATTTATTATGTGCTTTTCGCTTTGTGTACCGGCGTTTGCAGCTCCGGCTGAGGCAGAGTTGCCGCCGTGGGTTGAAGCGGGGGCACAGTGGTTTCCGGCGAACGGAATTATGCCGCTGGAGGATTTTGGGAATTGTCCCAAAGGGCATACCGGGCCCAGCGGATACACATACGAAGGATATGAAATGAAAAAAGCTACAGCGGCATTTGACCTGTCAGCGGGAGTACTTAATATTGTATCCTCTATAAGTGGTGTGGGCATAACGATAGATGAATCTATGATGAGTGGAAATTTTTATAGAGGACTTCAAAAGGGAGAAGATCCAGATGTAACATGCTTTACTTATGTGTGGAGTAAAGGAAATTCCGTTTTTTATCATGCCATTTATGCAGAAGATAGGACTGATAAATATAAATATACATATTTGACTTGTGAAACCGGCTATGATTTGTAATGATATGCAGAGAAGGAAGTGAAGAATGAATGGAAATAAATGGGATACAGCTCGTATTCATTCTTATCGCTTTAGCAGAATGGATTTTTCTGGATGCACAAGAAGTACATAGAGGAAGTCTTTCTGATGGCTGGCTTTTTCCTAACAATCTTGAAAGTGTTAAATTCGCGTCTATTTTATGTGTATTGCTTGCCTTTTATCTCGGTAAACAATTAATCTATCAGAAAGGGAAAGGAACATCGGAAAAAATGGTGATGCGGAAATATGGTGTTTTATGGGCATTATTTTTCTACGTTCCTTACCTTCTGTATGGTTTTATTGTGGATATAAAAATGTTGTTTTTTGAGGCAGGATGCATAGAGGGAGTAATATTTTTTCTCATAAAGATGACAGCAGCTATTTGGTTGGCGGTAAAAATTTATAAAATGTTGGCGGTACTCCGAATAAAACCAATTCTGCGGGCATCTAAGAATAAAAAAATGTCTTTGAAAAAAGATGTATGGGAAAAGATTTTTGTTATTTGTTCATTGATATTTCCTCTTTTGATGTGGGCAAATTATTTTAGCTCAGAAATAGATAGTCATCTTCTGCTGATGGTACTTTTGGGGATTAAGCTGTCTATGTTGATCTATATAATGATTTGGCCATTATGTAGACAAGATAATATTTAACATGAGAAAATGAGTTGTTGCTTCATGTAGATAATCTGTTGGAGCAACAACTTCATTTTTATAAGTTATACTTTAAATCAGAAAGAGGGATCAAAATGGGAACAACCTGCGGTTAAATAAAGAATGAAGGAATTTGTGCACCTAATTACAATATAGTATACTATGTGAAGGAAGGATTGCGGTGTGTTACCAGGGAGGTCAGCAATGCAAATGTATATTTGGGATCTGTTCGCAGATATATATGTAGTGTTGCGCTTTTATCTTACTGATTGCCTTTTTCCTTCTGTGGTTCTTTGGCAGGGCGCGGGGAGAAAACCTGGCGAAAAAGCTAAGAGACAGTAAGCCTTTAACTGCCATGTTTGTGGTTGCGATTCTCCTTATATATGTGGGAATCCTCATTCCCGTCCGGTAAACAGGAAGAATATCCGGGTGCCCTGTGGCGCATGTTCCGTGCGTTACAGGGCACTTTTATACTGTTTGAAAGCCTCCGTATATTTTGGTTGGCTCTACATCTATTGCAGGGTTTATAATAAAAACAGGAGAAAATGGCAGCAGCTTACGGATTGTAGAGAATCATATGCAAAACGCAGTCTCTTCTCCCGGATTCCGGTAGGAATGGACGGCGTCGCCCTTAAACCGGATGCTTTCCCCCCGGGATAAGGAAAAACTTTGCTCCGCGGCGACGATCTCCACCGTCCCGCCGAAGACGGTGATAAATTCGGTGGTTCCCCGCAGGTGGGGCTCCGACTGCCAGTAGCTTCCCGGCTCCAGCTCCAGATAGTAGACCGCAAAGCGGCGGTTCTCATCGTCCGGGAAAATGGGGTAGTTTCTCACCCGGCCGCTGTCCTCTAAAAGCGGCTGGATCTCCGATGCTTTTATGATTTCATAAGGTGCCTTGGGGCGCACGGTCAGCGCGTCAAAGGGCACTTTCATGCCGTTTGAGAGCTTCCACAGCGTGGAGAGCGTGGGGTTTCCGTCGCCGCGCTCCACCTGGGCCAGCATGCTCTTGCTGACCCCGCTGAGTCTGGCCAGCTCTTCCATGCTTAAATTCCGCTCTTCCCGGAGACGCCGGATATTTGCCGCGACGATCAGATTCATGGTATCCAAGAAAATTACCTCCTCCATATTGACAATATAATAATACAGATGTATTATTAAAATGCACGATGTGCAATAAAATATACAATTTGTTCCATTATATAATTTTAATGCCGGATTGTAAAGAGGAGGAATGAGGATGTTTCCCGTGTCAGAATTTTTAATTTACTGCTTTGTATCGGCGTATACGCCGGGAGCCAATAACCTGCTGTCCATGAGCAACGCGGCCCGCCTGGGCTTTCGCAGGAGCGTCCGGTTCAATATGGGAATCACGGCGGGATTTCTGATCGTCATGGCCGCGTGCACGATGTTCTGTTCCACGCTGTACTCTGCTCTTCCCAGGGTGAAGTTTTTCATGCAGGTGCTCGGCGCCGCATACATGCTGTATCTCGCCTGGAAAATATGGAAGTCCCACGCGGATTTCGAGGTGGAGGACGACCGGACGGCCAGCTTCTTTGCGGGTATGGTTCTGCAATTTATGAACCCTAAGATTTACGTCTATGCGATCACCGCCATGTCCCTCTACATTCTGCCGGTGTTCCACACAAAGCCGGCGTTAGTCGTGTTTACGTTTATTCTGACCGTGATCGGGGCCTCCGGCTCCTATGTGTGGGCGCTGTTTGGCTCCGCCTTCTGCCGGTTCTTTGCCAGACACACGAAGGCCGTCAATCTGATTATGGCACTGCTTCTCGTGTTCTGCGCCGTGTCATTGTTTTCGTAGGCCGGGAGCGTACGGCAGAAACATATTTTGACAGAAATCTGCCCATACTACTACCATTTAAAAATGGAAAGCAGAAGGAGGCAAGGGAATCATGTTGACCATGACCAACGACACTGTCAATCTGCTGCGTGAGTGCAACGCCGGCATCAAGATGGGCATTCTCTCCATCGACGAGATGCTGGGCTCCATCCGCAGCGAAGCGCTGAGGGAGCGCGTGAAGAAAAGCCGGGAGGTGCACTGCAAGCTGGGCGCCGAGGCCGCGAAGCTTCTGGAGGAGCTGGAGCATGAAACCAAGGAGCCGCCGGCCATGGCGAAGATCATGTCCTGGATGAAGACAAACGTCAAGCTCACCGGCGACGCCCCCGACCGCACTGTGGCGGATCTTCTGACGGACGGCTGCAACATGGGTGTCAAGACGTTGTACCGCTATCTCAACCAGTATCCGGACGCCGACGAGAAATCAAAGTTTCTGGTCCGCCAGATCACGGCCGAGGAGGAGGCGCTGGCAAAATATCTGCGGGATTATCTGTAGGTATTTCGCTGGGGCAGCCCTGTGGGAACGGCCTGCGCAGGAACGGGCCGCGAAGACAAAAATTCTTTACAAAATCCCTCCGGAAGGTTATAATAAGCTCCGGGAATGAAGTTCTCCCAAGGGAAACCTGAACCGCTTATTAAGCTGATGACTTCTGCGATTTTATCTGCGCGGAAATCATCAGCTTTTCTGCGCTTAAAGGAGGAAAAAACATGCTGACATCATTTTCATTTATCTTTCTCTTCGGCCTGTCCCTGGCTGCGGTCTGCCAGCTTCTTAAATTCCCGCGCATTATCGGGATGCTGCTTACCGGAATCCTTCTGGGGCCTCACGTGCTGGGGCTTCTGGATCCCACGATTCTGTCGGTATCCGCGGAGCTTAGGCAGATGGCTTTAATCATCATCCTGCTGAAAGCAGGGCTTTCCCTGAATCTCTCCGATTTAAGACGGGTGGGGCGGCCGGCTGTCATGCTGTCCTGCGTGCCGGCCGGCTGTGAGATCCTGGCTTATGTCCTGTTTGCGCCGACGATTCTGGGAGTCTCGCGGATTGAGGCCGCGGTCATGGGCGCCGTGCTGGCTGCGGTCTCCCCGGCGGTGGTGGTTCCGAGAATGGTGCAGCTCATGGAGACAGGGTACGGCACCGGCAAGAGCATACCGCAGATGATCATGGCCGGGGCTTCCTGCGACGATATTTTCGTGATCGTGCTGTTTACCACATTTTCCGGCATGGCCAGGGAGGTCACGCGCGGATCATGGATTTTGTGGGGATTCCGGTGTCGATTGTGCTGGGAATTGCGCTGGGAGCCGCTGTGGGCTGTGCGCTGGGACTGTTTTTGAGGCTGCCTATGCCCGAAGGCATTACGTGAGAAACAGTACCAAGGTGATTATCGTGCTGGGCGTATCGTTTCTTCTCGTGTCGGCGGAGACATGGCTTGAGGGCGTGGTTCCCGTATCGGGTCTTCTGGCGGTGGTCAGCATGGCCTGTGCCGTCAAAGTGAAGTGCGCGGATTCGGTGACCCGCCGGCTGGCGGAGAAATTCGGAAAATTGTGGCTGGCCGCGGAGGTGGTGCTGTTCGTGCTGGTGGGGGCCGCGGTGGACATAAGCTACACACTGGCCGCAGGCGGTGCCGCGGTGTTTATGATCCTGCTGGCTCTCGTTTTCCGGTCAGCCGGCGTCCTGCTCTGTCTTGTCCGGACGGAGCTTGACAGACGGGAACGGCTTTTCTGTGTGATCGCCTATCTCCCCAAGGCGACGGTACAGGCGGCCATCGGTTCCGTCCCGCTGGCCATGGGTCTGCCCTGCGGACAGATCGTTCTTTCCGTGGCAGTGGCCGCCATCGTCATCACGGCTCCCGCCGGTGCATTTGGGATGGATCTGACCTTCCGCCGTCTCCTTTCACACTATACGCCAGAGAAAATGTGTGATATACTAGGAGCACTTAGCGAGGTCCCTCACGAGCTTAGTGCGAGTCATCCCGTGGATACTAGGAGCACTTAGCGAGGTCTCTCACGAGCTTAGTGCGAGTCATCCTGTGGATACTAGGAGCACTTAGCGAGGTCTCTCACTAGCCTAGTGTGAGTCATCCCAGTTTACATAAAGCGAGGACACCATTCATGAATTTCTACGATAAAATGGCCATCGTCTGCCGCCACATCCCGAAGGGAACGGTCGCCACCTACGGGCAGATTGCCCTTCTCTGCCAGAAGCCGAAAAACTCCCGGCAGGTGGGCTACGGTCTCAGGGAAAACCTGGCGGGGGATCAGATTCCGGCCCACCGCATCGTCAACTCCCAGGGGTACCTAAGCGGCGCGGGATATTTTGAAACCTGGGATCTGCAGAAGCGCTTTCTCGAGGCGGAGGGCGTGGAGGTGGTGCGCACGGAAAAGGGCTGGAAGGTGGATTTGAAGCGCTTCGGATGGAAAAACACGCTGGATGACGCGATGATGATTGAGGCGGAGTTCAGAAAACAGGAGGCTAAGGAGGACGCAGAATCATGGAACGCAGGGTAAATATGGAGGAGATCTCCGACGGAAAACGGTATACGGGAAATGATCTGGTGCGGGCGGACTGTCACGACTGCGAGGGCTGTTCGGCCTGCTGCCGCGGCATGGGAAACACCATCCAGCTGGATCCCATGGACATTTACCGGCTGACGAAAGGGCTCTCCATGACCTTTGAGCAGCTTCTCGCCTCGGCGGTGGAGCTTCAGGTGGTGGACGGCCTCATCCTGCCGAATCTGAAAATGACGGGCGAGACCATGGCCTGTTCTTTCTTAAATGAGGAAGGGCGGTGCAGCATCCACCCCTTCCGGCCGGGCATCTGCCGTCTGTTCCCGCTGGGGCGGATCTATGAGAACGGCACGTTTCAGTATTTCCTCCAGACGGGCGAGTGTAGGAAGCAGAACCGCACGAAGATAAAGGTGAGCAAGTGGATCGACACGCCGGAGCTGCCCGTTTATGAGCGGTACATTTCCGACTGGCATTATTTTGTCAAGGATCTCCAGAACCGGGCGCGCACGCCGGGGCAGGAGGCGCTGATGCGGACGTTCAGCCTCTATGTGCTGCAGGCGTTCTATGCGGCGGCCTACGAGACGCGGGAGCCGTTTTATCCGCAGTTTTACGCGCGGATGGAGGAGGCGAAGCGGCGGCTGGGGTGAAATGCTCCCCTACAGCCTCCGCATCTGCGCCTCCCGCCCGCGGTACACGCAGTAATACTCATACCCGCATCCAAGAAGCACCTCCCGCGCCTTCGCAAACTCAAATCCCATCTCCTCCGGCCGGTGCGCGTCGGAGCCGATGGTGATGCGCTCGCCGCCCAGCTCCCGGTAGCGCTTAAGGATTGCCACAGACGGATTGGGCTCGCCCAGGCGGTACTTGTAGCCGCCGGTGTTGCACTCCAGCGCCTTGCCCTTCCGGATAATAGTCTTTAAAATCTCATCCAGCACGTCCGCGAATTTCTCATAGGTATAAAAACGGTTTTTGTTGGGGCCGTATCTCACCACATAGTCCACATGTCCCACGGAGTCATAGCAGTCCAGGAGAGAAAGCCGCTTGAGCGTCGCCTCGAAGTAGCCCCGGTATGCCTCGTCCTCGCTTTTTCCCTCGTAGAATGCCGGATAATACGGGTCGATCCGGTTCACGAAGTGGGAGGAGCCGATGATAAAATCGAAGGGGTACCGGCCTGCCAGCTGTTCCAGATACTCCTTTAAATGGCACTGGAGCCCCAGCTCGATGCCCAGGTTTACGTGGATTCTATCCTTATATTCTTCCCTGACACGCGTGATTTCCTCCACATAGCGCGGGATGTCCAGCGTGAAATCGATTTCGCTGATCACGTCGTAGTCGTGGTGGTCGGTGATGCATATTTCCTCCATCCCCAGGCGGATGGCCTGCTCGATCTGGGCGTGCACCGGAGTGTTGGAATCCCCGGAAAATTCGGTGTGAAGATGAATATCTGATATCATAGATGGTCTCCTCCTCGTGTAATATGTTCCCATTATACACGAGGAACAGCGGATTTTACATAAAAATTACCATATTTTTACCTAAATTTTAAAAAGCGTTGAAATGCCGTTCTGCCCTGTGCTACAATTAAATCAAATGTGCATAGGAGGAAACTTATGTCAATCGCTGATATAAGCAGTTTATTTACGTTTGCCGGCGGCTGGGGATGTTTCTCTATGGCATGAACATCATGGCCGACGGTATGCAGAAGACGGCGGGCGGAAAGATGAGCCGTTTTCTGGGAATGCTGACCAACAACCGCGTCGCGGCCATCGCTCTGGGAGCTGTGATCACCGCAATCATCCAGAGCAGCGGCGCCACCACGGTCATGGTGGTGGGCTTCGTCAGCGCCGGGGTCCTCAATCTGACCCAGGCCGTGGGCGTCATCATGGGCGCCAACATCGGTACGACCATCACCGCGTGGATCGTGTCCATGAACCAGCTGGGCGACGCGTTCGAGATGATGCAGCCCGCGTTCTTTGCGCCCCTTCTCATCGGCGTGGGCGCGCTGATGATTTTATTTTCAAAGAAGCAGAGAATCAATACCATCGGCGAGATTCTGGTGGGCCTGGGGCTCCTGTTTGTGGGCCTCTCTTTCATGTCCGACTCCATCTCCCCGTACACGGAGGCGCCCATCTTTGCGAAGGCCTTCGAGCTGCTGGGCGGAAATCCGTTCCTGGGCATGATTATCGGCGCGCTGGTGACGGCGCTCCTGCAGAGCTCCTCCGCATCCGTGGGTATTCTGCAGACCCTGGCCATGAACGGCATCGTGACCACCAATGCGGCCATCTACATTACCCTGGGCCAGAATATCGGCTCCTGTGTGACCGCCATGATTTCCAGTGCCGGCGGCAGCCGGACGGCCAAGCGGGCGGCGGTGATCCACCTGTGCTTCAACGTGATCGGCGCCATCATTTTCGGCAGCGTCCTGTTCGTGGTATTCATGCTTAGACCCGGTTTTGCAGGCAGCAATATCAACGCGGTGCAGATTTCCATTTTCCACACGGTGTTTAACCTGGTCAACACGACGCTTCTGTTCCCCTTCGCCAATCAGCTGGTGAAGCTCTCCGGCATTATCGTGAAGGCCGGCCCCGGCGACGTCGAGGAGGAGAGCGGACAGGGAGGCACAGAGAGGGAAGCGGACCAGGCGCTCAAGCATCTGGACGAGCGTATCTTTGAGTCCCCGGCCTTCGCGGTGGAGACGGCTCTCATGGAAGTGGTGCATATGGGTCAGATCACCCTTAAGAACCTGGAGCGTTCTGTGGAGGCGCTGGCCACGGGGGACAATGCCCTGGTGGAGGAGGTTCACCGGGACGAGGACGTGATCGACCGCATGGAGGCCATGCTGACCGAGTATCTGATCAAGATCAACAACCTGTCCCTGACCGAGAAGCAGAAGCAGGTGGTCAACAACTTATTTTACAGCATCAGCGACATCGAGCGCGTGGGCGACCACGCGGAGAACCTGGTGGAGTCCGTGGAATATATGAAGGACCGGGGCATCGACCTGACGGAGAGCGGCATCGAGGACATCCGCCAGATCGGGGCGGCCGCCGTCAAGTCTTTCGACCACGCCGTGCGTGCCCGGCAGTACAACAGCATGGACGAGGTGCGGAAAGTCGGCCAGTACGAGGACGAGGTGGACAACTTAGAGGAGGAGTTCCGCGAAAAGCATGTGGAACGGCTCTCCAACGGGGAGTGCAACGCCTCCTCCGGCATGGTGTTCATGGACATCATAAGCAATCTGGAAAGAGTTTCCGATCATGCCTACAATCTGGCTGGTTATATTAAAGATGAAATGTAAAAAAGTTAAAAAACTACTTGATATTTCCAGGGGAATTAGGTACAATAAACACTAGGTTGATTATTATTTAACAATCATATTCAAGTCATGTATTTAGGAGGAATGAAACTATGGCAGTAAAAGTTGCAATCAACGGTTTTGGCCGCATCGGACGTCTTGCTTTCAGACAGATGTTTGGCGCAGAGGGTTATGAAGTAGTTGCGATCAACGATCTGACGAACCCGGCGATGCTGGCTCATTTGTTAAAATATGATTCCGCCCAGGCAGATACGATGGTCACACCGTTGAGGCCGGCGAGGATTCCATCACCGTGGACGGCAAGGAGATCAAGATCTACGCGAAGGCCAATGCGGCAGAGCTTCCGTGGGGCGAGATCGGTGTTGACGTTGTATTAGAGTGCACCGGATTCTACACCTCCAAGGCAAAAGCGCAGGCTCACATCGATGCAGGCGCAAAGAAAGTTGTTATCTCCGCTCCGGCAGGCAACGACCTTCCCACCATCGTATACAGCGTAAACGAGAAGACCTTAAAGGCTGACGACACCATCATTTCCGCTGCATCCTGCACCACCAACTGCTTAGCTCCGATGGCAAAGGCATTAAACGACTACGCTCCGATCCAGTCCGGTATCATGTCCACGATCCACGCATACACCGGCGATCAGATGGTACTTGACGGACCGCACAGAAAGGGCGATTTCAGACGTGCGCGTGCCGCTGCCGTGAACATCGTTCCCAACTCCACCGGCGCTGCAAAGGCAATCGGCCTTGTTATCCCGGAGTTAAACGGCAAGCTCATCGGTTCCGCTCAGCGTGTTCCGGTTCCGACCGGTTCCACCACCATCTTAACCGCTGTGGTTAAGGGCGCAGACGTTACCAAGGAGGGCATCAACGCAGCCATGAAGCAGCTGCATCCCAGTCCTTCGGCTACAACGAGGACGAGATCGTTTCCTCCGATATCATCGGCATCACCTACGGTTCCCTGTTCGATGCAACCCAGACCATGGTATCCAAGATCGGCGACGACTTATACCAGGTTCAGGTGGTTTCCTGGTACGACAACGAGAACTCCTACACCAGCCAGATGGTAAGAACAATCAAATACTTCGCAGAGTTAGCATAATTGATACGATCCAGCCAGGGGTCCGGTCATAAGGACCGGGCCCCTGCTTTTGTGAAGAAAAAGAAAGGAATAGTTAGAATGCTTAACAAAAAGACAGTTGACGATTTAAAGGATTTAAAGGGAAAAAGAGTCCTGGTGCGCTGTGATTTCAACGTGCCGTTAAAGGAGGGCGCGATCACGGACGACACCCGCATCACCGCAGCGCTTCCCACCATTCAGAAGCTCATCGGCGAGGGCGCAAAGGTGATTCTCTGCTCCCACCTGGGAAAAGTAAAGAACGGCCCCAACGAGGGCGAGTCCCTGGCTCCCGTGGCGGAGAGACTTTCCGAGAAGCTTGGAAAACCGGTCGTTTTCGTATCCGATTACAACGTGACCGGCGAGGCCGCCACCAGTGCGGTTGCAGCCATGCAGGAGGGCGATGTGGTTCTCTTACAGAACACCCGCTTCCGCGGCAGTGAGGAGACCAAGAACGGCGAGCAGTTCAGCAAAGAGCTGGCAGACCTGGCAGACGACTATGTGTGCGACGCCTTCGGTTCCTCCCACAGGGCCCACGCATCCGTTGAGGGCGTGACGAAATTTATCTCCGCAAAGGGCGGCTCCAATGCAGTCGGCTACCTGATGCAGAAGGAGATCGACTTCCTCGGCAACGCCGTGGAGAACCCGGTGAGACCTTTCGTTGCCATCTTGGGCGGCGCGAAGGTGGCCGACAAGTTAAACGTAATCTCCAACCTTCTGGAGAAGTGCGATACGCTGATCATCGGCGGCGGCATGGCCTTCACCTTCTTAAAGGCACAGGGCATGGGCGTGGGCAATTCCCTGGTGGACGACACGAAGCTGGACTACTGCAGAGAGATGATCGAGAAGGCGGAGAAGCTGGGCAAAAAGCTCCTTCTCCCGGTGGATGCGGCTGTCGCATCCGCATTCCCGAACCCCATCGACGGACCGGTGGATGTGACCGTGGTTCCGGCTTCTGAGATTCCGGACGACAAGATGGGCCTGGATATCGGACCGGAGACGGCGAAGCTGTTTGCGGATGCTGCGAAGAGCGCTAAGACCGTGGTATGGAACGGGCCCATGGGCGTGTTCGAGAACCCGACGCTGGCGGCGGGAACCATCGCGGTGGCCAGGGCTCTGGCGGAGACCGAGGCGACCACCATCATCGGCGGCGGCGATTCTGCGGCGGCTGTCAACCAGCTGGGCTTTGCCGACAAGATGAGCCACATTTCCACGGGCGGCGGCGCGTCCTTAGAGTTCCTCGAGGGCAAGGCGCTTCCGGGCGTTATGGCGGCTGACGATAAATAAGACGCCGGATTTCTGGCGGAAAGGGAAAGGATTGAGATTTATGGGAAGAAAGAAAATAATTGCGGGCAACTGGAAGATGAACATGACTCCCTCCGAGGCGGTGGCGTTAGTCGAGACTTTAAAGCCGCTGGTGAAGAATGACGAGGTGGACGTGGTGTTCTGCGTTCCGGCCATCGATATCATTCCGGCCATGGAGGCGGCGAAGGGAACCAACATTTCCATCGGCGCGGAGAACATGTACTTTGAGGAGAAGGGCGCCTTCACCGGCGAGATCTCTCCCGCCATGCTGGTTGACGCAGGGGTTAAGTACGTCATCATCGGACATTCCGAGAGACGTGAGTATTTGCCGAGACCGACGAGACCGTGAACAAGAAGGTGTTAAAGGCCTTCGAGCACGGCCTCACTCCCATCATCTGCTGCGGCGAGACCCTGACACAGAGAGAGCAGGGCATCACCATCGACTGGATCCGCCAGCAGATCAAGATCGCGTTCTTAAACGTGACCGCTGACCAGGCCAAGACCGCAGTGATCGCCTACGAGCCCATCTGGGCCATCGGCACCGGCAAGGTGGCTACTACTGAGCAGGCCGAGGAGGTGTGCGCCGCCATCCGCGCGTGCATCGGCGAGATCTACGACGAGGCCACCGCAGAGGCGATCCGCATCCAGTACGGCGGTTCCGTGTCCGCGTCCAGCGCGCCGGAGCTGTTCGCACAGCCGGACATCGACGGAGGTCTTGTGGGAGGCGCTTCCTTAAAGCCCGATTTCGGCCAGATTGTAAACTACAAGTAAGTATCGGAGATTAATTTATGAAAAAGAAACCGACAGTATTGATGATCCTTGACGCTACGGCCTCAATGAGAACTGCGACCACAACGCGGTGTGCGAGGGAAAGACCCCCGTCATGGATCAGCTCATGAGCCAGTGCCCCTTCGTTAAGGGAAATGCCAGCGGTATGGCCGTGGGGCTTCCCGAGGGGCAGATGGGAAATTCCGAGGTGGGACACTTAAACATGGGCGCCGGCCGGATCGTTTACCAGGAGCTCACAAGAATCACCAAGTCCATTGCGGACGGCGATTTCTTCCAGGTTCCTGCGTTCCTTGAGGCCGTGGAGAACTGCAAGAAATACGACTCTGCGCTGCATTTATACGGGCTGGTTTCCGACGGCGGCGTGCACAGTCACAACACCCATATCTATGGCTTTTAGAGCTGGCGAAGCGGCAGGGGCTTGAGAAGGTCTATGTGCACTGCTTCTTAGACGGCCGCGACACGCCTCCGGCCTCCGGCAAGGACTTTGTGGCCGGGCTGGAACAGAAGATGGCTGAGATCGGCGTGGGCAAGGTGGCTTCCGTCATGGGCCGCTACTACGTGATGGACCGCGACAAGCGCTGGGACCGCGTGGAGCTGGCTTACCGGACGCTCACCGAGGCATCCGGAGCAACGGCGGACTCCGCCACCGGCGGCATCCAGGCGTCCTACGATGCGGATAAGACCGACGAGTTTGTGGTTCCGTTCTCCGTCATGGAAAACGGAAAGCCTGTGGCGGTGATCAAAGAGCACGATTCCGTGATCTTCTTCAATTTCCGTCCGGACCGCGCCAGAGAGATCACCAGAGCGTTCTGCGACGACGCCTTCGACGGATTTAAGAGGGAGAAGCGCATGGAGCTGGTTTACGTGTGCTTCACCAATTATGATGAGACCATCGGGAACAAGCTGGTGGCCTTCCACAAGCAGACCATCACCAACACCTTCGGCGAGTTCCTGGCGGCTCACGGTATGACCCAGGCCAGAATCGCCGAGACCGAGAAGTACGCGCATGTGACATTCTTCTTCAACGGCGGCGTGGAGGAGCCCAACGAGGGGGAGGACCGCATCCTGGTTCCGTCCCCGAAGGTGGCCACCTACGACCTGCAGCCGGAGATGAGCGCGCCTGCCGTCTGCGATAAGCTGGTGGAGGCGATCACATCCGGGAAGTACGATGTCATCATCATTAACTTTGCAAACCCCGACATGGTGGACACACCGGCGTGGAGCCGGCTGCCATCAAGGCCATCGAGACCGTGGACGCTGCGTGGGCAGGGCCGTGGACGCGGTGAAGGAGATGGACGGCGTCCTGTTCATCTGCGCCGACCATGGAAATGCCGAGCAGCTGGTGGACTACGCCACCGGCGAGCCGTTCACCGCTCACACCACCAACCCGGTTCCGTTCATTCTCGTGAATGCGGATCCGTCCTATAAGCTCCGCGAGGGCGGCTGCCTGGCGGACATCGCTCCGACGCTCATTGAACTCATGGGCATGGAGCAGCCGGCGGAAATGACGGGAAAATCCCTGCTGGTCCGCGGGTAAAGCATGCGCGCCGGCGCAAAATATGTTTGAAAACCTGGCTGTCAGACGGTTGTCTGGCAGCCATTTTTATGGGCATCATTTCTTTAGGCATCTTTATACAGTCTTAATGCAGAGCGGGATATATTTTTACATTCTTTAATTGACCTTCATTATAATGGTAGAGATATAAATGAGGAATAAAGGAGCGGGAGCGTATGACGGAATTTTTGCGGGAGCAGAGCGGGAAGCTGACCTCGTTTCAGATCATTATACTGGGCTTTGCGGGGGTGATTCTGGCAGGGGCGCTTCTTCTGATGCTGCCCGTCTCGTCGGCGGCGGGGCAGGCGACGCCCTTTATGGAGGCGCTTTTTACCTCCACCTCCGCGGTCTGCGTGACGGGGCTGGTGGTTCACGACACCGCCACCTACTGGTCGGGCTTCGGGCAGCTGGTCCTCCTGCTGCTGATACAGATCGGGGGCATGGGAGTCATCACGGTGGCCGTGTCGTTTGTGATGCTGTCGGGGAGAAAAATCACGTTGATGCAGAGGAGCACCATGCAGGAGGCGATCTCGGCCCCTAAAATGGGAGGGATCGTCCGCCTGACCGGCTTTATCGTGAAGACGACGCTGGTCATCGAGCTGCTGGGGGCCGCGGCCATGGCCCCGGTGTTCTGCCGGGATTTTGGATTGCTTCCGGGCATGAAAATGGCCCTGTTTCACTCGATTTCCTCGTTCTGCAACGCGGGCTTCGACCTGATGGGCGTCGTGGAGCCTTACTCCTCCCTGACTGCCTATGCCGGGAACTGGGTGATCAACCTGTCTGTCATGCTGCTGATTGTCACCGGCGGCATCGGGTTTCTCACCTGGGATGATATCCGGACCAACGGGATTCATCTGAGAAGCTACCGGCTCCAGAGCAAGGTCATTCTGGCGGTCACAGCAGCACTCATCGCGGGGCCGGCCCTGTTTTTCTACCTGTATGAGTTCGGCGGGCGCGATGGAGCGGAGCGGATTCTCTGTTCCCTGTTCGCGGCGGTGACGCCCCGGACGGCCGGATACAATACGGTGCCTCTGTCGGAGCTTGACGGCCCCGGCCAGGCGCTGACCATCACGCTGATGCTGATTGGCGGCGCGCCGGGCTCCACGGCGGGCGGGATGAAGGTGACCACCGTGGCCGTGATGTTCACCACGGCGTTGGCCGTGTTCCGGCGGCAGGAGAGCGCCAGGCTGTTCGGGCGCAGCGTGGCCGCGGACAGCGCGAAGCACGCGTCGGCCATTTTTCTCATGTATGTGACGCTGTTCCTCGGGGGAGCCTTCGTCATCAGCGTGGCGGAGGGGCTTCCCATGGGAATCTGCCTGTTTGAGACGGCGTCGGCCATCGGCACGGTGGGGCTCTCCCTGGGGGCGACGCCGGAGCTGGGAAATGTTTCCCGCTGTGTGCTGGTCGGCCTCATGTTTTTCGGCCGCGTAGGCGGGCTGACGCTGATTTTTGCCGCCATGTCGGGGACCAGGCGGACGGTGGCGAAGCTGCCCACGGAAAAGATTATGGTGGGATAATAATAAAAAGGAGAGAGAAGAATGAAATCCGTACTTTTGATAGGACTGGGGAGATTTGGAAAGCACATTGCCATGGAGCTCAAGGCGTTGAATCACCAGGTGATGGCCGTGGACACGCGGGAGGAGCGGGTGGAGGAGGTTCTTCCCTACGTCACCAGCGCCAGATTGGAGACAGCACCAACGAGGAGTTTCTGTCCTCCCTGGGGGTGAGAAATTTCGACGTCTGCATTGTGGCGATCGGAAATGATTTTCAAAGCTCCTTAGAGACCACCTCCCTCTTAAAGGAGCTGGGCGCGAGAATGGTGGTCTCCCGCGCGGCCCGCGACGTGCAGGCTAAATTCCTTTTGAGAAACGGCGCCGACGAGGTGGTGTACCCGGAACGCCAGCTGGCCAGATGGGTGGCCATCCGCTGCAGCTCCGACCATATCATGGATTACATCGAGCTGGATGGAGATTACGCGATTTTTGAGGTGGCCGTGCCCGCGGAGTGGGTGGGAAAGACCATCCGGCAGGCGGATATCAGAAAGCGCCACGGCATCAATGTGATGGCGGTACGGAGAGACGGCCAGATGGACATGTCGGTGGACCCGGACGCCGCGCTTGCGGCGGACGAGACGCTTCTGGTTCTGGGAAAATACAAAAGCCTGCAGAAATGTTTTCATATATAGCAAACAATGCTATACTTGAGATAATTTTGGAAGGGAGGCGGCCGGATGGACGACGGTGAGAAGAGGAAGGCAGAGTGCAGGGAGGGCTGGCGGCCTTCACCTGCTGACCTGGGCAGGAGTCTTTTTATTCTGGCGGCGGCCACCGGCAGCGGGTTTCTCTTTGAGCGGATGGGCCTCTCGGACGCCAATATTATTATGGTCTATATCCTGGGCGTCCTGGTGATCGCCGCGCTCACGGCCAGCCACGTGTGCAGCTTTACAGCCTCGCTGATCAGCGTGCTGGCCTTCAATTTCCTTTTCACGGAGCCGAGATTCACACTTCACGCCTACGACAGGGATTACCCGGTGACGCTCATCATCATGTTTGTGTCCTCGCTTCTTATGGGCACGCTGGCGGCGCGCCTCAACAGCCATGCGAAGCAGTCGGCGCAGTCGGCGTTTCGCATGCAGGTGCTGCTGGAGACGAACCAGCTTCTGCAGAAGGCGGACAGTGACGAGAGGATCCTGCGGGACTCGGCGGGGCAGCTGATTAAGCTTCTGGGAAGGCCGGTGATTGTCTATCCGGCGTGCCAGGGAGTGCTGGGGGATCCCAAGCTCTACGAGAGGCCGGGGGATTCCGGCGGAGCGGGGCAGCTGCTGGCGGAAGGAGAGCGGGCGGCCGCCGGTGGGTGTTTGAGAACAACCGCCGTGCCGGCGCGTCGTCGGAGACATTCTCTGATGCCCGCTGTCTGTATCTGGCCATACAGATGGAGGGAAAGGTCTACGGGGTGGCCGGAATCGTTGTCGGAAGCAGGCCGCTGGATTCCTTTGAGAACAGTGTGGCGCTCTCGATTCTGGGGGAGTGCGCCCTGGCCCTGGAGAACCGAAAAAATGCCAGGGAGAAGGAGGAGGCCGCCGTGCTGGCGAAGAACGAGCAGCTGCGCGCGGATCTTCTGCGCTCCATCTCCCACGATTTGCGGACGCCGCTGACCTCCATTTCGGGAAATGCCAGCAACCTGCTCTCCAACGGGGACGGTCTGGACGCGGAGACCAAGGCCCAGATTTACGGGGATATCTATGAGGATTCCCTGTGGCTTATCAATCTGGTGGAGAACCTTCTGGCGGTCACGCGCATCGAGGAGGGGCGGATGAATATCCGCCTGTCGGCGGAGCTGATGGACGAGGTGATCACCGAGGCGCTGCGCCATGTGAACCGGCGGGGAGGCGGGCATGAGATCATCTATGACGGAAACGGGAGATGCTTCTGGCGAAGATCGACGCCCGGCTGATCGTCCAGGTGATCGTGAACATCGTGGACAACGCGGTAAAGTATACGCCGCCGGGGTCTCATATTCTAATTGAAGCCGGAACACGGGGGGATATGGTGGAGGTCCGGATCGCCGACGACGGACCAGGAATACCGGATGAGATAAAGCCGCGAGTGTTTGATATGTTTTACAGCGGGGCCAACACGGTGGCGGACAGCCGCCGCAGCCTGGGGCTGGGGCTCTCGCTGTGCAGGTCCATCGTGAGCGCCCACGGCGGGGAGATCACGGTGGAGGACAATGTCCCGAGAGGGACAGTATTTACATTTACATTGCCATCCGGGGAGGTAGATATCCATGAATAAATTGCAGATACTGGTGGTTGAGGACGATGCGCCGGTGCGCAACCTCATAACAACGACGCTGAAGGTACACGATTACCGCCACATCACGGCGGCCAGCGGGGAGGCGGCCATTCGGGAGGCCTCCTCCCGCAATCCGGACGTGGTGCTCTTAGACCTGGGGCTGCCGGATATGGACGGCGTGGAGGTGATCCGGCGCATCCGCAGCTGGTCGAACATGCCCATTATTGTCATCAGCGCCAGGAGCGAGGATGTGGATAAGATCGAGGCGCTGGATGCCGGGGCCGACGATTACCTGACCAAGCCCTTCTCCGTGGAGGAGCTTCTCGCCAGGCTCCGGGTGACCCAGAGACGGCTGGCGGCGGCCCAGAGCGAAGCGCTGTCGGCGGATTCGGTGTTCATAAACGGCAGGCTGAGAATCGATTTTGCGGCAGGCTGCGCGTATATCGACGGCGGGGAGCTTCACCTGACGCCCATCGAGTACAAGCTTTTATGCCTGCTGGCGAAGAATGTGGGAAAGGTTCTGACCCACACCTTCATCACCCAGAAGATCTGGGGGAGCAGCTGGGACAACGATATCGCGTCCCTCAGAGTGTTCATGGCCACGCTCAGAAAGAAGCTGGAGGCCGCGCCGGATTCACCGCAGTATATCCAGACGCATATCGGGGTGGGGTACAGGATGCTGCGGGTGGAGTGAGGGGTCAGTCCTCATAGAGCTTCCCATAAATCTCCTCGCACAGCGCCTCCACATAGGCGGCATCCGGCAGATCCCGGCCTGTGATGAGGTAATCCTGGATTAAGTCAAATCTCCGAAGGCTTAACTCTTCCCCGGAAATCTCCGGCTCCGTCCGGAGAATTTCTTTATCCAGCCCTGCGCCGGTATAGGTATCGCAGAACCAGCCGATGATTTCCTGTGTGCGCTTCTGCTCCTCCTCGATGCCGGAGGACATCTCCTTTGCGCTTTTGAGGATTTGACGGCGATAATCAGAAATGCCGCGCCCATGACTGTCAGGACGCTCTGGGTGAGAATGCGCCCGGAGGCCGCCATGGGAAGGTGAACGATCCCGGTCCATAGAAGGACGGACACCAGGGCCAGCGCGCCTCCCACCAGATAGAAGGCGGAAGCCGAGGATTTCAGATCGTCGTATTTCTGCCTGCGGTTTACGTAGACGCCGGGGGAGGCAGCGCGCGCCTGTGCCTGCGCTTTGGCGGCGGCCTCCGCCAGTTCCTCCGGGGAGCGGTCTCCTAGGACGCTCACGGCGGCTTCTTTACGGCGCTCCTCCATTTCTTTTTCCATCTGGGCCTTCATGGCTTTCGCCTCCTCCTCGGAGGCAAGAAGAGGCCCGCCGCAGTCGCTGCAGACCGTTACCCCTTCCACAAACTCCATATCGCATCTGGGACAGTAAGGCATGACAAATATCTCCTTTGCACGTAATTTCTGCCTCTATTATAAAGGAGAAACATTGTTTCGTCTACAAAGACTATTCCATTTGTGGGCAAAATAAGGTAGAATAGAAAGAACGTAAGGCGAATGGGCCTGAAAGGAGACCAAGACGATGAGTATAGCGGTGGTTCTGGACAGCAACAGCGGAGTCACGAAGGAGGAGGCGAAGGAGCTGGGACTGTTTGTGCGTCCCATGCCGTTCATGGTGGACGGAAATGTCTACTATGAAGGAGTCGATTTAAGCCACGAGGAATTTTACAGGAAACAGGCGGCAGGTTCGGACATTTCCACCTCACAGCCCTCGCCGGAGGATGTGATGGGGACCTGGGACGAGCTTTTGAAGGAATATGACGAGCTGGTGTATATACCGATGTCCAGCAGTCTGAGCGGGTCCTGCCAGACGGCCCTGATGCTGAGCGAGGAGTACGACGGGCGGGTGCAGGTGGTGGACAACCTGCGGATTTCCATTACCCAGCGGCAGGCGGGCCTTGACGCGCGGATGCTGGCAGAGAAGGGCTGGTCCGCGAAGCAGATCAGGGAGAAGCTGGAGGAGACACGGTCGGATTCCATCATCTACGCCATGGTGGACACCTTGAAATATCTCAAGAAGGGCGGTCGTATTACCCCGGCAGCCGCGGCGCTGGGGACGCTCTTAAAGATCAAGCCGGTGTTAGTCATCGACGGCGGAAAGCTGGATGCGTTTGCCAAGGCGCGCACCACGAAGCAGGCCAAGAGCCTGATGCTGACCGCGCTCTCACAGTTTATGGAGCATAAATTCGGCGATCCGAAGGGGGAGTGCTGCCATCTGATGATTGCACATTCTGACAGCCCGGAGGCGGCCGAAGGTTTTAAGCAGGAGATGGAGGAGTTTTTCCCCGGCGCCGATGTGTTTGTGGCGCCGCTGTCCTTAAGCATCGCCTGCCATATCGGGCCGGGCGTGCTGGCCGTGGCCTGCTCAAGGAAGATCGAGGCATAGTCAGATGAACAGTTGGAAACCTAAATTCTGGAAGAAAGGCGGCGCCGTAAGCATGCGTGTGCCGCTGATCATCTTCTGCCTGCTGGTCGCCGTGATTCCGGCGATGATACAGAGCAGTATTTTCATCGGTTCCGTGCGGCGGGAGCAGATCAGCGACAGGATGATCGAGATGAAAAACCAGGGACTCATCCTGAGCACCAAGCTGGGCAGCAGCGGGTACATGCAGAATGTCTCCGTCGGGCAGGCTCTGAATGTGGAGATGGCCACGACGGCGGATATTTTCAACGGGCGGATTGTCATTGTGGACAGAAACTACCGCGTGATTGCGGACACCTTCGACCTGTCCCTCGGGAAAATCTATATCGCCGAGGAGGTCATCAAGTGCTTCCAGGGAGAGAACAGCAGCCGCTATGTGGAGGACAGGGACTATTTCGCCCTGACGCTTCCGATCTACAACGTGCTGGACAGCAGCGTGATCGAGGGCGTCATGGTGATGACGGTCTCCACGGAGAATATGGGGCTTCTGCCGGACCGGCTGGGAGAGCAGGCCAGCTTCTTTCTTCTGGTGCTTCTGATCGTGGTGCTTCTGCTGGTCATTGTCCTGGCGAACCTGTATTTCAGGCCGCTGGTGGCGCTCACGGCGGCGCTCAACGGCGTGGCGGACGGAAATCTGGACGAGGATGTGGATATCGGGACCTACCGGGAGACGAAGGAGATTTCCACGGCGGTGCAGCGGACGCTTAAGAAGCTTAAGGCCGTCGAGCAGTCCAGGCAGGAGTTTGTGTCCAACGTGTCCCACGAGCTCAAGACGCCCATCACCTCCATCCGGGTGCTGGCCGACTCCCTCATGGGCATGGAAGAGGTGCCGGTGGAGCTCTACAAGGAGTTTATGGCGGATATTTCCGACGAGATCGACCGGGAGACGAAGATCATCAACGATCTTTTGACGCTGGTAAAGTCCGACAAGGCCACGACGAAGCTGAACATTTCCCAGGTGAGCATCAACAATCTGCTGGAGCAGATTTTAAAGCGGCTGCGCCCCATTGCCAAGAAGCAGAACATCGAGCTGGTGCTGGAGAATATCCGCGAGGTGACGGCGGACGTGGACGAGACGAAGCTCTCCCTGGCCTTGAGCAACCTGGTGGAAAATGCGATCAAGTACAACCGCGAGGAGGGCTGGGTGCGGGTGGTGCTGGATGCGGACCACAAATTTTTCTATGTGAAGGTCATCGACAACGGCATCGGCATCCCGGAGGAGCTGCACGAGAGAGTGTTCGAGCGTTTTTACCGGGTGGACAAGGCCAGATCCAGGGAGACCGGGGGCACCGGCCTGGGGCTTTCCATCACGAAGAGCATCGTCCAGATGCACAACGGCGCGCTCAAGCTGCAGAGCAAAGAGGACGAGGGGACCACATTTACGGTCCGCATCCCTCTCAACTATATTTCCTAGCGTGAAGGAGAGACGGATATGAGAAAAATGATGTTTGCAGTTCTTTTTCTCCTGGCGCTTGCCCTGGCCGGCTGCGGGAAGGACGAGAGGCCGGCTGCGCTGGGAGAGTATGAGTACAATATTTTTTATCTTGGAAACACCAAGACGAAGCTGGTCCCGCAGGTTTACGAGGCGTCCTCGTCGGAGATGGACGGCCTCATCCGGGAGCTTCTGACGAAGTTGAATGATCCGCCGGAAGAACAGGACTGCCAGACGGCCATGATCGCCGAGGTGCAGCGTTTTGCCAAGGAGGATCAGGTTCTCTATCTTTACTTTGGCCGCGAGTATGCGGCGGCGGGGGCGGACCGGGAGATTCTCTGCCGCGCCGCGCTGGTGCGGACGCTGACGCAGATCGAGGGTATCGACTACGTGAGTATTTACTGCGACGAGCAGCCGCTCCTGGACAGCAATGGCAATCCCGTCGGAATGATGGCGGCCTCGGATTTTGTCGAGGGAATCAGCGACGTTAACTCGTTCGAGCGGACGGAGGTAAAGCTGTATTTCAGCAACAACGGCGGCGACATGCTGCTGCCGGAGATCCGGGAGGTGGTGCACGGCGCCAACACCTCCATGGAGAAGCTGGTGGTGGAGGCGCTCATCGAGGGGCCGGAGGTGTACGGCCACAACGCGACGCTCCCCGCCGATGTGAAGCTTTTGAACGTGTCGGTCAACGACAACACCTGTTATCTGAATTTTGACGACGGGTTTCTGAATGCTATTTCCGGGCTCAAGGAGTACATTCCCATTTACTCCATCGTTAATTCTCTGACGGAGCTTACCAACATCAACAAGGTCCAGATCGTGATCAACGGCAGCCAGGACGTTTTATACCGGGGACAGATTTCCCTGGCGGAGCCGTTTGAGCGGGATACGGACTACATCCTGGGAGGGGATCTGAATTAAAAGACCGCTTGTATGGGCAGCAGGAGCTTATGCACTTGGAGAGCTGGCATCCTTTTGGCCGCCTGCGGCGGGAATCAGTATTTTTCTTTCGATTCTTTTAGTTGTTTTCTGGAGCGGAAAGGCGCGCATTCTCCTGCCGCTCATCACCTTATGCGGTTTTCTCACGGCGCAGGCGGCGAAAAGCCCCGCGCCGGAGGAGCTGTTTCTTGAGGCCCACGGCGCCTGCCGGGTGCAGGCGGAGGGCACGGTCTGCGGGATTTCCCAGAAAGAGGACAGATATACGCTGATACTTGAGGACTGCCTGGTTTCCGGCCAGGGGGAGACGTTTGAGACGGGCAGGCTGCAGCTTCGGGTGGACGCGGGAGGACGCGGCCGGGGCGGGCATGGCTGACGGTCTGGCTGACAGTGTGGACGCGGCGCAGGTTGTGAGTGCGGGGGGCGGCGCGGCGGCGGGGGTGTTCCCTGTCCGGTACGGGACGCGGGTCCGGGCGTCCGGTGAGCTTGCGCCCTTTTCTTCGCCCCGCAATCCCGGGGAGTTTGACTATGGCTTTTACTACCGCTCCCTGCATCTGCGCGCGACTCTGGATGCGGATGCGCTGGCGGCGCTGGATGGAAATGTCTCCCTGCTGTATCAGTGGATCTATCTTATGCGGAACCGGGCCGGGGAGATTCTCTCGGCCATCTGCGGCAGGGAGGAGGCCGGACTTCTGCGGGCCATGGATCCTGGGCGACAAGGGGGAGCTGGACGCGGATGTGCGGGGGATGTACCAGGACGGGGGGATTGCCCATCTCATTGCCATCAGCGGGCTCCACGCCTCGCTGGTGGGCATGACGGTCTACAGCCTGCTTCGGAAAATGGGCGGCGGGTTTGGCGTGTCCGGCCTGGCGGCCGGGGGACTTCTGTTCTGCTACGGCGTCCTGGCCGGGTTCGGGGCGTCGGTGTTCCGGGCCGTGGCCATGCTCATGTGCCGCTTCCTGGCCGGGTACCTGGGGAAAACCTATGATGCGCTGTCGGCCATGGCGCTGTCGGCGATGCTTCTTCTGGCGGATTCGCCGTATCTTCTGTTCCAGAGCGGATTCCAGCTCTCGTTTGGGGCTATCGTGGCGATCTCCGGCGTGGCGGAGGTTCTGCGCGCCGGGCTGCCGGGGGCGGATGCGGAGGCGGAAGAAGCGTCCGGGGCGGCAGGAGCGGGGAGAAAAGCTTCGGGCTGTCTGGGGAAAGCTGCGGTTTTAGGGCGGCTTGGGAAAAACGCGGGCCTGGCGCGGCTTGGGAAAAGCGTCCGGGACGGCCTCATCGTCGGCGCGGCTGTGCAGCTGGTCACGTTTCCCGTGATTCTCTATCATTTCTTTCAGTACCCGCCCTACGGATTTTTCCTCAATTTTCTTGTGATTCCGGCGATGACTTATCTGCTTTTGTCGGGGATTCTCGGCATCTTCGCGGGGGCGGTGAGCCTGCCGCTAGGGGAGCTGTGCGTCGGCTCGGCACATTATATTCTGGCGTTTTACCGGCGGCTTCTGGAGTGGACGGGGGAGCTTCCGGGAAATCTTCTGGTGTGGGGGAGACCCGAGGTCTGGGAGCTGGCGGTCTATTACGGAGCTCTGGCGGCGGTGCTGGCTGTGTGCGCGGCGGCTGGGGCGGAGAGAACGCCTGTGGCGGGAGCCGGGAAGGTGCCTGTGGCTGGGATAGGGAGGCCGCCTTTGGCGGCGGCCTGGGCATCGTTCGCCCGGATCTGTACGCCGGGAGTCTCGCTGTTATCTCTGGCGGCTTTCCTCTTCCTGGCGGTTTTCCTTCTCATGCCGCGCGCCCCGGAGCGGGCGCAGATCACGTTTCTGGATGTGGGGCAGGGGGATGGGAGCTTTATCCGCACACCCGGGGGAGCATTCTGGTGGACGGCGGCAGCTCGCATATCCGCAGCCTGGGGCAGTACCGGCTGGAGCCGTTTCTCAAGTGCCAGGCGGCTGCCGATATTGACTATGCCATCGTGAGCCATGGGGACAGCGACCACATAAGCGGTCTGAAATATCTTTTTGAGGAATGCCCGGAGATACGGATCTGGAATCTGATTCTTCCCGACTATGACCGGGAGGGGGAGGTTTACGGGGAGCTGGCGGCGCTGGCCAGGCTCCGGGGGGCCGCTGTCCACTATATGAGGGCGGGAGACTCTCTGAAAATGGGGGATTTAAGGCTCTGGTGCCTGCACCCGTCCGCGGATTTTAATGAGCGGGACATCAATGAGCAGTCGCTGGTGTTCCGCCTGGAGTACGGCGGACTCTCGGCGCTGTTTACCGGCGATATCGAGGATGGGGGTGAGCGGCAGATTTTAGAGTGCACCGCGCCGGAGCTTCTGCGGGCGGATATCCTCAAAGCGGCCCATCACGGGTCGAAAACTTCCAGCAGTCCGGCATTTTTACAGGCGGTTCTTCCGGAAATGGCCGTCCTATCCTACGGCGAGGGCAATTCCTACGGGCACCCGTCGCCGGAAGTGGTGGAGCGCATGGAGGAGATGGGGACTGTTCTCTGGCGAACGGCTGAATGTGGGGCCGTCATCGTGACGGAGACGGAGGACGGCTGGCGCGTGGAGCGGTTTGCCTGGGAGTGAGCGGAGGCGGATGTCCGTGCGGCGGGGAAGTTGACGAACCTGCGATTAAAAAGTATAATCAGAGCAGACGCGATGCAGGACGAAAGGCAGGAAATCCAGATGCAGACTTTAAACCAGGACATCAAAAACGGCAGCTTCAGACCGGTGTACCTTCTCTACGGGGACGAGACATTTCTGGTGCGGAGCTATAAGAACCGGCTGAAGGAGGCCATCGCCGGCGACGACACCATGAATTTCAACTATTTTGAGGGCAAGGGGCTGGATCTTAGGGAGATCATCAGCCTGGCGGATACCATGCCGTTTTTCAGCGACCGGAGGCTGATTCTGGTGGAGGACAGCGGATGCTTTAAAACCTCCTCGGAGGAGCTGGCGGAGTACCTGCCCCAGATGCCCGACACCACCTGCATGATTTTTGTGGAGAGCGCTGTGGACAAGCGGAACAGGCTCTACAAGAAGGTGAAGGAATTGGGCTATGCGGCGGAATTTTCCAGGCAGGACGCGGGGCAGCTGGCCCGGTGGGCCGGCGGCATTCTGGCGCAGAACGGCCGGAAAATCCGTTCCTCCACCATGGAGCTGTTTCTGGAAAAGACCGGCGACGACATGGAAAATATAAGGATGGAGCTGGAAAAGCTCATCTGCTATACCATGGGGCGGGAGGAGATCACGGCCCAGGACGTGGAGGAGATCTGCACGGTCCAGGTGACCAACAAGATTTTCGACATGGTGACGGCCATCGTCACCAGAAATCCCAGAAAGGCCATGGATCTCTATGAGGATCTGCTGACGCTCAAAGAGCCGCCCATGCGGATTCTGTTTCTGATCGCCAGGCAGTTTAACCAGCTTTTACAGGTGAAGGACATGTCGGAGCGGGGAGCCGACCGGGGAGCCATCGCCTCCCGGATGAAGATAGCCCCGTTCATCGCGGGAAAGCTGATTCCACAGGCCAGAGCCTTCTCCAGAGAGCAGATTCTCTCCTATGTGAGAACCTGCGTGGAGTACGAGGAGGCGGTAAAATCGGGCTGGCTGCAGGACCGGCTGGCGGTGGAGCTTTTGATTACGAAGGAATATTGAGAACTGACAATGGAAAGCTGGTGAATTTCCGTGAATGATATACTTTTGCCGTTTCAGTCTGAGATCCGAACGTTATTTTTTCCGGGTCAAACAAATGAGCGCAAGGTTTCTTCCATGACAGCGTATCGTTTTACGGACGAAAAAATCGACATGCCAAAATCTGGGAAACCATATTTGTATGTTGTTCTGGACGGAGCGCTTCGGCTTCATACGCCCTCCGGCATCATGGACTATATGGCGGGGCAGTATTCTGTTTCCAGAATAGACACGCCCCTGTATGGAACGATCGTATCGTTTTCGGAGAAACAGGATTTCCTAGCCGTTGCACTGGACATGAGCCTCGATGAGATTGTTTCTTCGGCACTGGATCTGGACAATGACATCACAGAAAAGATTATGAAAGAAATGGTTCCGGAGCAGGAACAGGTTCTGGCGGATGTTTCTGTCATACGGGCTGTTTATCGGCTGTTTGCGGCTATGAAACAGCCGCTCGGTTCGGAATATATCCGCAGAAACATCATGCGCGAAATTATTTATTATGTTCTCTGCGGTTCATGTGGGAAACCGCTTCTGCGCAGTGTGGCGAATATACGGCAGATTGACGAAATATACGCGGCAAACAGCTGGATCAAGGAAAATTTCCGCAGTCCATTCACTGTGGAGTAGCTGGCAGAGCAGCAGAAGATGAGCGTTTCTCTGTTCCACCAGAAATTCAGGAGCGCGGTCGGCATGGGACCGCTGCAGTGTCAGAAGCGCCTGCGTCTGACCGAAGCCAGAAGGCTGATGCTGGAGGAAAAGCGGAATGTGACGGAGGCCGCCCTGGAAGTCGGTTATGAGAGTGTATCGCAATTCATCCGGGATTACCGGAAAATGTTCGGCGCGGCGCCCGGGGAGGATATGCTGAATTTTAAACGAAAACTGAAGGAATAGGCAATTTTTTTGGAGGAACAGGCAAGTCACAGGTCTGTTCCTTCTGCTATGATCGATACCAGATCAGCCAGTGAGCGGCTGTGTAAAAACGGAAAGAGAGGTATCTGGGAATGATTCTGACAGATGAATTGTGCGACAGATTATGTGCTGCCGCAAAAAGAAAAAAGCAGGGAAATGGGTGTTGATATCAGTTTTGCCGTCAGCGACGAAAATGGTCTTCCGCGCGTTTATCGAAGATATGGAGAGGCGCTGGTGCTTAGCATTACACTTGTTCCGGGAAAGGCCTACACGGCAGCCGTAACACAGTGCAGAACAAAGGATGTGGCGGAGGCCGCCGCGGAAGGTGCCGCCCTCATGGCGATTCAGGCAAATGATCCCCGGATTACGCTGGTGGCCGGCGGATATCCGCTGTTTGTTGGCGGAAGGATTGCTGGCGGCATCGGTGTCGGCGGGGGAAGCGAAGCGCAGGACTGTGAAATTGCAGAGTACGTGGTTTCGGTTTTCAATGAAATGATGAGATAGAATAAGACGACAAAAAACCCTTTCGCACCGCCACACCATCGCGGCCCGAAAGGGTTTGTCTTACTTTATAATATGATAAGCTAATGATTAAGCCATCGCGCTTACAGCTTTGCTTAAGCGGGCAACTTTTCTGGAAGCTGTGTTCTTGTGGTACACTCCCTTGGAAGAAGCCTTGTCAATCTCGCTGATCGCGTTTACTAAACTAGCCTGTGCAGCAGCCTTGTCACCGGCAGTAATAGCAGCCTCAACTTTCTTGATCGATGTCTTCACCTTAGATCTGATCGCTTTGTTTCTGGCAGTTCTGGTCTCTGCAACCAGTACTCTTTTCTTTGCAGATTTAATGTTAGCCAATCTTTACACCTCCAACTGGATTCAATTTATTGATTCTGTGTTTTGCATTAAAGTCTGGACACGGACAGTTCAATGTAAACATACTATTGTATTCTAACGAAAATATCGGGGGATGTCAATACATATTTTGCTATTTTTTCAGCAAAATACATACTGCAAATGCTTTTGGCAGAAGGAGATATCTATGGGCAGAATGGAAAATATATCAGAGATCAAGGATTCGTTTGAACTGCGCACCGATCTGGCGGTGGAGGAGAAGGAGAGCTTCCCCGGCGACGGCGGCGAGGTGAGCGGCGTGTCGCTCAAGGAGTGGATTCAGAAGAAGGGGCGTATCAAGCTGACCGAGGTGGTCATCATGGACGAGAAGGGGGCCCGCGCCATGGGAAAACCGGTGGGGACCTACCTCACGCTGGAGGCGTCCCGGCTGGCCGAGAAGGATGAAAATTACCACCGGGAGGTGTCGGAGGAGCTGGCGAAGCAGCTCAAGCTCTTAATTCAGGAGCAGGAGCTTAAGAAGCCGAAGATTCTGGTGGTGGGTCTGGGAAACCGCCTGGCCACGCCGGACTCCCTGGGCCCGCGGGTGGTGGACAATTTAAGCATGACCCGACATCTGGGAAAAGAGTACGGCGAGGATTTCATGCGGGAGAAGGGACTTTTGTCGGTCAGCGGCATCGTGCCCGGCGTCATGGGGCAGACGGGGATGGAGTCGGCGGAGATCGTGAAGGGCGTGGTGGAGGAGACGAGGCCGGATCTGGTCATCGTCGTGGACGCCTGGCGGCCCGCAGCGTGCGCCGGCTGGGGACGACCATCCAGCTCACCGACACCGGGATCCAGCCCGGCTCCGGCGTGGGGAACCACCGCCATGAGATGACCAGGGAGAGCCTGGGAGTGCCGGTCTTCGCCATCGGCGTCCCCACGGTGGTGGGGGCCGCGGCCATCGTCCACGACACGGTGGAGACCATGGTGGAGACGCTCGCGCGCAGCCAGGACACGAAAAGCTACGGCGCCTATATCGGAAATTTAAACCCGGACGAACAGTATGAGCTGATCCGGGAGCTTTTGGAGCCGGAGTTCGGCCCCATGTATGTGACGCCGCAGGATATCGACGAGACGGTGGAGATGCTTGGCTTTACCATATCGGAGGCGCTGCACCAGGTGGTGTACCGGGGGTGAGGGGCGGGCCATAGATAGGGCCCTATGGCTGAATTAACAGAAATGGTATTATACGCGGCGCTTTCCGGGTGATATGATGGGGACAGAAGAAATGCGGAGCATGAAAGGAAGGATATGTATGGATGCAAATGAACTGAAGACATTGATTGATTCGTCGCAGATTGTCGAGCTCTCCTGGCCCATGAGCCCGAAAATCCCCGCTCTTTTTGGAGCTCCCCCTTTCCGGAAGAGTGGGTCGTTACCCGTGAGTCGGGAAGCCTTTTTGAGTACAGCTACATTTCCATGAGTGAGCATGCCGGCACCCACGCGGATGCTCCGTGCCACTTTGGTTATGAGGGCGATATGGCGTCCATACCGCCGGAGCGGTTCATGGGAAGGGCCGCTGTGATCCGGCTGGACGTGATGGAAGTGGGATCGGAGCATATTAAGGCCTGGGAGGCGCAGCACGGAGAGATTCAGACGGGAGATATCGTCCTTTTTGGCATGGGATGGGAAGACAGGTTTTTCGAGGGAAGCGAGACCTGGCCGGGGCTCACGGTGGATGCAGCGAAATATCTCGTGACAAAAGGCGTGAAGGGCGTAGGCGTGGACGTGGCGGTGGTGGACACCTGCACAGATCAGGAAAACCAGGTGCATCAGACGCTTCTTCCGGAAGGAATTGTGATCTACGAAAATCTCCGGAACTTAAAGGAACTGCCGCCGTTTGTCTATTTCATTGCGCTGCCGCTGATGCTTGAGGGCGGAACCGGCATGCCGGTGCGCGCTGTTGCGCTGATCTGAGCGCGTCATTTATAAAAGCCATAGTGTATTCCAAAGACGGGGGCATTGCTGCCTGGATGAATGAAATCATCCGCGGCAATGCCTTCTTTTTGCGCCTGTCGGCGGCGCTGTGGACGTGCGGGCCATAGCTTCGGCATTATGGAGAGGATGGCTCCAATGATATTTTACTTTTGATTGATGGTAATGCTAAGCTAGCTTTAAGAAAAACATAGAAAGGAGAGCTACAAAAATGAGTAAGCGCAGACAGAAATCCATGGATGGAAATACCGCGGCGGCATATGTTTCCTATGCATTCACGGATGTCGCGGCTATTTACCCCATCACTCCCTCCTCCGATATGGCGCAGCACGTGGACGAGTGGGCGTCCGAGGGGAGAAAAAATATATTTGGAGAGAAGGTTGAAGTCATCGAGATGCAGTCGGAGGGAGGAGCTTCCGGCGCTGTTCACGGCTCTCTGCAGGCCGGCGCGCTGACCAGCACCTACACCTCTTCCCAGGGACTGATGTTAATGATCCCCAACATGTTCAAGATTGCCGGCGAGCTGCTTCCGGGAGTGTTTCATGTGGCTTCCCGTCTGGTGGCCTCCAACGGCCTGGGGATTTTCTGTGACCACTCGGATGTGCTGACGACCCGGACCACCGGTTTTGCGATGCTGAGTGCGGCCAGCGTGCAGCAGGTCATGGATCTGGGGGCGGTGGCGCACCTTTCGGCGATCCGCGGACGGGTACCGTTTATCCATTTTTTCGACGGCTTCCGCACTTCCCATGAGATACAGAAGATCGAGGTTTTAGAGTACGATGAACTGGGAAAACTGCTTGACATGGATGCAGTGAACGCATTCCGGAGAAATGCGCTGAACCCGGATCATCCTGTGTGCGCGGTACGGTCCAGAATGCGGATATCCATTTCCAGCAGCGCGAGGTCATCAACCGGTACTGGGAAGCGCTCCCGGGAATTGTCGATGCGTATATGGGAGAGATCGGAACACTTACGGGAAGGGAGTATCATCCGTTCAACTACTATGGAGCTCCGGACGCGGAGCGTATGATCGTTGCCATGGGCTCCATGACGCAGACCATTGAGGAAGTGGTGGATGCCTCAATGTGGGAGGAGAGAAGGTGGGACTTCTGACCGTGCATTTATACAGGCCGTTCTCCCTGGAATATTTCTTCAAGTATATCCCGGAGACGGTAAAGGTTATCACGGTTCTCGACCGGGTGAAGGAGATTAACGCCCAGTCTGAGCCTCTTTATATGGATGTCAAGACCGCTTACTATGGAAGGGAAAATCAGCCGTGATTGTGGGCGGAAGAATCGGAATCGGCGGAAAGGACATTCGTCCCACCCATATTTTCGATGTATTTGAGAATATGAAGAGCGAGACGCCGAAAGACCACTTTACGGTGGGAATTATCGACGACATGAACGGAACTGCCCTGCCGGATGCGGGAGATATCGAGATCGATCATCCGGGAACCACGTCCTGCAAATTCTGGGGGCTGGGCTCCGACGGCACGGTGGGAGCCAATAAAAGCGCAGTCAAGATTATCGGCGACAACACGGATAAATACGCACAGGCATATTTTGCATATGATTCCAAGAAATCCGGCGGTGTGACCGTATCCCACTTACGGTTCGGAGATACGCCGATCCGCTCCACCTATCTCATCGACCAGGCAGATTTTATCTCCTGCTCCCAGCAGTCTTATGTGGATAGATATGACATTTTAGCCGGCAGCAAGCGGGAGCCGTATTTCTTTTAAATACGATCTGGAACCGGGAGGAGTTAGAGCAGAATCTTCCGGCGGCCATGAAACGCTATATGGCGGAAAATAAGATCGAGTTCTACACCATCGACGCGGTGGACATCGCGAGAAGGCTGGGGTTGGGAAACAGAACCAACATGATCATGCAGGCGGCTTTCTTTAAGCTGGCGAAGATTCTGCCGCTGGAGGATGCCGTGAAGTATCTGAAGGCATCTGTCGCTCAGACCTACGGGAAGAAGGGCGACGATGTGGTGGCCATGAACTGTGCGGCCATCGACGAGGGTGTATCGAGTATTGTGCGGATCGAGATTCCGGCGGCATGGGGAGTGCTGGAGGATGAGCCAGAGATTGAAGCAGGTAATGAGCCGGACTACATAAAGAATTTCCTGGTTCCCGTGAACCGGATGGAGGGGGATTTGATTCCGGTCAGCCGGATGGCGGCCATGGAGGACGGCTCCTATCCGCCGGGCACCGCCGCTTATGAGAAGCGGGGGATTGCAATCCGGGTGCCGCACTGGAAGGCGGATTCCTGTATTCAGTGCAATCAGTGTTCCTACGTATGTCCTCACGGCTGTATTCGTCCGGTACTTGTCACGGACGAGGAGATTAAGAAAGCTCCGGATGGTTTTGAGACCAGGCCTGCGAAGGGGGCTGAGGGGTTAAAGTTCCGTATGGCTATCTCTCCCAATGACTGTACCGGCTGCGGCAACTGCATCAATGTCTGCCCGGCGAAGGAAAAGGCTCTCGAGATGCGTCTGCTGTCTGACGAACAGGAACAGGCGCCGCTGTGGGATTATACAGTTTCTCTGCCGGAGAAAAAGAATCCGTTTAACCGTTTTACCGTGAAGGGAAGCCAGTTTGAAAAGCCGCTGTTTGAGTTTTCCGGCGCCTGTGCCGGGTGCAGCCAGACGCCCTACATTAAGCTTTTGACCCAGCTTTTCGGAGACCGGATGATGGTGGCGAACTCTGCAGGCTGTGCCCATGTATTTTCGGGAAGCGTCCCGTCCACTCCTTATACGACGGATGAAAAAGGACATGGGCCGGCCTGGAACAGCTCGCTGTTCGAGGATACGGCGGAGTTTGGCCTGGGAATGTTTCTGGGCACCAGGCAGGTGCAGAAGCGTCTGGCCTCTCAGGCGGAGAGGGCGCTGCAGCTTCCTCTGGAGGACGGCCTGAGAGAGGCGATGGCGGAGTGGCTGGAAAATCAGGAACGCTCCGAGGGAACCAGAGAGCGGGCAGAGAGATTAGCGGAAGCTCTCGAGCCTTTTAAAGAAAGCGATCCCATTCTCGCTGACCTCTATGAGAACAGGGATTACTTTACGAAACGTTCCCAGTGGCTGATCGGCGGCGACGGCTGGTCTTACGACATCGGTTACGGCGGCCTGGACCATGCGCTGGCCTCCGGGGAGAATATAAACGTTCTTGTCCTGGACACAGAGGTGTACTCCAACACCGGAGGACAGGCGTCCAAAGCCACGCCCACCGCGGCGATTGCCAAGTTTGCGGCGGGAGGAAAGCGGACGAAGAAGAAGGATCTGGGAAGGATTTTCATGTCCTACGGGTATGTGTATGTGGCCCAGATCAGCATGGGAGCCGACAAGGCACACACGCTGAAAACGCTGGCGGAGGCGGAGGCTTACCCGGGGCCGTCCATCGTGATTGCCTACTGCCCGTGCATCAATCACGGCATTAAAACCGGCATGGCCAACTGCCAGCAGGAGGAGAAGGATGCGGTGGAATGCGGATACTGGTCCCTGTACCGGTACAATCCGCTCCGGGCGAAGGAGGGAAAAAATCCGTTTACGCTGGATTCCAAAAAGCCGCAGAAGCCGTTCAGGGATTTCCTTATGAACGAGGTGCGTTTTGCGTCGCTGTTTAAGGTATTCCCCGATGAGGCGGAGGGACTCTTAGAGAAAACGGAGGCAGATGCAATGGAGCGGCTCGCCTGTTATGAGAAGATGGCCCAGGCCAATAGAGAAGGAGGCGGATGGGCGATGAAAATGGATCTTGAGAGTATGCTGGTGGGAAAGAAAATGGAACCCAGATACATGGAGTACAACTGGCGCGATGTCGCCCTCTATGCCCTGGCGGTCGGTGCGAAGCGGGAAGATCTCATATACACGTATGAGAAGGAATTAAAGGCGATTCCGACCTATGGTACAGTGCCTTACTGGGGGACGGTCAATGTGCGGCCCTATCAGTGGATGCCCCGGCCAGCCTCCATGCTGGCGGATGAGATCATAAAGCCTACGGTCTCATTTCTTAACATGGATCACGAGATCATCATGCACCGCCCGATCGACCCGATCAAGGGAACCTTCCAGTATCAGGACGTCATCACGGATGTCTATGACAGAGGCGAGGGGAAGGGCGCGGTGGTGCGGACCAGAATCGATGTGCGGGATGAGGCCGGCAATCCGGTCTGCACCAATTACTCTACCACGTTTTTCCACGAAGCAGGGGGCTTTGGCGGCCCCCCGATGCCGAAAAGTCCGGTAGAGATCCCGGACCGTGCGCCCGACTGGGAGGAGGACGACTATATAAGCCCGGTGCAGAATCTTTTGTACCGTTTAACCGGCGATACCAATCTGGTTCACGTGGACCCGGAGTACGCGAAAAAGATGGGGTTTGAGACCTCGTTCATGCAGGGACTCTGTTCCTTTGGATTTGCCTGCCGGATGGCGGTGGGAGCTCTGATTCCGGGAGAGCCGGAGCGGATGCGCCGCATGGCTGCCCAGATGAGCTCAGTGCTGTTCCCCGATACGCCGGTGAGGATGCAGATCTGGAACATCGGCGGGGGCTGCGCATATTTTAGACTTGTGAATCTTCGGACAGGAAAGCCGGTTCTCAACCGGGGCGTGTTCGAGTGGGAATAGAACAGGATAACAGGAGGGAGAGTTGCTATATGGATTTTTCACTGACAAGAGAGCAGGAAATGCTCAAAAAGCTGGCGGCGGAATTTGCAGAAAAGGAGCTGGAGCCGGCGGCCGCTGAGATGGACCGGGAGCATAAATTCAACGAGGAAAATTTTGCGAAAATGGCAAAGCTGGGGTTCACGGGACTCGGAATCCCCAGGGAATACGGCGGAAGCGGGGGAGGTGCCACAGAAAAGGTGATTGTGGTCTCAGAGTTTGCAAAAAAGTGCCTGACCTCTGCGGCGACACTCTCCATTCACAGCATCACTCCGGGGGTGATTTTAAAGCACGGCACGGAGGAGCAAAAAAAGAAATACCTTCCGATGCTGACGGAGGGAGGGCATCTGGCGGCATTCGCCCTGACGGAGCCGGGGGCCGGATCGGATGCGGCCGGCGTGAAGACGACGGCAGTCTATGATGCTGAGACGGACGAGTTTGTGATAAACGGAACCAAATGCTTTATAACAGGAGGCGCCAGGGCCAGCGTTTTAATCATCTTTGCGCAGACGAAGCCCGAGCTGGGTGTCAAGGGACTCTCCGCGATCATCGTGGAGAAAGGAACTCCCGGATTTACCAGCGGGAAGATAGAGGAGAAAATGGGACTGGCCGGATCCGAGACCGCAGAGCTGGTCTTTGAGGACTGCCGGGTACCGGCGGCGAATCTGGTGGGAAAAGAAGGACAGGGCTTTAAGATTGCCATGGAAGCCCTGGACGGTGCCAGGGTCGGTGTGGGAGCCTCAGCGGTGGGACTTGCCGAGGGAGCCATCGATCTCAGCGTCAAGTATATGCACGAGCGTGTCCAGTTCGGGAAACCCATCGCTGCACTGCAGGGACTTCAGTGGTATCTGGCGGAGATGGGAACGAGGACGGAGACTGCCAGATGGATGGTATACTATGCGGCCTATCTCCAGGACAGCCAGAAGCCGTTTACGAAGGAAGCGGCGATGTGCAAGCTGGCCGGATCTGAGACTGCCCGTTTTGTGTCCAATCTGGCGATGCAGATTCACGGCGGATACGGTTATATGAAGGATTATCCGCTGGAGCGGATCTACCGCGATGCGAAGATCACGGAGATATACGAGGGAACCTCGGAGGTTCACAAGGTCGTCATCTCCAGGGCCATGCTTGGAAAATAGGAGGGGATGAAAAATGAAGATTATCGTTTGTGTAAAGCAGGTTCCCGACACATCGGGAAAGGTGTCTGTGAAGCCGGACGGAACCCTGGACCGGGCGTCCATGGATACCATCACGAATCCGGATGATTTAAACGCGGTGGAGGCGGCGCTGTCTTTAAAGGATCGTCTCGGCGCAGAGGTGATTGTAATTTCCATGGGACCGCCTCCCGCGGAGGGAATGCTGAGAGAGCTCATGGCCCGCGGCGCGGACCGCGCAGTCCTGGTATCAGCCCGGGAGTTCGGCGGATCCGATACCTACGCGACCTCCCAGATCCTTGCGGCAGCCATCAAAAAGATCGGGCTTGAAAAGGAGGATATTATCTTATGCGGACGGCAGGCCATCGACGGCGATACCGCCCAGGTGGGCCCGCAGATCGCCGAGAAGCTGGGACTTCCCCAGGTGTCCTATGCGGCAGACATTGAGAAGGAGGGAGATACGCTGACCGTCCGGCGGATGCTGGAAGACGGATATATGATGATCCGGGTGAAGACTCCCTGCCTGATCACCTGCATTAAGGAGCTGAATGAGCCGAGATATATGAATGTGAAAGGGATCTTTGATTGCTATGCGAAGCCGTTTGAGATTTTCGATTATGAGATGTTAAAGGACGATCCTCTGATCGATCTGGGGACGATAGGTCTCAAAGGATCCCCGACGAATATTTTCAGATCCTTTACGCCTATGGGAAAAAGCGGCGGCAGAATGCTGTCGGGAGATGAAAAAGCATGTGCAGTGAGCTGGCGGCGTTATTGTCGGCCAGGAATTTAATCTGACGGAAGGGAGGAACAGGCGATGTCTGACTATAACAGCGCAGCGATAGAGGAATTTAACGGAGGCGTATGGGTGTTCTGCGAGCAGCGCCAGGGAAAGATGATGCCCACCTCCTTCGAGCTGGTCTCTGAGGGACGGAAGCTGGCCGACGAGCTGGGAGTGGAGCTTTGCGGCGTGCTGCTTGGAAACGGGATTGAGGCGCTTGCAAAGGAGGCAGGAGGCTACGGGGCCGACAAGGTTTATGTCTGTGACAGCCCGCTTTTGAAGGACTACACCACGGACGGGTATACGAAAGTAATCTGTGATCTTGTCAGGGAATTTAAACCGGAGGTCATGCTCTTTGGAGCCAGCAATATCGGCCGCGACTTAGGGCCGAGATGCGCCGCCAGGCTTCACACGGGGCTCTGCGCCGACTGTACGCATCTGGATATTGACACGGAAAACTATAAGGAGTACCTGCGGGGAGCTTCCTCTCTGGCCCCTGCGGCTATAGATGGGATAAAGGATGAGTCCCGCAATCTGAAGATGACGAGGCCGGCATTCGGCGGCCATCTGATGGCGACCATTATCTGCCCGCGGTTCCGTCCGGCCATGGCCACGGTCCGCCCGGGCGTGATGAAAAAGGCCGCATTTGATGCGGCGAAGGCGGAAGCCTGCGAGGTTATCCGCCCGGCGTTTTCTTTATGTCCGGAGGATATGGAGACGGAGGTAATAAAAATCGCCAAAGCGGCGGAGAAGCTGGTGGATCTGGTCGCGCCGAGGTGGTGGTATCAGTGGGCCGCGGAATCGGTAAAGATGTGGAGAGCGGAATCCGTCTGGCGGAAAAGCTGGCAGAGGAGCTGGGCGGTGTGGTTGGAGGTTCGCGCGCCGCCGTAGATGCGGGTTGGCTGTCCGCTGACCGGCAGGTGGGGCAGACGGGAAAGACTGTGCACCCGAAGATTTACATCGCTCTCGGTATCTCCGGCGCGATTCAGCACAAAGCCGGGATGCAGGATTCTGATTGCATTATCGCCGTCAATAAAAACGAGGCGGCCCCTATTTTTGAGATCGCAGATTATGGCATATGCGGGGATCTGTTCAAGGTTGTTCCGCTTATGATACAGGAGATTCGTTCTGCGCGGGAAGCAAAATAAATGAGCAATAAAGAACCCCTGCATGGTCAGCGGGTTCTTTTTGTTTCTGGAATAATATTTCCAGGATATACGGGATTGTTAAATCCGGCTCTGAAATATATAATTAAATTGGGAAAGAACGATCGAAAATGCTGGAAACATACGACAGGAGGAAACGGAATGATCGAGCGCAAATTTGAATATTTTCTTTCGCTGGTGGAGCTTGGAAACATTACCAAGGCGGCCCAGAAAAACTATATTTCACAGCCATCCATGACGCAGTTCATGAACCGGTTTGAGGCGCAGGTGGGAGCGAAGCTGTTTAACCGGGAGATGTCTCCGATTACGCTGACGAAGGCGGGGGAGATTTATCTGGAATATGCGAGAAAAAGGATCGAGCTGGACAAGGAACTGGAGGATGCGCTGAATGAGTTAAAGCGCTCTGTCAGCGGCTCCATCCGCGTGGGGATCCCCCTGCAGATGCAGAGTATCCTGGTGCACAGGCTGTTTCCGCCTTTCCTGAGCCTGTATCCGCATATTGACATCTCACTGAACGACGACGCATCCCCGGCGCTGGAGAAGGCGGTGCTAAACGGACATGCGGATGCGGCTTTGATCTATGCGATCTCACAGAACTATAAAAAGCTCTCCTATGATTATCTGGAGGACGAATCGATCCGGGTGGTGTGCAGCAGAAAGCACCCGCTCCTTCGCGGGAGGGAATCGTCGGCGGAGCATCCCGTGCCCGTGACGCTGGAAGAGCTGGAGGGCCAGGTGTTCTGTCTGATGGATAAAAACTTTATCGTGAGGAAGATCGCGGATGAGTTTTTCCTGCGGAATAAATTTGTTCCCCGGTATAAGATTTCCATGTCCAGTATGGTGGGGATTCTAAATACTGTCTGTTCCGGTACGGGGATTTCTTTTATTCCCGATTACGTGATCACCTCCTACACGAAGGCGGAGGAGCTGGGCTATATGGAGATACAGGGAGAGGAATTTTTGATGAAGCTTTTTCTCATATATAAGAATGACGATACGCTGTCCCAGGCCGTCCGGGAGTTTATAAAATTCGTCAATAGCTTTTATGAGAGCTGAGCTGCCGGCCATAGGACAGACGTTATGGCAAAGATCATATAAATGATATTTTACGCATAAACAGGGACGAGTTAAAATTTTAATAGGCATTGCCGAGAAAATTATATCTGGGAGGAGGAAGCATATGAAGCTGCTGCACACAAAGCTGCCGGAGTTTATAAGAAAGATGGAGGTCGCTGCGGCGACCGCGGGCGAGAGACCGAAAAACTATCATCTGGAGGGGATGGAAAATCTGAAGACAGGAAAGCTTCAGTCTCTGAAAACCGGGCGAATTGAGAATGCGGTGGAGGAGCTGGCCAGAAGAGAGGACATCGACGAGATTCAGCTTTTAGTGAGACCGAGAGTCCCGGAGACCCTTCACACGGTGATTATCAAGGGAATCGGAAAAGACGGAAAGACACAGAAAATCATTCTGGAAAACATATCGATTCTGCATGGGCCGGATGACCTGGAGACGTTTGACTGTGACGATGTCGAGGACCGCAGGGCCCCGATCGATAAACAGGGCTAAAGGAGGAGCGGAATGGACAAGCTGAAGTATAAAATGATACCGGAGGGGATGCTGAACGATCAGATCATTCCCCTTAATCTTATATTCGTGGACGCCAGGGATGTGAAAGCGGCAGGGCTCAGCTTCCGGGAGGCGTTTGAGCGGATCGCAAAGACGATTAAAGAACCGTCCATGATGAATATTATTGACCTGGACTGCGTGACCACCACCAGCGACGGGCTCATGGTGGAGGGAGCCATCGTCGCCATGGCAGCATCCGACAGGAACCGGATTCACCCGGAGTTCGGCTTCCTGGAGATGCTGGACGTGCCGTATTCAAAGGAGCTTATCGCCGAAGAGCCTCATTTAAGGCAGTGGGATATTCTGTATCCGGGCCGTCACCTGGTTATGGGACCGAAGGCAAAGCTTCTTCCGATTCACAACGCTGCGATGACCGGACGCGCCTGCAATAACAACGGAGGCACGGAGGTGTGGAGTATCGCCACGATGGAGGAGCTGCTGCTTCCGATTCTGGGGCAGATCGAAATTGTGCGCGGCGGGAAAGTGATTGTCGGAAAGACAGGAGAAGTCATTTCTGTCAGCATCGGTATGGTCGTGGGCGAGGAGTACGGCAGAATCATGCCGCACCGGGCGTTCCATGTGGGACAGACGGCACACCGGAGCGGGGAGAAGGCCAAAGGCCTCAAAGCCCACATTCCGGTGATTACCTGCGATAAAAAGGTTCTGGCGCGTTACATCATCCAGGCGCTGGACGCAGGGATGGTGCCCGGCCGTGACATAGGCCCTGCGCCGTCGATTCTCGTGATTGCACGCCTGCTGGGAAAAGAGATTGATATGGAGCATATCGAGGAGGCGGCCTTCGAGGAGCTGGCCTCCGTGGGCTTTACGAAGGAGTGGATCACAGCGCCTGCAGAGCGGATGCAGCCGGAGGAAATTATCAGCCAGGCGGATACACTTCTGCCCGGAGGGAAGGACTACAGGATATTTGATGCGGAGGATATCGTGGAGGTACGGTACGCGGACATCTGAGTGAGAGAAAATGGGAGGGAGAAATATGCCGGTTATAAAACTTACATGGACAGAGAAACAGACAAAAGAAGAGAAGAGACAGTTCATCGAGGATGTCGCAGAGATCGTCAGCAGCGCCATCCGTGTTCCCTCGGAGATTGTCAATGTGCTGATCTGTGAGCTTCCTGCGGAGAATGTGCGTTTCCCGGAGGCCGTGTTCACCATTTCCTGGTCCAGACATCCAGACCGGAACCCGGAGTCAAAAAAAGAGATTATCCGGCGGATTACGGAAAAGGTGCTTGCGGTGTCTGACATAAAGCCTGAAAAAATCGTGATATTCTTCCACGATCTCCCCGGTGAGGATGTGGGCGTGGCGGGAAATCCAAGAACATAGGAGAGGTGAGGCGGATGGACGACAGCAGGATCATCGTGCAGGTGGATAAAACCGTGGTAAAGATCACGGGCGTGAACATAAAGGGCTTGAATATCCAGCAGGTGGAGGCCCTTATGAAGGAGCGCCTGCAGAGCGTTGCGCGCGTGATCGGCGTGACCGGGTCTTCCATTGAGATGGACGTCTACGGCGTCGAGGAGGAGGATATTCTGCGGGACAGGGACGGCCTCATCAAGGCCATCTCCGTGGCCGACGGCATCACCCTTACGGACCTGGCGGATATTGCGTCGGTGAATAAGATAAAGACGGTGGATATAGACGCGATCCCTGCGTATTCCAGGACGCAGTGCATGATGGAAAGGTGGCTTTGACATGTTTAAAAAGGCGGCGATTATTCCCACCGGGGATGAGCTGGCCAGCGGGATCATCGTGGATACGGACAGCCCGGCGGTTATGGCGGAGCTTCTGCGCCTTAACGGAAATGCTGTGATTCTGCGGGCAGCGCCTGTGACCGACAGCGAGGAGGCCATCATCGGGAGTATCCGGGCGTTTGCGGAGGACGGGTGTGACCTGATCGTACTGATTGGCGGCAGCGGCGGCGGACATCGCTACAGCCCTACGCTGGGCAAGGATTTTACCCATTCATCCATGGAGACGATTCTGTCCGGAACCTGTGTCAGTGAGCTGTACGGAAAAAACGGGCATATGTGGAGCCGGCTGCTGATCGGATATCTGGGAGATGCGCTGGTGTTTAATCTGCCAGGCCCATATGAGGAGGCGCTGGCCACCGTGCGTGCATTCGGCGCGGTGTATGAAGCGGATGAGACAGATGTGGAGCGGATGAACCGGGCCATGGCATCGGCCTTAGAGAAGCAGTATGGAGCTTAAGAACTGTGGGTCTGGGGAAAGTCAAATTGAATAATGTCCAACAAAGGGGAGGGCGCAGCAGAAAATGCTGCCCCTCCCTTATTTTATAAACCCTGTCAATAGGACGGATGCCATCTTTAAAATAGTGCCAATAATATTTTTGCGGCAGATTCCCGCATGTTAAAATAAAAACAGAAAGGGGAAACGTAAGCAATATGTATGCCACAATTATTAAAGCGATCGGATTTATCGTTATGATCTTAATCGGTATGTTTAGCCGGAGGGTTGGGCTGGTGACCATAGAAGAAGGGAAGGTTTTTGGGAAAATTATCATGAATTTCACCTTACCTTGTTCACTGATCTACGGGTTTTCCAGCGTGCAGTTCGACATGATGATGCTTCTGGCTTTAGCGTTCGGATTTTTGCTCAGCTATGCGGGGATGCTGGTCGGAAGGTGCCTTTACAGGAACCGGACAGCTCTTGAGATGGCGGGTGGGATGCTTTGCTGTTCCGGTTATAATATTGCCAACTTTGCGATCCCATTCTGTCAGAGCTTTTTCCCTATTGCCGCCACCGGTTATCTGGGGATGTTTGATGTGGGCAACTGCATCATGTGCCTGGGAGGGACGAATGCATTTGCGGAAATGGCGCTGCATGGAACGAGGAAGGTGAGTCTGAGGCAGCTCTGTTCTAACCTGCTGCACAGCGTGCCGTTTATGGTTTATCTTATCTTGATTGGAATGTCCCTGGTTCGTGTTCCGTTTCCGGCGGCGGTTCTCGACATTGTGGGAATGATCGCGCCGGCAAATATTTTTCTGATTATGTTCATGGTAGGTACACAGGTGAACTTCGGAAAGAGCGCGCAGGCGCTGCGGGCGGCGTTTAAACTGCTGGGCATCCGTTTTTTGATGGCGGCAGTGTTTGCGGCGGTTCTGTCGTTTACGGCTCTGCCAGCGCTGTTTAAGCAGGTCATGATGATTGCGCCATTTTCTCCTATCTCCTCGCCGACTGTGATTTACGTACAGCAGAACGGCTGTGATATGGAGACGGCGGCTGCCGCGAGCACGCTGTCCATCCTGTTTTCAATTCTCTGTTATGTGCTGATTATTATGACATTGATATGAGCGTCGGGGGACGATTATATTATCTGAATGATCCGGCCGGTCACTGTGCGGGGCCTATAGGATTGAAGCTATAATTTTCATTTTATCAATGATATTATCCCAATATAATATTCCATGCTATTATTATTACAAAACTATATGAGGAGGGAATTTATATGATGCACACAATTAAACCAACCAGCTATAACTATTTGTTCAGCGCGGATTTAAAGCCGATCGCTGCTGTCAATCCGGGGGATACGGTGGAAATCTACACGGAGGATGCCTATGCGGGGCAGCTCCATTCGGAGAAGGATCTGGTATCGGAGGCCTGCGCGACCACCCAGTTTTTCAACCCGCAGACAGGGCCCATATACATTAACGGAGCGGAGCCCGGGGATACGCTGGTGGTCGATTTTAAGTCGATTGAATTTACCCGCCCCTATGCGGTGACAGCGATTATCAAATATTTCGGAGGTCTTCAGTCCACAAATGCCACCCGTATGCTGCAGGATTCACTTCCGGAAAAAACATGGGTGTGGGAGCTGACAGACGATGACAAAGCCATTTACAACAAGGCATTAGATATCAAGCTTCCTGTGGAGTCTTTCTGCGGAACCATGGCGACGGCTCCGAAGCTGGAGTCGATCACGGCAGTGGCGCCCGGATATTTCGGCGGAAATATGGATGTTCCGGATGTGTGCCCGGGCAACCGGATTTATCTGCCGGTCAACAACGAGGGAGCTCTTTTCTATATCGGCGACTGTCATGCCAGACAGGGACAGGGAGAGGTGACAGGAGCCGCCCTGGAGATTCCGGCCAAATGCACGCTGAGCTTTGAGCTCATTAAGGGGAAGGCCATCGAGTGGCCCCGCGTAGAATCCAGGGACAAGATCATGGTGATCGGAAGTGCCAGGCCGATGGAGGATGCGGCCCGCATCGCTTATGGCAGTCTGGTGGACTGGATGGTGGAGGATTATGGCTTCGATAAGCTGGATGCCTACATGCTGATCGGACAGGCCGGCGGCCTCTATGTAGGGAATATGGTGGATTCGCTCTATTCCCTGTGCGCGTCGATTGAGAAGAAGTATTTGATACACAGATAGGGGAGAGGAAAATGATGGGAACAAGCTCGGCAAAAACGGGAAATGCGGGGTACCGGTGGGTTATCCTGCTGATCAACTTTGTTGTCTGTGCCTTTGCGTATTCCGGGCTGACCACCTGGAGCGCGGCGTTAAATGAACTGGTAGATACATTCCACGTATCAAAATCTGTGGCCAGCCTGGGAGCTTCCGTGTTTATGATGGGTTATGCCGTGGGAAGCTTTGTGGAGACCCAGATATCGGCCAGGTACGGCTACCGGACGGGCGGCCTCGTGGGGCTGATCTGCATGGTGGTGGGAATTTTCGGCGTCCCCTACGCGCCCAGCTTTGAGATGGTTCTGCTGTTCCGTTTCCTGCAGGGCTGGGGGATTCTGTGGGTCGTGGGAACCAACAGCGCGGTCGCCTGGTTTCCGCCGGAGAACCGCGGATTTGCTTCCGGTGTGATCGGCGCTTCCCTGGTGCTCGGAATTGGCATCGGAAATTTTGTGGCGAATGGACTCATGAGCATTACCGGCACCTGGCAGGGGGCGTTTAAGCTGTTTGCGGTTGTTCTGGCAGTTGCAGCTGTCATATGGGCGGTACTTATGAAGAATCCGCCGGCTGGTCTTTACGAGGAGGATACAGCAGTTAAAAACACTTCTGCGGACGCCGGGAAAGCGTCTCTGCGGGTCAATCCCTATAAATCGGTGGGCGCCTGGCTGTTAGTGGCCTGTATGTTTTTTAACTGCTGGCAGCTGACGGGCTATCTGAATTTCGTGGGAAATTATGCCGATTATCTGGGCTACAGTACAGTGCAGAGCGGTTTTATCAGCCTGATGGCGGGACTGATCGGAATTGTATCGACACCGGTCGGAGGAATTATCTCAGATCATCTGGTTAAAAAAGGCTGGGAGCCGATCAAGGCGCGCTGCTTTACCATGGGAGTGCCGGGATTTCTGATTGCGGCGGTCACCACCGTCCTGTACCCGGCGATGGCGCCTGTGTCCTACACACTGGCACTGGTGGGCTGTATCCTGTGCGGCTGGGGCGTACCGATCACAAACGCTACCATGGGAGCCATCAATATGGATATTCTCAATGATCAGACGGCGGCAGACAAGATGTTCGCTTTCACGGTTCTGATCGGACTGGGACTGGGCGGAAGTATTGCATCCTACATCCCCACCTTTATTGCAGAAACCATGAGCTATACCATGTCCTTCGTGGTTATGGGCTGCGGGGCGCTGGCGGGGGCAGTGATCAGTCTGGTTGTTCCCAGGTTTCAGATTAAGAACCAGGGTTAAAAGGAGGAGTATATGAGCATTTCAGATACACTTGTTGTCATTATTAAAGCGTTTGCCGTATTCAGTGTATTGCTTTTTATCGGTGCCTTTTTGCGTGCAAAGATCCGGCTGTTTCAAAAATTGTACCTTCCGGCCTGTGTGATTGGAGGATTTCTGGGATTGATTGTCGGGCCAAATGTTTTGAATCTGATACCTGTTTCCGGAGATGTCATGGAAGTTGCATCATCTCTCCCGGGAGTTCTGATTGTTCCCGTACTTGCTGCGGTTCCTATGTGTATGCAGCGTTCCGGAGGGATTGATCTAAGGAAACAGAGAGATATTATCACGATGTTCAGTATCTTGACTGGCGGTTGTTTTTTACAGTTTGTGATCGGCCTGCTGGTGAATCTGGGGTACAGTGCTGCAGGAGGAGAGAGCTATTCTACCTTCGGGCTGGAGCTGGCTTTCGGTTTCTGTGGAGGCCATGGCATGGCTGGAAGCCTGGGGAGTGCTCTTAAGGATCTGAATGCGCCATACTGGGAGGTAGCGCAGGGAGTTGCCAGTACCTCAGCTACAGTTGGTCTGATCGGGGCGATTGTTGTGGGTGTCGTGATGCTCAACATGGCAGTACGCAAAGGGTACACATCGGTGATGAAAGGAGGAGAAGGCATTTCGGAGGATTTTCGCCTGGGATATTACCGGCCGGTGGATGAGAAACGTCCGTCCCTGGGGGTTCAGACGACTATTTCCAATAGTATTGAGACATTGTCTCTGCATATGGCCTTGCTTTTGGCGGCTTCCGGAGGCGCTTATATAATTGGCAACTGGGTCAGCTCACTGAATATAGGGATTCTCAGCGCGATGTCTACCTGGTTTTATGCAATGATCTTAATGGCTGTATTCTGGATGATTATTCAGGCATTTAAAATAGATTTTCTGTTTGATGAGGAGGTAAAGAATAAGATCACAGGATTTTTGTCGGATTATATTATAGTGGCGGCAATTATGAGTATTCCCATTGATCTGGTGCTTACATATTGGATACCCATGTTAATCATGTTCACAGTGGGGATGGCGATCACGATCTGTGTGTGTTATTTTATTGGGAAAAAATATTTCCGCGAATATTGGTTCGAAAAGGTTCTGGGGCCATTTGGTTCTAATACAGGCGTGTATGTGAGCGGAATGCTTCTCACGAAAATGGCGGATCCGGAGCTTAGGACACCGGCGTTAAAAGACTATGCGCTGGGGTATACGCTGGCAAGTTTCGTCAATACGCCGCTGATGGCCCTAATGGTGTCAGTGACGTTTATGCAGGGACCTTTGATGGGAGTATTTGTCGCTCTTGTCATATCAGTCATTTGTTTTATTCCTATTGTCCTGTTTTGTAGAAGATAGTCTGAAGGAGGAAATATAAATGGATTTTCAAGCGGCAGAAATACATCGGTTTGTGCAGGAAAATAGAGAGGAAGCCATCGACTGTCTCCGGGAACTTCTGGCGACTCCCAGCAATTCCGGGGAGGAAGTTGCGGTAAGCAAGGTATTCTGCAGATGGATTGAGCGTGCGGGCCTTGAGCTACGGTGGTTGGGATTTCAGAAGAACATCCCAATGTGCTCGCTGAATGGTTTGGAAGTAATCCGGGAAAGAGGTTTGTTTTTAATGGGCATATGGATACGTTTCCGCCCACGGATGGAGATGAAGGAACGTATGGCCCCTATTCTGGAATGGTGGCGGACAATGCGGTTTATGGAAGAGGCGCTTCTGATATGAAAGGCGGAGATGCTGCGGCACTAATGGCTGTGGCTTTCCTAAAACGAATGGGTTTCGATCCAAAAGGCAGCGTTCTTCTGAGCTATCTGTGTGATGAGGAGCTGGGCGGACGTTATGGCTCTAAATGGCTGGCTCCGCGCGGTTATCTGGATGGTGATTTCGGAATTTGCATGGAGCAGACGGATAGCAGGATATTAATTGGACACTCAGGAATGTTCCGCATTTACGTGATTTATCATGCACCGGCTCAGCATTCTGCCAGACCGCATACCAAGAAGAATGCGCTGGAAAAAGCAGTGATTGCGATCAATGCACTCTACACGTACAGGGATCAAGTCGTACGTAAAAAGAAAGACCCGATTTATGAGAGTTCATCTCTGGAGATTACTATGATGAATGCCGGAGCTGCGCCTAATGTTCATGCGGCTGAAGCTAGATTTGCGATTGATTATCGTATGATTCCTTCCGAGACACTTGAGGAGGTCAGCCGGGCCATATTTGGAATTCTGGATGCTCTGAAAATGGCTGATCCGGATATGGACTACGAATATGAATTGATTTCAGATAGGCCGGGACTCAGTGTGGATGAAAAGTCTGATATTGTGCGTGCCTGCAAAGAAGCCTACGAGGAGGTGACTGGAAAGCCTGCAGAAGTCTTTTACAGGCATGGAGGTTCGGATGCAGCAACAATACAAAAATTCAATAATATTCCCATGCCGAACTGGTGCTTTGCAGTTACTGCTTACGTAGGACTTCCAGATGAACGGTTCGATATTGATGATTATCTGCTGAATATTGAAGCGTACATGCTTACGCTTGTTAAACTGATGGGATAGAAGACATTTGAGCGGAGACAGAGAATGGATACATTTTTTATTCCGGAAAAACCTGGGACGGATTTTCGATCGCTGCCTGTGGATTCTGTGCGGATGGAGAGAAAAAAAGAATAGAAAACGCACTGGAAACATTGCGAAATGTCAGCTTTGGAAATTATACGGCAGCTTATATCATTGATTACCGTTTAAACCAGATGGTAAAGGAGGTACTGGGCGGACTGGAAGAGGAGGTATATGTGCTCGGTGCGTCCATACGAGTTCCTGGGGCGGAGGCGAGAACTGGTGGGATATTTGGAACGCCTGGCGGGGAAGCTGAATCAGCGGACGATATATACCAGGAGCTGGAGAGAAGAACGGTGGGCATAAGGCCGGGATATATGGCATTCTGTCTGGAAGGTACGGCGCCTGCTGGGCTCAAGACCGCCTTTTTTCTTGCGGAGAGCAGGGAGGACATCTTTGCATTTTATAGAAGGTTAGAGGAGACTGAGCAAGAGTTTGTTCTCATGACTGACGGTAGCGGAAAAGGGGCCTTCGGAGTTGCGGCTGTCCGGAGAAGGATTGCTGTTCTGGAAGAAATCTCTGGATGAAGGGGCGTATGCTGTTTTTATTCCCCTGTTTATCCCCAGGCTCTCGGGCGCCAGATTATAAAGCGTCAGGGTTGCAGATACGAATGAAAATATATACCATGTGCGAAGGCACAGACCGCTGGGGCGGCGCAGAAATTTCTCTGTGCCGCCCTGATTATTTTGAGGCGATGCAGGGAAATATATTTTATTAAGAGATAAAATGTCTGTATTGCAGAGAAAGAAGGTAAACAAAATGCTGGAAACCCTGGAGGCAAACGCCCTTGCCGCATCCATGCGCAGATTCGACCAATCCCCGTTCTGTCTGAAATTCGGTGAGAAGGAATACAGGATCGGAGAGGGAACGCCGGAATTTACGGTGAGAGTCAACCGGAATATCCCGGTGAAATCGCTGATGACCAGCACGTCCCTGGCGCTGGGCGAGGCCTATATGGATGGAGATATAGAAATAGAGGGAGACCTGTACGATGCCCTGGATCATTTTTGGGCAGATGGACCGTTTTTCCACGGATCAGTCCGCACTGAGGAAACTGATCTTCACCTCCACAGGAAAGAAGAACCAGGCGAAGGAGGTGCAAAGCCATTACGACATCGGAAATGATTTCTATAAGCTCTGGCTGGACGAGACCATGAGCTATTCCTGCGGGTATTTCCTCCGCGAGGACGACACTCTCTATGACGCCCAGGTGAACAAGGTGGACCGCATTCTCAAAAAGCTGTATCTGAGCGAGGGAATGTCGCTTCTGGACATCGGCTGCGGCTGGGGCTTTCTTCTGATCGAGGCCGCAAAAAAATACGGGGTGCGCGGGATGGGAATTACACTGAGCAAAGAGCAGTGCGCCGAGTTCCGGCGCCGGATTGAGGAGGAGAAGCTGGGAGATCTCCTGAGCGTGGAACTCATGGACTACCGTGATCTGCCCTCCTGCGGGCGCACCTTTGACCGCGTGGTCAGCGTGGGGATGGTGGAGCATGTGGGGAGGGACAACTACCGGCTGTTTGTGGACTGCGCCGCCCGGGTGCTCGCGCCCGGAGGACTGTTCCTTCTCCATTTCATCAGCAGTCTGAAAGAGCATTCGGGGGATCCATGGATCAAGAAATATATTTTCCCCGGCGGCGTGGTGCCGAGCCTGCGGGAGCTGCTCTCCTGCGCGGCGGAGGATGAATTTCACACGCTGGATGTGGAAAATCTGCGGCTCCACTATAACCGGACGCTGCTGTGCTGGGAGAAAAATTACAGGGAGCACTATGACGAGGTGAAGGAAATGTTCGGGGAGCGTTTTGCCCGGATGTGGGATCTCTACCTGGCGTCCTGCGCCGCCACGTTCCACAACGGAGTCATCGATCTGCACCAGGTGCTTTTCTCGAAGGGGATTAACAATGCGCTCCCGTTGGTGAGGTGGTACTAGAGAAAGAACCCTTCATCCCCCGCCCGTCCCCCGCATACAATATAAGGAATGGCGAACCAGGAGCGTGTTCCATGCGGGAGAGTCCGAAGCATACCTATTTCATTATCCGCGCTGCGATGACGTGTTTCTTTCTCGTCGTCCCCCTGTTCGTGCTCCGGGCCCCACTGGAGTGGATGGGGCGCATGCTGGCGGCCGACGGCCGCATCACCGAATGGATCTGGAATCAGGCGTATCCACAGTATATGACGCGGGCGAATCCGGGCGGCTGGATTCGCTCGCTGTTTGCCGGGGAGGGGGAGAATGGCATACCGGATCCCGACCCGGCCTACCGGGAGCTGGTGCGAAACCGGCAGTTCTTAGAGGAACACCCTTACATAAAACAGCGGCTTGCCCAGGCGGTGGGAGGAGCCGGCGGGAGCAGCGGGGAGGACGCAGGCAGCGGGATGCCCGGCAGTCAGAATGACAGCTCCGTCGCCTCCCGGGTGGTCACGTCCCAGTCCGCGCTCCCGGTCCGCTCCGGTCTTCCGGTGGTGGGAAGGGAGTACGTGCGGGAGCAGCTGGCGGACTACGATTTCCTGATGAAGAATTTCTACATCGTCCACGCCAACACCACGGCGGGGCGGGATCTGATGAAGGCGGATGAATTTCTATCCAGGGATTTTTCCCTGGACGCCCCGGGGGGAGAAACGGACAGCCAGGGCGGCGCACCGCCGCAGATCCTCATCTACCACACCCACGGCTCCGAGACCTTCGCCGACTACGGGGAAAATCCCGAGGCCGACATCATCCACGTGGGGAGCTATCTGGCGGAGCTTCTGGCGGCCAAGGCTACAGCGTCATCCACGACACCTCCCGCTACGACATGTACGGCGGCGAGCTGGACCGGAGCCAGGCCTACACCTACTCGCTGGACGGGGTGACGAAGATTCTGCAGGAGAATCCGTCGATCCAGGTGGTGCTCGACGTCCATCGCGACGGCGTGGCGGAGGAGACTCATCTGGTGACGGAGATCGATGGGAAGCCCACGGCCCAGATTATGTTCTTCAACGGCACCAGCCAGACCCCGGAGGGCCCCATCGAGTACCTGCCGAACCCGAACCTGGAAAATAACCTGGCCTTCAGCTTCCAGTTAAAGCTCTGCGCCGAGGCATATTTCCCGGATTCACGCGGAAAATATATCTGAAGGGCCTGCGCTATAACCTGCATCTGCGGGGCCGCTCCGCCCTCATCGAGGTGGGCGCGCAGAACAACACCTACGAGGAGGCGAGAAACGCCATGGAGCCGCTTTCGGAACTTTTGGATATGGTGTTGCGCGGGGAGTAAAAAAATGGTATCATCTTAGGAAGAAATACAGAGAAAAGAGGAAGATAGATGGCACAGATCTCCCAGAAGAACATCAGAAATTTCTGCATTATCGCCCACATTGACCACGGCAAATCCACGCTGGCGGACCGCATCATCGAGATGACGGGGCTACTCACCAGCAGGGAGATGCAGTCCCAGGTCCTTGACAACATGGAGCTGGAGCGCGAGAGGGGCATCACCATAAAGGCACAGACCGTCCGCACGGTTTACAAGGCAAAGGACGGCGAGGAGTACATTTTTAACCTGATTGATACCCCCGGACATGTGGATTTTAACTACGAGGTGTCCAGAAGCCTGGCGGCCTGCGACGGCGCGGTTTTAGTGGTGGACGCCGCCCAGGGCATCGAGGCCCAGACGTTAGCCAATGTGTACCTGGCTCTCGACCATGATCTGGAAGTATTTCCGGTGATTAATAAGATCGACCTCCCCAGCGCCGACCCCGACCGGGTGGCCGCTGAGATCGAGGACGTGATCGGCATCGAGGCTCACGACGCGCCGCGGATCTCCGCGAAGGTGGGGCTGAACATCGAGGACGTTTTAGAGCAGATCGTGGCGAAGATCCCGCTCCCACCGGGGATCCGGAGGCGCCGCTGCAGGCGCTGATTTTCGACTCGGTGTACGATTCCTACAAGGGCGTCATCGTGTTCTGCCGCATCAAGGAGGGCACCGTGAAAAAGGGCACTCCCATCCGCATGATGGCCACCGGGGCCACCGCCGACGTGGTGGAGGTGGGATACTTCGGCGCGGGCCAGTTTATCCCCTGTGAGAGCTTAAGCGCTGGCATGGTGGGCTACATCACCGCCAGCATCAAGAACGTGAAGGACACCTCCGTGGGCGACACCATCACCAACCGGGAGAACCCATGCGCAGAGCCGCTGCCCGGCTACAAAAAGGTGACCTCCATGGTGTACTGCGGTCTCTATCCGGCGGACGGCGCCAAATATAACGACCTGCGCGACGCGCTGGAAAAGCTGCAGCTCAACGATGCGTCCCTGTTCTTCGAGCCGGAGACCTCCATCGCGCTGGGCTTCGGATTCCGCTGCGGATTCTTAGGACTCCTGCACTTAGAGATCATCCAGGAGCGCTTGGAGCGCGAGTACAACCTGGATCTGGTGACCACCGCCCCCGGCGTCGTGTACCGCGTGCACAAGACCAACGGCGAGATGATCGAGCTGACCAACCCCTCCAACCTGCCGGATCCGTCGGAGATCGACTACATGGAGGAGCCCATCGTCTCCGCCGAGATCATGGTGACTACCGAATTTGTGGGTTCCATCATGACCCTCTGCCAGGAGCGCCGCGGCGTCTACCTGGGGATGGAGTACATGGAGGAGACCCGGGCGCTCTTAAAGTACGAGCTTCCGCTCAACGAGATCATTTACGATTTCTTCGACGCTCTCAAATCCCGCTCCAGAGGCTATGCGTCCTTCGACTACGAGCTCAAGGCTACGAGACCTCCAGGCTGGTGAAGCTGGACATCCTAGTGAACAAGGAGGAGGTGGACGCGCTGTCGTTCATCGTCCACGCCGATTCTGCCTACGAGAGAGGCAGGAAGATGTGCGAGAAGCTGAAGGAGGAGATCCCGCGGCACTTATTCGAGATTCCGATCCAGGCGGCGGTGGGCGGAAAGATCATCGCCCGCGAGACCGTGAAGGCCGTCCGCAAGGACGTGCTGGCCAAGTGCTACGGCGGCGACATTTCCCGGAAGAGAAAGCTTTTAGAGAAACAGAAGGAAGGCAAGAAGCGCATGCGCCAGATCGGAAATGTGGAGATTCCGCAGAAGGCGTTCATGAGCGTCCTTAAGCTGGACGACCAGTAAAACGATGGAGACAAAAAGAAAACTGGAGCTGTACCTGCACATTCCGTTCTGCATCCGCAAATGCAGCTACTGCGACTTTCTGTCCTTTGCGGCGGACGAGTCGCTTAAGGAGCGGTACGCGGGGCAGCTCATCGAGGAGATACATGCAAAGAGTGCGGCCTTCGCCGACCGGGAGATTTCCACCCTGTTCATCGGAGGCGGCACTCCTTCTATATTAAAGGCGGAGAGCCTGGCGCAAATCATGGCGGCGGTGCGGGCGGATTTCGCGCTGGCGGCTGACTGTGAGGCCACCATCGAGGCCAACCCGGGGGACGCTGACGGCGGACTGGCTGGAGACCTGCCGGGCTGCGGGGCTCAACCGCCTGAGCCTGGGGCTTCAGTCCGCCGACGACGGGGAGCTTCGGACGCTGGGGCGGATCCACACCTGGGAGCAGTTTCTCGCCTCCTACGGGATGGTCAGACGGGCCGGGTTTGAGAATGTCAACGTGGATCTGATGTCCGCGCTGCCCGGACAGTCCCTGGCCTCCTGGGAGCGGTCTCTCCGGGAGGTGACCGCCCTGGAGCCGGAGCACATTTCCGCCTACAGTCTGATCGTGGAGGAGGGGACGCCGTTCTGCGAGCGGTATTCCGGCGCGGGCGCGAAGCTCCTGCCCGACGAGGACACGGAGCGGGCGATGTATCGGGCGGCGAAGGAGATTCTGGGGCGGGCCGGTTTCGAGCGGTACGAGATCTCCAACTACGCGAAGCCGGGAAGGGCGTGCCGCCACAACATCGGCTACTGGACCGGAGAGGAGTATCTGGGCCTGGGCCTGGGCGCGGCGTCCTATGTGGACGGCTGGCGGTTTTCCAATACGGGAGATATGGAGCGGTACCTGGCCGCGGGGCGGGCGGAGATGTGCAAAGCTGCATTCTATGAGAATGTCACCCGCACCACAGAGCAGTCGCGGATGGAGGAATTTATGTTCCTGGGGCTGCGCATGGTGCGCGGCGTGCCGGAGGTCGAATTTAGCCGGCGCTTCGGGAAGACGATGGACGAGGTCTACGGCCCGGTGCTCCGGCAGATGGAGGAGCTGGGGCTCATGGAGAAGGACGGCGCGTTCTGGCGGCTGACGGAGCGGGGGATCGACGTGAGCAACGGGGTGATGGCGGAGTTTTTGCTGTAAAAACGGGAAAGTTGTTTGTTAATAATCTAACAGCTCAAAAATATTGACATATTTCTCAGAAAAAAGTATACTAATAACAGGCGAGAGAGAAAAAGAGCGGGCCCCCTTATTATAAGGGGAGTGGGCTCTTTTTTCATTCAATAGGAAACTGCGTTCCCCTATTGGACGAAAGCGCTTCGCATCATCAGAAAGGGAACTTCTGTGATTTATGGAAAACGTAAGGAAACCAAACCCAATGGAGCTTTTGGAGATGTCCCCCGTGATCGCCGCTGTGAAGGACGTGGACGGGATGAAAAAATGCTTTGAATCGGAATGCCAGACCGTGTTCGTTCTCTACGGGACGATCTGCAATATCGGAGACATTGTCCGGGAGATCAAGAAGCATGGGAAGTACGCCATGGTCCATGCGGATTTCACGCAGGGGCTTGGCGCCAAGGAGATTGCTGTCGATTTCATCCGGGAGAACACGCTGGCCGACGGCGTGATCAGCACGAAGCCGCAGCTGGTGAAGCGGGCGAAGGAGCTGGGGATGTACGGGATCCTGCGGGCATTTCTGGTGGACTCGATTGCCATGAATACGACGAAAAAGCAGCTGGAGCTGTTTCACCCGGATATGGTGGAGATCATGCCGGGAATCGTGCCCAAGGCTCTTAAGGAGATCCGGAGCTACACGCGCACTCCGATTATCGCGGGGGGATTGATTTCGGATAAAAAGGACATCATGGCCGCGTTTGAGGCAGGCGCCGATGCGATTTCGACGACCAGGAATGAACTGTGGTTTGTGTAGGAAACTTTTTGAGAGAAAAACTGAATCGGGGTTGGAGATTAAAGAGCAGATAAAAACAACAGGGATGTTGTCTTTTTATTCTGCTCTTTTTTATAAAATGTGAGGAGGTATTTTATGGAGCAGTACGTAATGGCGCTCGACGCCGGCACCACCAGCAACCGCTGCATTCTTTTTAATAAGAAGGGCGAGATCTGCAGCATGGCGCAGAAGGAGTTCACCCAGTATTTCCCGAAGCCGGGCTGGGTGGAGCACAATGCCAACGAGATATGGTCGTCCCAGCTGGGGGTGGCGGTGGAGGCCATGTCGAAGATCGGTGCGTCCGCGGAGGATATCGCGGCCATTGGAATCACCAACCAGAGAGAGACGACCATCGTCTGGGACAAGAACACAGGAGAGCCGGTCTGTAATGCCATCGTCTGGCAGTGCCGCCGGACCTCGGAATTTTGCGACGTTTTAAAGGACCGGGGACTTACGGAGTGGTTCCGGGAGAAGACGGGGCTTGTGCTGGACGCGTATTTCTCAGCGACGAAATTAAAATGGATTCTGGACAACGTGGAGGGGGTCAGGGAGCGGGCGGAAAACGGAGAGCTTCTCTTCGGAACCGTGGACACCTGGCTGATCTGGAAGCTCACAAAGGGCAGAGTTCACGTGACCGACTACTCCAACGCGTCCAGAACCATGCTCTACAATATCCAGAAGCTGGAGTGGGACGAGGAAATCCTGGCGGAATTAAACATTCCTAAATGCATGCTGCCGGAGGTGAAGCCCTCCAGCTGCGTCTACGGCGAGGCGGATCCGTCCTTCCTCGGCGGCCCCATCCCCATCGGAGGGGCGGCGGGCGACCAGCAGGCGGCGCTGTTCGGGCAGACCTGCTTCAGGCCTGGCGAGGCCAAAAATACATACGGGACGGGATGTTTTCTTCTGATGAACACCGGTGAGACTCCCGTATTTTCCAAAAACGGCCTGGTGACCACCATCGCCTGGGGCCTGGACGGGAAAGTGAAATACGCGCTGGAGGCTCCATCTTCGTGGCAGGAGCGGCCATCCAGTGGCTCCGCGACGAGATGCGTCTCATCGATTCCGCCGCAGATTCCGATTATATGGCGAGGAAGGTGCCCGACACCAACGGCTGCTATGTGGTTCCCGCGTTCACGGGGCTGGGGGCCCCTACTGGGACCAGTACGCCAGAGGGACCATCGTGGGCATCACCCGCGGGGTCAACAAGTACCACATCATCCGCGCCACGCTGGAGTCGCTGGCCTATCAGACCAACGACGTTCTGCAGGCCATGAAGGCGGATTCCGGCATCGAGCTGTCCGGGCTCAAGGTGGACGGCGGGGCCAGCAGAAACGATTTCCTCATGCAGACCCAGGCCGACATCATCAATGCTCCGGTGGAGCGCCCCAGGTGCGCCGAGACCACGGCCATGGGAGCCGCCTACCTGGCGGGGCTTGCGGTGGGCTACTGGCAGAACAAGGAAGAAGTCATCCGCAACTGGGCCATCGACCGGGTATTCCAGCCGGAGATCGGCGAGGAGCTACGGGAGGAGAAGATAAGCGGGTGGAACAAGGCTGTAAAATATTCCTACGGCTGGGCCAGGGAAGAATAGAAAGGAACGAGAATTATGTATGACGTAATGATCATAGGCGCGGGCGTCTCCGGATCTGCCTGCGCCAGAGAGCTTGCCCGGTACAAACTGAACATCTGTGTCGTGGAGCGGGCGGAGGACGTGTGCTGCGGAACCTCCAAGGCCAACAGCGCCATCGCCCACGCAGGCTTTGACGCCGACCAGGGTTCGCTGATGGCAAAGCTCAATGTCCAGGGAAATAAGATGATGGAGGAGCTCTCAAAGGAGCTGGACTTTGAATTTATCCGCAACGGTTCTCTGGTGGTCTGCACCAGGGAGGAGGACCGCCGGAATCTGCAGGCGCTCCTTGAAAACGGCATCGCCAACGGCGTCGAGGGGCTCCGCATCGTGGAGCGGGAGGAGCTTCTTGCGATGGAGCCCAACATCTCCGACGAGGCGGTGGCTGCGCTCTACGCGCCCACCGGAGGCATCCTGTGCCCGTTCGGTTTAAATATCGCCCTGGCGGAGAACGCCTGCGTGAACGGCGTGGAGTTTAAGTTCGACACCGAGGTTTTAAACATCGAAAAGACGGACGGCGGTTGGAAGCTGGTGACAGATAACGGCGATTACGAGACGAAGGTGGTGGTCAACGCCGCCGGCGTCTACGCCGACAAGTTCCACAACATGGTGAGCAACGACAAAATGACCATCGTGGCCCGCCGCGGCGACTACTATCTTCTCGATAAGACCGCCGGAAAACACGTGAGCAGGACCATTTTCACCCTGCCCAACGAGTTCGGAAAGGGAGTCTTAGTCTCCCCCACCGTGCACGGAAATCTGATCGTGGGCCCCACGGCCAACGACATCGACGATAAGGAAGGCACCAACACCACCCGCGCGGAGCTTGACGAGGTGACCGTAAAGAGCGCCGTCAACGTGAAAAACGTGCCCCTGCGCCAGGTGATCACCTCCTTTGCGGGTCTGCGCGCCCACGAGCTGGGCCACGAGTTCCACATCCGCGAGCTGCCGGAGGCGCCGGGATTTGTGGACTGCGCCGGCATCGAGTCTCCGGGACTCACCAGCAGCCCGGCCATCGGCTGCATGGTGGCCGATATCGTGTCCGGTATCTTAAAGCCGGAGAAGAATCCGGACTTCGTGGGATCCAGAAAGGGCATCGTAAGGCCGTCGGAGATGAGCCTTGAGGAGAGAAATGAATTAATTAAGAAGGAACCGGCCTACGGAAACATCATCTGCCGCTGTGAGATGATCACCGAGGGCGAGATCTTGGACGCGATCCGCCGTCCGCTGGGGGCGAAATCCCTGGACGGGGTGAAGCGCCGCACCCGCGCCGGAATGGGCCGGTGCCAGGCGGGCTTCTGTTCTCCCAGAACCATGGAGATTCTGTCCCGCGAGCTGCACATCGACATGAGCCAGGTGACCAAGAGCGGCGGAGAGTCCAGACTCATCGTCGGCACAAACAAGGACCGGATTTAGAGGAGGGCGTCGGAAATGAGAGAATATGATATTGTGATTATCGGCGGCGGCCCTGCGGGCCTGGCGGCCGCGGCGTCGGCGAAAAGAAACGGCGTGGACAGCATTCTGATTCTGGAGAGAGACAAGGAGCTGGGCGGCATTTTAAACCAGTGCATCCACAACGGATTTGGCCTCCACACCTTTAAGGAGGAGCTGACCGGGCCGGAGTACGCGGCCAGATTCATCGACCAGGTGGAGGAGCTGGGCATCGAGTACAAGCTTCACACCATGGTTATGGACATCACCCATGAGAAGAAGATCACGGCCATGAACCGTGAGGAGGGCATGTTCGAGATCCAGGCGAAGGCCATTGTTCTGGCCATGGGCTGCCGCGAGCGGGCCAGGGGCGCCTTAAATATCCCCGGCTACCGCCCGGCGGGCATCTACTCCGCGGGGACGGCCCAGAGACTGGTGAACCGCGAGGGCTTCATGCCCGGGCGAGAGGTCGTGATCTTAGGCTCCGGCGATATCGGGCTTATCATGGCCAGGAGAATGACCTTTGAGGGGGCAAACGTGAAGGTGGTGGCGGAACTGATGCCCTACTCCGGCGGCCTCAAGAGAAATATTGTGCAGTGTCTGGACGACTACGGGATTCCGTTGAAGCTCAGCCACACCGTGGTGGACATCCGCGGCAAGGAGCGGGTCACCGGCGTCACCATCGCCCAGGTGGACAAAAGCGGCAGGCCCATTCCCGGCACCGAGGAGGACTACGAGTGCGATACGCTGCTCCTGTCCTGCGGTCTGATTCCCGAAAATGAGCTGTCCCGCTCCGCCGGCGTCGAGATGAGCCCGGTGACCTCCGGCCCGCTGGTAAACGAGAGCCTGGAGACCAGCATCGAGGGCGTGTTCGCCTGCGGCAATGTGCTCCACGTGCACGATCTGGTGGACTTCGTGTCCGAGGAGGCCGCGGCGGCCGGAAGAAACGCCGCCGTCTACGTGAAGGGAGAGCGCACCGCGGCCGAGGGAAAAGTGGTCCGGATGAACCCCACTGACGGCGTGCGCTACACCGTGCCCGCATCGATCCGCCCCGACCAGATGGACGACCAGCTGACGGTCCGTTTCCGGGTGGGCGGCGTCTATAAAAACTGCTATGTGTGCGTCTATTTCGACGACGAGTGCGTGTCCCGCCGGAAGCGCCGGTGGTGGCTCCCGGGAGATGGAAGAGGTGAAGCTGGAGAAGGCGAAGCTTTTAGAGCGGCCCGACCTTAAGACCATCACCATCAAGATTGAGGAGGCGTAGGAGATGGAGAAACGTGAACTGATCTGTATCGGCTGCCCCATGGGCTGCCCCATGACCGTGACCATGGAGAACGGCGAGGTGCTCTCCGTGTCCGGAAATACCTGTAAGCGCGGCGACGTCTACGCCCGCAAGGAGGTGACCAACCCCACCCGCATTGTCACCAGCACCGTGACCGTGGAGGGCGGCGCCGACGTGACCGTCAGCGTCAAGACGGCATCGGACGTGCCGAAGGGGAAGATATTTGACTGCGTGAAGGCCTTAAAGGGAGTCACGGTGAAGGCTCCGGTGAAGATCGGCGACGTGATTGTGGAGAACGCCGCCGGCACCGGGGTGGATATTGTGGCGACCGGGAATGTGAGGGCTGTGTAGGGCGGCTGTGAAGTGTGGCTGTGTGATATGGCTGCGATGTGCAGCGGGAAGGCAGCTAAACAGCCGGGAGGTGATCTGGGCGGCCGGGGAGGACCGGCCGCCCGGGGCATCTATATAATTTGGTTTTCGTGTAGCTTCTGTATTTTTACGTTTTTTCTTTAGGTTTCTTAATTGTAATTCATTTTCAAATTTACAAATCCATTTCTGTTTATCAGATAACTCTTTAAGTATCCCGTTTATTAGAAATGCAAAACTTGACAATACAATAAATAAGTTGTATTATAAAAGAAAGGAAAGCACATGAATTTATATTACTATCAGTCAATGTCAGGTAAGAATCTGATATTAGAATACATAGACTCTCTCCCTGTCGATGAACAGGTGGATGGATACTCTGTTCTGAAAAATCTGGAGGACGGGAAATTAGAACAGATTCGTTTTAAACGATGGCAGAAAAAAATTTATGAGGTGTATTTTTACAAGCATAATCGTATTTTTTATGTGACGATTGATAAAAATACTATGTATTTGCTCCATGCATGCAGAAAGCAGAAGAATAAGACGGAGAAAAAAGATAAAAAGATCGTGGAGACGCGTGCAAAAGAGCTGGGGGTAATGCTTGGAAAATCATTCATTTAGCAAAAGGAGGCCGTGTTATGTCATTTGTCAATGAGAATATCAATCAGGTGATTGAGACAAAACGAGAGGCAGACGCCGATTTTAAAAAAGCGTGGGACGACAGCAGGGAAGAGTACCGTCTGATCGGGGAGATGATTTCCCTGCGTAAACAGGAAAAATGACGCAGGGGGAGCTGGCTGAGCTGGTTGGAAGCAGGCAGCAGGTTATTTCCAGGATCGAGAAGAAGGAAAACAGTCCGTCGTTAAGAAGTTTTTGCAATATTCTAAGCGCGCTGGGATACGAGTTAAGAATCGTGAAGCGCGGCAGTTTTTAGTTTGTTTTATATCATATAATATCACAACATATCACAAGAGGCCCGGACAGGAGTTGATTGCCTGTCCGGGCCTCTTGTGCTTTTCATCTATCTTTAAAATCTGATTTAACGCCCGTCGTACGCGTCCTGGAAGATATCGACGATCTGATCTTCGGTGGCGATTCTGGGATTCGTCAGGCTGCACACATCTTTCTGCGCGTTTTCTGCCATCAGAGCGAAATCCTCGGGCCGTACGCCCAGCTCCTTTAAATTGGCGGGGATACCGAGCCGCCGGCTCAGACGCTTGACAGCTCGATGCCTTCCTCCGCGGCGGCGGAACAGGACATGTTCTCTCCGCGGACTCCCATGGACAGCGCGATCTCCTTAAAGCGGGTCATGTTTCCGATCAGATTGAACCGCATCACGTGGGGGAGAAGCACCGCGTTGCAGACGCCGTGGGGGAGATTGTAGAGACCGCCCAGCTGGTGCGCCATCGCGTGGACGTAGCCGAGAGATGCGTTGTTGAACGCGATGCCGGCCAGGTACTGCGTAGGCCATTTTATCCCGCGCCTTCATGTAATTCCCGTTGGCGACGGCCTTGGGGAGGTAGTGGGTGATCATCTGGATAGCCATGGTAGCCGCCGCGTCTGTGAGCGGATTGGAATTGGTGGAGACGTAGGCCTCGATGGCGTGGGTCAGCGCGTCCATTCCGGTGGCGGCGGTGAGTGCCGGCGGCATCCCCTTCATGAGCTCCGGGTCGTTGATGGCGATCTGGGGCGTGATTCTCCAGTCCACAATCGCCATCTTTACCTTGCGCGTGGTGTCGGTGATGATGCAGAAACGGGTGATCTCCGAGGCTGTTCCTGCGGTCGTGTTGACGGCCATCAGCGGCATCAGCGGATTTTTGGATTTGTCGATTCCTTCATACTCGTGAATGGTTCCTCCGTTGGCCGCTACCATGCCGATGCCTTTCGCGCAGTCGTGGGACGAGCCGCCGCCGAGGGAGAGGATGGAGTCACAGCCGTTTTTCTGAAATTCAGCCACGCCCGCGGCCACGTTTTTGTCGGTGGGATTGGGCTCCGCGCCGGAAAAAATCACGGAGTCAACGCCGGACTGTGTCAGAATATCCTGGATCTGCTGCGCCATTCCGTTCTGTCCGAGAAAACGGTCGGTGACGATCATGGTCTTGCGCCCGCCCAGGCTTTTCATCAGTTCTCCGGCCTCTCTGGCTGCTCCCTGTCCAAAGACGTTGCGTGTGGGTAAAAAATAGTACGTTGACATAGGGGGTACCTCCTTTTGTGTTGGAATGCCCCCATTATAGTGACGGAACCCGCGGTCCGTCCAATACGAAAAAACAAATACGGTCATAATAAAACTCGTATGGCCGCTAGATTTCTATTAAACTGTGATTTTCCATGAAGTCAATTAATTTCTGCTGCACCGGGTTGGCGCGGTGTTTTAAGAATGACAGATAGATACTTCGCATGGCAGACGGGCTTTCCAGCTGGTAAAATACGATCTGATCCGTCGGAGTCACGTACTCGGGGATGGTGGACCGCAGGAACGAGACGCCCTGTCCCTCGCAGGTCAGATAGTAGACGGTCATCATCTGGGAGAACAGCGCGCGGGCGTTGGGGGTAAATCCGGCCTGGCGGCACATCTCGGTTCCCCGCGTGTAGATGTCGTTGCCCGGCATCAGCAGCAAAACGGCTCTTCCTTAAAGTGTTCCAGCGGAACGGGAGGCTTCATGCGTCCCGGTTCATTCCGCATCAGCAGTTCTTCAAAGGTATAGAGATACCGGGTCAGTCCCGCGTTGATCTGGAAGCTGGCGGGTACGGCCAGAATAATCTCCTCGGAGGCCCAGGGCTTCACCTGTACCTGGGGATTCTCAATCATTTCCGCTTCCAGAAGGAAATCGATCTTCTTATCCAGCAGCTTTTCCAGGAGAGCCTCGTTGTTTCCCTCGGTGAACGTGAGGGTGATCTGGGGATAGAGCGCCTGAAATTCCTTCATCAGCCGCGGCAGCACGTAGGTGCAGAAGAACGTGGAGCTTCCAATATGAAGCGACATCTCCTCCGGCGAACCAAGGCGTGCAAAATGGCTCCGCATGTCATCCTCAATCTCCATGACCCGCTCCACCTGTTCGATGTAGTAGCGCCCCGCCTCGGTGAGAGAGATGGGCGAGGTGGAGCGGTCGAAGATGGGATTTTTAATCTCCTGCTCCACTTTTTTGACCACGGAGCTGAGCCAGGGCTGCGAGACGTAAAGCTTCTTCGCAGCCTTGGAAAAGCTCTTTTCCTGGTAGATTGCATAGATGTATTCCTTATAGTTCAACATGACGGTTCCCCCTATACGAATTTCAATATAAGACGTTCATTTTTTACGAATTTTACAAAATTACCGCGCTGTGTTTACAATAAGTGTAACAGAAAAGCACAGAGAAAGGAAGATGAAAGATGAACGAACGTATTGCAGAGAGAATGGACAAACTGATCCCGTCCGGCATAAGAAAAGTGAATGAAAAGGCGCTGGCCATGGAGCGGGCCGGAGAGCGGGTGCTCCATTTCGAGCTGGGACGTCCCGATTTCGACACTCCGGATTATATTAAGAAGGCGGCGTTCAGGGCGCTGACCGAAGGAAGGTGCACTACACCTCCAATTTCGGCTGTATGGAGGTGCGGCAGGCCATCGCGGATAAGCTTAAGAGGGAAAACAACATCGACTACAAGCCCGGCGAGGTGCTGGTGACGGTGGGACTTTCCGAGGCGGTGTTCGCGGTGCTGGCCACGATCCTCAACCGGGGCGATGAGATCCTGGTGCCCGATCCCGTGTGGCTTAACTACATGAACGTTCCCAATCTGCTGGGGGCTAAGCCTGTGACCTACAGCTTAAAGGAAGAGAACGGCTTCCAGATGGATCTCGATGAGGTGAGAAGCAAAATCACTCCCCGGACGAAAGCCGTGGTCATCGTCACCCCCAACAACCCCACCGGCGGCGTGCTCTCGGAACGTGTCCTTAAAGAGCTGGCGGAGATTGCGGTGGCCAATGATCTGATGGTTCTCTCCGACGAGGTGTACGAGCGGCTGATCTACGATGGGGAAAAGCATGTGAGCATTGCCTCCCTGCCCGGCATGAAGGAGCGGACATTCACGCTGAACGGCATGTCCAAGGCGTACGCCATGGACGGCTGGCGGCTGGGCTACGTGGCTGCACCCGAGGAGTATATTCTGGCCATGAACAAGTTCCACCAGTACAATACCACCTGCGCCCCCAATTTCGTCCAGCTGGCGTCTGCGGCGGCCTTAAACGAGGAGGGCGACGAGGTGAACGCCATGGTCCGGGAGTACAAGCGCCGCAGAGACCACGCGGTGAAGGCCATCAATGAGATCCCGGGCTTAAGCTGCCAGTGCCCGAAGGGAGCGTTTTACATATTCATCAACATAAAAGAGCTGGGAATGAAGAGCGCCGAGGCGGCGGATTATCTTCTGGAGGAAGCGAAGATCGCGCTGGTTCCGGGGGATGTGTTCGGACCCGGCGGCGAGGGATATCTGAGAATGTCCTTTGCCAACAGCTATGAAAATGTCGTCGAGGGATGCGAAAGACTTGCGGAGGCAGTGAAAGCGCTCCGTGAGAGAAAGGAAAGGTGATAAAGGCATGAGACTTGCAACCGTTTATCTTGGAAATGAGGAAAAGGCCGGGTATCGTGACCGGCAGGGGAGTGATGCCCATTGCGGCGGTCAACGCCGCCAAAGGCACCGCGTGGAAGGAAGAAATGTACGAGCTGATCTGCGCGCAGCAGATTCCGGGGCTGACAGACTGGTACAACCACGGCGGAAAGGAGGAACTGGAGCAGATGCCCGGTTTCATCCCCGCAGACCAGGTAAAATACGGCCCACTGTACCGCAATCCCAGAAGGATTTTCGGCATCGGATTAAACTACGTGGATCACGCCGGGGACATCGGCTCCGCCGCTCCCGTGGGATTTCCGGGGAGCTTCTTTAAGATGGCCGACACGCTGATCGGCCCGGGCGACGAGATCTGCCTGCCCGCACTCAAGGAGGCCCAGAAGACGACGGCCGAGGCCGAGCTTGGCATCATCATGGGAAGAGACTGCCGCGACGTGTCCGAGGAGGACTGGGAGAGCGCCATCGTGGGCTACACCACGGTTCTGGACATGACGGAGGAATCCATTCTGAAGGGAAATGACTACGTGAGCGGAAACCCGCGCTATTTAACCATCGTGAAGAATTTCCCCACCTTCTTCTCCTTCGGCCCGCAGCTTGTCACGCCCGACGAGGTGCCGGACGTTCTGAAGCTGGAGGTACAGAGCGTGCACAACGGCGAGGTGTACGCCAGAAATACGGTAAATAACATGACCCACCGCCCGCCCCGCCTGGTATCCCTGCACAGCAGCATCCAGGCTGGTATGCCGGCGACGTGCTCTCCACGGGAACCCCGCGCGCCTTCCATATCCAGGACGGCGACGTGGCCGAGTGCCGGATTTACGGCCCGGACGGCTTCGAGATGGCGCCGCTTGTCAACCCCGTGGTGGATTTGAAGCTTCACCCGGACAAAAGCAGATCATAAACAAAAAGGAGGATTTCAAATGAATTTAGGATTAAAAGACAAGGTTGTTCTCTGCATGGCTTCGGCTGCAGGGCTGGGAAAAGGAATAGCGATGGAGGCGGCCCGCGAGGGCGCGAAGGTGATGATCTGCACCTCTGAGGCGTTTAAGGATCAGCTTTACGCTGCACAGGAGGAGATCGAGAAGGAGACGGGAAACCGCCCGGAGGCATACTTCTGCGACGTAAATTCTCCCGAAGATATCGAGAAACTGGTCAGCCACACGGTGGAGACCCTGGGCGATATCTGGGCGCTGGTCAACATGTGTCCGGGCCCCAAACCCGGCCCCTTCGACTCCTTTGACGACTCCCAGTGGGAGAAGGCGTTTGAAATGTGCCTTCTGTCCTACGTGCGCACGATCCGCGCCTGCCTGCCCTCCATGCGCCGGCTGGGCGGCGGCAGAATCGTAAATTCCACCAGCTCCTCGGTAAAGGACTGCCTGGACAATCTGATTCTCTCCAACACCATGCGCATGGGCGTGGTGGGAATGTCCAAGACCCTTGCCTCCGAGCTGGGAAAGGATAACATTCTCATCAACGTGATCGGCCCCGGCCGCATCGGCACGGCCCGCATCACCAGCTTAAACGCCATGCGCGCCGAGAAGGCCGGCATCACCGTGGAGGAGTACGAGAAAGAGGACTTAAAGTCCTTCCCGCTGGGCCGTTACGGCACGACGGAGGAGTATGGACGCCTGGCCGTATTTCTCTGCTCCGAGGCCAACACTTATATCTCCGGTCAGACGATTCTTCTGGACGGCGGCATGACCAGGGCGTACTAAAAAATATAGTTGTAAATTCTTCTCTGAAGAAAAAAGATTGCAAATTATGAGTTCCCGCGCTATAATAAAGTAAAATTTTAGATAGTCAAATAACGTACTATTGAAAGGGGGAGTTATATGAGTGTGGGGACGTGAGGGCGCTGTGCGTTTTTGTGCTGAAAACCGTGCGGCGTCCCGTGAAAATGGTATGCAGTCAGCAAGATGGAGAGAAGGAGAAGAGATGAGAATGAAGAGAAGAATATTTGCCCTGCTGCTTGCGGGGGCGATGACCGTTTCCCTGTGCCAGGGGTGTGCACCGGAGACTGCGGCGGAGCCCGCGGCCACGACGGCGGCAGAGAGCACCGCGCCGGCGGAGGAGACAGCCGCCGGACAAGCGGAAGCAGCCCAGCCATCCGGGGAGGCCCCGCTCATTGAGATTCCGCAGGAGTACAGGAGCTGGGATGAGAGCGGCGACGTGAACTATGAAAAATTAAATTCCGCCGAGAACGGCATGGTGGCCGCGCTCCGGTATGAGGCGGCCGAGGTCGGCAATCAGATCATGGAGGAGGGCGGAACCGCGGTGGACGCAGCCGTCGCCACGGCCCTGGCCCTGACCGTCACCATGCCCCACATGTGCAGCGTGGCGGGCGGCGGATTCATGACATTTTATTCCGCGCAGACCGACGAGACGGTGTATATCAGCTTCCGCGAGGTCGCTCCCATGTTCCAGACGGCAGAGCTCTGGGTACAGGACGAGGAGGGCAGCGTGATCGGCGGCCACAACATGAAGGGCGGCCTGGCTGCCGGCGTACCTGGGAGATTAAAGGCCTTTACTATGCGCTTGAGAAATACGGCACCATGGAGTGGGCGGATGTGGTTCAGCCGGCCATCGACATCGCCCGCGGCGGTTTTACCGTCACGCCGGAGCTGAGAGAGGCCATCGCCTACTCCTACGATGTCATTCTGGAAAATCCCGAGACCGCTGCAATCTACCTGGATGAGTTTGGCCTGGTTCCTGAGGCGGGCACTGTGATCCACAATGACCCGCTGGCCAAAGCGCTGGAGATCATCCGCGACAAGGGACCGGAGGGCCTCTACAGCGGCCAGATGGCGGAGGCCATTGTCTCCACGGTCCAGCACTCCGGCGGCGTGATGACATTGAAGGATCTGGAGAATTATGAGTGCTGGGAGGAGGAGCCCGTGAGCACGGACTACCGCGGGTACAAGATATTCTCCTCCGCATCCCCGTCCTCCGGCGGCACGTTTATCATTGAGATTTTAAATATCCTGGAGAACCTTCCGGTCCAGGAGTTTGATTCAGTCGAGTACTGGCACCAGCTGGCCGAGGTCCAGAAGATGGTCTGGGCCGACCGCGGCGAGTACATGGGCGACACCCGTTTCATGGACGTGCCCATCGACGGAATCACCAGCAAAGAGTACGCGGCGGAGCTGGCGAAAAACGTCGATATGACCAAGGCACAGGAGTACACCTACGGAAATCCCTGGAACTACGAGGAGGAGAGCCAGAATACCACATCCTTCTGCGTGGCTGACAAGGCCGGAAATATGGTTGCCATCACCCACACCATCAATTCCTTCTGGGGCTGCGAGGAGTACGTAGACGGATACGGATTCTTTCTCAACAACCAGCTGGGCGATTTCGTGGTCGGCTCCGGATATTCCAACTCCGTGGAGCCGGGAAAATGTCCTCTTTCCTCCATGTCTCCCACCGTGGTATTCACTCCCGAGGGCAAGCCCTTCATGACCTGCGGCGCGCCGGGCGGCATCAACATCTATCCCTGCATCGCCCAGGTGATCGTGAACACCATCGACTACGGAATGAACGTGGACGAGGCGTTAAACACCCCCAGAATCGCGGCCCGCGGAAATGAGATCAACTACAGCATCGAATTTTCAGCGGAGACGCTGGATGAGCTGAAAGCACTGGGACACGAGGTCTTCACCGAGGCCAATGCCATAGGCTTCCCCACCGCCATCATGTATATGGAGGACGGCACCCTCCAGGGCAGCGCCGAGGACCACAGCTCCATCAGCAAATACAGCGACGGCGTGGCGCTGGGATTTTAGGAGAACCTGCGCCTGCAGAAAAGAGAACGCTCCCGGGGCGTGTCAGCCCCGGGAGCGTTCTCTTTTCTCTGTTCCATGCAACTATTTATGGCCTGCGGCCTGTCGGTCACTGCTGCCAGGCCAGACCGTTTTCCGGTCATGTTCCGGCGGCTATCCGATCAGATACACCTCGGAATATCTCACTCCGTGCTGTCTGGTCTCGCCGTGGGTGTTGTAGTAGATATCCACGTGGTTTCCTCTCACGCCGCCTCCCACGTCCTCGGCGGTGTATACGGTGCCGTCGATCATCAGCCGGCTGCCGATGGGGATCACCCGCGGATCCACGGCCACCGTGTGCTGGGAGGTGGCCAGCGCGCCGGAGCTGGTGTGTCTGCCCCAGCCCTCGGAGCAGGAGTAGCACGGGCAGTAGGCGGTGGTCTTGAATACGCCTAAGGAGCGGCCTGACGGCTCGTCAACGTCCCCGTTGTTGTACTCCAGCGTGTTTAATTTTGCGCCGTTCACGGAGGCGCTGATGTGGTAGATGCCCGGTTCCAGCTGATCCCAGCCGATGTCCAGTGTGAAGCCGTGGTACTGGGTGCCGTACGTTTCGCTGTCCAGGTCGGGGCGGAAACCGTCCGCGGTCGCGTCCTGTTCGAGAACCACCTGTCCGGTGAGAACTCTGGTGACGGCGACGGTCACATCCACGGCATTCCCGGGATCATTCCTGTCCCAGGCCCAGCCCACCAGGGTGTCCCCCTCCAGGCGGTCGAGATAGCCGTCCATGTCCGCCGACGCGAACACAGTGATTATATTGGTTAAGGTAAACATTATCGTGAGTAAGGCTGCATGGATAAAAGTCTTCAGTTTCATAGAATTTCAACCTTCCTTTCTGTCCCTGCCTTGGGACGCCAAATGTTAAAAATATTCGACAAAATGTAACAATTCTGTAACATTTGGCTAGCAGAAATATATTTTACACAGATTCCCAAATTTGTCAACCCCTGGATTTCAAGGATTTTTTCGGAAACAGAGAGTCTGATAAGGAAAGACGGGCCTTCGCCCCGCGCAGATATTTCTTGACATTTAACAGATTTGTAATATAATTACAATAAATAAATAACAAAATGGAATCGTATATTTTTGAGGGTTTAATTTATGAAATTGCATGCAATGCTGAAAAAATCCTGTCTCTGACAGCGGCCGTCATGGCCTGTTCCGTCTGCTTGTCAGTTCCCGCGTTTGCGGCTGTGGGCGGAGACCTGATCTATATTGACGGCAGCCAGGTGAAGGGCTGGGCCTGGGACAGCGATGCGCCGGACACTCCGCAGCAGGTGAAGATTTATGGCTACGCGGACGGTTCCGATCAGCCGTACCATTTCGGGACGGTGACTGCTGACATGTACAGCGACCGGGCGGAAGCCGCCGTCGGTTCTGCCAATCACGGATTTGCCTGTGCGCTGGAGTGGGATCGTTATAAGGGGAAAAGCTTCCGCGTGGAGGCCGTCGTCGTGACCAGTGACGGGGAGCGCCGCGTGGACGATGCGCTTTACTACGATAAGACCGGAGACGAGGGCGAGGTCGGCCCGGGAGTCGGAGGCGGTTCCGCCAGCACTTCCACTGCCGGTTCATCCGCAAAGCGGGGCGAGTCCCTGGGAATCTTCGTGACCACGGCCTACTGCAACTGCGATAACTGCTCCGGCGGTCACGGAAAGACCTACGCCGGCACCATCCCGCAGGCCAATCACACGATCTCCGCCGATATCGACATTTACCCCATCGGCACGAAGCTGATGATCGGTGACACTGTCTACACCGTGGAGGATAAGGGAAGCAGCGTGATCGGCAACAAGCTGGACATCTATTTTGGCACCCACGAGGAAGCCATGGCCTACGGCCGCAAGGAAGTCGAGGTATTCTCGGTGATTGAATAACCGATCAAAATTACACGAAAGCAATGCCCTCCCGGGAAGCTGTGAGCTGATGGGAGGGCGTTTTTGTATTACGGGGAGCCGTATATTTTGTTTATATTTGCGGTAGTCTGAAGATGAAACAGGTATGGAAAAAACAAGTGGAAATATCTGAGACAAAAAAGAATATAGTTTCCGTTAATTCAAATTAAACGGAAATATAATAATCTAAATATTTCTGTTTATATTGATTTTCGGAAATTAAACTGATAAAATGGAACGTGAAAATTCCATTTATGTTTCTCGAAATGCAAAAGGAGTAGAAGGTTTGATGAACAGAGCAGGCTATTTCAGATCAAATTTATCTGGAGAGATGGCTTATCAATCATTTGTTCCAGCGCCGCTGCCGCCGGACCCGCCGATTGATCTTGGAAATGAAGGATGGGGACTTTTGATACAGGCAAATCGCCAGCTTGCCCTTCTGGAGGGGCTGACGGTCCGCATCCCGGACATGGAGCTGTTTATTTCTATGTATGTGCGGAAAGAGGCATTATTATCGTCACAGATTGAAGGCACGCAGGCGACTCTTGATGATGTGCTGGATCCACTTTTAGACGAAAATGCAAATCGGAACGTGGCGGATGTTATTAATTATATCCGGGCGACTGAATTTGCTGTAAAACGTCTTCGGGAACTCCCCTTATGCAATCGCTTGATAAAGGAAACGCACGCAGTGCTGATGGAAGGTGTCAGAGGACAGGAAAAAATCCCGGCGAGTTCAGGTATTCCCAAAACTGGATTGGCGGTCAGGGAAGCACGTTGAAAAATGCCAGATATATTCCGCCGAATCCGGAGGATATGAAAGAGGCTGTCTCAGATCTGGAAAAATATATGAATGCGGAAGACAATCTGGATCCGCTGGTTCGTGCGGCGCTGATCCACTATCAGTTTGAAACGATTCATCCGTTTTTGGATGGTAATGGACGTGTTGGACGGCTTCTGATTACTCTGTTTTTAATGGAAAAGAAAATCATGACTGCGCCGGCGCTTTATATTTCGTATTTTCTCAAACGGAACCGCATCGAATATTATGACCGCATGACTGAGGTGCGCCGGAAAGGAAACTATGAACAGTGGATTCTCTTTTTTTTACAGGCAGTCATGGAATCGGCGGAGGATGCGGTTCACACCATCGACCTTTTAACGGCCCTGCATGATAAAAATACGGCGTTACTTATGGATGGCACCGCAAAACGACAATCTGATACGCTGAAAAAGCTGTTTGCCTATCTGGAGTCAAATCCGATTATTGATGTGAAGAAGACATCAGAAGCTTTAGGTCTTTCTTATAATGCAGTCGCAAGGGCTGTGTCTGTTCTGATGGAAAAAGGCATTCTGACCCAGAACGAAAAAAAGGGGAAAACGAGAATTTTCTCCTATTCAGAATATTTAGATATTTTAAGAAAAGATACTTAAGATAATATGGAACAGATGACCAAGACAGTATTACAGGAGGCATCATATGAAAAAGAAACATTACCGCTTTTACGGCGGATTCTTAAAAGCCCAGGAAAAATATCTCAACAAAATGTCCGCCAGAGGTTTCCGCCTGATCCGCTGCGGAAAACTCCTCTACGAGTTCGAACCATGCCCTCCGGGCCGCTGCCAGTACCGCATCGAATTTGTAGCCCACAAATCCCCCCAGACCATTTCCGCCCACAAAAAACATCTGGAGGACAAAGGCTACAGGGTATTCCCCAAAAACATCAATCTGAACTGGTCCATAGGCAAACTGCGCCTCCGCCCCTGGGCACAAAAAAACTCCCGCCTGTCCACCAGCTCCACAACATACAACCGCGAACTCTTCATAATAGAAAAAGAACTGCCTGCTTCCCCAAAATAAATTATGAATGAATATGTCAACAATATTGCCAGGCATTGTCTGGCAGCAAATTTCTCACAGCCCGCGAAGCCGTCGAAGGGATGGGGCGGTGCAGGTGACCAGAGCCGAGATACGGTAAGACCCAGGTCCGCGGTGTGGAGAGCTCTGGGGTTTCGTTTGGCGCACAACGCCAAACGAAAAGGGAGTTACGGAGAGCAAAATTTCATCAGAAATTTTGATCGAATACTCCCGGTCCCCAGAAGTGAACCACATCGCGGGCCCAGGTCTTACCCATCGAGGCTCCCGTCACCTGCACCGCCCCATCCCTTCGACGGCCCCCGCCCCCTGCGACAATCCCCTCAAACAATCCCCCAACAACCCGTTCACACACATTTCATCATTTTATTTTTTCCAAAATCTGTTGACAAATCCCCCCGAAAGTAATATAGTAACAACTGTAGATATTAGCACTCTAATCAAATGAGTGCTAACAACATAAAAAACAAACCCAGAAAGGAGGAAGATAATTGGATTTAGATGAGCGGAAAGAAAAGATTCTAAAAGCGATTATCCAGACCTATCTGGAGACAGGCGAGCCGGTTGGTTCCAGGACCATATCCAAGTATTCGGATTTAAACTTAAGCTCGGCGACCATACGGAACGAGATGTCCGATCTGGAAGACTTGGGATACATCATCCAGCCCCACACCTCGGCAGGACGCATTCCCTCCGACAAGGGCTACCGTTTCTACGTGAACCAGATCATCGAGGAGAAGAACAACGAGGTTACGGAGATCAAGGACATGATGATCCAGCGGGTGGACCGGGTGGAGCTGGTGCTCAAGCAGATGGCCAGCCTCCTGGCGGCCAACACCAACTACGCGACGATGATCAGCGGCCCCAAGTACCACCAGACAAAGTTAAAATTCATCCAGCTTTCCAAGGTGGAGAAGACCAAGCTTCTGATCGTGATCGTGGTGGAGGGAAATATCATCAAGAACTCCATCGTGAACATCGGCGAGGAGCTGTCCGACGAGTCCATCTTAAACCTGAATATTCTCCTCAATAACAGCTTAAACGGGCTGACCATCGAGGAGATCAACTTAGGCGTCATCAGCAGGATGAAGGAGCAGGCCGGAGATCACAGCCAGGTGGTCGATCTGGTACTCAACGAGGTGGCCGAGGCCATTCACGCCAACGACGAGGACTTACAGATCTACACCAGCGGGACCACGAACATTTTCAAGTACCCCGAGCTGGCCGACGGCCAGAAGGCCAGTCAGCTGATCAGCACGCTGGAGCAGAAGGAGCTTTTGAAAGGGCTTTTCGAGGACGAGAAGGAAGGCCAGGACCAGGCACCGAGATTCAGGTGTATATCGGCGACGAGATGCCGGTTCAGACCATGAAAGACTGCAGCATTGTGACTGCCAACTACGTGCTGGGCGAGGGACTCAGAGGAACCATCGGAATCATCGGCCCCAAGCGGATGGACTACGAGAAGGTGGTGAACACCCTGCGGACCATGATGAACCAGCTGGAAACAACCTTTAAAAACGAAGAAAGGTGAGTATAAATAGTGATAGACGAAAAGAAAGATAGAACTGAGGAGATGTCCCAGGACATGGACGGCGCGCCAGGCATGGATGCCGCAGCGGCAGACACGGGCCGGAATGACGGCCCCGCGGAGAATGGCGGAGCGGGCGGTACGGTTTCTGGAAATGCTGAGAACGCGGCCGAAAGCAGCGGCGAAGCGGAGCGCACCGGAAACGGAACAGACGCCGCCGACGCGATGGGCGCCGGCGATATGGACGGCGCCGGTGACGCAAAGGATTCCGGAAACGGGACAAAGAAGGAGGAGCCAAAGAAGGGCCTCTTCGGCAAGAAAAAAGACAAGAAGGATGAGCAGATCGAGGAGCTGAACGACCGCCTTCGCAGGACCATGGCGGAGTTTGACAACTTCCGCAAGCGGACGGAGAAAGAGAAGTCCGCCATGTACGAGATCGGCGCGAAGAGCATCGTGGAGCGCATTCTTCCGGTCATCGACAATTTTGAGAGAGGTTTATCTGCCCCTCCGCTGACGAGAGCGCGAAGGCGTTCGTCGATGGGATGGATATGATATACAAGCAGCTCCTTAAGACTCTGGAGGAGTCGGGAGTGAAGGCCATCGAGCCGTGGGCCAGGAGTTCGACCCCAACTTCCACAACGCAGTGATGCATGTGGAGGATGAGAGCGTCGGGGAGAACGTCATTGTGGAGGAGTTCCAGAAGGGCTACCTATACAGGGACAGCGTGGTGCGCCACAGCATGGTGAAGGTGGCCAACTGATTTAAGAATGCAGCATAATAATTATAAAATTTTTTAGGAGGAATTAAACCATGGGCAAGATTATTGGTATTGACTTAGGTACAACCAACAGCTGTGTGGCTGTTATGGAAGGCGGAAAGCCGGTTGTTATCGCAAATACAGAGGGAATCCGCACGACCCCGTCCATCGTGGCATTCACGAAGACCGGCGAGCGTCTGGTGGGCGAGCCTGCAAAGCGTCAGGCCGTGACCAACGCGGAGAAGACCATTTCCTCGATCAAGAGACATATGGGAACCGATTACAAGGTAGACATCGACGGTAAGAAGTACACCCCGCAGGAGATTTCCGCGATGATTCTCCAGAAGCTTAAGGCGGACGCCGAGAGCTACTTAGGCGAGAAGGTATCCGAGGCGGTCATCACCGTTCCCGCATACTTCAACGACGCACAGCGTCAGGCAACCAAGGACGCAGGCAAGATTGCGGGCCTTGAGGTAAAGCGTATCATCAACGAGCCGACGGCGGCAGCGCTGGCTTACGGCCTTGACAATGAGAAAGAGCAGAAGATCATGGTATACGACTTAGGCGGCGGTACCTTCGATGTGTCCATCATCGAGATTGGCGACGGAGTCATCGAGGTTCTGTCCACCAACGGCGATACCAGACTGGGCGGCGACGATTTCGATGCCGCGTGACCCAGTGGATGGTTGACGAGTTCAAGAAGGCGGAGGGCGTGGACCTGTCTGCCGATAAGATGGCAATGCAGAGACTGAAGGAGGCGGCCGAGAAGGCGAAGAAGGAGCTTTCCTCCGCGACGACCACCAACATCAATCTGCCGTTCATCACGGCCACCGCAGAGGGCCCGAAGCATCTGGATATGAACCTTTCCAGAGCGAAATTTGACGAGCTGACCCACGATCTGATCGAGAGAACCGCAGTTCCGGTACAGAATGCGTTAAAGGATGCAGGCATCACCGCTGCGGAGCTTGGTAAGGTTCTGCTGGTAGGCGGTTCCACCCGTATGCTGGCAGCCCAGGATAAGGTAAAACAGTTAACCGGCAAGGAGCCGTCCAAGTCCCTGAACCCGGATGAGTGCGTGGCCATCGGCGCTGCGATCCAGGGCGGCAAGCTGGCAGGCGACGCCGGCGCCGGCGATATCCTTCTTCTGGATGTCACCCCGCTTTCCCTGTCCATCGAGACCATGGGCGGCGTAGCGACCAGACTGATTGAGAGAAACACCACGATCCCGACGAAGAAGAGCCAGATCTTCTCCACCGCGTCCGACAACCAGACCGCCGTTGATATCCACGTGGTACAGGGCGAGAGACAGTTCGCGAGAGACAACAAGACCCTCGGCCAGTTCCGTCTGGATGGAATCCCGCCGGCAAGAAGAGGCGTTCCGCAGATCGAGGTAACATTTGATATTGATGCCAACGGTATCGTAAACGTAAGCGCCAAGGATATGGGCACCGGTAAGGAGCAGCACATCACCATCACCTCCGGCTCCAACATGTCCGATGCCGATATCGAGAAGGCTGTGAAGGAGGCCGCCGAGTTCGAGGCGCAGGATAAGAAGCGCAAGGAGGGCATCGACGCGAGAAACGAGGCCGATTCCATGGTATTCCAGACTGAGAAGGCTCTGGAGGAAGTGGGCGACAAGCTCCCGGCTGGTGATAAGGCTGCCGTGGAGGCCGATCTGAATGCCTTAAAGGAGGCGATCAACCGCGCTCCGGCGGAGCAGATGACCGACGCCCAGATCGAGGACATCAAGGCCGGCAAGGAGAAGCTGATGGCCAGTGCACAGGCACTGTTTGCCAAGGTGTACGAGGCAGGCCAGCAGGGCCAGGGCGGCCCGGCTCCCGACATGGGAAATCAGAGCACCGGCGCTGATTATGGCGACGATGTGGTTGACGGCGACTTCAAAGAAGTGTAATATAGTGAGCGCAGACAAATGAGCGCGCAGAAGAACCAAGGGGGCAGCACGCCTCCTTGGGCCTTTTGTTGATTATAGGATAATGGTAGGATTGAGGTAGACGTGACATGGCAGAAAGCAAGAGAGATTATTATGAGGTCTTAGGCGTCCCGAAGAATGCGGACGATGCCGCGTTAAAGAAAGCATACCGCGTGCTGGCGAAGAAATACCACCCGGACAGCAATCCCGGAGACAAGGAGGCGGAGAAGAAATTTAAAGAAGCCTCCGAGGCGTACAGCGTGCTGAGCGATCCGCAGAAGCGGCAGCAGTACGACCAGTTCGGACACGCGGCCTTCGAGGGCGGCGCAGGCGGAGCCGGAGGCTTCGGCGGATTTGATTTCTCCGATATGGGCGACATTTTCGGCGATATTTTCGGGGACATGTTCGGCGGCGGCAGAAGCCGCGCCAGGAGCAACGGCCCCATGAGAGGAGCCAACGTCCGCAAGGGCATCCGGATCACATTTGAGGAGTCCATGGCCGGCTGCGAGAAAGAGATCGAGCTCAATATGAAGGAGAGCTGCCCCTCCTGCGGCGGCAGCGGAGCGAAGGCGGGAACTACGCCGGAGACCTGCTCCAAATGTAACGGCAAGGGCAAGATCATGTATACCCAGCAGTCCTTCTTCGGCCAGATACAGAATGTGCAGACCTGTCCGGACTGCGGCGGCACGGGAAAGATTATCAGGGAGAAATGCCCGGACTGCTACGGCACGGGCTACGTGACAAAGAAAAAGAAAATCAAAGTCACCATTCCGCGGGAATTGCCAACGGCCAGAGCCTGTTGAACAGGGGCTACGGCGAGCCGGGCGTCAATGGAGGCGAGAGGGGAGATCTCCTGGTGGAGGTCACCGTTTCCCCGCATCCGGTGTTTAAGCGCCAGGATTCCAGCATTTTCTCCACGGTGCCCATCTCCTTTGCCAAGGCGGCGCTGGGCGGCCCCATCCGCATCAAGACCATCGACGGCGAGGTGGAGTACGAGGTCAAGGCAGGAACCCAGACCGATACCAAGGTGCGCCTGCGCGGCAAGGGCGTTCCCTCCCTTCGCAACAAGAACATCCGCGGAGACCATTTCGTCACCCTGGTGGTGCAGGTGCCCGAGAAGATGAACGAGGAGCAGAAGGAGGCCCTGCGCCGGTACGACCAGCTGATGAACGGCATCACGCCGGACGGGGAGAAGCAGCATAAGAAAAAGGGATTTTTCAAATAAGCAGAATTGAGAGGACACGCTTCCGGAGTTTGACCGGGGGCGTGTTTTTGCGTGGATGCAGATGGCTGGTTTCGAAAAATAAAAATTTTTAAAGTTTCGAAACCGGGGACGCCGGAGATTCAGTGAAATCTGTCGTGCGGTAGGCGAGGCACTGCTTTTCATCGAGCGGGAAATTACAGCAGCGCCCGGACAGCGTTTTCCAGGATTTCCCCTGGGTGATGATTCTATAGAGTTTTTCTGCCTGTTTCAGTATGAGTTCTCTGTGGGAATTGCACCAGGAAAGCTGGTTGGACAGAAGGTTTTTGTAATCAATATCTGGTTTGGAATCGTCGGGTGAGATTCTGATTTCCACTTTGTGTAGACAGTCCATGTGAACGGGAATCATGTTATTAAGATTAATAGCGCCCCATTCGCCGTTTTTTATTTTCATGAAGTCGATCTGATTTTTCATCTGGAGATGCTTGGGCTTCGGCGAAGTGAGCGGGGCATAGTAGTGAAATCCATTGACGGAGAAAACAATGCCGACGAATGGCCGGCCAGCCTTTTCATCTTTCGTATAAGGTACGAGAGGATCGGTTTTCCGCAGGAAATCACAGTAACGGGTGTCAACGGTGTAAAAAGAAAAATTCATGTACGGTCCCCCTTTGTGGTAAAGAAGGACCAGACATCGCAGTCTGATCCTTCACTTTGTTTGCGCGCCATGGGCGCGCTCTAACGGGTGTAAGTCCCGAACACACCCAGATAGTGGGAAGTGTATAGCTGAACAGCAAGGGTGTTTATCGTGAGGTAAAATCTGAAGGAAGCTGTAAGCAAACCTCTGGTCCGACGGACAGAAATCACATATAAGGCTAGGCTGCGAGAGATAAGTCGGCAAAGAGCGACGAAGTCTAATAACTATCACATTTGTAGTAGCAGAGTAAATGTGGCGGATACATGGAGGGAAAGAGCGTGCACCTTAAGCGTGGAGGTCTCACAGAGGTTTCATTAGCCCAGTAACAACGAACTGTGAGAAGTCAGCAGAGCCCATAGTAGTGAAGAAGTTTCCGTAATGGAAATGGAGCAAAGGGGCGAACAATCAATCAGTTTTAGTAGAGTCTTGATTGCAGAAAAGACAACATCTGCCGTACCCAATCGGGAAAAAGGTGGTCAATTCAAGCGAGACGGAAAGGAACGAACGCATGGACACAAGTAGTCTAATGGAGCAGATATTAAGTAAAGAGAATCTCAACACAGCATATCTGCAAGTCGTACGAAACAAAGGTGCAGAGGGAGTGGACGAAATGAAGTACACGGAACTTAAGGAACACCTTGCAAAGAACGGCGAAATCATCAAGGAACAGTTGAGGACAAGAAAATATAAGCCTCAACCAGTACGCAGAGTGGAGATACCAAAGTCAGACGGAGGTGTCAGAAACCTGGGAGTACCAACAGTAACAGACCGATTTGTACAGCAAGCCATAGCACAGGTATTAACACCGATCTATGAAGAGCAATTCCATGACCATAGTTATGGATTCAGACCGAATAGGTGCGCCCAGCAGGCAATCATCACAGCATTAGATATGATGAATGACGGCTATGACTGGATTGTTGACATCGACTTAGAGAAGTTCTTTGATACAGTAAATCATGATAAACTGATGACCTTAATTGGTAAAACAATCAAGGACGGAGACGTGATTTCAATTATCAGGAAGTTTCTTGTTAGTGGAATCATGGTAGATGATGAATATAAGGAATCTGTGATAGGAACACCACAAGGTGGAAATCTGTCACCACTCCTTGCCAATATCATGTTGAATGAGCTTGATAAGGAAATGGAACAAAGAGGACTGAACTTTGTCAGATATGCAGACGACTGTATTATTATGGTCGGAAGTGAAATGTCAGCAAAGAGAGTGATGAGAAATCTCACGAAGTTTATTGAAGGGAAACTAGGGCTCAAGGTAAATATGACAAAGAGCAAGGTAGAAAGACCGAAAGGTCTTAAATATCTTGGATTTGGATTCTACTTTGACAGTAGGTCACACCAATTTAAGGCAAAGCCACATGAAAAATCTGTAGCGAAATTCAAGACGAAGATGAAGCAGCTCACTAGCAGAAGTTGGGGAGTAAGTAACGCTTATAAAGTGCAGAAACTCAATGAATTAATCAGAGGGTGGATTAACTACTTCAAGATAGGTAGCATGAAAACTCTATGTGCGAAAATGGACAGCAACATTCGTTATAGACTACGCATGTGTATTTGGAAACATTGGAAAACTCCACAAAACAGAGAAAAGAACCTTGTAAAGTTAGGAATAGACAGAAGCACAGCAAGGAGAGTTGCTTATACGGGGGCAAGGATTGCCTACGTATGCAACAAAGGCGCTGTCAATGTGGCTATAAATAACAAGAGATTAGCCTTATTTGGACTAATCTCTATGTTAGATTACTACACCGAAAGGTGTGTTACTTGTTAAGTTGATTGAACCGCCGTGTACGGAACCGTACGCACGGTGGTGTGAGAGGTCGAAAATTTCTCTAATCAGAGGAATTTTCTCCTACTCGATTTTGACTCCCACTTACTGGCAGGGTACTCCGCTTTTTTAGCTCCCACTTACTGGCAGGGTGCCCCGCTTTTTGAGTGTCATTACTCTACACTGATATTGTACGTTTTTTAAACAGCGCTGTCAATGGGCACATTTGGAATCTTTAAATATACGCCGTCGTTAGTTGGTTTCGAAAAATAAAAATTTTTAAAAGTTTCGAAACCGGAACCCCTTGCCAGCTTCCGCTGGAAAAAAGGAACAGGCTGCCCCCGCGCCCTCGCGGTGACAGCCTGTTCCTTTGGGAAACAAACTCTAATTGCCGTTGGTTTGTAAATTTGAAAAAGATCCTGCTCGCAGTCGGGTCGCCGGGCGGTGTATCGTAGGTGTAATGCATATCATGGAATTTCGTTTTTTGATAAATTGTTTTTGCCCGTTTCACCGGCCGGAACAGAAAAATTTTTCATCCGTTCAATTAGTTAATGCATCCGGCGATGTTTTTATTGCAGGAAAATAAAAAATTTTTCAAAATATTTTTAATGTGGTATAATATGAGCACTTAGCGAGGTCTCTCACGAGCTTAGTGCGAGTCATACCTGTTCCACTTAGCGAGGTCTTCCACGAGCTTAGTGGACATGGTATACTGATCACAGCAGGCCGCGTGAATACGCGGCCGGAAGCAGCCGGGATGCGGCTGCCGTACAGTCAGAATACAGGATGTTGGAGGAGTCTATGACCGGCGGGGAGTCTTTGGTTTGGGCCGTGAATATCGGGGAACAGCTTTTGAAAAACGGGGCGGAGATCAGCCGCGTGGAGGACACGGTGGGGCGCATCTGCGTGGCCTACGGGGCCAGGCAGCAGCATGTGTTCTGTGTGGCCTCCTGCCTTATTGTGACGATTCTGGACAAGGACGGGAACTGGCAGACCCAGACCCGGCGCATCCGGGAGTTCCAGACCGACATGGATAAGCTGGATAAGATCAACAACCTCTCCCGCCAGATCTGCAGCCATCAGCTGACGCCGGAGGAGACTGAGGCGCGGTTTGAGGAGATCATACGCGGGCCGTCCTACGGCATCGGGGCCAGGTGCCTTATATGGGCGCTGATTGCCTCCTCCTTCACCCTGTTTTTCGGCGGCAACCTGTGGGATGCGGCGGCTGCGGCCGTCGTGGGCGGGATTCTGCACCTGGCCACGTTCGGCCTCAACAGCATCCACATCAACCGGGTATTCGCCAATATCATGAGCTCCTTCTTCTGCGGCGGCCTGGCCATCTTCATGTGCCGGTGCGGCCTGGGGGAGAACCTGGACAAGATATTTATAGGAAACATCATGCTTCTGATCCCCGGCGTGCTTCTGACCAACTCCTTCCGCGATCTGATCAGCGGGGACATGCTGACGGGGCTCATGCATTTCAGCGAGGCCATTGTCACGGCCGTGGCGGTGGCCATGGGCTTCGTTCTGGCCACGATGCTCTGGGGAGGTGGACTATGAGTCAGGATATGATCGCCGTGATCGCGTCATTCTTCGGGTCGCTGGGATTTGCGGCCATGTATAATACGCGGGGCAAGCGGCTTCTGGTGTCGGCCTTCGGCGGCGCGGCGGCCTGGGGGCTTTACCTGGTCATCTATGCGCGGACCGGGAGCGACTATCTGGGGTATTTCCTCGTGGCCGTGTTCGCCACCTTTTACGGGGAAATCTGGGCCCGGATTCTGAAGACGCCGGTGACTACGGTGCTGATTCCCACGGTGGTGCCGCTGATTCCCGGAGGCACGCTCTACTACGCCATGGATCATCTGCTTCACCGCAGATACGAGGATTTCGCCCACAGCGGATTCAACGCCCTGGGGCTGGCGGTGTCGCTGGCGGCGGGGATCATGGTGGTGACCTCCCTCTACAGTCCCATTTACAGACTCATCCGCAGATGCGGGCGGAAATGCGCGCCATAGTATTGCCAGAAATACAGGGTATATGGTATGATAGCAAAATGGCCGCCAGCCAGAAGGCGGAACGAAAAAACGTAGAATAACAGAAAAAGCGGGAATGAGAGTATGATAGAATATCTGATTGTCTGCCCACTGGTTTTCCTGGCGGGCTTCGTGGATTCCATTGCGGGAGGAGGGGGACTGATCTCCCTGCCGTCCTACCTGATTGCGGGCATTCCGGCTCACATGGCGCTGGGAACCAACAAGCTCTGCTCAGCCATGGGGACGACCATCGCCACGCTGCGGTTTGCGAAGAACGGATATATTAAGCTGAAACTGGGCCTCAGCTGTGCGGCGCTGGCTTTGGTGGGCTCGTCGCTGGGGGCGAACTTAAGCCTTTTAATCAGCGAGAAGGTCATCAGCGGAATGATGATCGTGATTCTGCCTATCGTGGCATTTTACGTGTTTAAAAATAAAAAAATGGGCGACGACAGCGAGGCGGGCACCATCCCGGAGCGGAAGGCGTTTCTCATCGCCCTTTTAGCGGCGTTCGGCGTGGGGGCCTACGACGGCTTCTACGGCCCGGGCACCGGGACGTTTCTCATACTGATTCTCACAGGAGCGGCTAAATACGACATGAAGACCGCGGCGGGAACCACCAAGGCCATCAATCTGGCCTCCAACGTGGCCGCCATGGTGACCTTTATCGTCAACGGCAAAGTCATTTACCCGCTGGGGCTGACTGCCGGACTCTTCTGCATCGCGGGCAACTACATCGGCTCCGGCATGGTGCTGGCAAACGGGCAGAAGATCGTGCGGCCCGTGGTGTTGATCGTTCTGGCGATCCTGTTTGTGAAAGTGATTTTTGGATAAGAGGTGCGGACTATGAAATGGAAAAAATTTACTCTGACCACCACCACAGAGGCGGTGGATCTGGTGAGCTGTATGTTTGACGAGATCGGAATCGAGGGCATTGAGATCGAGGACAATGTGCCTCTGACCGAGAAGGAGACCAAGGGCATGTTCATCGACATTCTGCCGGAGCTTCCGCCGGACGAGGGCATCGCAAAGGTGAGCTTTTATCTGGACGGGGACGAGGACCCGGCGGAGACCCTTCGGAAAGTGCGCGAGGGGCTTAAGGAGCTTAAGATGTTCACCGACCTGGGCGCGTGCACCATCGAGGAGTCGGAGACTGAGGACAAGGACTGGATCAACAACTGGAAGCAGTATTTCAAGCCCTTCACCGTGGACGATATTCTCATAAAACCCACCTGGGAGACGGTGCCGGAGGAGCATAAGGACAAGCTGCTCATCCAGATCGATCCGGGCACGGCCTTCGGGACCGGAATGCACGAGACCACCCAGCTGTGCATCCGCCAGCTCCGCAAATACATAAAGGGCGGGGAGCGGGTTCTGGACGTGGGAACCGGCAGCGGAATCCTGGGCATCGCGGCCCTGAAGCTGGGCGCTGGCTCCGTGTTTGGGACGGATCTGGACGAGAATGCCATCGTGGCCGTGGGGGAAAATCTGGCCTCCAACGACATTTCCCCGGAGCAGTTTGCGGTGATCCAGGCAATATCATCGACGATGCGGCCATTAAGGAGCAGGCGGGCTTCGGTGTCTACGACATCGTGGTGGCTAATATTTTAGCCGATGTGATTATCATGCTCCAGAAGGAGACCGCGCCCCACCTGAAGGACGGGGGAATTTTCATCACCTCCGGCATCATCGATATGAAGGAGCAGGCGGTGCTGCAGGCATTTTCGGAGAACCCGGCCTTTGAGGTCATCGAGGTGACGCACCAGGGCGAGTGGGTTTCTGTGACGGCGAGAAAACGCTGACGGCAGGAGAGAGACATGTACCATTTCTTTGTTGAGAAGGAACAGGTCGGGGAACAGCTGGTGACCATCACCGGCCCCGACGTAAACCATATTAAAAATGTGCTGCGGATGAAGCCCGGGGAGGTCATCGGCGTCAGTGAGCGGGGCGGCCGCGCGCTTCTGTGCGAGATCGAATCCCTTTCGGGCGAGGCTGTCGCCGCCCGCATCGTCTCCGAGGGCGAGGGCGTGGAGCTGCCGGTGCAGGTGTACCTGTACCAGGGACTTCCCAAGGGCGATAAGCTGGAGCTTGTGATCCAGAAGGCCGTGGAGCTGGGCGCCTGCCGGGTGATTCCCGTGGCCACCCGCCGCTCCATCGTGAAGCTGGATAAAAAGAAGGAGGAGTCCCGCATCCGGCGGTGGAACGCCATCTCCGAGACGGCGGCGAAGCAGTCCGGCCGGGGCATGATCCCGGAGGTTTCCGGCGTCGTCAGCTTTAAGGAGGCGCTGGAGCAGACGAAGGATTTTGAGATAAAGCTCATCCCCTACGAGAACGCCAGGGGGATGGCGAGAACGAGAGAGCTTTTAGACAGCGTCCGCCCCGGGGACCGGGTGGCGGTGTTCATCGGGCCGGAGGGCGGCTTTGAGGAGGAAGAGGTGGCGATGGCCGTGGAGGCCGGCGCCGAGCCTGTGACGCTGGGAAAACGCATACTTAGGACCGAGACCGCCGGGCTTGCCATGCTGGCGGCTCTGGGATTCTGGATGGAGGAATGAGATGGAGGCATATTTTGACAACTCAGCCACCACGCGGGTCTACGACAGCGTGGCGGATATCATGGTCAAAGTGATGAAGGAAGACTACGGAAACGCCGCCGCCAAGCACATGAAGGGCGTGGAGGCGGAGCGCTATATCCGGGAGGCCAGGGAGGAGATCGCAAAATCCTTAAAGGTTAAGGAGAAAGAGATCATTTTCACCTCCGGCGGCACCGAGTCCAACAACCTGGCGCTGGTGGGCACGGCCCTGGCCAACCGCCGGGCGGGAAACCATCTGATCACCACGGCGGTGGAGCATCCGTCCATCTATAACACCATGGGCTGGCTGGAGGAGCAGGGATTTCGCATCACCTACCTGCCCGTGGACGCGGCGGGCCACATTTCCCTGGAAGAACTGGAACACGCCGTCTGTGACGACACGATTCTGGTGTCTGTCATGTATGTGAACAATGAAATCGGCGCGGTGGAGCCGGTGGAGGAGATCAGCCGCGTGATCAGGGCGAAGAAACCGGATGTCCTCTTCCACGTGGACGCCATCCAGGCCTACGGAAAGTACCAGATCCGGCCGAAGCGCCAGGGCATCGACCTTCTGTCGGTCAGCGGCACAAGATCCACGGTCCCAAGGGCGTGGGCTTTCTCTACGTGGACGAGAAGGTGAAGATCCGCCCGATTCTGTTCGGCGGCGGCCAGCAGAAGGGCATGCGCTCCGGCACCGAGAATGTGCCGGCTGCGCGGGCCTGGCCGAGGCGGTCCGCATCACCTATAAGGATCACGGGGAGAAAATCGAGAGGCTCTACGGCCTCAGAGAGCGGCTGATCGCGGGGCTTAAAGGGCTGGAGGGCGTCACCATCAACGGCCTCGAGACCCGGGAGAGCGCGCCGCAGATTGTCAGCGCCAGCTTCGCAGGGATAAGGAGCGAGGTGCTTCTCCACGCGCTGGAGGATAAGGGCATCTATGTTTCCTCCGGTTCCGCCTGCTCGTCCAATCATCCGGCGTCAGCGGCACCTTGAAGGGCATCGGCGTGAAGGGCGAGCTTTTAGACGCCACCTTGCGTTTCAGCTTCGGGATGTTCAACACGGAGGAGGAAGTGGATTACTGCATCGGCGTGCTGGGAGAGCTGCTTCCGGTTCTGCGCCGCTATAAGAGAGGATAGAGAGAATATGTACCAGGCATTTTTGATTAAATACGCCGAGATCGGCATAAAGGGAAAGAACAGATATAAATTCGAGGACGCGCTGATGAAGCACATCCGTCACGCCTTAAAGGACGTGGACGGGGAGTTCGCCGTGACCAAGGAGGCGGGCCGCATCTACGCCGAGGCCAAAGGTGAGTTTGATCTGGAAGAGGCCGTGGAGGCTTTAAAGTGTGTTTTCGGCATCGCGGCCATCTGCCCGCTGGTTCGCATCGAGGACCGGGGATACGACGATCTGAAGGAACAGGTGGTAAAGTACATCGACCAGGTGTACCCCGACAAGCATTTCACCTTCAAGGTGGACGCCAGACGGAGCAACAAGCACTACCCCGTCAATTCCGAGCAGATCAACCGGGATCTGGGCGAGGTGATTTTGGAGGCATTCCCGGAGACGAAGGTGGACGTGCACCATCCGGAGGTGCTTCTCCATGTGGAAGTGCGCTCCATGATCAATCTCTACTCCGTGGTGATTCCCGGCCCCGGCGGCATGCCGGTGGGCACCAACGGAAAGGCCATGCTGTTATTGTCCGGCGGCATCGACAGCCCGGTGGCGGGCTACATGGTGGCCAAGAGAGGCGTAGTGCTGGAGGCCACGTACTTCCACGCGCCGCCCTACACCAGCGAGCGCGCGAAGCAGAAGGTGGTGGACCTGGCGAAGCTGGTTTCCCGGTACTCCGGGCCCATTAAGCTTCACATCGTGAACTTCACGGACATCCAGCTCTACATCTACGAGCAGTGTCCCCACGAGGAGCTGACCATCATCATGCGCCGCTATATGATGAAGATTGCCGAGGAGATTGGAAAGAAAAATGACTGTCTGGCGCTGGTGACCGGCGAGAGCATCGGCCAGGTGGCGTCCCAGACCATCCACTCCCTGGCGGTGACCAACGAAGTGTGCACCATGCCCGTGTTCCGCCCGGTGATCGGCTTCGATAAGCAGGACATCGTGGATATCGCGCTGAAGATCGATACCTACGAGACATCCATCCAGCCCTACGAGGACTGCTGCACTATTTTCGTGGCGAAGCACCCGGTGACAAAGCCGAATTTACAGATCATCAAGCGGTCGGAGAGAAAGCTGGAGGAGAAAATCGACGAGCTGGTTCAGACGGCCATCGACACCGAGGAGGTTGTCTGGTGCTAAACAGACAGGAAGATGTCTGTCCGGCAGAACCGGTGAAACAAAATAACGGCGCGGGAATCGCAACAATTCCCGCGCCGAAATGTAACCCTAAAACCACAGTTAGACGATGTACGGAGCTAAGACGGTAAGAATACTTTCCACTTCGCTCTCTGTGTTGGCATGAATATTGAGATCGATGGGCTTGGAAAGATCCAGCTGAAAATGCCCATGATGGACTTCGCATCGATCACGTATCTTCCGGACACCAGGTCGAAATCGACGTCAAACTTGGTCAGATCATTTACGAAGGATTTGACCTTGTCGATGGAGTTTAAGGAAATACGAACTGTTTTCATAGCGTGAAAACCTCCTTTACGTTTGCTTAGGGGCCAGGGGTCCGACTATTACAATACTACAAATTTATCAAATAAAAGTCAATAGCCAGAATGACGTTTTTACAGGAGAAAATAAAAATGAGACGAGCCGCATTTCACACACTGGGATGTAAGGTAAATGCATACGAGACCGAGGCCATGGAGCAGCTTCTTGAGCAGGCGGGCTATGAGATCGTCCCCTTTAAGGAGGGGGCGGACGCCTACATCATCAACACCTGCTCCGTCACCAACGTGGCCGACAAAAAGTCCCGGCAGATGATTCACCGGGCCAGGAAGTTAAATCCCGACGCAGTCGTGGTGGCTGTGGGCTGCTACGTGCAGGCCGCCGGGAGGAGCTTAAGGCCGACGGGACTATCGACTTAATAATTGGGAATAATAAGAAAAAGGACCTGGCCGTGCTTCTCGATCAGTTTTTGCCGACCGGGAGAAAAGGTCCGAGATCATAGATATCGGCCGGGAGACGGAGTATGAGCCGCTTCACGTGACGAAGATCGCCGAGCACACCCGGGCGTTTATCAAGGTGCAGGACGGGTGCAACCAGTTCTGCAGCTACTGCATCATCCCCTACACCAGAGGCGCATCCGCAGCCGTGAGCCGGAGGATGTGGCCGCGGAGGTGGAGGGCCTGGCGCGGGCGGGATACCGGGAGATCGTGCTGACCGGCATCCATCTAAGCTCCTACGGGCTGGATTTCGCAGAGGAGCGCCGGGTGGGGCTTCTGGGCTCATCGAACGGCTGCACGAAATCGACGGGATCGGGCGGATCCGTCTGGGATCCTTAGAGCCCCGGATTGTGACCAGGGAATTTGCGGAGCGGCTTGCGTCCATGGAGAAGGTGTGCCCCCATTTCCACCTGTCCTTACAGAGCGGGTGCGACGCCACCTTAAAGCGGATGAACCGCCATTACACCACGGCGGAATATCTGGAGCGGTGCGAACTTTTGCGGGAGGTTTTCGGCCATCCGGCTATTACCACCGACGTCATCGTGGGATTCCCCGGCGAGACGGAGGAGGAGTTCGCACAGACGAGGGCGTTTCTCGAGCGAGTGCATTTCTACGAGATGCACGTGTTTAAATATTCCAGGCGGGCCGGCACCCGGGCGGCCGTGATGCCGGACCAGGTTCCGGAGCCGGTGAAGACCAGGCGGAGCGACGAGCTCCTTAAACTGGAGCGGGAGCTCTCGGCCTCCTACCGGGATTCATTCCTTGGAACCTGCGGGGAGATCCTTCTGGAGGAGGAGATCACTCTGGACGGGAAAACCTATATGACCGGCCACACGAAGGAGTACGTGCGGGCCGCCGTGGAAGGCTTTTCCGGAAGGAAAAATGAGCTGGTTTCCGGGCGGTTCACCGGCTATGCGGCTGACGGAATCCTCCTCATGGAGACGCTTCCGGAGAGCAAATTATAATTTTAAGAAATATTTTCCTTGCCGAATGCAGGAATATGGAGTAAAATAAGAAAAGCAGTAAAAGGACGTGAGAGAGATGGGCGAGATCAAGAATACGCAATTTTCAAAGCCATACAGGAAGAGAACAAGCTGGAAGTGAGCGACATCCTGGAGCAGGTGTATGTCGCCCTGTGCGAGAAGGGGTACAATCCCATCAACCAGATCGTGGGCTACATTATGTCCGGGGACCCCACCTATATCACCAGCCACAAGAGCGCCAGAAGTCTGATTATGAAGGTAGAGCGTGACGAGATACTGGAAGAGCTGATGGCCGTTTACATCGAAGCGAAATTAAAGTAGGCCATGCATAGGGCCGGCAGTTTGCCGGCCTGTTTGGTTTGCCGGACATCGGGAGGAGAGTTCCGCGGACGGAACTCTTGTTTTATGACTGCATTTTGCTGTGCGCGGCACGGCGTGGGCAGCGGCAGACGTGGTGTGCGGCTTTTGACAGGAGGAGCGCGTATGAGGATTCTTGGCCTGGACTATGGCTCTGTGACCGTGGGCGTGGCGGTGAGCGACGCGCTTAGGGTCACGGCACAGCCGCTTGAGACCATCACAAGAAAAGACGAGAACAAACTGCGGCAGACCTGCGCCCGCATCGAACAGCTGATTGCCGAGTACGAGGTGGAGTCCATCGTTTTAGGCTACCCGAAGAACATGAACGACTCCGTCGGCGAGAGAGCGAAGAAGACGGAAGAATTTAAGGCGATGCTGGAGAGACGGACAGGCCTCCCGGTCACGCTGTGGGACGAGAGGCTCACGACCGTGGCGGCGGAGCGCGTGCTCATGGAGAGCGGCGTCCGCAGGGAGAACCGCAAGGCGGTCATCGACCAGGTGGCGGCGGCCCTTATACTGCAGGGATATCTGGATTCCCTTTCGTGACAGTTTAGGAGTAGATATGGATAACAACGAGAAAAAGATAACACTGATGACAGACGACAATGAGCCGGTGGATTTCTACGTGGTCGAGGAGACGAAGATCAACGGCATGAACTACCTGCTCGTGACGGATGCAAAGGAAGGCGATGGGGAGTGTTACATCCTGAAGGATTTATCGAAGCCGGAGGATGCGGACGCTCTTTATGAGTTTGTGGAGAACGACGCGGAGATCGACTATCTGTTCAAGATCTTTACCGAGCTCTTGGACGACGCGGACGTGGGACTGGAAAAATAATTTACATTTTATCGGAGGTGCAATATTTGAGGAAAGAGAATGAGAATGCGGCGGAGACCGCAGCAAAGAATACAGGAAAAAGAGGCTTAGGCAGAGGCCAGGCGAAGAAAGAAAACGCCGCTAAGGAAGGCGCAAAGAAGGAAAATGCCGGTAAGAACGGCGCGAAGAAGGAGACCGCCGACAAGGAAGGCGGCAGAAAGAACGGCACAAAGAAGGAAGGCTCCCGCAGGAGAGGCGCGAAGAAGGAAGAGACCGTGAACGAGAGCGCAGCGGCGGAGACCGTATCCAGAAAGGAAGGCGGCGCGAAAAAGGAGACCGCAAAGAAGGAAGGCGCGAAGAAGGAGGGATCCCGCAGAGGCGGTTCCCGGCGCACGAAGACCATCAAGACGGAGCCGGAGGCATTTTTAGAGGTTCTGGAGTCCGCGGCAGCCACGGCGGCCACGGTGCTGACTAAGGGAAAAGGCCGCAAAAAGCAGGCGGACAACAGCAAAAAAGTAAAGATCATCCCCTTAGGCGGCCTTGAGCAGATCGGTATGAATATCACCGCCTTCGAGTACGACGACAGCATCATCGTGGTGGACTGCGGTCTGGCATTCCCCAGCGACGACATGCTGGGCATCGACCTGGTGATCCCGGACGTGACCTACTTAAAGAACAACATCGACAAGGTCAAGGGCTTTGTGATCACCCACGGCCACGAGGACCACATCGGGGCCCTGCCCTATGTGCTGAAGGAGATTAACGTGCCCGTTTACGGCACGAAGCTGACCATCGCGCTCATCGAGCACAAGCTGGAAGAGCACAACATGATGAAGAGCACAAAGAGAAAGGTGGTAAAGCACGGACAGACCGTAAACCTGGGCTGCTTCCGCGTGGAGTTTATAAAGACCAACCACAGTATCGCCGACGCGTCGGCGCTGGCCATCTTCTCACCGGCGGGCGTGATTCTGCACACCGGAGACTTTAAGATCGACTACACGCCGGTATTCGGCGACACCGCCGACCTGCAGAGGTTTGCGGAGCTTGGAAAGAAGGGCGTGCTGGCCTCATGTGCGACAGCACCAACGCCATCCGCCAGGGCTTCACCATGTCGGAGAAGACCGTGGGACGCCGGTTTGACGCCATCTTCGCGGAGCACAGGAACAACCGCATCATTGTGGCCACCTTCGCGTCCAACGTGGACCGCGTGCAGCAGGTGGTGAACTCCGCCTACAAGTACGGCCGCAAGGTCGTGGTGGAGGGCCGCAGCATGGTCAATGTCATCGGCATTGCCAGCGAGCTGGGCTACATCAAGATCCCGGAGGGGACATTAATCGACATCGACCAGCTTAAGAACTACAGGGACGAGGACACGGTGTTAATCACCACGGGAAGCCAGGGCGAGTCCATGGCGGCCCTGTCCAGAATGGCGTCCTCCATGCACCGGAAGGTTTCCATCAAGCCCAGCGACGTCATCGTCATGAGCTCCAGCCCCATCCCCGGCAACGAGAAGTCGGTGGCCAGGGTCATCAACGAGCTGTCCCAGAAGGGCGCCGAGGTCATTTTCGAGGACACCCACGTGTCGGGACATGCCTGCCAGGAGGAGATCAAGTTAATCTACTCCCTGGTGCACCCGAAGTTCGCGCTGCCGGTGCACGGCGAGTACCGCCATCTGACGGCGCAGGCCGGACTGGCGGAGAAGATGGGCATTCCGAAGGAGAACATCGTCATCATGTCCTCCGGCGACGTGGTGGAGATCGGGGAAAATTCCTGCCAGATCGTGGATCACGTGCAGAACGGAGGCATCCTGGTGGACGGCCTCGGAGTGGGCGATGTGGGAAATATCGTCCTGCGCGACCGTCAGAACCTGGCCCAGAACGGCATCATCATCGTGGTGCTGTCCCTGGAGAAGTACACGAACCAGCTTCTCGCAGGTCCGGATATCGTCTCCCGCGGCTTCGTCTATGTCAGGGAGTCGGAGGATCTGATGGATGAGGCCCAGGTCGTGGTGGACGCAGCCGTCCAGGACTGCCTGCGCCGCCATGTGAGCGACTGGGGCAAGATCAAGACGATTATCAAGGACAGCTTAAGCGACTTCCTCTGGAAGAAGATGAAGCGCAGCCCCATGATTCTGCCGATTATTATGGAAGTTGAACCGTAAAAAAGGGTGATGAGATATGAGCCACAGGACGAGAGAGATTAACCGCATCACGACGACCATCATAACTGTTTCGCTGAAGCTTATTATCTTCGCGCTGGTTCTGCTGATCCTCTATCAGGGAGCCACGAGAGGCTACGCCTTCGGGCACGAGGTGTTCGCACCGACGCCCGTATCGCCGGAGCCCGGCGTGGAGATTTCCGTGGAAATCCCGGAGGGAGCGGACGTCTCCGAGGCCGCCGGCATTCTCAAGGAGGCGGGCCTCATTGAGGACACTCTGATTTTTCAGCTGCAGGCGTGGTTCTACGAGTACGAGATTTATCCGGGTTCCTACACCTTTTCCACCGCCATGGATTCCATGGAGATGCTTCAGATGTTAAATGAGGAGCCGAAGGAGACAAGCGAGGAGTCATGATAGTAAACGACAGGATAACGGCCTATATCAATTCCCTGGATATGGGAAACGGGGAGCTTTTAGACGCCATCGCCCGCGGGGCGAGGCAGGACGGGATCCCCGTCATAAAGAAGGAGACGGAGAGCCTCTTAAAGACACTGGTGGCCGCCAGACAGCCGGAGACGATTCTCGAGGTTGGCACGGCGGTGGGCTACTCTGCGCTCCTCATGAGCCGGGTGATGCCGGAACACTGCCATATCACCACCATCGAAAAATATGAGAAACGTATCCCTGTTGCGAGGGAGAATTTTAGGAGAGCCGGACAGGAGGGGAGAATCACCCTCCTAAAAGGGGATGCGGAGCAGATCCTCCCGTCCCTTCGCGGCTCTTTTGATTTTATATTCATGGATGCGGCCAAGGGACAGTACATTCACTGGCTGCCCTGGCTTCTGCGTCTGATGCGGCCGGGGGCGGTGCTGGTCTCCGACAACGTGCTGCAGGAGGGGGACATCATCGAGTCCCGCTACGCGGTGGAGCGCAGAAACCGCACCATACACAGCCGGATGCGGGAGTATTTATATACGCTGAAACACATGGACGAGCTGGAGACCGCCATCCTCCCCATCGGGGACGGGGTGGCCGTCAGCACCCGGCGATAAACGAGGAGAGTACAGATATGAGAAAACCGGAGCTTTTGATCCCGGCGGGCAGCCTGGACGTGTTAAAGACGGCGGTCATCTACGGAGCGGACGCGGTCTATCTGGGCGGCGAGGCCTTCGGCCTCCGGGCCAAGGCGAAGAATTTCACAAACGAGGAGATTAAGGAGGGGATCGCCTTCGCCCACGAGAGGGGCGTGAAGGTCTACATCACCGCCAACATCCTGGCCCACAACCGGGACCTGGCGGGCGTGGAGGAGTATTTCGAGGAGCTTAAGGACATACAGCCGACGCCCTCATCATCTCCGATCCCGGCGTGTTCGCCATCGCAAGGCGGGTGCTGCCCCAGATGGAGCTTCACATCAGCACCCAGGCCAACAACACCAATTACGGTACCTACCTGTTCTGGTACGGGCTGGGGGCGAAGCGTGTGGTCTCCGCCAGGGAGCTCTCCCTGGAGGAGATTAAGGAGATCCGGGCCCACATTCCGGAGGACATGGAGATCGAGAGCTTCATCACGGGGCCATGTGCATTTCCTACTCCGGGCGGTGCCTTTTGAGCAACTATTTCACGGGCCGGGACGCCAACCAGGGCGCCTGCACCCACCCCTGCCGCTGGAAGTACGCGGTGGTGGAGGAGACCAGGCCCGGCGAGTACATGCCGGTCTATGAGAACGACCGGGGGACATTTATCTTCAACTCCAAGGATCTCTGCATGATCGGGCATGTGCCGGAGATGATCGAGGCGGGCATCGACAGCTTCAAGATCGAGGGGCGCATGAAGACGGCCCTCTACGTGGCCACCGTGGCCAGAACGTACCGCAGGGCCATCGACGACTATTTAAAGAGCCCGGAGGAGTACAGGAAAAATCTGGAGTGGTACAGGGAAGAGATCGGAAAGTGCACCTACCGGGAGTTCACCACCGGCTTCTATTTCGGGAAACCGGATGCGGATACGCAGATCTACGACGCCAGCACCTATGTGAAGAACTACACGTATCTGGGAACCGTGGAGGCTGTGGACGGGCGCGGTTTTGTGAAGATCGAGCAGAAAAATAAGTTCACCGCCGGCCAGGTGCTGGAGGTGATGAAGCCCGACGGGCGGAATGTTCCGGCCAGGGTGGAGGCCATCTACGACGAGGAGGGCGTTTCCGTGGACAGCGCGCCGCATCCGAAGCAGATTCTCTATGTGGATCTGGGCGGGGCGGCCGACGTACACGATATTTTGAGGATAAAGCTATGATGGTGATATTCTGCAGCTCTGCGCTGTTCTGTCTGATCTATTATGTCATAATCATCTGCTACTCGGGCATCGGCACGTCATTTTCAGCTATCTGGCTGGTGATCGCCGGCGTCATGGGCTTTGCGGCGCTGTTTTACAGGTTTTACTTAAGCCACAGGCACCGGATCCCTCTCTGGGTGCCGGTGTCTCTCGTGACGGTTCTGGGCGCTTTCGCGGCCGTGTTCGCGGTGGTGGAGATTCTGATCGGCGTGGGGATGCTTCGGGCCACCCGGCAGAGCATGGACTACGTCATCGTCCTGGGCGCTCAGGTGAGGGGGACGGAGTTAAGCTCCTCCCTGGAACGGCGGCTGGAGCGGGTCTTAAGCTACGCGGATCAGAGCCCCAACACGGTGTTTGTCCTCTCCGGAGGGCAGGGAAAGGGCGAGGAGATCAGCGAGGCCAGGGCCATGTACGAGTATCTCCACTACAACGGGGTTCCCGACAGCCAGCTTCTCTTGGAGCAGGCGTCCACAAACACTGTGGAGAACATAAGAAACAGCGCCAGGATCATCGAGAGCCAGGAGGCCTGGAAGGCCATCATCGGCCACCAGTATTTAAGCGACGCCTACAAGGAGCGGGCGGACCAGATCCAGATCGGCGTGCTGACCAGCAATTTCCATGTGTACCGGGCGCGGGCCATCGCGAGAAAGCAGGGACTTTCCAATGTCCACGGCATCGCCGCGGGCTCGGATCCCGTGCTTTTCCTGCACCTGTGCGTGCGGGAGCTTTGCCATACTAAAAGATAAATTTATGGGCAATATGTAAATGAGACTGAAAGTGAGAGAGGAATCATCCATGATAGAAGCGCTTAGAGGCCTTCCGGCCTATGAGATCATTGAGACAAGCAAGGTGAAGGAACTGAGGTCCCTGTCCGTCCTCATGCGCCACAAAAAGACCGGCGCGAAGCTGTTCCTTCTCTCCAACGACGACGAGAACAAGGTGTTTTATATCGGGTTTAAGACCCCGCCGAAGGACAGCACCGGCGTGGCCCACATTCTGGAGCACTCCGTGCTCTGCGGCTCGGAGAAGTTTCCGGTGAAGGATCCGTTCGTGGAGCTGGTGAAGGCTCCTTAAACACGTTTTTAAACGCCATGACATACCCGGACAAGACTGTCTACCCGGTGGCCAGCTTAAACGACACCGATTTCCAGAATCTGATGGACGTCTACATGGACGCGGTCTTCAACCCCAACATTTACCGGGAGAAGAAGATTTTCATGCAGGAGGGCTGGCACTACGAGCTGGAGGATAAAGACGCGCCGCTGGCCATAAACGGCGTGGTCTACAACGAGATGAAGGGCGTGTTCTCCTCCCCGGAGAGCGTGCTGGACCGCTACACCCGGACGGTTTTATTTCCGGACAACTGCTACGGAAACGAGTCCGGCGGCGACCCGGACTACATTCCCGATTTGAGCTACGAGGAGTTTTTAAACTTCCACAAAACCTACTACCACCCGTCCAACAGCTACATCTATCTCTACGGCGACATGGACATGGCGGAGAAGCTCACCTGGCTGGACCGGGAGTATTTAAGCAAATACGACTGCCAGGAGGTGGACTCGGAAATCCTTTTGCAGAAACCCTTCTCCGAGCCGGCAAACCGTGAGATTTTCTACTCACTCTCCGGCGGGGAGTCCGAGGAGGACGCCACCTACCTCTCCGTGAACACCGTGGCTGGCGATGGGCTGGACGGGAAACACTATATCGCGTTCCAGGTATTGGAGTACGCCCTTTTGGATGCGCCGGGAGCGGCCTTAAAGCAGGCCATGACCGACGCCGGCATCGGGCAGGATCTTTTAGGCGGCTACGAGAACGGCATTTTACAGCCCTATTTCTCCGTGATCGCCAAGAACGCCAACAAGGAGCAGTTAGGAGAGTTTCTGGCGGTGGTGAAGGGGACGCTCAGAAAGCTGGCGGACCAGGGCATCGACCGGAAGATGCTTCTCGCCGGCATCAACTACTACGAGTTCCGCTACCGGGAGGCAGACTTCGGCGGCGCTCCCAAGGGGCTGATGTACGGGCTGCAGTCCCTGGACAGCTGGCTCTACGGCGGCGATCCGCTGACCCATTTAGAGTACGAGAAGGTGTTCGAGGAGCTTAAGAAGGGTGTGGACGAGGGATATTTTGAGTCCCTTCTGCGAGATCTCTTACTGGACAACCCCTTCGAGGCCGTGATCACCGTGAGCCCCAGAAAGAACCTGACCGCCGAGAACGAGGCGGCGCTGGCGAAGAAGCTTTCGGAGTATAAGGCATCCTTAAGCGAGGAGCAGCTGGCGGAGCTTGTGAAGCAGACGAGAGAGTTAAAGGAGTACCAGGAGATCCCGTCCCCGAAGGAGGACCTTTTAAAGATTCCGCTGCTCTCCCGCGGGGATATAAGCCGTGAGGCGGAGGCCCCTGTCTGGGAGGAGAAGGACGTGGACGGCGTGAAGGTGATCCACCACGATCTCCCCACCTCCGGCATCGGATATCTGAAGCTCCTTTTTGACACCGGCCGGGTGGCCGTGGAGGATCTTCCCTATGTGGGGCTCTTAAAGGCGATCCTGGGCCTGGTGAACACAGAGAACTACAGCTACAGCGATCTGAGCAGCGAGATTAATTTAAACAGCGGCGGCATCAGCTTCAACGTGACCAGCTACGTGGATCTGGCGAAGGAGGGCGCGTTCAAGGGCTATTTCGTGGCCAACGCCAAGGTGCTTTACGATAAAATCGATTTTGGCTTTTCCATGATCGGGGAGATGCTTAACCACTCCATTCTGACCGACGAAAAGCGGCTTCGGGAGGTGCTGGCCGAGACGAAGTCCCGGTCCCAGATGAAGCTAAACCAGGGTTCCCACTCGGCGGCGGTGGCCAGGGCCACCTCCTACTTCTCCGGCTCGTCTTATTTTAACGACATGACCGGGGGCATCGGGTTCTATCAGTTCCTGGAGCAGGCGGTGAAGGAGGCCGAGACGGACTGCGCATCTCTCATCGGCAGGCTGAAACGTGTGGCGGAGGCGCTGTTTGCGGCGGACAACCTGCTTGTGAGCTACACCGCCGATCAGGACGGATTTGAGAAAATGAAGCCGGCCCTTGCCCGCTTTGCGAAAAGCCTCCGGGCGCAGGGCGGCGTCCCGCGTAAGTTTGCGTTCCCCGCGGGCAACCGCAACGAGGGATTTATGACCTCCTCCCAGGTGAACTACGTGGCCCGCTGCGGCAGCTTCCTGCCGGCGGGGCTTTCCTACCACGGGGCCTTAAAGATTTTAAAGGTGATTTTAAGCTACGACTATCTCTGGATCCAGGTGCGCGTCAAGGGAGGCGCCTACGGCGTGATGAGCGGGATCGGCCGCTCCGGCGAGGGCTATTTCGTGTCCTACCGCGACCCGAACCTGCGGGAAACCAATACGGTGTATGAGAACATTGTGGAGTATCTGGAGAATTTTGACGCCGACGAGAGGGACATGACCAAGTACGTCATCGGAACCATCAGCGACCTGGATGCGCCGCTGACGCCCAGCCTCAAGGCTCCCGCGGCCTTTCCGCCTATCTCTCCGGCGTCACCGCCGGAATGCTTGCCGAGGAGAGGGAGCAGGTGCTGGACGCCACCCCGGCGGACATCCGCGCCCTGGCGCCCATCGTGAAGGCGGTGCTGGACACGGGAAGCCTCTGCGTCATCGGAAACGAGGATAAGGTGCGGGCCGAGAGCGGTCTCTTCGGCGAGGTAAAGAACCTTTTTAACAATTAAAAGACAAAGGAGAAACCATGAGCGACAACAAGAAATCGGGATTCGTCACGCTGGTCGGACGTCCCAACGTGGGCAAATCCACGCTGATGAACCATCTGATCGGGCAGAAGATTGCCATCACCTCCGACAAGCCCCAGACCACCCGCAACCGGATCCAGACCGTGTATACCGACGAGCGCGGCCAGATCATTTTCCTGGACACGCCGGGCATCCACAAGGCGAAGAACAAGCTGGGCGAGTATATGGTGAACGTGGCGGAGCACACGCTGAAGGACGTGGACGTGGTGCTCTGGCTGGTGGAGCCCACCACGTTTATCGGGGCCGGCGAGAGGCACATTGCGGAGCAGCTGAACAAGGTGAAGACCCCGGTGCTCTTAATCATCAACAAGATCGACACCGTGAAGAAGGAGGAGGTTCTCCCCTTCATCGCGGCCTACAAGGACATCTGCCCGTTTGCCGAGATCATCCCCGTGTCGGCCTCAAGGGGATCGCCACGGACACGGTGCTGGATATGATTTTCAAATACCTTCTACGGCCCGCAGTTTTACGACGAGGACACGGTGACGGACCAGCCCATGCGGCAGATCGCGGCGGAGCTGATCCGGGAGAAGGCTCTGCGCCTTCTGGACGAGGAGATCCCCCACGGCATCGCCGTGACCATCGAGAAGATGACGGAGCGCAGGAACGGCCTCTTCGACATCGAGGCCACCATCGTCTGCGAGCGGGAGTCCCACAAGGGAATCATCATTGGCAAGGGCGGCGCCATGCTTAAAAAGATCGGCACCGCGGCCCGCGTGGAGATCGAGAACATGCTGGAGGCCAGGGTGAACCTGCGCCTCTGGGTCAAGGTGAGAAAAGAGTGGCGCGACAGCGACCTCTACATGAAGAATTACGGGTACGATCCGAAGGATATTTAAGACAGAGCAATGAGAGATTCGGTGAATGTGACGGGGGATGGTCCTAAAGGCCGTCCCGGTGGGCGAGTATGACAAACGTCTGGTGATTCTCACGAGGGAGCGGGGGAAGATCACCGCATTTTCCAGGGGATGCCGCAGGCGTCCAGCATGCTGATGGCCGCCAGCCGCCCCTTTGCCTTTGGGCGTTTCTCCCTCTACGAGGGGCGGGACGCCTACAGCTTAAACAGCGCGGAGATCCAGAACTATTTCGAGGAGATTTCCGGGGATGTGGAGGCGGCCTGCTACGGCTCCTATTTTCTGGAGTTCGCCGACTACTATGCGCGGGAAAATGTGGACGAGACGCAGATGTTAAAGCTCCTCTACCAGACGCTGCGCGCGCTTTTAAAGCCGGCGCTCTCCAATCCGCTGGTGCGGCGGGTGTTCGAGTTAAAGGCCATGGCGGTCAACGGGGAGTATTCCCCGGAGCCTCCGGCGGACGTCAGCGACTCGGCGGCCTACGCCTGGGAGTACGTGGTGCTGTCGCCGGTGGAGAGCGTCTACACATTCAGCCTGACCGACCAGGTGCTCCGGGAATTTTCCATGTGCGTGGAGAAAAATAAGGCCCGCTACATCGACCGCAGCTTCCACTCCCTGGAGATTCTGGAGGCGCTGGTGCGGTTTTCGTGAGCATATACAGTTTTTCGTGGGCATATATCTTGAAAATGCAGGAAAAAGCATGTATAATGGCGGATGTATACCCGAAAAGCACATGAGAAGGTATATTTAGTCGCAGACGACAGGAGGAAAAAGATGAAGAAGGCCAGTATTCTGATGGCTGCGGCCGTGCTCAGCGTTATAGTGTCCGGCTGTGCGAAGCAGGGCGGCGCGGAGAGCGACCGGGAATTTACGCCCACCGAGAGCAGCGTGTATGTGAGCCGGGACGGCGGATTCTCCAGCGCGCTGGTGGAGACCTATGACAAAGATTACTACGACCAGGCTGAGCTCCAGGCATTTCTGGAGGAGGCCGTTGCCTCTATAACGGAGGAAACTCCGGCGGGGGGAGGAGAGCGAGGAGGCGTCCGGCCCCGTGAGCCTCGTGTCCTGTACGCTTCAGGACGGCGTGGCCTCCTCCGTGTTTAAATACAGCTCCGCGGACGATCTGATCCAGTTTTCCAGGGAGTCCGGGGACGACAGCAACAGCTTCACCTTCCTCGACACCGCGGCGGTGTCCGACGGGGTGGTGAAGGGCTACATCGTGGACGGCACGTTTGTGGACGCGTCGGGCGCGGCAGTGAAAAACGAGGACATCACAAAGCAGAGCAGGCTGAGAGTGATCTGCGCCCAGGGCGGCGGCATCATCCAGACCGAGGGAAAGGTGCTCTACATGACGGAGGGCGTCACGCCGGTGGATGAGTTCACGGTGTCCACGCCGGACGAAGGGAAATCCTATATTATTTTCAAATAGAAACTTCACAGGGAGGATATAAAAGATGGAAAAGACGATGGAAAAAATCGTGGCTCTGGCCAAGTCCAGAGGATTTGTGTATCCGGGCTCCGAGATCTACGGCGGCCTGGCCAACACCTGGGATTACGGAAACCTGGGCGTGGAGCTTAAGAACAACGTGAAAAAGCATGGTGGCAGAAATTTGTCCAGGAGAGCCCCTACAATGTGGGCGTGGACTGCGCCATCCTGATGAACTCCCAGACCTGGGTGGCCTCCGGTCATCTGGGCGGCTTCTCCGATCCGCTCATGGACTGTAAGTCCTGCAAGGAGCGTTTCCGCGCCGACAAGCTGATCGAGGACTACCTGCACGACAACGGCATCGAGATCGAGGGCTCCGTGGACGCCTGGTCCCAGGAGGAGATGAAGAAGTACATCGATGAGAAGAACATCTGCTGCCCGTCCTGCGGAAAGCATGATTTCACCGATATCCGTCAGTTCAACCTGATGTTCAAGACCTTCCAGGGCGTGACCGAGGACGCGAAGAACACCGTGTACCTGCGCCCGGAGACCGCACAGGGTATTTTCGTAAACTTCAAGAACGTGCAGAGAACCTCCAGAAAGAAGGTTCCCTTCGGTATCGGCCAGATCGGAAAGTCCTTTAGAAACGAGATCACTCCCGGAAACTTCACATTCCGCACCCGCGAGTTCGAGCAGATGGAGCTGGAGTTCTTCTGCAAGCCGGGCACGGATTTAGAGTGGTTCAACTACTGGAAGAACTTCTGCATCAACTGGTTAAAGACCCTGGGCATCAAGGAAGACGAGATGCGCTACCGCGACCACGATCCGGCGGAGCTGGCGTTCTACAGCAAGGCGACCACCGACATCGAGTTCCTCTTCCCCTTCGGATGGGGCGAGCTCTGGGGCATCGCGGACCGTACCGACTACGATCTGACCCAGCACCAGAACACCTCCGGCGAGGATATGTCCTACTTTGACGACGAGGCCAAGGAGAAGTACGTTCCCTACGTCATCGAGCCGTCCCTGGGCGCCGACCGCGTGACGCTGGCGTTTCTCTGCGCGGCCTACGACGAGGAGGAGATCGGAGAGGGCGATGTGAGAACCGTGCTCCACTTCCATCCGGCCATCGCTCCGGTGAAGATCGGCGTGCTGCCGCTCTCCAAGAAGCTCAACGAGGGCGCGGAGAAGATCTACATGGAGCTCGCCAAATACTACAACTGTGAGTTCGACGACAGAGGAAACATTGGAAAGCGCTACAGAAGACAGGACGAGATCGGAACGCCGTTCTGCGTGACCTACGATTTCGATTCCGAGAACGATCAGGCCGTGACCGTCCGCGACAGAGACACCATGGAGCAGGTGAGAGTGCCGATCGCAGAGCTTAAGAGCTACTTCGAGGATAAGTTCAGATTTTAATTGACAGAAGGCAGTTTGCGCCGCCGCAGGGGGAAACGTGGAGATGCGTTTTCCTGCGCGCGGCGTATTTTTTATTCAACAGGAACTGCACACCTTTTTAACATGGAAATGGCGTGCAGTGCGGGAACATCCTGCGGGGGTGCGCGCATGTTCCGGATGTAAGCGAGGAGCGAAAATATGACGTATACCGGATTTGAATTGCTGTGGCTGTTTTTCATCTGTTCCTTCATGGGCTGGGCCGGGGAGACGGCCTGGGCCGCGGTGAGGGAGTGCAGATATGTGGACAAGAGCGCGCTCTGCGGGCCTGTCTGCGCCATCTACGGCATCACGGCCGTGGTGCTGGCGCTGGGCCTTTATGAGCTGAAAGATCATCTGTTTTTCTTATTTTTAGGGAGCGCGCTGCTTGCCACCGTGATCGAGTGGGCCGGCGGACACTTCCTTGAGAATGTCAGCCACACCAGATGGTGGGATTACTCCCACCGCCGTTTTAACCTGGACGGCTACATATGCCTGGGCGCTTCGGTTCTGTGGGGCCTTCTGGGCGTGGTGTCCGTGCGCTGGGGAAACGGGATCCTTTTATTTCTCTATCATCTGATGCCCGCGTTTGTGGGGAAGATCGTGATCTGGATCATGGCGGGGCTTCTGGCTGTGGATATTCTGGCCACAGGGCTCACGCTGGCGGGACTGAAGCACCGGATGCCCCGCGTGGACGCGGTGGGAAACCAGATGGCGCTCATTTCCCTGCGGCTGGGGCTGTGGATTTTAGGGCGCACGGAGCGGAGGATCCAGAACGCCCACCCGGAGGCGGTATTCGCCCGCATCCGCGCCAGGGAGCGGTCGCAGGTGTTTGCCCAGGGCTGCGGGTTTTACAAGATTGTCCTGCTGTTTGTGATCGGGTCGTTTCTGGGGGACGTGACGGAGACCATTTTCTGCCGGCTGAAGGCGGGCGTCTGGATGAGCCGCAGCAGTCTGGTCTGGGGCCTTCAGCATTGTCTGGGGCTTCGCGCTGGCGGCGGCCACGCTACTTCTTTATAAATATAAAGACCGGTCGGACCGGTTTCTGTTTCTGGTAGGCACATTTTTAGGCGCGCTTACGAGTACCTGTGCAGCGTGTTCACGGAGCTGGTGTTCGGCACCGTGTTCTGGGACTACAGCGAGATTCCCTTCAACCTGGGCGGCAGAATCAACCTGCTCTACTGCTTTTTCTGGGGCATCGCGGCGGTGGTCTGGATGAAGGCGGCCTACCCGGCGTTTTCCCGGTGGATCGAGAAGATCCCGCGGCGCGCGGGAAAGCCTGTGACCTGGGTGCTTCTGGTGTTCATGGCGGTAAACATGGGCGTCAGCGCCCTAGCCCTGGCCCGGTATGTGGAGAGAAATGCGGGCGTCGAGGCGCGCGCCGGCTGGGAAATCCAGATGGACGAGCGGTTTGACGACGCGCGGATGGAGCGGATTTATCCGAATATGATTTCGGTGGAGTAGGAGCGCCGGTCAGGGCAGCTCTGCGGCGTGTTCCAGCAGGTAATCGATGAAGTATTTGCTGGCGATGGGCAGGCTGTCCTTGTAGGCGACGGCCAGGGAGCGGTAAACCGGGGGATCGATGGGGAGGCAGGCGATATTGAAATTTGTGCGGCGCAGCATGAGCTCGGCCAGAATGCTGACGCCCAGCCCGGCCTCCACCATGGTCATGATGGCGTAATCGTCGTGTATGGTGTATTTGATATCGGGTTCCAGCCCGGCGGCATGGAACGCGTTGACCGGCTCGCTGAACTGGCCCTCCTCCAGAAGGATGAACGGCTCTTTCGTGAGCTCGCCGATGGGAACCTTTTCAGCGTGAGCCAGGGGATGGGCGGCCGGGAGAACCGCCAGCATCTCGCCGGTTTTGACGGGAATCACATGCAGATCCGTGACGGCGTGCGGGGTGATGAAGCCGAAATCCACGGCCCGGTCTTAATCCACTGGGGGATGAGGGTGTAGTCCCCCTGGTGGAAGAGGAACTGCACATGAGGATAGAGCTGTTTAAACCCACGGATCAGCCCCGGCATCCAGTGACAGGTGATGCTGGAAATGGTTCCCACGCGTATGATTCCCGTCTCCAGCCCCCGGATCTCGCCGGCCTTCTCCTGCATGGCCCGGTAGCCGGTGATGCTGCGCTCGATAAAGGGGTACAGCTCGGCTCCTTCGATGGTCAGCTTCACGCCGGTGCGGGAGCGGGTGAGCAGCCGGATGGACAGCTCCTGCTCCAGCGACGCGACCATCTGGCTGACGGAGGACTGGGTGTAGCCCAGGGCCTCGGCGGCCTTCGTGAAGCTGCCGGTCTCAATTATTTCTGCAATGCGATCAATCGGTTCATTTTGACAAATCACCTTTTCTTATATTTCCATTAAAAATATTCGTTTTACTTATTTTATCATGTGCGCTACAATGTGGTCAATCCTATATAGGCTGCCTGAAAGGATTGTGAGAAAGTCCGTTTTTCTCGTGAATAAATATGTAAAATGTCCAGGAGGAACAGAGAAATGAAATATTATGTTGTGGATGCATTTGCAGAAAAAGTCTTTGAGGGAAACCCCGCCGGGGTCTGCGTGCTGGATCAATGGCTGCCTGATTCGCTGATGCAGGATATCGCAAGTGAAAATAATCTGGCGGAGACGGCATTTACCGTAAAGGAGGCGGATGGCTACCATCTGCGCTGGTTCACGCCCGGAGGAGAGATCGACCTCTGCGGCCACGCCACGCTGGCCGCCGCGTATGTCCTGTTCCATTTTTACGAGCAGGGGGCGGAGCGGATTACGTTTCAGACCATGAGCGGCCGTCTGGAGGTGAGCCGTGCGTGCGGCCGCTATGAGATGGATTTCCCGGCCTACTCCCTCACCCAGGTGGAGGTCACGGAGGAGATGGCGGAGGCCATCGGGGTCCGGCCGCTGGAGGCCTGGATGGGCCGCGACCTGGTCTGCGTGCTGGAGCATGAGGCCCAGGTACGCGCGGTGGAGCCGGACCAGGAGAAGGTACGGGGGCTGGACGGCCTGCTGCTCCATGTCACTGCCAGGGGGACGGATTATGACTGCGTCAGCCGTACCTTCGCCCCCAAGATGGGGTCGCCGAGGACGCGGTCTGCGGTTCCGGCCACTGTCACATCGTCCCGCTCTGGGCGGACAAACAGAAAAAGGACGTTCTGGTTGCCAGGCAGGCGTCCAGGCGCGGCGGGACTCTCTACTGCCGCAGAGACGGAAACCGGATCCGGCTGGCGGGAAACGCGGTTCTCTACGCGGAGGCGGAGCTGATGGTGGTAGAAACGGATGCGAAGACCCTGGGAAAGGTGCAGAAGGATGAGAGGAGTGCGGATCCGGGAGCTGCGGGCGATGAAGAGCGGGCGGAATAATACATATGCGGTCGTCCTGCCGGTCATCGGCGGCTGTCTCCTGTTTGGCCTGTCACTGGGCATACGGATGAATTACGGGATTCTGCTGAATGCCTATGCGGACAGAGCCAGTCTTCCCTACGACAGAATCAGCCTGGCAGTGGCAGTGGGTGAGCTGGTTTACGGTATCACCCAGCCGCTGTTCGGCATGGCGGCCATCCGGCGCTCCAACGGGTTCGTGCTCAAACGGGGCTTCTTCTGCTGGCTGCGGGATTCATATCTTCCGCATGGATCCGGTCGGCGCCGCTTCTGGTGCTGAGCCTCGGCGTCTGCCTGTCGGCGGGTACGGGCGCGGTCTGTTTCGGGATTGTGATGGGTGCGGTCTCCCCCTTCGTTCCGAAGAACAGGGCGGCGGCTGTCTCGGGGATTGTAAATGCCAGCAGCGGGATCGGAAGCTCCCTCATGTCCCCTCTTATGGAACGGCTGATGGCAGCGCTGGGGCTTACAAATGCCATGCTGGCCTTAAGTTTTCTCGCCCTCCTGCTGCTGCCTGTCGCCTGTGGAATCAGTGCGGCGAACCGCAGAAAAAATGGCGGCTGCACCGGGGGTGGAAGAGAAACGTCCCTCGTTTTCGCACATGTTAAAAGCGGCTTTGCACGAGAAGACGTACCAGTATCTGATGATCGGATTTTTCACCTGCGGATTTCACATGTCTCTGATTCAGAATCACCTGTTCTCACAGATTGTCTCCTATGGGATTGACAGGCAGGCGGCCGCGTTTGCCTATACAGCCTTCGGCGTTGGCACTATGGCCGGAGCGTTATGCTGCGGTCTGGTATGCTCGCGCCTGTCCCTCAAAAATGTGTTGGGAAGCCTGTATTTTGGCCGGGTCGTCATCATCGGAATTTTCCTCTTCCTTCTTCCGGAAAATATGCCGGCGGTGACGGTCTTTGCGGTTGCTCTGGGACTCTGCGGCGATGCCACGGTGACGCCCACGTCGGAGATCATCAGCCGGAAATTCGGGGCCGCCAACATGGCGTTTCTGTTCGGCGTTGTCTTTGTGTGCCACCAGATCGGCGGTTTTATAAGCACATGGTCGGCGGGGATTCTGCTTGGGATTACCGGAAATTATGTGCAGATCTGGCTGATTGACCTGGTTCTCTGTGGAGCAGCGGCGATATTCAGCTATCGGATTAAAAATTTATAAGTTTATATTGCATTCTCCCGCAGGATATATTACAATGACAGAACAAATGTTTGCCATTCGGGAGGATATTTTTATGGAGCAGAGAGAAGTGACGTTCGTGAACCTGACGCCGGAGAACCTGGAGCGGGAGCATCTTAGCTGTATCATCCGCAGCAAAAAGCCCCATCCGGGGGTGGAGGCCAAGCGCGCCTGGCTGGCAGACCGTCTGACGGAGGGCCATGTGTTCCGGAAACTGGACGTGAAGGACGCGGTGTTTGTGGAGTACGCGCCGCTGGAGACTGCATGGGTGCCCGTGAGGGGGAAAACTATGTCTATATCTACTGCCTGTGGGTCAACGGAGCTTCAAAGGGAAAGGGATACGGAAAACTGCTGATGGAATCGTGCCTGGACGATGCGCGGGCGCAGGGAAAGTCCGGCGTCTGTATGCTGGGAGCGAGGAAGCAGAAGGGATGGCTCTCGGACCAGGCGTTTGCCAGGCGGTACGGCTTTGAGACCGTGGACGAGACCGAAAACGGGTACGAGCTTCTGGCGCTGTCCTTCGACGGCACGAAGCCGCGGTTTGCGGAGGGCGCCAGGCGCTGTGTGATTGAGGAGCAGGAGCTCGCAGTTTTCTACGACGACCAGTGTCCCTATATATGGCAGAGCCTTGAGCAGGTGAAGAAGTTCTGCCGGGAGAATGATGTCCCGGTGTCTTTCATCCATGTGGACACGCTGGAGAAGGCGAAGCGGCTCCCTGTGTGTTTAACAACTGGGGCGTGTTTTACAGAGGGGAATTTGAGACGGTGAATCTGCTGGATGCGGCGGCGCTTAAGAGAATTGTAAAGGAGCGGTGAGAGGTTTGCGAAACGTGATTTTGTTTATCGCCATGAGCCTGGACGGGTATATCGCGGACAGGGACGGAGGCGTGGGCTGGCTGAACGGCCAGGGAGACGGCGGCCAGGTTCCGGACAGCTATTCGGAGTTTGTGCGGGGGATCGACACGGTTCTGATGGGGTGGAACACCTATCACCAGGTGGTCACGGAGCTGTCCCCCGGGGAGTGGGTGTACGGGGATTTCACCACCTATGTGCTGACTCACAGAGAGGCAGAGTCTTCGGAAAATATACGGTTTACGGACGAGGCGCCGGCGGCGCTTGTGAGGCGGCTCAAGGAGGAGCCGGGGAAGGATATCTGGGTCTGCGGCGGAGCCAGTCTGGTGCGCCAGCTGATGGAGGAGGATCTGATCGACGGGTACTATATTTCAGTGATTCCCACGGTTCTGGGAGACGGGATCCGGCTGTTCCCGGGCGGCGTGGGGGAGATTCCTCTCCGGCTTTCGCGCACCCGGGACTATGACGGGATTGTGGAGCTGGTGTATGAGAGGCGGAAGAGGGAAGGGAGGACTGCAGGATGATCGAATACAGAGTTGACGACACAGGCCTCGCCGCGGCGGAGTTCATCGCGTTTGCGAACCAGGTGTGGAAGGGGGACTACGATCCAGATAGGACACAGTCGGCCCTGGAGCGGACGCTCAACATCACGGCCTACGACGGCGGGACGCTGGTGGGGGCCCTGCGCATCTTGTCGGACGGATATTTTTTCGGAACCATCACGGAGCTTTTAGTGCTTCCCGGATACCAGAAAAGGGGGATCGGCAGCAGGCTCCTGGCGCTGGCAAAGGAGCACACGCCCACCATGCTGTACTTCGGCGCGCAGCCGGGGGTGGAGGCGTTTTATGAGAAGAATGGCTGCCGGAGGAGCCTTGCGGCTTATGAGATTGAGAGGCGGGGGAATCCGGGGGTTTAGGGTATATCTTTTCGATGGAAAATTGAGGTGATATGATGGGAAATCATTTGATGCCATACCAATCAGTTATTACAGAAATTAAAAGCATTATTTCTTCTGGACAAGAAGCAGCCTATAGCGCCTCCAGTAAGGCAATGCTGTTTACTTATTGGAATATAGGAAAACGAATTGTAGAGCAGGAACTGTCTGGCAGTGAACGTGCAGAGTATGGTAAAGGTTTAATTTCTGCATTAGCGGAAGATTTGACAAAGGAATTTGGAAAAAATTATTCCAAAAGAAATTTGCATTATTATATCAAATTTTATCAGTGTTTTCCTGATGAGCAGATTGTGAACGCATGCGTTCACAATCTTAATTGGACACATATTCGGAGCCTTCTTCGTGTTGCGGACGAAAATGCACGTTATTGGTATATGAAAGAAGCGGTTGCTGAAAATTGGAGTTCAAGAACTTTAGACCGTAATATCAGCACACAATATTATAACAGACTTCTGCAGGCTCCCAAAAAAGAAGCTGTAATTGAGGAAATGAGACAAAAAAGTGCGGAATTACAGAAAAACCAGTTTGAATTAATCAAGAGTCCTGTTATTGCGGAATTTCTCGGCTTCAAAAATGAAGATACCTATTTAGAGGGAGATTTGGAGTCCTCCATTCTTTCACATATTAGAGATTTTTTAATGGAATTGGGAAGAGGATTTGCCTTTGTGGCCCGTCAGCAACATATTGTAACAGAAACCTCGGACTACTATCTTGATCTTGTCTTTTATAATATTGAGCTTAAATGTTATGTACTTATTGATTTGAAAATGGGAAAAATTACCCATCAAGATGTAGGACAGATTGATATGTATGTGCGTATGTATGACGAGTTAAAGAGGGGACAAGGAGACAATCCTACCATTGGAATTTTATTGTGTTCAGAAACGGATGAGGATATAGCCAGATACTCGGTGCTCCATGACAACGACCGGCTGTTTATGTCAAAATATCTGACTTATTTGCCTACAAAAGAGCAGCTGCGGGTAGAGATTGAACGGCAGAAAGAAATCTTTTTCATGCAGCATCCAGCTTTACAGGAGAAGGAAGAATAAATACAAGATGCCAATTCCTACGCCATTTGCCCGTGAATTTGTGTAGATATAAAGAATGGCGTAGATTTGGGGTAAAACGGAAAAGATGTATCCGCAGCTTAAAAACTCTGATACCAAAAGGAGGCATTCAAAATGAAAACTAAAAATCCCATGCTGGCAGTGCGCGATATGGAGCGCACCGTTGACTTTTACAAAAAGGTTTTAGGGCTTCATGTGATTATGGATTTCGGAGCCAACAAGACGCTGACCGGCGGGCTGGCGCTGCAGACCGAGGAGACCTACAGGGAATTTATCGGAGCCGATGAGATCGCCTTTGGAGGAAAGGATTTCGAGATATACTTCGAGGAGGACGACTTCGACCGCTTCGCAAAGCGGCTGGAGACGCTTGATGTCGAGTACGTGCACCCGGTCGTGGAGCACGCCTGGGGACAGCGTGTGGTCCGCTTTTACGATCCGGACCGGCATATCGTCGAGGTCGGGGAGAATATGAAGGCCGTCTGCCGGCGGTTCCTGGAGCAGGGGATGACTCCGGAGCAGGTGGCCGGGCGCATGGATGTGCCGGTAAAATTTGTGAACGCGTGTATGCGATAGGACATTCTTGGGAGGGAGAGGAGAAATGTTTACAGACGGAAGAAGCCGGCGCGTCGTGTTTGTGGCGCACTGTTTTCTGAATCAGAATGCCATCTCGGACGGAACAGCGGTCTGGCCGGCGGCTGTCTTGAGCTGGTGGATTTCTTTCTAAGCCAGGAGATCGGCATCGTTCAGATGCCATGCCCGGAGGTTTGCTGCCTGGGGCTGGACCGGGGAAACCCGCAGGGCGCGGACAGTCCGGTGGTGGTGGAGAATACGCGGATTCGCGCCGCCATGAAGGCGGATGGCCCGGACAGCAAGCTGTCTGCCCTGGCGCTTGGTGTGGCGGAGCAGATTGAGGAATATCAGAAATTTGGTTTTGAGGTTGTCGGAATTGTGGGGGCCAACCGCTCGCCAAACTGCGGTGTGGATACCACCTCCGACGACAACAGGGAACAGAAGGGCATGGGGATATTCATGGAAAAGATAAGCGGTGAGCTGTCGAAACGGGGGATCACCGTTCCCATGGCTGGCATCCGGGCGTCGGATGATATCGCTGCGGTGCTGGATACATTTTTGTGAGCAGGAGGAATACGACATGGAACGCATGAGAGAACCAATCACCATCAACCACATGACACTGAAAAACAGGCTGGTGATGCCGCCGATGGCCACTTCCAGATCGGAGGACGGCACCGTAAATCAGAAGCTTCTGGAATACTACGATGAGAAATCCGCCGGCGGATATATCGGCCTTATTATCACAGAGCACAGCTATGTCCATCCCCAGGGAATTGCAAATCCAGGACAGATATCCATATCCCGCGACAGCGATGTGGAGGGACTTCGCCAGCTGGTGCAGGTGATTCACAAAAACGGATCAAAGGTGATGGCGCAGATCAACCACGCCGGCAGTGCAGCCAGAAGAGCGGTGACCGGGCTGGAGCCGGTCAGCTCCAGCGCTGTCGTCAACGAGGCAAAGCATGGAGCGGACGGCGAGACGCCGAGGGAGCTGACCCGGGAGGAGATCGCACAGATTGTGCGGGATTTTGCAGCGGCGGCCCGGCGGGCGAAGGAGGCCGGCTACGACGGTGTGGAGATCCACTCGGCTCACGGTTATCTCCTGAATCAGTTTTATTCTCCCCTGGCCAACAGACGGAGCGACGAGTACGGGCCGGCTGCCATGGAGGGACGCCTGCGGATTCACCGGGAGATCATCCAGGCAGTCCGGGCCCAGGTCGGGGAGGACTATCCCGTGGCTTTGCGCTTGGCGGCTGCGACTATGCGGAGGGCGGCTCCACGGTTGAGGACAGCGTGGAGGCGGCGATGCTCCTGGAAAGCTGGGGGATTGACCTTCTGGATATTTCCGGCGGGATGAACGGCTATATCATACCGGGGAAAAATGAGCCGGATATTTCGCCGACATGAGCGAAGCGATTAAGAAGCGGGTGTCCATCCCTGTGATTCTCACGGGCGGGATCACGGAGTTTGCCGCCGCGGAGGAGCTTCTGCAGGCGGGAAAAGCGGATCTGATCGGCGTGGGCCGGGCGATTTTAAAGGATTCCCTGTGGGCGAAACGGGCGATGCAGGGCCCTGTGGAATTTGAATACTGGAAAGGCGCCCCCGCCGAGGCCCATAAAGAGTGGAGACGGATCATGGAAAATAATCTTAGGCAGAGCCATGCATTTGAGATTCATTGCTGGGAAGACGAGTCTGAGGCGGTCAGAATGGCACTTTCATACGGGACGGTCAAAATGTCCAATTGGAAACAGGGGACAGTGATTGAAGGAAAAGTCACCCAGGATTTCACAGACTTTCTTCTTTCCCTTCCGGTGCCGGAGGGAAATGATCTGACGCCTCGCCGGATGACGCCGTTTTTTTCCATTTTTCTGGACAACGGCTTCTCGTCAGAGCATTACGGGACGGAGCTGAATCAGCAGTAAAGCGGGATAGCCGACAGAGGAGGGACAAGAAATGACCAGCCGCAAAAAGTATCTCCACATAAAGCAGATATTTGAAACGTATGCCGATGCCGAAAACGCCATTTCCATGGCAAAATACATGCGCAATCAGTTCGTGTTTTACGGCATTCCCACGCCCCGGCGCAAGGCGTGCTGCCGCGGCTTTTTAAAGGCAGAGAAAAAGAATGTATCCATCGACTGGGATTTTCTGGATCTCTGCTATGCGGATGACCACCGGGAGTTCCAGTATTTTGCGTGCGACTATCTGGCTGCCTTTCAAAAAATTCTGACGTTTGAGGATATTTCGCAGATCCGCCGCTACGTCAGACAGAAACAGTGGTGGGATACCATCGATTGCCTCGACCGCATCATCGGCGGCATCGGTCTTGAGGATCCGCGGGTGGACGGCGTGATGCTTGAGTGGTCGCTGGATGAGGATTTCTGGGTGCGGCGGGTGGCCATCGACCACCAGCTCTGCCGGAAGGAGCGGACCAACACGGCGCTTCTGGAGCAGATCATTGTCAACAACCTGGGCAGCGGCGAATTTTTCATAAACAAAGCTATCGGCTGGAGCCTGCGTGATTACTCGAAGACCAATCCCGCGTGGGTCAGGGATTTTCTGAACCGCTATGGGGAGCGGATGGAGCGGCTGAGCGTGCGTGAGGCCGGGAAGTATGTCTGAGGGAAGAAGGGAGGAGATTTGCTATGGAGACGAACCAATATCTGACTGAATTTTACAACAGCTACGACGAGGACAGCCGGCTGGCGCCGCGGCACGGGTCGGTGGAATTTCTGACCACCATGCGGTACATAGAGAAGTACATAAAACCCGGCGACCGCGTGCTGGAGATCGGCGCGGGAAGCGGGCGCTACTCCCACGCGCTGGCGCGGCAGGGCTATGCGGTGGATGCGGTGGAGCTGGTGGAACACAATATCCAGGTATTCAAGCAGAACACGCAGCCACAGGAACACATCACGGTCACCCAGGGAAATGCCTTGGATCTCTCTGCGTTCCCCGATGGCTCCTACGATATCACGCTGCTTCTGGGGCCGCTCTACCACCTCTATGATGCCGGCGACAAGCGGCAGGCCATCCGCGAGGCGCTGCGGGTCACGAAACCGGGCGGCGTGGTGTTCGCCGCCTATGTGATCTCTGACGGCTGTCTTCTGGACGAGGGCTTCAACCGGGGAAATATAAGCGTCTCCCAGTATGTGAGGGACGGCCTGCTGGATGCGAAAACCTTTGCCGCCAGATCGGAGCCCAAGGATCTGTTCGAGCTGGTGCGCAGGGAGGACGTGGACGAGCTGATGTCCGTCTTCGATGCGGTGCGCCTCCACTACGTGGCCTCCGACGGCTGTGCGCTGCTTCTGCGGGAGGCGGTGGACGCCATGGACGACGAGGCGTTTGAGCTGTATCTGCGCTATCATTTTGCTACCTGTGAGCGGGAGGATCTGCTGGGGGTGACGAGCCACGCGCTGGATGTGTTCCGGAAGCGTGGGTAGAGGGATACGGATCTGGTTTTATAGAAACTTCGGCGGAACAGGCTGGTCAAACCAGTTTTTAAGGAGAAAAATATGTGGGATTTACTCATCGGAAACGGCATCTCTCTGATTGCTCCATATTTCTGGCGATCAGCAGCTGTGCGCGGGAACGGAAAAATATATATCTGTTTCAGATTCTGGAGACAGGGACATACTGTGTTTCCTCTGTTTTCTTCAAGTCCTGGTCGGGATTATCTACCCTGATACTTTCCCTGATCCGGAATATTCTGGTATATACGAAACATTTCCGGGAGTGGCACGCCTATCTGTTTTCCGTCCTGGTTGTGGCGGTGGGCTGATGGTCAATAACAGAGGCTTTTTGGGCCTTCTTCCGCTGATTGCCACGGTAGAACTCACATTGGCAAATTATTATGCCAGAAGAGTGGTTTTCATCAAGGCCAGCCTGTGGATTAATACCGTCATATGGATGATATATTCGTATCTGATTTTTGATTTTGCGGCAGGCATAATGCAGACGGTTATCTCTGTTCTGGGGCTGATCTCGCTGCTGCAATGTATCCGGAATAATGGATAAATGCAGCGGCGAAAGCTGGAACCACAGAAACCGGGCTATGGTTTCGTAACCGCCCTCGTCCAGCTGCCCCATGAGACGGAGATGGATAAACTCTCCATGAGCGAGTTCGGAATTAAGAAGGAAGACTGCGCGAAGATCGCAGACAGGACCGTCAACAACACAGGAATCGCCGACATGGACCGCTATCCAGAGGCGCTGACGGTGGCGGATATCCAGGGGATTCTGGAGAGATCCTATAAATAGACGGCAGATAACGAGAAATCAAATAGCAGAGAATGCGAAGGGGCAGCCGGTATCTGGCTGCCTCTTTTAAAATGCCTGGTGCAATCTATGCTGTGCGTGCATTCTACACGTTTAAGCGGATGATTCCCTCCACCTCTCTCTTAAGGTACGCCGGATAAAAATACCGCAGATCCTCGTGGGCCGTGTAATGTCCAACGTCCCGGCGCACGGTTATGCCGGCGGCCTCCAGATCCAGGAGCAGTTCGCGCACATGCTCCTGGTAGGTGTGCTCCGAGTCGGAGTAGTGGATATGTACCGTCTGCGACGCCGCAAAGGGGTCCGCCAGAATCCGCTCCTTCAGACGGAAGTTCAGCTGCTCAAATTCCGCGGCGGAATAGTCCTCCCGGCCCAGTATATCCACCAGGGCCGACCGGTTGCGGCCGCTGTTCAGATAATTTCCAAGATAATACTGAGGGGCTGCGATAATCATATCTGATCCAGGATAGCGGATCCCGAAATTCAGAGCGCCGTAGCCGCCTTTGCTGGAGCCGATAAATACCAGCTTTGTGGCCCCGCATGCTTTCGCGCACCGGTCAATCAGTTCCGCGCAAAGTGTTTCCACGCTGTACGTCCCATGGCGCCCCAGATAGTAGCTCCCTCTGCCGTCGGAGGCGGAATCGTCTTTTATATACAGCCGGCTCACCGGACAGCCGCGGAGCGTGCTGACATAGTTGTAGCGTGCCTCCGTGTCGTGAAACGCCTGGAATCCCACCACGAGGATGCTGCTCTTTTTCGGGAAGAACAGGTATTTCAGAGGTTCTTTCTGCACATCTCCATAATATTTCTTCTCCCGCAGGGGAACGATCCACGCCGTGTAGATCCGGTTCAGGATTCTCTCAAATATATTTTTTGTCATAACGGCCCTGATGCCTCCTTCCAAAAAGCCAGCGGACAATTCCTCCGCATATGAAAATCAGAACTCCTTCCTTTACAAGTGTGCTGCCAATTCCCATGTTGACGGCATATTGTATTTGTAACTCCAATGGCGGATCCTGGTAAGGAATACCTGCCTTAATCACGCAATAATACATACCTGTGCATAAAATAATAATTCCAGCTAATACAACCGCGTTGATTATCTGACGAAAACAGTCCGTATATTTTGTTACCTTCGTATTATCCATAAATTTCTTTGACCTCTGCTTTTGAAAAGCAAAAATATTATTCGTAATAAGTTCTCCCTAAAAGATCACTTACAACACGTTCAATGGACTTTTGCAGCAATTCCCCCAGGCATTTCCAAACTGCATGAATGAAGTTACCTTTGTCATGGCTTTTGCCCGGTGAATCACAGCATTATATTTTATATGTTTGATTGTTTTTGAAAGCTGAACATATTCATCCTACGTTACTGCCTGCATGGATAATTCTAAGCGCGGAAGCAGACGGGAAAATGACTGTTCGGCCTGTGTTTTGTATTCACCCGCTTCATCCACCAGAAAAGCGCACAGTTTATCAAAGCGCACGCCCTGCTGTGGGTCGTATAACGGACATCCAAGTCAATACTCATTTATATCCCCCCTGCCCGTGGTTCTTATCCCAATTATATCAAACTTCCTGCGAACTCACAAACACAAAGTTCCGGCCAGCAGTTGACAGAATCGGGTGCATCGGGCATACTGGAAGAAAACAGGAAGAAGGAGACCGGGATGAAAGGACAGCAGGAGAGGGGCATGGGGAAGAAAATGACGATCAACGATGTGGCGGAGGCCCTGGGTGTGTCGGTGAGCACGGTATCCCGGGCCATATCCGGCAAGGGCAGGATCGGGGAGGCCACCCGGAGGCGGGTCCTGGATTTTATCGAGGAGATCGGTTACCACCCCAACGGAATCGCGAAAAGCCTTGCGCAGTCGCGCACCCACAATATTGCGATTATTATTCCTGATGTCAAGAGCGTCGTGGCGGTTCCGTTTTTCTATCTGTGTATGTGCGGGGTCAACGAGGTGGCCCAGGCCCGCGGCTATGATATGTTTGTGGTGTCCACAAATGGAAAGGATACCAGTCACCTGGAACGGCTGATCAATGAAAATAAAGTGGACGGGATGATTCTGGGAAGCACCTACAAGAAGGATGTGTTTGCCGCCTTTTTAAAGGAAAAGGGGCTTCCCTTTGTGACCATTGGCTCTCTGGACGACGATGAAGTGGTGCAGGTTGACCACGACAACGAGGGAGCCTGCCGCGATCTGACGGCAATTCTGCTCTCGCGCCGGTGGGAGAGGATTGCATACATGGGGGCGTCAAAAACCTTCTGGTAGACGAGTCGAGATACCGCGGCTATCTCAGGGCGCACAGAGACATCGGCGTGGAGGTGGACGAAAGCCTGGTATTCCGGGAGGAGATAACGGAGGCGGGAATGCGCAGCCATGTGGACGAGCTTCTGGAAAAGCATGTGGACTGCATTATCTGCCAGGATGACGCAGTCTGTACGCTGGTGCTGGACGAGCTGCGGATGCAGGGAGCGAAGATCCCCGGGGATATGCGGGTGGCATCCTGCCACAACAGCAAAGTTCTGGACAATTATCCGATTTCCGTGACATCCCTTCGCTTTGACAATACGGAGATTGGCCGGGTGGCCTGCTCGGTGCTTCTGGATTTGCTGGAGGGGAAACCGGTTCTCCATAAGACGATTCTGGACTACGAAGTTGTGCTGAAGGAATCCACCAAATAGGGACGAAATAAGACAGAGAAAAGACGGGTTGAAAATTTGCGCTATTTGCGCAAAAACTTCAACTCGTTTTTTGTAATTAATGCACAGAAAAGAAAAGGGATAACTGTAAAATATATACATTGAATAAAAGATATTAAAAGGATATAATGAAAATATGAACAAGCGCTTGCGCAAAGCGCGATAAATATTTTTGCACGAGGATGTCAGATCGGAGAAGGAGGTAATTTATGAAACGAGGGTTGGCACATATGGCAGTGTCCGCAGCACTGGTATCTGCGCTTTTAGCGGGCTGCTCGTGGGCTGGAAAGGAAGCCGGCGGCCAGGACGGCGGGCGGCAGACGGTTCCGCTGACCATATGGGGAGCCGAGAACGACCAGGAGATTTTGAGAGAGTTTGCGGATTCATTTGCGCAGCACTATGCCGAGTATGCGGATTTTGAGATTCAGATCGGCGTGGAGAGCGAATCGACGGCAAAGGATACGGTGCTTACAGACGTGGAGGCAGCGGCGGATGTGTATTCCTTTGCATCGGATCAGCTGGCGGATCTGGTAAATGCAGGGGCGCTCCAGTCTCTTGATAAAATGGACGAAGTGTTCCAGAAGTATGTGGGAAAGTCGGTGGAGGACTTAAAGACGAGCAATACAGAGGTCTCTGTGGAGTCGGCCACGATGAACGGAACGCTCTACGCGTTTCCCAGAACCGCCGACAACGGCTATTTCCTCTATTATGATTCCAATGTCATTTCCGAGGAGGAGGCAAAATCCTGGGACTCCCTGCTGGATGCGGCGCAGAGGGCGGGAAAGAAGGTGGGCATGACACTGGCTTCTGGCTGGTATGACGCCTCCTTTTTCTACAGCGCAGGCTTTACCACCAGTCTGAACCAGGACGGGACCACCTCCATGGACTGGAACGGCACGGCAGATTACAGCGGAGTGGAAGTGACGGAGGCCATGGCCCGCATCGCGGCGGATCCGGCGTTCATGGCGGTGGTGGACGGCGACATGGCCAACCAGCTGGCTTCCGGCCAGCTGTGCGCGGCGGTGTCCGGCGTGTGGGATGCTCCCGTGGCGCAGACGGCGTTTGGCGACGGGTACTCGGCAGCGATTCTTCCCAGCTTCACCGTGGCCGGGGAGCAGGTGCAGCAGCTTGCGGTGGTAGGCTGTAAGCTGGTGGCGGTCAACGCCTATTCAGAGTATGTGGGATGGGCGGTTCTCTTCGCGGACTGGATGACCAACGAGGAGGCGCAGATGAAGAGCTTCGAGAAGAACAGCACCGGCCCCTCCAATATCAATGTGATGAATACCGATATTGTCCAGCAGAACATAGCCATCGCGACTCTGGGAGAACAGTACAACTACGGCGTGATCCAGAGTGTGGGCCAAAACTACTGGGATCCGGCCAAAACCTTTGGCGAGATGGTGGCCAAGGGCGTGTTTAAGGAAGGCGATACAGCCGGAATACAGGCCGCGCTGGATACGCTGGTGGAAGGCGTGACGGCTCCGGTTCAGTAGCCGGGCGGAGGACAGCCCTTTGGGGAAGTGAGAAGAAAGGAGAGCAATATGGAAAAGGTCCAGAAAAAGGCCGCGGCGTGCGTCCGCGGAGCCGGACAATTTTTCGGGGATTTTAAGCGTGCCGTCCAGCACGGAGATTTTTTCGTGAAGCTGTCGCTTTTGTGGATGGGTGCGGGGTATTTTGGCAGAAAGCAGTATATAAAGTCGGTGCTGATGACCGTTTTTGAGGCGCTGGTGATCTTATACACTGCGGCCATCGGCATGCAGTATGTCCCTAAATTTGGTACGCTGGGAACGGTGAAGCGGGAAGCGGTCTTCAACATTATGACCATGAAAAACGAATTTAACGATTATGACAATTCCTTCATGATCCTTTTATTTTCTGTGGTCACCTTTGTGATATGGGGCACGTTTCTGGTCATCTATATCTGTAACGTGAAACGGGCCTGGGAGCTGCAGAAAATGGCGGAGCGGGGCGAGCATATCAATACGTTCCTGGAGGATGTAGATACATACCGGAACGAGAATTTCTACAAGACGCTGCTGGCTCTGCCGGTTGCGAGCGTGGTGCTGTTCACCGTGATCCCGCTCTTAATACTGGTTCTGGTGGCGTTCACCAACTACGACCAGCAGCACATGCCGCCGGGAGAGCTGTTTACCTGGACGGGGCTTACGAACTTTGTCAATCTGTTCGGCGGCGGCGGACTGACCATCACGTTCGGATATTCTTTCGTGCGTGTTCTGATCTGGACGCTGGTATGGGCGGTCTTTGCCACCTTTACCACCTACATCGGCGGAATCCTTCTGTCGATTCTCATTAACCACAAACGGGTGAAGGGCAAAAAGATGTGGCGAACCCTGTTCATGGTGACCATCGCGGTGCCTCAGTTCGTGTCACTGCTGCTGGTGCGCAACTTTTTTGCCAACGGGGGCATCGTCAACACGATCTGCGCCAATATCGGCCTGACGGAGTTTTTGAGAGACGCGGGCTGATCAGCACCTCGTACATTCCGTTTTTGTCCTCGCCGGGCTGGGCGCACGTGATGATCGTCCTCATCAATATCTGGGTGGGCGTGCCCTTCCAGATGCTGATCGCCACAGGAGCCTGATGAATCTGCCTCTGGACCAGGTAGAGAGCGCCCGCATTGACGGCGCTAACCGCTACCAGATTTTTAAGCATATCACCATGCCGCATCTGCTGATGATCACCGGGCCGGCGCTGGTGACGGATTTTGTGAAGAACATTAACAACTTTAACGTGATTTACCTGCTGACACAGGATGTCTACACCACCACCAACCAGGCCCTGGCCAATTCCCAGGCCAAGGAGGTCGATCTTCTGGTGACCTGGCTGTTCCGCCTGACGCAGGATTACTACAACTATAAGATGGCCGCTGTGATCGGCATCGTCGTGTTCGTGGTGTGCGCCGCATTTACGCTGGTCGCCTTTAACCGCATGACGAGAGGGGACAGAGAGGAGGGGTATCAATAATGAAACGGAAAGCATCTGATTGTCTGCGCTATGCGCTGCTTACATTTCTGGCGTTTGTCTGGCTGGTGCCCATCGTATGGCTTGCGGCCACCTCTTTCAGCAAATACACGGGAATGAATACCTCCACATTCTTCCCCACGGAATGGGGGATCGACAATTACAGGAACCTCCTTCTGGGAGCAGATTCCGTGGCCCAGTTCCCGCGCTGGTTCTGGAATACGTTTGTGATCGCCTGCTTCACCTGCGTGATTTCCACGGCCTTCGTGCTGATGGTGGCCTACGCCACCTCCTGCATGCGGTTTAAGGGGAGAAGGACGCTGATGAATATTTCCGTGATCATCAACCTGTTCCCGGGCGTTCTGGCCATGATTGCGGTGTACTTTATACTGAAAAGCTTTGATCTGACCAACAGCCACGTCGGCCTCATCCTGGTGTACTCGGCGTCGTCGGGCCTGGGATATCTGATTGCCAAGGGCTTCCTGGACACGGTTCCCGTGCTGCGGGAAGCGGCCTATCTGGACGGGGCCAGCGAGGCGGAGGTGTTTTTCAAGGTGGTCATGCCCATGAGCAAGCCGATCATCGTTTACACCGTGATCAGCTCCTTCCTGGTGCCGTGGATGGATTTTGTCTATGCGAAGATGATCTTAAATTCCGGTGTGGCCTCCCAGTGGACGGTGGCCGTCGGACTTTACAATATGCTGGAGAAGAGCCTGATCAATACATATTTTACACAGTTCTGCGCAGGCGGCGTGCTGGTGTCAATCCCCATCTCCATTCTGTTCATTCTGATGCAGAAGTTCTATGTGGAGGGAGTAACCAACGGCGCAGTGAAGGGATAACTCAGACAGGAAAGGAACGAGAATCGTATGAAACCGTTTATCAAAGGAATGGATGTGTCCTCCTTAAAGGAGCTGGAGCAGCTGGGAGCCAGATACTATCAGGACGGTCAGGAAAAGGGCCTTCTGGAAATTCTGAAGTCGTACGGCGCCAATTCCATCCGCTTAAGGCTCTGGAATGACCCGTACAGCGAGTCCGGCGTCCCCTACGGTGCGGGAACCAACGATATGAAGACGACTCTGGAGCTGGGGCGGCGCGTCCTGGATATGGGCTTCGGCTTTCTTCTGGATCTGCATTACAGCGATTTCTGGGCGGATCCGGGCAAGCAGCGGGTGCCCAAGGCGTGGCGCGGCATGGACGGACCGGAACTGGAGCAGGCTGTCTACCGCTTCACCAGACAGACCCTTCTGGACATGAAGGAAAAGGACGTGTTTCCCACTATGATACAGGTTGGAAACGAGCTGAGCAACGGGCTTTTATGGCCCTACGGAAAGCGCCCGGCCTACGATCATATCGCGGGGCTGTTAAATGCGGGCATCCGCGCCGTGCGGAGCGTGGAGCCGGATCTGCCGGTGATGCTGCACCTGGATAATGGAGGGAACAATGCCCTCTACCGGGAATGGTTTGACGCGTTTATGGAGAGGGGAGAGGAGTTTGAGGTGATTGGCCTGTCCTATTACCCCTTCTGGCATGGAACCCTGGGACAGCTCGAGGACAATATGCAGGATCTTGCGGTGCGCTACGGCAAGGCGCTGAATGTGGCGGAGGTTTCCACAGGACATACCTGCGGGATTACGCAGAGTATGAGAAGCTTCCTCCCCAGAAACGCAAAGGGATGGCTTCAAAGCCGGAGCTGGCGGCGAAGGTGGAGTATCCCATGACCCCGGAGGGCCAGAGCGATTTTATGCAGGATTTCATGACGAGGATTGCCAGGGTTCCGGGGTGTCAGGGCTTTTACTACTGGGAGCCGGGCTGGCTTCCCGTGCCGGGCAGCGGATGGGCCGGGGAGGAAGCCCTTGCCTACATCGAGGAGAAGGGCCCCGGAGGAAACGAGTGGGCGAATCAGGCGCTGTTTGATTATGACGGGCACGCCCTGAAGGCCCTGGAAACCATTCGGGATTTTGAACCGCAGGCGGGGAACCGCCCCGGAGAGAACGGGCATTGATGCCTGTAAATTTCAGACAGAAAGGTTTGGTACAAAAAATGGATAAATTTATTGTGAATATCATTCACCGCCCCGAGATGGTGCCGGAGTACGCCGAGAAGGTGACGGGGCACGGAAAAGAGGAGGACATCGGCAGAAAGGCGCTGCTGACAGAGTCGCTGGACATCTTTAAATTCCAGCAGGAGACCGCCCACAAAAACGGTCTGAAGACGACCATTCATATGACCTACGCATCCCTGTTCAACGAGGAGGCAATCCAGATTGCCAGGGAAGACCATGAAAAATACGGGGATGAGATTGCACTGTCGCTTCTGGGCCTTCCCTGCGAGCAGTTCAGGGAAAAGTATAAGACCAAGGACTTCTGTATCTGGATGTTCTCCATGGAAGATAAAAAGTCCATCATAGATGATGTGTTCGGAAAATTCCACGATATTTTCGGGTTTTACCCCGAATCCACCGGTGCGTACTACATGGACGCGGAGCTGATCAACTATATTAAGGAGGCCTATCCGTCGGTGAAATGTGCTATTGCCACCTGCTGGGAGGAGGGCCCCAAGGCCTACCATACCTGCAACAATTCCTGGTACACGCTGTTCGACGGGGGCCCCTGGAATCCCTGGATCCCGTCAAAGGCCAACACCCATGCGCCGGCGGCCAACGAGCAGGAGGACAGCGGAATCGTAGCCATTCCCCATCTGTCCAGGGACCTTTTAGCCTGCTATGACGGCAATGGCTCCAACTTCGGCACCCACCCCCAGAACGTACTGCGCGGAATGATTTACGACACGAAGACATGGGAGTATCCCTATCTCTATAATATTATCGATCAGTACCGGGCGCTGGAGCAGTACAATAACGGCTACGCCTACAATATGATGTTCGTGGGTCCCGGCTGGCTCAACAAGATGGGGCGCTGGGAGGCTCCCTATGAGCTTCTGAAAAAGTCCTATGAGGACGGTATGGCCTATTACGGCAAGCTGAAACGCGAGGGCCTTTTAAGCGACATGACCATGGGCGAGTTTGCCGACTACTACAGAGAGAAAAAGACCTACACGGAGCCGGAGTGCGCCCTGTGGAAGGACGTGCTCTACGGTTCCGACAAGCAACTGTTCTGGTACTGTGATCCCTTCATGCGGGCCTGCGTCAACATGGACCAGGGCGGCGCGATCGTGGATCTCCGCCCCTATGCGGCGAAGCTCAAGTGGGAGGTGGGCATCGGCACGAAGCATGTCCAGGACGCCTCCTATCCGTTCTTAATCCAGGAAAAATACAGAGCGGGATATTTCACCCACTATGCGGGTGAGGGGACGGTGCGCAGCGCCAAGCTGACCTACAAAGGCGAGGAAGTGGATCTGTGCCTGTGCCGGACCAAGGCACATTTCTCCGAGGAGCCCATGGAGACCGGCGGCAAGAGAAGAATCCTTACCCTGGATCCGGTGGACATCGAATTTTACGATCTCACGCTGAAGCTTCAGACGAGAGTGATCTTTGAGGAGGGAAGCCAGGCCCTGCAGATTGAGCGGAGAATCCTGGAAATGAGCGATCCCGCGGCAAAGGTGGGCTTAAATGAGTATATGGTGGCATGCTACGGCACCACGGAATACCCCGAAGATATGACGGAATCACCCTGGCCTGCGAGAAAGACAAAGAGACAAAGGAAATCAGCTACGAATATAAATGCAGGGAGGAGGAAATGGAGGGAGCGGCGCAGGTGAGCGCTGTGATCCCCGCCATTGAGACGAAGGTATCCATGTATACGGATAAGCCGTCCGCGAAAGGTTATGTCCGGGAAGGCTATGCGTTTTCTCCCATGTTTACATTAGGCTATACCACAGAGATTTCAGATAAGGAGGTAGTATCCACATGGCTCAGGCTGGAAAAGGCAAATTAAATTACCGCTGCCCGCTCTGCTTTATGCGGGATCTTGATATCGATATGTTTTACGACAGGGAAAAGGATGAATATTACTGCATCCGCTGTCAGTACGTCGGCAAGGAAGAGGATGTCTTAAAGCGCAACGAGATTGTCCGCATGAAATATGGGGCAATGATGAAGCGGTATACAATGGAAGATTTCAAAAACTGATCCCGTGCCGGAGGAAGCGATGATAAAAGGAAGATTGCTCCATGGAGGAGATTACAATCCGGAACAGTGGCTGGAGCATCCGGAGGTGCTCTGTGAGGATGTGCGGCTTATGAAGAAGGCCAGGGTGAACTGTGTGACTCTGGGTGTATTTTCCTGGGCCATGCTGGAGCCGGAAGAGGGAAACTATGAGTTTGACTGGCTGGAGGAGCGGATCAGCCGGCTGGGGGAGGAGGGCATCCAGGTGATTCTGGCCACCCCCTCCGGCGCCATACCGCACTGGCTTGCGCAGAAATATCCGGAGGTTCTGCAGGTGCAGGAGAACGGGGTGCGAAATCTCCCGGGAAAGCGCCACAACTTTTGTTATACCTCCCCTGTGATGCGGCAGAAAATCCGCGCGCTGGACGAACGGCTTTCCCTGCGCTTTGGAACCAGGGACAATGTGATTCTCTGGCATATTTCCAACGAACTGGGAGGAAATTTTTCTGACGGGGCCTGCCACTGCGAGAGGTGCCAGGAAGCGTTCCGGCAGTGGCTTAAGGAGAGGTACAAAACGCTGGAGCGCCTAAACCAGGCGTGGTGGGGAAGATTCTGGAGCCATGTATACACGGACTGGAGCCAGATCCACAGCCCGGCGGCCCATGGGGAATGGACCATGTCCGGGCTGACCCTGGACTGGAAACGGTTTGTGACCAGCCAGATGGCGTCTTTTTGCCGGGAAGAAATACAGGCGGTAAGGAAATACTCCCGCCTTCCGGTGACCACAAACCTCATGGGCTTTTTAAGAACTTAGACTACAGCAGGCTGAAGAATGAATTTGATGTCATTTCCTGGGACTGCTATCCGTTCTGGCACAGGAGCCGGGACGAGGTGCCGGAGGCCGTGTGGGCGGCGGCCGGACACAGCCTGATGCGGTCCATGAAGAAAGCGCCGTTCCTTCTGATGGAGAGCGTGCCGTCCGCCGTCAACTGGAGGGAGTACAATCCGCTGAAACGCCCGGGGATGCATATGCTGTCAAGCATGCAGGCGGTGGCCCACGGCTCCGATTCCGTGCTGTATTTCCAGTGGAGAAAGGGGAGGGGGGCCTATGAGAAATTCCACGGCGCAGTGGTGGATCATTTCGGCGGGAAGGACACCCGCACGTTTCGGGAAGTGACGGAGGTGGGGGAGAGGCTTTCCCGTCTGGGCGGACTTCTGGAAGGCACGGTGAACCGTCCGAAGGCCGCGCTGCTGTTTGACTGGGAGAACTGGTGGGCCCTGGAAAATACCACGGGTCCGAGGCTGGATCTGGACTATCCCGGATCCGTGATGGAGCATTTCCGGGCGTTCTGGGAGGCGGGAATCGAGCTGGACATCATCGGAATGGAAGACTCTCTTTCCGATTACCGGCTGGTGTCGGCGCCCTTAAATTATCTGTATCAGCCAGGCTATGCCGAGAGGGTGCGGCAGTTCGTGGAAAACGGGGGAATCTATGTGACGACCTGTTTCAGCGGCTGCGTGGATGAGACGGATTTATGCTTTACGGGGCGTCATCCTCTGGCGGAGGTGCTGGGAATCGAGCCGGAGGAGCTGGACGCGCCCTCCGAGGAGTTTGCCAATCAGTTCTGCTATGAGGGAACGGAATATCCGGCGCAAAAGCTGTGCGCTGTAGTGCACCCGGGAGAGGGAACCGAGGTGCTGGCAGTGTACGAACGGGATTTCTATGCGGGATATCCGCCATAACACGGAACGCGTGGGGAAAAGGAGCCGCCTATTTTCTGGCGGCCATGTCCAGCCTGGACTTTCTGAGGGCATTCTATGGAAATGTGGGGACACTTGCCGGTCTGGAGAATCCCCTGGGCGTCAGGCTGCCTTATGGGGTGACGGTGACGCAGCGGCAGCGCGGAGCAGGAGAGGGAGAAGCGGAAAAGGAGCCGGGGAGCGTGGTGTTTGTCATGAACTTCGGACATGGGCCGGCGGAGATTTCCGTACCTGGAGCCTGGAGAGACGCGGAGAGCGGAGAGTCCTGCGGGGCGGCGCTGTGTCTGGAACCGCTGTCCTGCCGGATTCTGGAGCGGGAAGATTAAAACACAGCCGCCCTCAGCAGGCCCTCTTCTCTGTTGCAGTACAGGGGAAACTGTGATATTCTATCCTCAAAAAAGAACGGGGGTATTCTTTATGAGGATCGATCACATCGCCATGTACGTAAACGACTTAGAGGCTGCCAGAAATTTCTTCGTAAATTACTTAGGTGCTGTTTCCAACGACGGCTACCACAACCAGACCACAGATTTCAGATCTTATTTTCTGACCTTCGACGGCGGAACCCGTCTGGAGATCATGCATAAGCCGGAACTGGAGGACGGGCCCAAGGCCCTCTCCAGGACCGGCTTTATTCACGTGGCGTTTGGCGTCGGAAGCCGGGAGAAGGTGGACGAGCTGACGGCCCGCCTGAAAGCGGACGGCTTCCAGGTGGTCAGCGGCCCCAGAACCACCGGGGACGGGTATTATGAGAGCTGTATCGTGGCCATCGAGGGGAACCAGATCGAATTGACCGTGTGATTGTGCGGTCTGTCGGGAACTCATACGACGGAAAAACAGTGAGGAGCGCAGACCAATGGTTTGTTTTTCAAAACGGAATTATATGAAAAATGCATACCCAACGGCAGATTGGCGGTGGAGTTATTTATCTTGAGTGTGAGGATAACCCTAACTTGTTGTCATTTTACCAGAATGAGGGACATCGGTAATTGTTTCTTTGGAAAATTTGATTGCAGATCTGAAAAATATTGACGGTATAATATTTGGTCTATTGATCTATTTTAATTTGTCTTTTATTCACGTTTTCCGCCACCAATGAGGCAATCTGTGAATGTATGAAATACGCAGGGCATACTACCCTGCATCAAGAATTTACGGAAAATTTCCAGAGCCATGAAAATCCGCTCCATTGGGCGGGTTTTTTGTTATGCAGACAGCGAAGCAGATACGCTTGAGAGTGTACCAGCTTCGCTGTTTTGTTGAGTGTAAAAAATATGTTTCGGGAAAATGTTTGATTTTTATCCGAGTTCGTAGTATTATAATCCTGATTCGGATAAAATGAAAGCGATATGGAGGTACAATATGAAAACAAGATATAGTAAAAATCTTATGGACTATAACCAGCTGGATAGTAAGATTGACAGGATTTATCACAATTATCTTTCGTTAAGTGGATTTTCTCTCACTACTATGTGGATTTTATACTCTGCTTATACCAGCGAGAGAACTCCTACACAGTCGGAAATATGTGAAACGTGGCGCTGCTCACCACAAACGATCAATTCCGCCTTGAAAGTTTTAGAAAAAAAAGAGATTGTCCAACTTAACTTTGCGGCTGGCAATCGAAAAAATAAATACATTCACTTAACGGATAGAGGTATGAAATTGTGCGAACAATTAGTCGAACCTCTCATTCAGGCAGAAAACCGTGCCTTTTCTGTTCTGACCGTAGAGGAACAAGAAAATTTGATAGCTTTATTCCAAAAGTATAGCGACGCCTTAGATAATGAAATCCAGCTTTATAGAAAGGGGACGGATTATGACACAGAAGCAAATTGAAAAAAGAGCTTTAATAATAACGACATTAGTAAATTTAATTATAGCCGCAGCGGGAACCGGTATGTGGCTTATTACTGGTCTGCAAATGCTCTTTCTTGATGGTTTCTTCTCTCTGATTTTAGTTATATCGTCAGTTACTGCTGTTTTAATTTCAAAGCTAAGTGGGAAAACAACAAAACGTTACCCACAAGGTCTTTATTTTCTGGAACCGCTATATGCAATTTTCAAGTCTGTACTGATAATTGCAGTGATGATTCATGCCCTGATAAGTTCGGCGCAGGTCGCTTTTGATTATTTCCTTAACGGAAATGGGCAGATAATGAACACGGCACCAGTTCCGGCTTATTCGGTAGCGATGACTGTGCTTTGTATTGGTCTGTCTGTATTTAATCGCAAGCAATACAAAAAACAAATAGCACAAGTACAATGTTACATGCAGAGTATCAGGCTAATCTTATTGATGGTTTGCAGTCAGCTTCAATTGGTGTGGCAATCCTTATTTTGTGGAGCATCCCCTTAGATTCCATTCTGGGATTTTTGCATTACACCGGTGACTTTTTTATTTTTGATTGTTCTCTTTGTGACATCAATCAAAAACCCTGTTGTTCTCTTAGCTGAATCATTTCATGAGTTGACAGGCGGAATCACACAGGACAAAGATATTTGCGAAGCTGTAAAATTGTCCACTGGACTTCCTGCATCTGCTTTTACAGTACAAAAAACCGGCATGAAAATAAAAGTCAGTATTCCAAAGTCCGTTATCATGCAAACGGATTTAGCAGCCAAAGAGGATATGTTACAAACGCTACAACAGCATTACGAATATGCAGAGATAAAATATATCGCATAAATATCAGAAATCAGTGGAGCAAAGGCCGCCTTTTGAAATCTGGAGAAAGCCAGCGATCAGACGGAAGATACGCTTATAATATATAGACACCTTTGGGAATCCTAAGTTTGTGTATTCGTTACAGAAAGACCTTGACGACAAGCTGGGGGAGGCCAGCATTGACAGCGTGAGGCTGGCCGACGCGAAAGAATGGGCCTTGCGTATACAGAAACAGGGCGTTGCCTGCAATACCATCTGCAACAGCATACGCAAGCCCCCCTTTGACTTCCAGATCAACGACGATACCGAACCCAAGGCGCCAATGAGCGCAGCCGCGTATGAAGCGTTCCAGCGAGTGGTGGAGAACCGGCGAGGCGGAAATGGAGCGGCTGGAAGCGAAGCTGGAAACCACCGTGGAGCAGTTCTCCCGTTTTGTGGATAATCTCATAAAAACTCAAATCCATTCCCAGGATAGCGAAGGCCAGGGAAGTGTCCGCGGCGATGAGGAAGGAATGGAGAACATGCGGAATATCGGCCGGAATATGGCCTGGGTGCTGAACCGATTGAACGGATGAAAAAAGAGGGCTGACCACCGGACAGGATGATCGTCAGCCCTCTCCCCCTTTTTCTGCGCCCGGTGTTGTTCCGAACATCTTCCCCAGCGCTTTCCCAGACACTCCCTCCAACACCGTTTCCACGCACAGCACCACCGTATTGTCAAACACCACGGCGAACGCCGCGCTGATCGCCAGTGTCAGCACCGTACTCAAAAGCATCCTCGCAGCCAGTCCCGTCAGCCCGCCGCCCACAAACATCATTCCATTCACGCCCAGCCGTTTCTCCACAATCTCAAAAAACACAAACCAGTGAATCATGAGCACCGGAAAGCTGTACTTTGCAAGCACCGCAAACAGCGAAGGAATCCGCGAAAACACAGTATCCCCGTACGTTCTGAACGTCAGAAACAGCGCGCAGCCCAGAAGCAGCATGGGCGGGGCGTTGTTGAACACCAGAATCTCATAGCCGTCGATGGCGTGCACTGCAAAAAGGATGAACACGACGGCCGCCGCCGCACCCGCCAGCAAAAAGCGGTACAGCCGGAGCGCGATTTCGGTGGTGCAGAAATACCCCAGAAGGAACACCGCGTCCCAGGCCCCCAGAAACGTGGTGGCCACGTACCCCATGCCGGCGTAAGACCCGTAGAGAAAATAACAGTGGGCGAGGAAAATAACCGCCGCCATGACCGCCGCCGTCCCGTCCCTCATCTGCCGGGTCAGACATTTGAAAAACGGCGCCGCCACGTAAAACAGGAGAATCACGTGTACCAGCCAGAAATGCGGCGTCAGCCCGGTGGTGTTGCCGGCAAACTGCCGGAGCAGATTGCCCCAGTTCGCCGGATACAGAGCGGAAAGACCGAAGGCGTAAAACATATAAAACAGAAAATAGAGAAAGCAGGGAACCAGGACATTCACAGCCTTTTTTCCGTAAAAGCGGAGAATAGAATCATCCTTTTCGCCCGGCCGTTTTCCGAGAATCAGCGCCCCGCTGATCAGCACAAACAGCACGTTGCACACCGCAAACAGGGAGCTCAAATCAGAGAAAAATTCCCAGGACGGCGTGTGCACCGGCAGTTTCTCCACGGTGGAGCGGATGATGTGCAGCGCCACCACAAGCACCGCGGCCAGCACCCGGAGCCAGTCCATGTAGACGATGCGCCCGGGCCGCCGCACGTTGCCGCAGAGCACCTCGCCCAGGTAAGCGCGCACCGGGGAAGCATTCGTTTCCCGGTCTCCCGGAAGTCCAGTGGCGGCAATTTCCCGACTGGCCAGACGCGCCATCCGCTTCCAGTGAATCCACGACGCCCCCGCGGCGAAAGCCCCGATAATCAGAAAATTTTTAAGGCTGAAGGCTGGGAAAAAAGCCCCTGCCGCGCCTCCACCGCCAGATACAAGACAGTTGTGACCGCGGCGACAAACAGTGTAAAACGAATCCGTTTCATATGAAACCTCACTTCGCCCGCCTGGTCTTCCAGACGTGATACGGCCAGATCATCAGAAGCATCAGCGCGAAGGCAATGACAGCGATGAGCAGAGCCATTTTATTGCTGGTGACCGGATCCTGCCAGACGCCGGTGAAATGGTAGATAGTCTCGATAACCAGGTAAATGAAAATGGTCTGCGACGCAAACAGCGGCAGCGAGTAGTGGCCGCAGAACTGCCAGAACCGCCAGTGCCTGAGAATCACCGCCGTCAGGCACACCGCGAAAATCCCCAGGAACGACGCCGTGTAGTACAGCGGAGCCGGGGAGTACACGCAGTCGCACAGATTCACGTACCCGCCCAGAATGGGCCCGAAATACCAGTTGAGTCCCACCAGAAGCGGCATCGCGTACAGATAGTAGCGGACCATTTTATAGAGAATGCCCGACCGGTGCACGTAATAGCCGGCGATCATAAACACCAGGGCCCCCACCGCCATGTCCATCTTCCAGGGCAGCCGCCCCATGGTGGGGAAAAACTGATTGATTACATTGATCTTCACGCCCAGCCAGGCGATGACCACGACGCTGTAGAAGCGCACCAGCGGATGGGTCTTTCCAAGCACCCGGAACCACAGGTAGAAAAGCACCTCGGTCATAAAAAGCCCCGCCAGAAACCACACCTGCCCGATGTAGAGATTCCGGGGCTGCGCGTAGTAGAGAAGCCACGTAAGCTCATAGCTCCACCCCGCCTCGAAGAGCGCGCCCGGTAGTCCGGCCGCAGGAGGCAGATGATAAGCCCCACCAGGCAGATGGCAAAATACGGGATCACCCGCTTTTTTATTTTCACCTTCAGAAAATGGCCGAAGCCGTCAAATTTGTCCGGATTGAACGTCATTCCCGACAGGAAAAAGAACGCCTGCATGATAAAACTGGAAACCCAGTTGAACCAGAACGTGTGGCCCGTCAGCGTGTGCGCAAACACGGTCAGAAAGAGGACAAAGCCCCTGGCCACGTCGATCTCGCTGTAATATTTTCTCACGGCAGTAGTGGATTCCATGTGCACCTCCAGAGTAAAATTCTTCATCTATTATAAAAGCTAGTCCCCGCAAAGGCA